>JBKEDD010000042.1:0-93362 GCA_047975215.1 Jhaorihella sp.
AGCCCCGGAAACTGCGCCGATATCTCGGCGGCCCCGGCGCTGCTCGACAAGATACCCGCGCCTGCACGCCTGCTCGCCGACAAGGGCTACGATGCCAACAGCCTGCGCCGTCGTCTTGCCGCAACCAAAACCGAAGCCGTCATACCCTCAACCCGGTCCCGGAAAACTCCCATACCCTATGACGCCGAAGCGTATATCGGCAGAAACCTGATCGAGCGCGCGTTCTGCCGCCTCAAGGACTGGCGCCGCATTGCCACCCGCTATGACAAGCTCGCCCGCAACTTCCAATCCGCCGTCGCCATCGCCGCAACTATTCTCTGGTGGACCTGATTGAGTCTCAACCCTAGTGCGCCACCTCCAACAGCCCCGGCACATCCAGATGCGCCTCCAGATGGTCGGCCAGCGCATCCAGCGTCTGTTCGACACCCGCGTCATAGCGCGACTCGGAGCGCACGCCAAACCCGGACAGGAACGCAGCGCGAAAGGCGTCATCGGCGAACATGCCATGCAGGTAGCTGCCCATGATCCGCCCCTCGCGCGAAACGGCGCCCTCGGGCTGACCCGCGACATGCGCAAAGGGGCGGTCGCGGTCCGGCCCGGTGCTTTCGCCGATGTGAATCTCGTAGCCGTGAAAACCATGGCCGGTAGCGGCATGGGTGGCGCGCACGCGGGTCAGGTGTTTGTTCGGCGTCATGAGCGTTTCGATATCCAGGAGCCCCAGCCCGTCATCCGTCCCGGAAGGGCCTTCGATCCCCTCGGGGTCGGCCACGCGGCGCCCCAACATCTGATAGCCGCCGCATATGCCCAACACATGACCGCCGCGCCTGACATGCGCGGCCAGGTCCACATCCCAGCCTTGTGCGCGCAAAAAGACCAGATCGCCCCGCGTGCTCTTGGTGCCCGGAAGGATGACCAGATCGGCATCGCCCGGCAAGGCGCGGCCCGGCCCGAGCATGGTCAGCCGCACGCCCGGCTCTTGCGCCAGCGGATCGAGATCGTCGAAATTGGCGATCCGCGACAGGCACAGGCAGACGATGTGCAAACCGCCCTCGCGTCTTGGCGCGTCGATATCCAAGGCATCCTCGGCAGGCAGCTTCCAGGCTTCGGGGAACCAGGGCGCCACGCCAAACCCACGCCAGCCTGTCTGCTGTTCGATCATTGCGTAGCCGTCATCGAACAGGCGCGGATCTCCGCGGAATTTGTTGATCAAGAAGCCTTTTACCATCGCGGCGTCTTCGGGGTCGATAACCGCCTGCGTTCCGACAATCTGCGCAATAACGCCGCCCCGATCAATGTCGCCGGCAAGAACGACCGGCACGTCGGCGGCGCGGGCAAATCCCATATTCGCAATGTCGCCCCTGCGCAGGTTGACCTCGGCCGGGCTTCCCGCGCCTTCGACGATCACCAGATCATGCTTTGACTTCAGGCGCTGAAAGCTCTCCAGCACCTTATCCAGCAACCGCGGTTTCAGCCTGTAGTAGTCGCGCGCCCTGGCCGTGGTCAGTCGCTTGCCCTGCACGACGACCTGAGCCCCGACATCGGTTTCAGGCTTGAGCAGGACCGGGTTCATGTCGGTGTGCAAGGGGATGTCACATGCCAGCGCCTGCAACGCCTGCGCCCGCCCGATCTCGCCCCCGTCGACGGTCACGGCGGCATTGTTCGACATGTTCTGCGGCTTGAACGGTGCGACCGACAGCCCCCGCCGCTTTGCTGCCCGGCAAAGCCCCGCCACGAGCATCGACTTGCCGACATTGCTGCCGGTTCCCTGGATCATGACGGCGCGGGGCATTGATCAGAACTCGATTCCCTTCTGCGCCTTCACGCCGTCCTTGAACGGGTGTTTGAGCAGGGTCATCTCGGTCACCAGATCGGCGGCTTGGATCAATTCGCGCTTGGCATTGCGCCCGGTCAGGCAGACATGGGTCATCGCGGGCTTCTCGCGCAGCAGGAAATCGACCACTTCGTCGATATCCAGATAGTCGTAGCGCAGGGCTATGTTGATCTCGTCCAGCAGGACGAACTGGATCCCGGGGTCGAGGATCTGTTCCTTTGCGATGCGCCAGCCGTTCTGCGCGGCAGCCACGTCGCGTTCGCGGTCCTGTGTTTCCCAGGTAAAGCCTTCGCCCGACACGAAGAACCGCACTTTGTCGGCAAAGTGATCGCGCAGGAAAGTCTTTTCGCCGGTTTCCCAATTGCCCTTGATGAACTGCACCACAGCGGAGGGCATTCCATGGGCGATGCAGCGCATGATCATGCCAAAGCCGGAAGACGACTTGCCCTTGCCCGCACCGGTATGGACCATGATCAGGCCCTTTTCCTCGGTCTTGGTTGCCATCATCCTGTCGCGCGCCGCTTTGATCTTGCGCATCTTTTCATTGTGGCGGGCGGAAATGTCGGCGCCCTCTGTGGGGGTATCGCTCATCATGGTCTCCCGAAGGCGTTTGATTCGGGTCTCACGAAACCACAGGGGGCGGCATGGGACAAGCCGGGGCCGTCAGTGCCGGATCCCGCTGAAGACCGGGCGGGGAAGCGGCCCGGACAGGTGCGGGATCATCAGCAATGCGAACCCGATCCAGCCTGCGCACCACGATGCCGCGGCAAGATCTAGCATGCCCGCCATCCGCGCGGGCACCGCTAGGAGGATGAGGCAATAGGCCATGCCGATACCGCGCCGCGCTTTCAGGCCCCGCGTCGTCCTGTGGGCAAAGACCCTGGCGGCAATCCCCAGGATATGCCCGCCCATCGCCCCCATGACGAGGGCATGCAGCGCCCCGGCAGGTGCCAGGGCGACGCCCCGCAGCGACATCCCCCAAAGCACAAGCCCGGCCGGCACCCACAGGAAGGCAATCGTCAGGATCGCCAGAAGGACATCCCGCCCCGCGGGTGCAAGCGGCCATGTGACGAAATAGGCCAGCATGGCGAGACCGCCCAGAATGAGCGCGACCGAGGCCGGGGAAGCGGCGCCGACCGCCAGGAAGCCCGCAGAGGCGGCGACGGCCGCGAGCGCCAGACCCCGCAGCCATCCGGGGGTGTGGCGTGGGGGCCGTCCTTGCCAACCTGCCGCATTGGCAAGAAACGCAGGGACCATCCGCCCGCCGATATGAATCAGCAGCGCCGTGAAGCCGAGGACGGCGAGGGGCGCGAAGGCAGGCGCATGTCCGCCCGTCTCCATCGACAGGATCAACAGCCCGGACAACGCGCCCCCAAGCATGGCGGCGCCGATGAATTCGGGATGCCATCCGGTGCCGGCCCGCCATGCTTCGCGCGCAAGAAGCGCCGCGATGGTCCAGAACATTCCCGCCGAACAGAGGGCCACGCCCCATGCCGGGCCGGCCCCGGTCAGCAGTCCGACGCGGGCGAGGCACCACAACAACACGATCAGCGCCACCGGTGCGCCCCTTATCGGCGCCTGGCCGGTCCAACTGCTGACGGCGCTGCACAGGTATCCGGCCGCCGCTGCACCGCCAAATCCGAAGGTCATTTCATGGACATGCCACATGAGCGGATCGGGAAGCCCGGCCATCACTCCCGGCGCCCATTGCCAGAGCGCCACCGCAACCGCGGCCCACAGCCCCGCAAGCGGAAACATCGGGCGCGCCGCCGCCGCAAGAATTCCGCTCTGCGGCCAGACCCTGCTGACGGTTTCTTTCCCCGGTGCCATGCGGTCTCCTTCGCCTTGACAAAGGTGCCCGACCTGTCTCAATGGGGGGCGTTGGTTCCTGTCTCAGGACAGGTGAAAAGGGAATGCGACAGGGATTCAAGTCAGAATTCCAAGCGCAGCCGCCCCCGCGACCGTGACCGGAGAGGGCGCCCAATGGCCACTGGCCGCATTCGCGGTTCGGGAAGGCCGGGCGACCGCCAGGGCAAACGTCCTGACATCCGCAAGCCGGGAGACCTGCCAGCCAGATGACAATCACAACCGGGCGGGGGTTCCGGTGTCAGGCGATGCCCTCGACTCCGGGCACCCCTGCCTCAATCCCCGTCCGGCAATGCAGGGAAGCAGGATCGCGCATGGCGCAGGGCGAGGCCGGACATATCAAACCACCGACAGATCTGCTGGTCTGCGTGAACTGCCGCAGAGGGCGGCAAATCCCCGAGGACGAGCGCCGTCCCGGGCAACGTCTGTTCGATGAACTGGCCGGGCGCCTCCTGCCCGCCGGGGTCAGATTGCGGGCGGTCGAATGCCTGCAGAACTGCGACGCCGGCTGCACCGTCGCCCTGCGCGGCGGCAACCGCTGGACCTATGTCTATGGCGGGCTCGACGAAACCGCGGATGCGGACATGCTGGCGGATGGTGCATCGCGCTATCACGCAACGCCCGACGGGCTGATTCCGTGGCGCGAGCGGCCCGAGCATTTCAAGCGCAACTGCGTGGCCCGTGTTCCCCCGATCGACCTATTCGAACAAACTTCCGAGGTTGACCAATGACCGAACTCGCAAAACTTCCTGTTACCGTCGTCACCGGCTTTCTCGGCTCGGGCAAGACGACCCTGATCCGCGAACTGATGCAGAACCCGGGCGGCAAGCGCCTGGCCGTGGTGGTCAATGAATTCGGCGATGTCGGGGTCGATGGTGAGATCCTGAAGAGCTGTGCCATTCCCGATTGCCCGGCGGAAAACATCATGGAACTGGCCAACGGCTGTATCTGCTGCACCGTGGCCGATGACTTCATTCCGACGATCGAGGCATTGATGGCGCTGAACCCCCGGCCTGATCACATCCTGATCGAAACGTCGGGCCTGGCCCTGCCAAAGCCGCTTCTGAAAGCCTTTGACTGGCCCGATATCCGCTCCAGGATAACCGTGGACGGCGTGATCGCGCTGGCCGATGCCGAGGCCGTGGCGGCAGGCCGGTTTGCACCCAACGTCGCCGCGGTGGATGCGCAGCGACTGGCGGATGACAGCATCGACCACGAAACGCCCCTGTCCGAGGTGTTCGAGGATCAGATCAACTGTGCCGATATCGTGCTGTTGACCAAGCCAGACCTGGCCGGCCCCGAGGGTGTCGCCCGGGCCAAGGCGATCATCGCCGCTGAGGCGCCGCGCCCGTTGCCGGTGATCGAGGTCGCCGAAGGCGTCGTCGATCCGCGTATCATCCTTGGGCTGGAAGCCGCCGCCGAGAATGACATGGACGCCCGGCCCAGCCATCACGATGGCCATCCCGAGCACGAACACGACGATTTCGACTCGATCACCGTCGATATCCCCGAACAGGCCGACCCTGCCGATCTGGTGCGTGCCATCGAGGCGCTTGCCAACGATCGCAACATCCTGCGGGTCAAGGGCTATGCCGCTGTAGCGGGCAAGCCGATGCGTCTCTTGGTGCAGGCGGTGGGCGCGCGTGTGCGTCACCAGTATGACCGCCCGTGGAGCGCGGGCGAAGCGCGTCAGGGGCGCATGGTGGTGATTGCCGAACATGACAACATCCGCCGCGACGTGATCGAAACGGCGCTTGGGGTCGTGTCGCAAGCGGCCGAATAGATCGGCACGGGGCAGGGTGCGATGCACGTCATTTTTCGTGAAAGCCAGGGGTTGGAGGAAACGGACACGCCGATGGATCTGGGGCAAAGCCCCGCTGATCTGGTCGTGTTGTCCTTTTCCGACAGCGATCTTGGCGCGTTCGCGGCTGGCTGGCATCGCGGGGGCGGGCCGGACGGAGTTCTTCCGAACCTGCGGCTGGCCAACCTCGTGGCGCTGCGCCACCCGCTTTCGGTCGATACCTATGTCGAGCAGACGCTGACCGGTGCGAAAGGCATTCTGATACGGCTGATCGGCGGCGTGCCCTATTGGTCCTATGGCTTGCAACAGGTGCGTGCGCTGGCCGATGCCAAGGGTATCGCATTGGCGGTCTTGCCGGCCGACGGGCGGCCCGATCCGCGGCTGGACGAGATGTCGACCCTGCCCGTTTCCACCCTGCGTCGGCTTGCACATCTGTGCGATACCGGCGGCGAGGTGGCGGCACAGGCCGTGCTGGCGCAAATGGCGTTGGCCACCGGGCTGTATGCCGGGCCGGTTCCGGGGTCGAAGGCCCTGCCGCCGATGGGGGCGTGGTCGTACCGGCGGGGCGTATTCGACCCGAAGGACATCGCGCCCAAGACACGCCCGCGCATCGTTCTGACCTTCTATCGGTCCTATCTTGTCGCGGCCGATACCGCGCCCCTTCAGGCCATGGCCGAGTCGTTCGAGACCAGGGGCTATGACACCGTCGCGCTTTTTGCCCCGTCGCTGAAGACACCCGAGGCCGCAAGTTGGCTGCGCGATCGGATTTGCGAACTGGCCCCCGATGCCATCGTCAATGCCACGTCCTTTTCCGGCAAGGGCGGGGATGGCACCTCGCCGCTTGATTTCGCGGGCGTACCGGTGTTCCAGGTCGCCCTTTCGACCGCAAGGCGCAAGGATTGGGACCGGTCCGATCGTGGCCTTTCGCCCAGCGATCTGGCCATGCACGTGGTCTTGCCCGAGGTGGACGGGCGTATCATGGGCGGTGTCGTGTCCTTCAAGGAGCCGGGGCGGCGCGATCCGCATCTGGAATATTCCCGCTTCGGTCATCGGCCCGAGGCCGAGCGTATCGCCGCCGTGGTGGACCGGGTGGATGGCTGGCTGCGCCTTGCCCGGCTTGATACACGCGCACGCCGCTGCGCGCTGATCCTGTCGACATATCCCGGCAAGGACTGGAACCTTGGTCATGCGGTGGGGCTGGATGCCCCGCAATCCGCCCGCGCGATCCTGTCTGATCTGGCCGGGGCGGGGTATGACGTTTCCAAGGCCCCGCCGGACCTGTCCGAGGCGCTGCTTCGACGCGATGTGGCGTGGCCCGTCAGCGACTACGCGGCGGCGCTTGCCCGGTTGCCGCAGGAATTGCGGGATGATCTGCTACGGGCCTGGGGCGCGCCCGAGGACGATCCGGCGGTCGTGGACGGGGCGTTTCGCTTCGCGGCGGTGCAATGCGGCACGGCCTGGGTCGGGCTGCAACCGGAACGTGCGCAGGCCACCCATTTGCGCACGGATGACTATCACGATCTTGGCCGCACCCCGCGTCATGCCTATGTGGCCTTTTACCTCTGGCTGCGGGCACGCTGCGATGCGCTGATCCATATCGGTGCGCATGGCACCCTGGAATGGTTGCCCGGCAAATCCGTCGCCCTTTCGCCCAGATGCTGGCCCGAGGCGCTGGTTGGCGATATGCCGGTGATCTATCCCTTCATCGTCAACGACCCGGGCGAGGCCGCGCAGGCCAAGCGCCGCATCGGTGCGATCACCCTTGGCCATATCCCGCCGCCGTTGCGCGCGTCGGGAACGCCGACGCGCCTTGCCCGGCTCGAATCGCTTCTGGACGAGTTTTCGAATGCGGACGGGCTTGACCCACGCCGCCGCGACCGGCTGCAAGACGACATTCGCACCGAGGCACAGGCGCTGGGGCTTGAGGCCGATCTGGGGCTTGACCGCGCCGGATGCAGCGCCGAGGCGATCACCCGCATCGACCGCTTTGTTTGTGACGTCAAGGACAGCCAGTTCGGGGAGGGGCTGCACATCTGGGGTCGCCCCGCGCGCCCGGGCGCGCCCTTCGAAACCGAGGCCTCTGTCGTGGCCGAGCGGCAATCTCTGCTGGATGCACTTGATGGCAAACGCATAGCCGCCGGTCCTTCGGGTTCGCCCTATCGCGGGCGTTCTGATGTGCTGCCCACGGGGCGCAACATGTTCACCACCGATCCACGCTCGGTGCCGTCGCGGGCGGCCTATGCGCAGGGCGTCAAGCTGGCGGGGGAACTGCTCCGGCGGCATTTGCAGGACGAGGGCGACTGGCCACGCGGGCTGATCGTCGATCTGTGGGGGTCGGCCACGATGCGCACCGCGGGTGAGGACTTCGCGATGGCACTGCACCTGCTGGGTTGCAGGCCGGTGTGGGATGAAGGCTCCGAACGGGTTTCGGGAATCGAGGTGCTGCCGATTGCCGAACTCGACCGCCCGCGCATCGATGTGACCTTGCGCATCTCGGGCCTGTTCCGCGATGTATTCCCGACGCTTTCGGCGTTGTTCGCGCAGGCGGTGCGCATGCTGGCCCAGCGGGACGAGGCCCCGGACTGGAACCCTTATGCGGGCGGCGGCGGTGCCCCGCGTGTCTATGGTCCGGCGCCGGGCAGTTTCGGGCTGGGCATGAACCCAATGCTGGATGACTACAGTGAAGACGGGCGCAGGGCGGCGGGCGAGGCGTGGCTTGCCGCCTCGGCCTGGGCCCTGGACGGGGACAAGGCGGAACATGACGCCGCTGGCATTCGGGCGCGGGTCGCACAGGCGGACAGTTTCGTCCATCTTCAGGATCTGCCGGAAACCGACCTGCTTTTGGCATCGGACTATGCCACGCATGAGGCGGGGTTTGCTGCCGCCAAGACCATAACGGGCGGCACCGCCGCGCTCTGGCACGTCGACAATACCAACCCGGATGCCCCCCGCGCGCGGGCCCTGCCCGAAGAAATCGCCCGTGCGGTGCAGGCTCGCGCCGCCAACCCGGCCTGGATTGCGGGTATGAGGGCGCACGGATTCCGCGGCGCCGCCGAAATCGCCGCGACGCTCGATCATATGGCCGCCTTTGCGCATCTGGCCGGTGTGGTCGGGCCGCATCTGTTCGACCTCTATCACGATGCGACCCTGGGCGACGATGCCACGCGAAATTTCCTGCGCGAGGCCAATCCCGAAGCCTACCGCGCGATGTGCGACCGTTTCGGGGCGCTGTTCGATGCCGGGCTGTGGCGGACCCGGCGCAACTCGATCAGCGCCGATCTGGAAGCCCGGGCATGAGCGCGCCGGTTGTCAAAGGCTGGTGCCCCGGCGCGCACAGGCCGATGATGTCCGGTGACGGGCTGGTGTTTCGCGTGCGGCCTTTCCTTGGCGAGTTGTCAGCGGCGCAGGCCCTGGGGCTGTGCGATCTGGCCACGAAGTTCGGCAACGGGGTGCTTGATCTGACCTCGCGCGCGAATCTCCAGATACGCGGTGTATCCGAGACGGATCAGGCGGCGCTGCTGACCGCTCTTGATGCGCTGGGACTGCTCGACGCCGATCCGGCGGTGGAAGGGCACCGCAATATCCTGATGCCCTTGACATGGGACGAAGGCGACCTGACCTATCGGCTCTACAAGTCGCTTCTGGCGACGCTCCCGCACTTGCCCGATCTGCCGGACAAGATGGGTTTTGCAATCGACACGGGGCGGGATGCGTGTCTGCGGTCGGGCTCGGCGGATTTCCGGTTTGAACTGGGCGATGCGGGCGGGTTGATCCTGCGGCTGGACGGATCAGAGACGGGCAGGGCGATTGTCGAGGCCAACGCGATGGATGCGTTGTTGGAGATGGCGAACTGGTTCGTCCGTTCCGGTGGGCCGGTACATGGGCGCATGGCGCGGCACATTCCACATGTTGCCCCGCCGGCGCTTTGGTGCGCGATGCCCCCTCGACACGAGGCGCGCCCGGCGACCCTTGGCCCGGCGATGGGCGGCACCGTTCTGGGTGCGCCGTTCGGCAAGATCCCGGCGGGCGATTTACGGGCGTTGATCGAAAACAGCGGTGCGACGCATCTTCGGCCGATGCTGGACCGGATGCTGTACCTGAAAGGCGCGAACATTGCCGAGGCAGAGGGGTTCGTGACGCGTCCGACCCGCCTGATGCAGGTGCATGCCTGCCCCGGCGCGCCGTTTTGCCCGCAAGCGAGCGTCGAGACCATCGCGCTTGCCAAACAGCTTGCGCACAGGGGCGAGGGTGTTTTGCATGTGTCCGGCTGTACCAAGGGGTGTGCCCATCCGCGCCTGGCGGCGATGACGCTGGTGGGTGCAAATGGCAAGCTTGATCTTGTTCGGAACGGTGCGCCATGGGATGCCCCTGACCGTTTGGGCTTGACCCTCGGCGACGTGAAAGAACTGTTCGGGCGGATCTGATGCCATACACATACGAAAAAGACGGCTCGGCGATTTACGCCCAGAGCTTTGCAACCATCCGGGCCGAGGCGGATCTGGCGCGCTTTGCCCCGGATGAGGAACAGATCGCCGTGCGGATGATCCACGCGGCGGGCATGGTTGGCCTCGAACAGCACATCCGGTTTTCGGATGGGTTCGCGCGGGCCGCCCGGGCCGCGCTGGAAAACGGCGCGCCGGTCCTTTGCGATGCGCATATGGTCTCCGAGGGTGTGACACGCCCGCGGTTGCCTGCGAACAACGATGTGATCTGCACCTTGCGCGACCCGGCCATCCCGAAACTGGCGCAAGAGATGGGCAACACCCGCTCGGCCGCCGCGCTGGAATTGTGGCGCCCCCGTCTGGCGGGCGCGCTGGTTGCCATAGGTAACGCGCCAACGGCGTTGTTCCACCTGCTCAACATGCTTGAAGACCCGGAATGCCCGCGCCCTGCGGCGATCATCGGCTGCCCGGTGGGCTTTGTCGGTGCGATGGAAAGCAAGGCGGCGCTGTGGGCGGATCAACCCGTGCCCTGCTGCATCGTCGAAGGCCGGCTGGGTGGCAGCGCCATCACCGTGGCTGCGATAAACGCCATAGCAAGCCGCAAGGAATGAAGGTGCCGGGTACGATTTTCGGGCTGGGGCTTGGCCCCGGTGATCCCGATCTGATGACGGTCCGTGCCGACCGGCTGCTGCGGCAGGCGCGGCATGTGGCCTTCTTTCGCAAGGCGGGCAGGCAAGGCCAGGCGCGGCGCATCGTCGACGGGATCATACCGGACGAGGCGGTCGAGTTCGCAATGGAATACCCCGTGACTACGGAAATTCCGTTTGCCGACCCCGAATACAACCGGCTGTTGGCCGGGTTCTACGAGAATTGCGCCGCGCATCTGCGCGGGCTCGTCCTGGCGGGTGAGGATGTGGTCGTGCTCTGCGAGGGCGATCCGTTCTTCTACGGTTCCTTCATGCATCTTTACATGCGTCTGGTGGATAAGTTGCCGGTGCAGGTCGTTCCCGCGATCACCGGGATGTCGGCCGCCTGGACCGCGACGGGTACGCCGGTCACCTGGGGCGACGATATCCTGACCGTGCTGATGGGTACCTTGCCCGAGGATGTGCTGGCCGCGCGCATGGCCGATACGGATGCCGTTGTCGTTATGAAGATCGGTCGCAATATCGACAAGCTTCGCCGCGCCTTGCAAAAGGCGGGCCGCTATCAACAGGCCTGGCTGGTGGAATATGCCTCGATGCCGGGTCAGACGGTGCGGCGACTGGCCGAGGCCGAGGCCGAAGGCAAGGTGACGCCCTATTTCTCGATCGTGGTCGTCCATGGGCAGGGGCGCAGACCATGAGCGGTTCTTTGGTCATCGCGGGTCTGGGGCCGGGGGCCGGGGCCTTGGTCACGCCCGAGGTGCAGGCGGCGCTGGAGCAGGCCACCGACATCATCGGCTATATCCCCTATGTCGCCCGTGTGCCGGATCGTGAGGGTCTGGTCAAACATGCCAGTGACAATCGCGTTGAACTTGACCGCGCGCGCCATGCGCTGCAACTGGCGCGGGCCGGGCGGCGCGTCGTCGTGGTATCATCGGGCGATCCGGGCGTCTTTGCCATGGCCTCCGCCGTGTTCGAGGCGCTGGAAGCCGGGCCAGAGGCGTGGCGCGATCTGGACATCTCGGTATTGCCCGGCATCACCGCGATGCTCGCCGCCAGCGCGCGGGCAGGCGCGCCGCTGGGCCATGATTTCTGCGCGATCAACCTGTCGGACAATCTCAAACCCTGGGCGTTGATCGAAAAACGCCTGCGGCTGGCGGTCGAGGCGGATTTCGCCATGGCCTTCTACAACCCACGCTCGAAATCCCGTCCCGAGGGTTTTGCGCGCACGCTGGACGTGCTGAAAGAGGTCTGCGGCGATGCGCGTCCGGTGATCTTTGCCCGCGCCATATCCACCCCCGAGGAAAGCCTGCGCATCGTGCCCTTGCCAGATTGCACGCCCGGAATGGCGGATATGCGCACCATGGTTCTGGTCGGCTCGTCGCGCACCCGCATCATCGACCGGCCGCGTGGCCCGATTGTCTATACCCCGAGGTCGATGCCATGAGAGGCCAGCCACGACAGGGCGGCATCGGTGTCGTGCACCTCGTTGCGGGGGGGCATGTCCGGGCGGTCGATCATGATCACGGGCAAGCCAAGGCTGCGGGCGGCGGTGATCTTGGACACCGCGCCGCTGCCGCCGGAATTCTTGGAAACGACAAGGTCGATCCGGTGATCCTTCATCAGCGCGGTATCGCCCCGGGTGGTGAATGGGCCGCGGTCGATGGTCACGGTGCAATCGGGAAAGGGCAGCGGCGTTTCGGGCGGATCAATCAGGCGCAAGACATAGTGATGCTGCGGGTTCGGCGTGAATTCGGCCAGATGCATCCGGCCAACCGCCAGAAGAACGCGCGCCCGCGGTCTGTCCAGTGCGGCAACCGCGCCTGCCATGTCGTGCACATGGGTCCAGCGGTCGCCGTCCTGCGCCTGCCACGGCGCGCGGGTCAGGGCGACAAGCGGCACATCCGCCTCGGCACAGGCGGCTATGGCATTGCGGCTCATCTGCGCGGCAAAAGGGTGGGTGGCGTCGATCACATGGGTGATAGCTTCGGACTTCAGATAGCGGGTCAGCCCCGACTCCCCGCCAAATCCGCCGACGCGCAAGGGCAAGGGTTGGCGTTTGGGCCGAGCCACCCGCCCCGCCAGAGACAGGGTCGCATGCAGCCGCAATTGCGCCAGCCGGGCGCAGAGCGCGGTTGCCTCGAGCGTGCCGCCAAGGATCAGAAGGTTGGCAGTCATGGGTAAGGGTCCCTGGGTCACGATCATCGGTCTGGGCGAAGATGGGCCGGATGGGCTGACCGGCGCAAGCCATGCCGCGCTGGACGAGGCGGAAATCGTCATGGGGCCTGCACGGCATCTGGCGCTTCTGCCGGATCTGCGCGCCGAAACGGTGGCATGGCCGGTACCTTTTGCCGACGGGATCGGCCTGCTTCTGTCCCATCGCGGGCGGCGCGTTGTGGTGCTGGCCTCGGGCGATCCGTTCTGGTTCGGCGCGGGCAGTGTTCTGGCGCGGCATCTGGACCCCGGTGAGTGGCGCGCTTTCCCTGGGGTGTCTTGCTTTGCGCTGGCCGCCGCGCGTCTTGGCTGGCCGCTGGAACGAACAGAGTGCCTGGGTCTTCACGCCGCCCCACTGACGCGTCTGCGCCCGCACCTGGCACCGGGCGCACGCCTGATCGTCACCCTGCGGGATGGCGCGGCGGTGCCTGACCTTGCGGCCTATCTGTCAGAGGCGGGTTTCGGTGACAGCGCGCTGCACGTGATGGAAGCCCTTGGCGGCCCGCGGGAACGCCTGACGGTGCACAAGGCCAGGGCGCTGTCGGGGAGCTTCGGCCATCCTGTGTGTGTTGCAATCGACGTGCGGGGCGAAGGCCGTGCCATGCCCCGCGCAAGCGGGCTGGCCGATGACTGGTTCGATCACGACGGTCAGATCACCAAGCGTCCGGTCCGTGCGCTGACCCTTTCGGCACTGGCCCCACGTCCGTTCGAACATCTTTGGGACATCGGCGGCGGCTCCGGCTCCGTCAGTATCGAATGGCTGCTCGGCCATCCCACAACGCAGGCCACGGTGATCGAGGCCGATCCCGATCGTGCCGCCCGTCTGACCGGCAATGCGCAGCGGTTTGGGGTGGACAGGCTGACGGTTGTCACAGGCCGCGCGCCCGAGGCGCTGGAGGGGCTGACCCCGCCGGATGCGGTCTTTGTAGGGGGTGGGCTGTGCGCCGATCTGCTGGACCGGCTGGAAGCCTTTGCCAGGGGTGCGCGGCTGGTCGCCAATGCGGTTACTGTGGAAAGCGAAGCGTTGCTGACAATGGCCCATGCGCAAAGGGGGGGCACACTGTTGCGCATCGCATTGTCAGACATCAGGCCCATTGGGTCGAAACGCGGCTGGAATGCCAGCTATCCCATCGTGCAATGGAGCGTGACGCTATGATCGTCGCTGGGTTCGGGTTTCGTGGGGCTGCCACCGTGACCAGCCTGGGCGATGCGCTGGCACGGACCGGGATGCAGGATCGTGTCACCGCGCTGGCAACCGCGCTGGACAAGGCGCGGGCCCCTGCCTTTTCAGCGTTCGGCGCGGCCATCAACCTGCCCGTCCATGAGATTTCAGAGGACCAGCTGGCCGGGGTGGCAACCCCGACCGACAGCCCCGCCGCACGAACCCATCGCAACACCGGAAGCGTGGCGGAGGCCTCGGCCCTTTGCGCCGCCGGGCCGGGCGCGCGGCTGCTTCGGGTTCGTGTCGTTTCCGCAGACCGCATGGCCACCTGCGCCATCGCCTGCGCCGCATCAGAAGGAAACCAGCCATGACCGTTCACTTCATCGGGGCCGGACCGGGCGCGCCGGACCTCCTGACGCTTCGGGGGCGCGACATTCTCGCCGCTTGCCCGGTGTGCCTGTATGCCGGGTCGCTGGTGCCGGCCGCTATCCTGTCGCATTGCCCCGAAGGCGCGCGGATCGTGAATACGGCACCTATGGATCTGGATCAGATCATGGAAGAAATCCGCAAGGCGCATGAGGCCGGGCATGATGTGGCGCGGCTGCATTCCGGCGACCTGTCGGTCTGGTCGGCCATGGGCGAGCAGATGCGCCGGTTGCGCGCCATGGGCATTCCGGTCTCGGTCACGCCGGGTGTGCCGGCCTTTGCCGCCGCCGCTGCTGCGCTCGGGGCTGAACTGACGCTGCCGGGGCTGGCGCAATCCGTTGTTCTGACCCGCACGCCGGGGCGGGCCTCGAGCATGCCCGAGGGTGAAACCCTGACGAATTTCGCCGCCACCGGGGCCACGCTGGCCATTCACCTGTCGATCCAGAACCTCGCCCGTGTGGTGGCCGACCTGACACCTGCCTATGGAGCGGATTGTCCGGTAGCGGTGGTCTATCGCGCCAGCTGGCCGGATGAACGGATCATTCGCGGGTCGCTGGCTGACATCGAAGGTCGGCTTGGGGACGACATCCAGCGCACCGCACTGATCCTTGTTGGCCCCGCACTGGCTGGTGAGGGTTTCGACGAGAGCTGTCTTTATTCCGTGGAGTATGACCGCCGCTACCGTCCGCAAAGTGCCGAAAGCCCCTGGTCAGGCTGGACCCCGGAGGATGAGGGTCAATGAGGGGTCTGCTTGTTTCCGCCCCGTCATCGGGGACCGGCAAGACAACCGTGATGCTGGGCCTGTTGCGGGCATTGGTCGAGGACGGCCTGACGGTGCAAGCGTTCAAGTCCGGGCCGGACTATATCGACCCGGCCTTTCACCGCGCGGCCAGCGGGCGGGCGTCGTTCAACCTCGACACCTGGGCGATGGGCGGCGATCTGTTGAATGCCATCGCCTCTCAGGCCGCAGGCGCCGATATCTGCGTGGCCGAAGGGTCAATGGGTCTGTTTGACGGGGTTGCCACGCGCGGCCAGTCCGGCTTTGGCTCCAGCGCAGAGACGGCGGGGCGCATGGGCTGGCCCGTCATTCTGGTCCTTGATGTCGGCGGCCAGGCGCAAAGCGCCGCCGCAACTGCCTTGGGCTTTCGCGAGTATCAGCCCGACCTGCCCTTTGCCGGGGTGATACTGAACCGCGTCGCGTCGCCGCGTCACGAGCGGTTGACGCGGCGCGGGATGGAACGTGCCGGAATGCCTGTTCTGGGCGTGCTGCCGCGACGCGGCGATCTTACCCTGCCCGAAAGGCATCTGGGCCTGATCCAGGCCGTCGAGCATCCCGACCTGGAGACAGCGATTGCCGGCTACGCGGCCTTCCTGCGGGACAATGTCGATCTGGCGGCAATCAAGACGGCCGCTACCGGGCATTCGCTTTGCGGTGGCGGCACCCTGCCCAAGCCTCCGGCTCAGCGCATCGCCTTGGCGCAGGATGCCGCCTTTTCCTTTGCCTACCCGCATATCCTGGAAGGCTGGCGCGCGGCGGGGGCCGAGATCCTGCCGTTTTCACCGCTGGCCGACGAGGCGCCGGACGGGGATGCGGATCTGGTCTGGCTGCCCGGGGGCTATCCCGAATTGCATGCCGGGACGCTGGCCAATGCCAAACGGTTCCGCGATGGCCTGCGCCTGCATGCGCAAACCCGGCCCGTGCATGGCGAATGCGGCGGCTATATGGCGCTTGGCAGGGCGCTGATCGACAAGGACGGCACGCGGCATGAAATGGCCGGGCTGCTTGGCCTTGTGACCAGCTATGAAAACCGCAAGTTCCATCTGGGGTATCGCCGCGCCGTGTTGAAATCCACCGCACCGGGATATCGGCCGGGCGCCGCCCTGCGTGGGCACGAGTTCCATTATTCGACCATCCTTGATCAACCGGACGCGCCACTGGCCGATGTCTTTGACGCCGATGGCGCCCCCGTCCCGGAAACCGGATCGACCAGGGGCCAGGTCACGGGAACCTTCTTTCACCTGATTTCCGAAGAGGCGCCGGCATGACCGGCTTTGTCAGCTTTGTGGGCTCCGGCCCCGGCGATCCGGAACTTCTGACGCTGAAGGCGGTGGACAGGCTGGGCCGGGCCGATGCGGTGCTGTTTGACGATCTGTCCTCGGGGCCGATCCTGAAACACGCCAACCCCGATGCCGATCTGGTCGGTGTCGGCAAGCGCGCTGGTCGTGCCTCGCCAAAACAGCACCACGTGAGCCGCCTGCTGGTGGACTATGCGCAGATCGGGCAGCGGGTCGTGCGACTGAAATCCGGCGATAGCGGGCTTTTCGGACGGTTGGAGGAAGAACTGGTCGCCTTGCGAGCGGCGGGGATTCCCTATGAGATCATCCCCGGCGTGCCTTCGGCCATCGCCGCCGCCGCGGCCTGTGGCATCCCGCTGACGCGGCGTCTGACGGCCCGGCGCGTGCAATTCGTCACCGGCCACGATGCGACCGGCGCGTTGCCGCAGGATATCGACCTGAACGCGCTGGCCGATCCCTCGGCCTGCACTGTCGTATTCATGGGAAAGCGCACATTTCCGCAGCTTCTGGATGCGCTTGTGGCGCGTGGGCTGCCCGGCGACACACCCGCGATTTTGGCCGAAGCGGTCAGCACCCCTGGCCAGGTCGTGCATCGCGCGACGGTTTCGGCGTTGTCGGAGAAGCTGGCAGGGGAGATCGGCGACAAGCCGGCGCTGATCCTCTACGGGCCGCTGGCGGAATTGGGGGAAGGCGTTGACTGAACTTTGGCTTATCGGCATGGGCACCGGCCATCCCGGCCATGTGACGATGGAGGGCATGCAGGCGCTGCGTGACGCGGCCTGCGTTCTGATCCCGCGCAAGGGGGCCGGGAAAGAGGACCTGGCGCATTTGCGCCACGCAATCCTGCAAGCCGCCGGGGCCGAGGCACGGGTGGTCGCATTCGACATGCCGGTTCGGGATGAAGCCCGGCCCTACGCCGAACGCGTCGAGCTATGGCATGACGAGATTGCCCGGCGCTGGCAAATCGCCCTGGCGGATGCGCCGTCGGGGCCGGTGGCGTTGCTCGTCTGGGGTGATCCCGGGTTGTATGACAGCACATTGCGGATTGCCGCGCGGCTTGACCCCGTGCCGCGCCTGCGGGTCATTCCGGGCATCACCGCGCTGCAGGCGCTGACCAGTGCTCATGCCATCCCCTTCAACACGGTCAATGGTGCGGTGACGGTGACGACAGGTCGCCGCCTGCGCGATCACGGCTGGCCCGAGGGGGCCGAGACGCTTGTCGTCATGCTGGATGGGCAATGCAGCTTTCAGGTGCTGAACCCGGAGGGGCTGCATATCTGGTGGGGCGGCTTTCTGGGGATGCCGGAACAGGTGTTGGATCATGGCCCGCTGTCCGAGGCGGGACCAAGGATCGTTGCAACCCGTGCCGAGGCGCGGGCGCGGCACGGCTGGATCATGGACACCTATCTGTTGCGGCGTCAGTGAACGTGACCGTGGTCGATCTGGCTGTAGCCGGACCATAGGATCAAGAGGCCGATCACCGCGATCAGCGCGGCGGACAGCCATGGTGCGGCGGCCATGAGCCCGTCGAAACGAGAGGTCCGTGCCGACACGGCGCGCAAACCTACGGCCGCAATGACCCCGACGGCCACAAGGGTTGCGGCCAATCCGATGGAAAACGCGCTGACAAGGGTGACACCCAGCGCCACCTTGCCCAGATGCAGGCACAGGATAACGACGGTGATCGCAGCGGGGCATGGGATCAGCCCGCCGGACAGCCCGAACAGGACCGTCTGCCAGGTTCCCGTCCGGCCCGAGGCCAGCCGCTGCCGGATATCTTCGGCATGGGCGCGGGCGTGGGCATCCATATGGGCGCCGTCCGAAACCGCGACATTCGTGTGTGCATGGCTGTGGTCGCCATGAGGATGGTCGTGGTCATGCCTGTGGTCATGATGGTGGTGGTGGCCATGCGCGTGGCCATGATCGTGACTATGGTCGGGGTGGTGGTGATGTCCGTGGCGGCTTGTGCTGTGCTGCCAGAGCATCCAGGCGGCAATCCCCAGAACCAGCAGCCCCGAGGCCATCATGAACCATGGCTCCAGCTCTTCGCCGATCAGTTCGTTGCCCCAGGCCAGCGCCAGCATCGCCAGCACCCAGACGATGATCGAATGTGAAAACGCGGCCGACACACCAAGCAAGATCGCTTGCCGGACGGTGCCATGCACGGCGATGATATAGGCGGCCATCATGGTCTTGGAGTGTCCCGGCTCCAGCCCATGCAGCGCGCCGAGGGCCAGCGCGAAGATGAACAGCAGAACCGGACTGGCGCTGCCCGCTTCGATCATGCCCGCAAGGTCCATGATGCGTCCTTTCAAAGATAGCGCGTGATTTCCCGGAACTCGGCCAACTGAGCCGAGCGGGCTTCGGGGTCTTCGGCGGCATGGGCAAGGCAATGCTCAACATGGTCATGAATGAGGGTTGCCTTGGCTTTGCTGATCGCGCTTTCAACGGCCTGCAATTGCTGGGCGATATCAAGGCAGGGGCGTTCCGCCCCGATCATTTCGATGACCTTGGCAAGGTGCCCTTGAGCGCGTTTCAGACGTTTGGAGATGGCGGGGTGGCTTGTGTGCTGCATGGCCCAAGCTATCCCCCCGGGGGGGATGGAAAGTCAAGCCGGTCAGACCCTGAGCAAACGCCCATCCCGCATATCCAGCCGGTCCGTGGCAAGTGCCTCGCGGAAGGCAGATGAATGGCTGACCAGCAGGATGGCTTGCGGCAGGGCTTGCAGGATTTCCAGCAGGCGCGCCTTGTTCGTGGTGTCCAGCGCATTCGTCGGCTCATCCAGAAGCAAGACTTCGGGCTTCATCGCCAGAACGGTGGCCAGTGTCACAAGCCGCTTTTCACCTCCGGAAAGCTTGTGCGTGATCCGGTCCCTCAGGTGCATGAGGTTCAGATCTCCCAGCACCCGGTCGACGATGGCCAGTGCCTCATCCCGCGTTCTTCCAAGGTTCAGGGGGCCAAAGGCGATGTCTTCGGCGACGGTCGGGCAGAACAACTGGTCGTCGGGGTCCTGAAAGACCAGACCGACGCGCCGCCGCACCTCGTGGAAGTCGGCCTCGGCCTGGCGCGGCTGCCTGAAAATCGTCACGGTGCCGGATGACGGGCGCTGTAGCCCCAGCGTGATCCGCAGCAGGGTGGATTTGCCCGATCCGTTCGGCCCTGTCAGGGCCAGTCTTTGCCCCGGCTGCAGTTGCAGGCTTGCGCCGTTCAGCACCGGCGGCTGTCCCGGATAGGCAAAGCAGATGTTGTCCAGCGCGATCAGCGTCATGACAGTTCAAGAACCAGCAATGCGAGGCAGATCGCCGACAGACCGGCGGCAAAGACGATATCCCGCCGGGACAGGCTGAAATCCTGCAAGAGCAGCATGCGCCCGGTGAACCCCCGGCATTTCATCGCCCCCAGAATCCGCTCGGACCGCTCGATGGCCCGCACCAGCATCATGCCCACGAGGTAGCCAAAGCTGCGATAGGTGTGCCAGTTGGTGCCGGGGCGAAACCCGCGCGCCTTCATCGCGCAACGCAGGCGGAGGTATTCCTCGCGCAGTACCTCGATGTAGCGCACCGTGAACATCAGCAGATGCACAAGGGTTTCCGGGCAGCGCAGCCGGTACAGCGCATGGCCCAGCGTCACCGGCTCCATCGTGCCGACAAGAACCATCAGGGCAAGGATCACGGCGTTGGCCGTGAGGGCAATCTCGAC
The DNA here is from genome assembly GCA_047975215.1 of Jhaorihella sp. Lineage (GTDB taxonomy): Bacteria > Pseudomonadota > Alphaproteobacteria > Rhodobacterales > Rhodobacteraceae > JAGRMG01. The sequence continues at coordinate 20,162 of JBKEDD010000042.1, forward strand.
CGCTTGCCAAAGCCCCTGCCATGACGCGGCAAAGCCCCAGACGCTCAATATCGGATCGCCCGGAACCGTGAACGGCAAGAGCGCCAGCATGAAGATGATGAAACCGTCCATCATCGCCATCCGCCTGAGGGTCTGGCGTGGTGGCAGGCCGGACACCGCCAACAGGCTGAGCGACACGGCCAGGGCCGCCGCAAGCGTGACAAGCCAGGACAGAGCCACCGTGACCACGCCGAACACAGCGGCCATGACAATGCGCATGCGTGGATCGAGTGAAACGATCACGTCTGATCCGCCGCCCTGCCCGGACAGCGTCTTTTCTCTTGGACCCAGAGCATGCGCCATCAGGCGGCCAGCTTGCGCCGCGCGGCAAGATAGAAGGCCAGCCCGAACAGCCCGACGATATAGCCGATCCCGCCAAGGATCGTCTGGAAATCGTTGTGCTCGCGGTAGGCTGCGATCTCCCGGCGAAGCGGGCGCATCTCGTCACGCACCGCTTTGGCAATGACCTGACGTTCATCGTCGGTCAACGCCGCGACGGTGACACCGCCTGAGGCGGCGGCTTCGGCCGGAACCGGCGCAGGCGCGGTGGGGGCCGCCGCGGCAGCGACGCCCATGATCCCGGCCACCTCCTCGGCAGACATTGAGGCCTGGGCAACATGCCCCGCGCCCAGATCCGCAAAGAAGGTATGTGCGACCGGTGCCGTCGGCCTATAGACAAAGAAACCGTCCGAATCGGTCATTGTCCGACCCAGTTCAGCACCGTCCGGCCCGGTTACAATCACCTCTTGATCCGCGGCCATGTCACCGTTGGAAAACCCGAATTCACCCTCGATCGCGCTGCCCGAGGCAAACACGCCGGCAATCACCTTGTGTGCCAGGGCGGGCAAGGGGGTGCCGAGAAGCACCAGAACGAGCAACAGACGTTTCATGCTGCAATCTCCTTCTTGAAGAGTTCGGGCTTGACCCTGCGGGCCAGCAGTACCGCAAAGCCGGTCAGCATGGCCTCGATGGCCATGACCGGGATATGCGCAAGAAAGACCAGCTTGGCCGCCGGCAGGAATTCATCCCCGGACAAGGCCAGCGAAATGCCGACCAGGACCGTCGTGGCGGCAATTGCGAAGGCACCGCCAAGGCCACCCCAGATGGCCCCCGCGACAGGTGATCCGCGCCCGATGAGCGGGCGGAACAGCAAACCGGCCATCACCGCTGGCAGCGCGATGTTCACGGTGTTGACCCCCAGCACCGTCAGCCCGCCAAAACCGAAGAAGACGGCCTGGAGCAAGAGGCCAACGAAGAGCGCCGGAAAAGCGGCCCAGCCAAGCAAGAGCCCGGCCAGACCGTTGAGGATCAGATGCACCGATGACGGACCGATCGGTACATGGACCAGAGAGGCCACGAAAAAGCTGGCCGAGAGCACCCCGGCGGTCGGGATGCGTTCCAGATCGAGCGATCTCAGGCCCATGGCAATGCCACCGGCGGCGGCAACCGCGCCGCCGATGACCACCGGATTGGACAGGGCACCGTCAACGATATGCATCGGGGCCTACTCCATGTCCCAGGCGCGGATCCAGATCACCGCGTCCTGGCTCAGTTCCTTGCCCTCATGTTCTGTCGCCGGGCCAGACCCCAGGGCGGCAAAGCCCCAGTAGCCTGCCCGGGGCACGCCAAAGGTAAAGTAGCCACTGGCGTCAGAGACGGCCACGATGGACCCGCCCGCCATCGGCGATACGGTCGGCGCAGAGGATGCTGCGCTGTCCATGTCGGGCTCTGCCGCCATGTATTCGATCTCGATCTCGACACCGGCAACCGGTTCGCCATTTGCGACCACCTGGCCGCTGAAGGTGCCGCCAGCGACCACGTTGTAGGGCTTGTTGAGCGGGATGATCTCGGTCGGCAGGCCAACGGGGGTCATCCAGTCGGTCGGCAATTCGTTGCGGTTCAGGAACGCCTTGGTGATCTGCTGGATATAGATATCCTCGGATTCCTCGTAGTAGGGGACCGGCACCGTCACCAGAACGTAATCGCCCGACCGCTTGACCGGAACGGCCCCCTTGAAGGCCGCCCCCGTATTTTCGCCGCCGGTGAAGCCGACAGGCTCCAGGGTGCCTTTCAGGTCGGTCTTTTCTCCGTTGTGGATCATGTAGAACTCTTCGGGCAGTTCGAGGTCCATCACGTGGCCGTTTTCGAACGGGTGCCAGAAGATCAGCTTGACCGGCACATCGCCGGGGGCTTCGATCATCGTTTCTGTGGTATATTCAAGCAGGAAATGCGCCTGTGCCATAGCGGGAATGGCCAGCGCGGCGGTTGCTGCCAACAGCAGTTTCTTCATGGGTCTTCGTCCTTGTCCCTCCGTGCCAACCCCGGCACGGGTCATCGTTTGACAGCGGGACATGCGACGCTAGTCGGCCGGACGGCCTATCAGGTCTGGCGCACACCCCGACGCCGTGAGATCACGCCGTTTCCAAGGGCGCGTGTCCGGCAGGTTTCCTGACTTGCGGGTCAAAGCGTAGAGCTGGCCTTCCCAGGTATTCCCAGTGACATATCAGCTCTGCTCGCCGCTTACAGTTGCGGGGGCAGTTGCGGCTTTGGGCTGTATTAGACGACCCGCACCGCATTCCCTATTTCTTTCGGGCGAACCCGAAACCAGACATGCAAAACCCCTAGCAGAGACCCGGCTTCATTGTAAACGCGCATTTCGCATGCCGCGGCGCAGGGTTCCGTGTTGGCCATCCTGTCGGGTGTCCAACGCGAGTACTCGGTGTTTCGAGCACTCGAAGCCGCGCAATATCAGCTACAAGTTTCACGCTTGATGGTCATGCCGACCGAGCGCGATGCGGAAACCCGGTCTAGACCTCGGATAGGGGCGCGCGCCTCCCGCCGTCCGCTCCGGCCCCCTGCGAGGGGCGAATCTGCTCCCGCCGGCAGACCGCGGAGCAGGTTTGCGATACGCACCTTGCGAACCAAGTCACCTGGAGTTGCAACCCGACACATCAGAAACCGGCGCGAACCGGATCGCGAGCGATCCTGGACCATTCCGCCGATGCAGCGAACTTCGGGTTGGCAAGGCTATTTCACCACCTGTGCCACCACCGCCAGGCAGTCGCCCATCTGCACCAGCCCCGGCACATGGCGGGCGGTCAGGATGCCGTCGAGCGCGGCGTGACAGGGTAGCGCGGCGATGCCGCTGCGATCGGTCGGCCAGAGCCGCCCGACCGGCTGGCCTTCGCGCACCTCGGCGCCCAGATCGACCAGCGGTTCAAGCAGCCCGGGCCGCTCGGCGGTGACGAAACAGCGTGCATCGGGCATGTCCAGCATCACCGACGGCGCGGTCTGCGGTTCACCGGAAAGTATCCCGGCGTGGATCAGCAGGTTGCGCGCGCCCCTGCGCGCGATGGCGACGCTGGCCGCGGTGGCCGTTCCGGCGCCGCCCAGTTCGGTGGTGACGAAGGTCTTGCCCTGGCTTTCGACCTCGGTGTCGAACATGCCGGCATTGTCGATTTCCAGCATTTTCATGGAATAGGGCGCGTTGAAGGCGCGCATCGCCGCCATGCAGGTGGCCTCCTGCGCCTTGTCCTCCAATACATGCGCCGCCGCGAAGGGCAGAAAATCGAGCGTGCGGCCGCCCGAATGATAATCGAGCACGATATCGGCCAGCGGCACCAGCCGCGAGGCGATGAAATGCGCGATCTTCTGGGTCACGGTGCCGTCGGGGCGGCCGGGAAAGCTGCGGTTCATGTTGCCGCCGTCGATGGGCGAACAGCGCCGCCCCGCTGCAAAGGCCGGCAGGTTCATCATGGGCAGGATGATCACCCGGCCGGTCACGTCGTCGGGGCGCAATGTTGCGGCCAGTTCCTGCAGGGCGATCGGGCCTTCGTATTCGTCGCCGTGATTGCCCCCGCTCAGCAGCGCGGTCGGCCCCGGCCCGTTTGCGATGACGCTGATCGGGATCATCACCGCGCCCCAGGCGCTGTCGTCGCGGCTGTAGGGCAGGCGCAGAAATCCGTGGTGCGCGCCGTCGGCGTCGAGCGGTATGGTCGGGGCGATCGGGTTTTCGGTCATCATTTCACGAACAGTTTGCGCGGCGTGGTGCAGAGGCACTCGTACCCGGTTTCGGTAATCAGGATCGGTTCGGTGATTTCCAGCCCGCCATCGTCGAGCCAGAGTGCGGGCATGAAATGAAAGGTCATGCCCGGCACCAGTACCGTCTTGTCGCCGCGCCGGAAGGAAATCGTGCGTTCGCCCCAGTCCGGCGGATAGCTGATGCCAATGGCATAGCCGCAGCGGCTGTCTTTTTCGAATCCGGCCCTGTTGAGCGCGGCGTTGAACGCGTTGGCGATGTCCTGCGCCTGATTGCCGGGCCTGGCCTGTTCCAGCCCGGCCTCTATCGCGTCCAGAACGGCGGCTTCGGCGTCGAGGTATTTTTCCGGCACCTCGCCGAAGAACAGGGTGCGCGATTGCGGGCACTGATAGCGGCGATGCGCTCCGGCGATCTCGAAGAAGGTGGATTCGCCCACCTCCATCGGACGGTCATCCCATGTCAGGTGCGGGGCGGTGGCATCCATGCCCGAGGGCGCCATCGGCACGATGGCCGGGTAGTCGCCCCAGTAGCCATGTGCGCCGCGAATACCGGCAGCGAAGATCTCGGCCACCAGATCGTTCTTGCGCATGCCGGGCTCGGCGATCTCGAGGATATGTTCGTGCATCGCCTCGACGATGGCGGCGGCGCGCAGCATGTATTCGATCTCGCGTTCGGACTTGACCGCGCGCTGCCAGTTGACCAGCCCGGTGGCATCGGCCAGCACCGCATCGGGCAATTGCCGTGTCAGAACCTGATGCGCCGTGGCGGAATAGTAGTAATTGTCCATCTCGACGCCGATCCGGGCCTCTTCCAGCTTCATTTCCTTCAGCAGTTGGGAAAGGTGCGTCATCGGGTGCTTTTCGGGGTTCTGCACATAGCTGTCGTCATAGCCGACGATACATTCGTCCTCCATGAACACGGTGCGGCGGGCGCCAAGCGCGTCCATGCCGCGCCCCCACCAGACCGGTTCGCCCTCATGCGTCAGGATCACCGCCTGAAACACATAGAAGGACCAGCCGTCATATCCCGACAACCAGGACATGTTCGAAGGGTCGCTGACGACGATGGCGTCCATCCCGCGCAGCGCCATTTCGGCGCGCGTCTTTTCGATGCGGCGCATGTATTCGCCGGTCGTGAAGTTCGCCTCGTATGTCGTCACGGCCGCATCCTTTCGTGTTCGGCCGGCGGGCGTCGCGCGCCGGCCGGCTTTCCGCCGCCAGTCGCGGGGTGGTCGGTTTGTCCTTTGTAATCATGTGCCTGACCGGCCCGCTTGGACGATCGCGGCATCCGGCGGTCCGGCGGCGACATAATGCGGCGCGCCGCGATCGGCGGCACAATTGACACCCTGGGCGGGTGCGCGCATCACTTGGCCCATGGGCTTTGTCAAACTCGACCGGCGCGATATCGCCATCCTGTCGGTGCTGGGCACCGAGGGGCGGATCTCCAAGACCGCGCTGGCCGGGCGCGTCGGGCTGGGCGCAAGCGCCTGCTGGGACAGGCTGCAACGGCTTGAGGATGCCGGGGTCGTCACCGGCTATCGCGCCGAAGTGGCGCTGCGGCGCATCGCGCCCCATGTCACCGTGTTCGTGCAGGTCGAACTGGGCAGCCACCGCGCCGAGGCGTTTCGCATCTTCGAGGCCGCGATCGGTCTGCATGACGAGATCGTCGGCGCCTGGGCGCTGGGCGGCGGGTTCGACTACCTGTTGCAGGTGGTCACGCGCGATATCGACAGCTATCAGCGGCTGATGGATGCCCTTCTCGAACAGAAGGTGGGGCTGGCGCGGTATTTCAGCTATGTCGTGACCAAGCCGGTGAAATCGGGGCCCCTGCCGCTTGGGCTGCTGCTGGAGGAATAGGGGCGGGCGCAGATCGAAACGCTTTGCGCTGTGTCGGGAAAACGGATCGTGGTGCCATCCGGTCCCGGAAATCCGCCGCGCATTTGTGCGCATTTCCGAGGTTTTGCCGCCGCGCCTCGCGTTAGGGATCAGGTAGCCGACAGCCGAGAACCCGACGAAAGGCCCGGACCATGTTGCAGGCAGACAGCAGACCCGTCCGCGGGTTTCCCGATCTCGAATGCCCCGAACTCGCCCGGGGCTTTGCCTATGTCGGCGGCGCCTGGGTCGCGGGTGCGCGCCGGGCCAGCCTGAGCGTGACCGATCCGGCCACCGGCGCCACGCTCGGCGAGGTTACCCGCCTCGACGCCGCCGACGCTGTCGCGGCGCTCGAGGCCGCGCATGGCGCCTGGGGGGCATGGGCCGCCATGCTGCCCCAGGATCGCGGCGCGATCCTGCGCCGCTGGTTCGAACTGATGCGTGAGCATCGCGAGGATCTGGCCCGCATCATGACCGCCGAACAGGGCAAGCCGATTTCGGAAGCGCGCGGCGAGATCGACTATGCCGCGTCCTTTCTGGAGTTCTACGCCGAAGAGGCGCGGCGCCCGAATATCGAAGGCATCACCTCGCACCTGCCCGATGCCGAGGTCGAGCTGTGGCGCGAACCGGTGGGGGTGGCGGCACTGGTCACGCCGTGGAACTTTCCGTCGGCGATGCTGACCCGCAAGGCCGGGGCGGCGCTGGCGGCGGGCTGCACCGTGCTGGCGCATCCGGCCTCGCAAACTCCGTATTCGGCGCTGGCGCTGGCCGAACTGGGCGAACGTGCCGGCCTGCCCGCGGGGGTGTTCAATGTGGTGACGGGCAATGCGTCGGAAATCGTTGGTGCCTGGATGGGCGACGCCCGCGTGCGCGCGGTGTCCTTCACCGGTTCGACACCGGTCGGCCGGATGCTCTACGCCCGGGGCGCGGACACGATCAAGCGGCTGGTGCTGGAACTGGGCGGGCACGCGCCGTTCCTGGTATTCGGGGATGCTGACATGGATCGGGCGGTGGAGGAGGCGATCAAGGCGAAATTCGCCACCTCGGGGCAGGATTGCCTGGGCGCCAACAGGTTCCTGGTTGCGCGCGAGGTTCATGACGGGTTCTGCGCCCGCTTTGCCCGGGCCGCGGCGGCGCTGAGCGTGGGTGCGGGCGCGGACGATCCCGATATCGGGCCGCTGATGAACGAAGGCGCCGTGGCCAAGCAGGAAGACCATGTAAGGGATGCGCTGGATCGCGGCGCGCGGCTTCTGTACGGCGGCGCGCGTCACGAGGCCGGGCCGCTGTTCTACCAGCCCACGGTTCTGGCCGATGTTCCGTGGGATGCCAGGATCATGCACGAGGAAACCTTCGGACCGGTCGCGGCCATCGCCGCGTTCGATACCGAGGATGAGGCCATAACGCGCGCCAACGACACCGAATACGGGCTGGTGGCCTATCTGCACACGCAGGATCCGCGCCGCATCTACCGCGCCAGCCGCGCGTTGCGCTTTGGCATGGTGGCGGTAAACCGTACCAAGGTGACGGGGGCGCCGATCCCGTTCGGCGGCATGAAACAGTCGGGTCTGGGGCGCGAAGGCTCGCGGCTGGGGCTGGAGGCATTCACCGAAGTCAAGTACGTCTGCCGCGACTGGGCCTGAGCGATAGGCAGGGCGGGAATAATCTCGCCGAGATTTTTCGTCCGGGACTTGTTGTCAATTCCTGGACCGCCGGAACAGAGCGAAGGCGGGGCCGATGGGCCGGACCGCCGCAGGAAAGGAAAGAACATGCGCAAGAACGACATGCTGGAACAATGGGATCGCGAGAATTTCTTTCATCCCTCGACGCATTTGGCGGAATTTGCCCGTGGCAACGCCCCGCACCGGGTGATCGCGGGTGCCGAGGGGTGTCATATCACCGACCGCGAGGGAATGCGGCTGCTGGACGGGTTCGCCGGGCTCTACTGCGTAAACGTGGGCTACGGGCGCAGCGAGATCGCCGAGGCGATTGCCGAGCAGGCGCGCGAACTGGCCTATTATCACGCCTATGTCGGCCATGGCACCGAGGCGTCGATCACCCTTGCCAGGATGATTCTGGAGCGCGCGCCCAAGGGCATGAGCAAGGTCTATTTCGGGCTGTCGGGGTCGGATGCCAACGAAACCAACGTCAAGCTGGTCTGGTATTACAACAATATCCTCGGGCGCCCCGAAAAGAAGAAGATCATCAGCCGCTGGCGCGGCTATCACGGCTCGGGGCTCGTCACCGGTTCGCTGACCGGGCTCGAGCTGTTTCATCGCAAGTTCGACCTGCCGCTGGCGCAGGTGATCCATACCGATGCGCCCTATTATTATCGTCGCGACGATGCCGGCATGAGCGAAGAGGCATTCACCGCGCATCTGGCGGGCGAACTGGAGGCGCTGATCGCGCGCGAGGGCGCGGATACGATCGCCGCCTTCATCGGCGAGCCCGTGCTGGGCACGGGGGGCATCGTGCCGCCGCCGGCCGGCTACTGGACGGCGATCCAGGAGGTGCTGGCGCGTCATGACATCCTGCTGATCGCCGACGAGGTGGTGACCGGCTTCGGGCGGCTGGGCAGCATGTTCGGGTCGGATCACTACGGGATCAGGCCCGATCTCATCACCATCGCCAAGGGACTGACCAGTGCCTATGCGCCGCTGTCGGGTTCGATCGTGGGCGAGAGGATGTGGAAGGTGCTGGAGCAGGGCACCGACGAGAACGGGCCGATCGGTCACGGCTGGACCTATTCGGCGCATCCCGTCGGCGCGGCGGCCGGGGTCGCGAACCTCAGGCTGCTTGACGATCTGGACCTGATCGCCAATGCCGCAAAGACGGGCGCCTATCTGAACGCACAGATGCGGGCCGCGCTGGAAGATCACGCCAATGTCGGCGAGGTGCGCGGCGAAGGGATGCTCTGTGCCGTCGAACTGGTCGAGGACCGGGACGGGCGCGCGTTTTTCGATCCGGCGCGAAAGGTGGGGGCGCAGGTCTCGGCGGCGATGGCCGAACGAGGGGTGATTGCGCGGGCGATGCCGCAGGGCGACATCATCGGCTTCGCGCCGCCGTTCTGTCTTACGCGGGCCGAGGCCGATACCTTGGTGGCGACGACGGTGGAGGCATTGCGGGCGGTTCTGGGCTGAGCGCGGCGGCGGCTTGCATTTATAAGTAACACATATTATATGTGATGCTTAGTTATTGCGGAGCCGTGCCATGCAATCGCCCATCGACGCTGACACCACGTCGTTTCTGATCCTCGATATCGCGCGCCTGCTGCGCGCCGAGTTCGAGCGGCGGGTTTGCGATGCCGCCCTTGGCGTGACGCCGGGTGAGGCGCGCACACTGGCGGCCGTGGCAAGGGCCGGACCGCTGCGCCAGCACGACCTGGCCGACCTGACCGGGCTTGGTGCGATGAGCGTCACGGCCTTTCTGGACCGGCTGGAAAAGGCCGGTCTGATCCTGCGCGAGGCCGATCCCGGCGACCGCCGGGCCAAGCTTGTGCGCGTGACCGCGGATGCCGCGCCCTTGCTGGCACAGCTTAGGCGTATCGGCGACGAGGTGCGCGCGATCACCCGTGGCGATATTCCGGCCGAGGACTGGGACCGTTTCCGCGACCTGCTGAAAGTGGCTCGCGACAACCATTTGGAGGCCCGCCGGGATCAGCGCGCAACGGGTGCCGCATGAGCGTGGCCGACATGAACGGCGTGCCACGCCCTCGCATGTCCGCCCGCCGTGTCAGCCTGATCGGCGCGCTGTTCATCGCCACGGGGCCGATCGCGATGGCGCTTTATACCCCGGCGATGACCGAGGTGGTGTCTGCCTTCGACACTTCCAACGGCATGGTCAAGCTGACGCTGACGCTGTATTTCGCGGGGTTCGCGACCGCCCAGCTGATCGCCGGGCCGCTGTCGGACGCGCTGGGGCGGCGGCCGGTGATCGTCGCCTTCATGGCGATATTCGTCGCTGCCAGCCTGCTGGCGCTGATCGCGCCCAACATCGAGACGCTAATGTCTGCTCGGTTCGTTCAGGGCGTTGGCGCCAGTGCCGGGGTGGCGATCTCGCGCGCCGTGGTGCGCGACCTGTTCGAGGGCGACGAGTCCTCGCGCATCATGAACCTGATGGGGATCATCCTGGCCGTGGCGCCCGCACTGTCCCCGACGCTTGGGGGCCTGATCGTGACTCATGCCGGCTGGCGGGCGGTGTTTGCCGTCATGACGCTGTTCGGGGCGGTGGTGATCGCGGTGACGCTGTTGGGCCTGCGCGAGACCGTGACGCCCGACCGCAGCCGCCTGAACCTGCGCGCCCTGGGGCGGTCCTATGTCACGCTGGCCACCAACCGGCATTTCGTCACCACCACGCTGACCATCGCCGGGGCGATCGGCGCGATCTATGCGCAGGCGACTATCCTGCCTTTCATCCTGATGCAGCGGTTGGGTCTGAGCCCGACCGCGTTCGGGATAGGGATGCTGATGCAATCGGGAAGCTTTCTTGCCGGGTCGCTGGCCTTCCGCCAGTTGATGAAACGTCGCAGCGCCTACCGGCTGGTGACGCCCGGGCTGGTGTTCATCGCCCTCGGCAGCGTCGCGATGCTGACGCTGCTGACGGGTGAGACCAGCTTCCTTCGGGTGATGGGTCCGGTGGCGGTCTATACGTTCGGTATCGCTTTCGTGATGCCGGCGATGACCACCGCCGCGCTGGCGCCGTTCCCGCGCATCGCTGGCGCGGCGTCGTCGCTGATGGGATTTGCGCAGATGGGGGCCGGGCTTCTGGTTGGGACGCTGGCGGCGCTGTTCGCCGACCCGGTGGTTGCGCTGGCGGTACTGATCCCGATAATGGGCACGCTGGCCTGTCTGTCCTATGTCGTTTACCGCACGCATCCGCACCTGGCCGAGCCCGAACCGCGGCGCGGTGCCATCAGCGGCCCGCCCGCCGGCCGCTCCATGATGCCCACGGACACCGATTGACCGCCAAGTTCAGCGGTGCATGATGCCGCGACGACGACAGGAAAGCCCCGAGCCATGAAAAAGCGCATATTCATCGTTGTTGTTCTGCTGGCGGCACTGGCCGCCGGAATCGTCGGTTTCGACCGGTTCCGCGGCCGGATGATTTCGGACTTCTTTGCCAACCGGCAGATCCTGCCGGTTACGGCGCCGGTCTATGAGGTCAAGCCGCTGGACTGGACGCCGGTGGTGTCCGCCATCGGCACCGTCGATGCGGCGAATGGCGTCGAACTGACGGTCGAGGCGGCCGGCATCATCCGGGATCTGAACTTTGCGGCCAACGATGCGATAAAGAAGAACACGTTGCTGGTAAGGCTGGACGACGCGGTTCAGGAGGCCGACCTGGAGGCGCAGCGCACCCAGGCGCGGCTGGACCAGCAGGCGCTTGAGCGGACCCGCGAGTTGCAGGGCCGGGGGATCAGGTCGGGCGTTTCGCTGGACGAGGCCGAGGCGCAGGCCGAAACCTCAAGGGCACAGGTGGCCAAGCTTCAGGCGGTACTTGAAACCAAGCGCGTCTATGCCCCGTTCGACGGTACCATCGGCATTCCGCGCGTCGATGCGGGCAGCTATGTGGCGCCGGGTACCATCATCGCGACCTTGCAGGATCTCGACAGGCTCTATGTCGATTTCAAGGTGCCCGAACAGCAGCTTGGCCTGCTGTCCATCGGTCAGGAGGTGCGGGTCTGGGCCGAGGATGGCGCGACCCCCCTGATGGGGCGGATCGCGGGTATCGACCCCAGAATCGACCCCGCCACGCGGCTCGGCCTTGTCCGTGCCAAGGTCGGCGCCACGCAAACGGGCGGCGCTGAGACCGAGGACAAGCAGGCACCGCTGATCCCCGGCCAGTTCGTGCAGGTCGCGGCGCAGCTCTCGATGCAGGCCGGCGTTCTGGCGGTGCCTCAGACCGCCGTCGTCACCAGCCTTTACGGTGACCATGTCTTTGTCGTGCGCCCGGCCAAGGATGATGCGGACAAGCAGGTGGCGCGGCAGGCATTCGTGACCACCGGGCGCCGGTCCGGCGAGATGGTCGAGATCGTCAAGGGCCTTGAGGCGGGCGACATGGTGGTGATCGCCGGGCAGAACCGCCTGTCCAACGGCACGCCGGTCATGCCTGACAATTCGGTCGCGCCGCTTGAGGGCGAGGCGGTCGGCGAATGAGCGTTTCGGACATCTTCATCCGCCGTCCGGTGCTGTCCACGGTGCTGGGCGCGCTGATCCTGCTTCTGGGGTTTCAGGGCCTGTTCGACCTTCCGGTGCGCGAGTACCCGGAAGTCGAGGAAACGGTGATCACCGTCACCACCGTCTATCCCGGCGCCAGCGCCGAACTGATCCAGGGCTTTATCAGCGCGCCAATCTCAAGCGCCGTCTCGACGACCGAGAACATCGACTATGTCAGCGCCACCAGCCGGCCCTCGGCCAGCGTCGTGACCGTGCGAATGAAGCTGGGCGCCAACCCGGACGTTGCCCTGACCGAAGTCATGTCCAAGGTCCAGCAGGTGCGCGGGCGGCTGCCGCAGGATGCCGAGGATCCGACCATCGTCAAGGGTACCGGGAGCAGTTTTGCCACCATGTACCTGGCGATGCAGAACCCGAACATGACATCCGAACAACTGACCGAATATATCGACCGGGTGATCCGCCCGCGCATGTCCACCATCGAGGGGGTGGCCGAGATTCAGATCATGGGCGGGTCGGAATATTCCATGCGGGTCTGGGTCGATCCGGTGAAACTGGCGTCGCGCGGGGTCACGGCGGGCGAACTGATGGCGGCGATCAACGCCTCGAACTTCCTGGCCGCGCCGGGCCGGACGGAAAACCTCTATGTCGCCTATCCGGTCTCGCTCCGTTCGACCTTGCAGACGCCCGAGGCGTTCGGGGCACTGCCGCTCAGATCGACGGGCGACGGCGTGGTCCGGCTGCGCGATGTGGCGCGGGTGGAACTGGCCGCCGCCAGCACCGACACCATCGTCAACTTCAACGGCCAGCGCGGCGTATTCGTCGCCGTGTTCCCGACGCCCTCGGCAAACCCTCTGAGCACCGCCAGCGCCGTGATGGAGGAATTGCCGGCGATCCGCGACGGCCTGCCCGAGGGCATGACGCTGACGCTGATATATGACGCCACCGAGGCGATCAGCGCCTCGATCGACGAGGTGTTCAAGACCATCGCCGAGGCGGTCGGCATCGTGGTGCTGGTGATCCTGCTGTTTCTGGGCTCTCTGCGCTCGGTCCTGATGCCTATCGTCACCATCCCGCTGTCGCTGATCGGGGTTGGCTTCGTGCTGTTCATGCTGGGCTATTCGATCAACCTGCTGACGCTGCTGGCTATGGTGCTGGCCATCGGTCTGGTGGTCGACGACGCCATCGTCGTGGTGGAGAACATCCACCGCCATATCGAGGACGGGATGAGCCCGAAACAGGCGGCGTTCCGGGGCATGTCCGAGATCACCGGCCCGGTGATCGCCATGACCATCACCCTGGCGGCGGTGTTCACACCGCTTCTGTTCACCGGCGGGCTGACCGGCGCGCTGTTTTCCGAGTTTGCCATGACGCTGGCCGGCGCGGTGGTGATTTCGGGCATAGTGGCGCTGACCATCACGCCGATGATGTCCGCCCGGCTGCTCAGGAAGGGTGGGCACAGCCGGTTCCAGAAGGTGGTGGACAGCGGCTTTGAGCGGCTGGCGGGCTGGTACGAACGGCGCGTGCGCTCGTCGCTGGATTACCGGCCGGTCACGTTGCTGCTGGTGGCCGGGCTGGCCGGGCTGACGGGGTTCATGTTCCTGCACACGTCAAGCGAACTGGCCCCGGAGGAGGATCGCGGGGCGCTGTTTTCCATCGTCAACGCGCCCAGCTATGCCACGGTCGAGTATTCCCAGCTCTATTCTGAGCAGATGCGCGCGCTGACCAGGGATATCCCCGAGCTCGAGGCGAATTTCTCCATCGTCGGCATGGGCGGGCAGACCAATTCGGCCATCGCGCTCTGGGCGTTCAAGGACTGGTCCGAGCGCGACCGCTCGCAAAAGCAGTTGCAGACCGATATCCAGAACCGGCTGGCGACGGTTTCGGGCGTGGAGCCGCTGGTGTTCGCGCCGCCCTCGCTGCCGGGCGCGGGCGGCGGGTTGCCGATCTCGGTGGTGATCCAGTCGACGGGCAGCCCCGACCGGGTGGCCGAGGTCAGCGAGGAAATCAAGCGCAGGGCCGAGGCCACGGGGCAATTCATCGTCGTGCAGAATTCGCTTTCGTTCGACCAGCAGCAGGTGGTGGTGACGATCGACCGCGACCGCGCCGCGGCGCTGAACCTGTCGGTGCGCGATATTGCCAGCACGCTGGGCCTGCTGGTGAGCGAAGGTGCCATCGCGCAGTTTGACCGCGAAAGCAACAGCTATGACATCATCGTGCAGGTGCCCCGGCGGTTCCGCAACAACCCCGAGATGCTGGGCGAGTTCTTCGTGCGCTCGGTCAGCGGCGACATGGTGCCGCTGTCGGCGGTCGTGAACATCTCGACCGACGTGACCGCCACCGCCATCGAACAGTTCGACCAGCTCAATTCCTCGACCGTTTCGGCGCTGCCGATGCCCGGCGTGACCACCGGCACGGGGTTGCAGACCATCGTCGATATCGCCCGCGAGGAATTGCGCGACGGGTTCTTCATCGACTATACCGGCCAGTCGCGCCTTGAGGTCGAGGAGGGCAACACCATCGCCATCGCCTTCGCCCTGGCGCTGACGGTGATCTATCTGGTTCTGGCCGCCCAGTTCGAAAGCTTCCGCGATCCCTTCGTCATCATGATGACGGTGCCGCTGTCGATGTTCGGGGCGATGGTGCCGCTGTTCTTCGGGCTTTCGACGCTCAACATCTATACCCAGGTCGGGCTGATCACGCTGATCGGGCTGATTACGAAGCATGGTATCCTGATGGTCGAATTCGCCAACCAGCAGCGCCGCGAACACGGGCTGGACCGGGCCGCGGCGATCACCGCGGCGGCCCGGACCCGGCTGCGCCCGATCCTGATGACCACGGCGGCGATGGGTCTGGGGGTGGTGCCGCTGATCCTGGCCAGCGGTGCCGGGGCGGCGGCGCGGTTCTCGATGGGCCTGGTGATCTTCTCGGGTATCATGGTGGGCACGCTGTTCACCCTGTTCGTGGTGCCGATGTTCTATACCTATATCGCACGCCGCGACCTGGCGGCCGAAACCGACGACGACCGCCCGCCGGCCGCGGCGCGCTGAACGCGCCCGGCCGTCAGGGGCGCGCGGGCCCGTTCAGGTCCACCGCCACCTTCGCGCTCAGGCTTTGCAGGCTGAGATGCAAGGGCCGGGTCGCGTAGTGCGGATTGTGGGCATGGGTGGCGCCCTCCTTGGACATGAACCGATAGTTACGGGTAGTTGCGGGCCGCCTTCAGCAGGCGCGGGATGCGAACGAACGGTTCTTCGCAGGCGCGAAGGATTTTCTTGCGATACCGAATATGTTTGATAACCATCAATATACGGAGCGGCGTCGCACGCGCGACGTGGCATTGGGAGGAGAGAACATGAAGAAGTATCAAATCGCGCTTGGCGCGGTTCTGGCGTTGCTGATTCCGGTCGCCGGGCAGGCCCAGGATGTCACGCTGCGCCTGTCGCATTGGGTGCCGGCGGGCATCGCACCGGCCAAGAAGGGGATCGAACCCTGGGCCAAATCCGTCGAGGAGGCATCCGGCGGCAGTATCGCGATCCAGATCTTTCCGGCCCAGCAACTTGGCAAGGCGCCCGATCACTATGACATGGCCAAGCAGGGCATCGTCGATTTCGCCTGGATCAACCCGGGCTATACCGCCGGCCGCTTTCCGATCTACGGGCTGACCGAAGTGCCGTTCATGGTTGACGATTCGGTCGCCGGCGCCAAGGCGATCCATGAATGGTACGCAGAATACGGCGCGAGCCAGGAAATGGGTGACGTCAAGGTATGCTTCATCCATCCGCACGGGCCGGGTGCGCTGCATTCCAAGGTCAAGATCACCAGACCCGAAGAGGTCGCGGGCAAGAATGTCCGACCCGCCCACGCCACCATGGCCCGGTTCGTCAGCCTTCTGGGCGGCGGCCCGGTGCAGGTGCCCGCCCCGGAAGTGCGCGAGGCGCTGTCGCGCGGCACCGCCGAGGCCGTCACCTTCCCCTGGGGGTCGATGTACGATTTCAAGCTGACCGACGAGGTTCAGCAGCACCTCGATATGCCGTTCTACATGTCGGCGCAGGCGCTGGTGATGAACCTGGCCAGCTATGACGGACTGTCGGACGCCAACAAGGCGGTGATCGACGCCCATTGCACGCCGGAATGGTCGGCCAGGGTGTCGCAGGGCTGGTTCGAGGACGACATGGCGGCGCGCGACAAGCTGATCGCCGACCCCGAACAGATCCTGAATGTACCCACCGATGAAGAGGTTGCTTCCTGGCGCAAGGCGGCCGAACCGCTGATCGGCGAATGGCGCGAAAACGTCGCGGCGAAGGGCGGCGACCCCGATGCCATACTCGATGGCTACATCAAGGCGCTGGAAGCCAACGACGCCCGCTACTGACACCGGTTCCGTGCGGGGCCTTGGCCCCGCGCGGCGCCTGCGGGGACAGCGAAGATGCCCTATTCCCAAGACTACAGACCGGCGGTCGAGCGCGCCATCCTGACGATCGAACGGGTCGCCGGGGTCATGCTCGGGGTCGCCACCCTGCTGATCGTGATCTCCGCCGTCGGCCGCTACGGTTTCGCACGGCCGCTGCCCGACGCGTTCGACCTGTCGCGGCTGATCCTTGGCATCGCCATTGCCTGGGGCTTTGCCAGCCTTGGCTATCACGGCAGCCATATCAAGGTCGACCTGCTGGCCCATGGCCTGCCATTGCTGCTGCTCAGGGCGATGAATGCCTTTGCCTGGGCGGTGCTGCTGGGCTTCACCGCGCTGTTGTGCTGGAAGATCGGCGAACGGGTGCAAAGCGCGGTCTCTGGCGGCGACGTGACGATGGATTTGCGCCTGCCGCACTGGGTGTTCTTTCTGGCGATCTGGCTGGGCATCCTCGCGGCGCTGTTCACCACCGGCTTGCGCCTGTGGCTTATCGCGGCGCGCGGCCGGGGCCTGGGCGAATACGACGGAATCGAGACCCGCCTGGGCGAACCGGGCAAACCGCGATGAGCAACGGACTGATTGCCGGCGGCGGCTTTGCCATCCTGTTCGCGCTGATGATTCTGCGGGTGCCGATAGGGGTGGCCATGGGGCTGGTCGGGATCGGCGGGTTCGGCGCGGTGGTCGGTTTCGGGCCGGCGCTGAACCTGCTGGCGCAATCGCCGATCAGCACCATGACCGATTTCAACCTCACGCTGATTCCGTTCTTCGTTCTGATGGGGGTACTGGCGACCAATTCGGGCATGTCCAGGGAACTGTTCGCGGCCGGACGTGCCTGGATGGGGGGCTTGCGCGGTGGGCTGGGGCTGGCCTCGGTCGGGGCCTGCGCCGGGTTCGCGGCGATCTGCGGGTCATCGGTGGCCACGGCGGCGACGATGACCAAGATCGCCTATCCCGAGATGCGCAATGCCGGTTATCCCGACGATGCCGCAACCGGCATCATCGCGGCGGGGGGTACGCTTGGCATCCTGATCCCGCCATCGGTGGTGCTGGCGGTCTATGGCTTCATCACCGAACAGGATATCGGCGTGCTGTTCATCGCCGGAGTCGTTCCCGGCATCCTGGCGGTAATCATGTACATGCTGACGGTGCGCATCTGGTATGCGCGCGTCCTGCCCGCCGGCGACCGTTTCGACCTCGGGGCCGCCATCGCTTCGCTGCGCGGGGTCTGGGCGGTGGGGCTGCTGTTCGTGGCCGTGATCGTGTCGATCTACCTTGGCGTGGTGACAGCGACCGAGGCTGCCGCCGCCGGTGCCTTCCTGACCGCGATCATCGGGCTTGCGCGCGGGCGGCTGTCGGTGGGCGGTCTGCTGGACTGCCTGGTCGAGGCGCTGCGCACGTCGGTCGCCATCTATGTCGTTCTGATCGGAGCGACGCTGTTCGGCTATTTCCTGGCCGTGACCCAGGTGCCCCAGGAACTGACGCAATACCTGCTGGGGCTGGGGGCGGGAAAATACGGGACGCTGGTTCTCATCATGGTGATGTTCCTGATCATGGGCTGTTTTCTGGATGCCATGGCGATGATCATCCTGATGGTACCCATCGTGTTCCCGGTCGTTCTCGAACTCGGGTTCGATCCGATCTGGTTCGGCGTCATCATCGTGATGACGGTCGAGCTTGGCCTGATCACGCCGCCGGTGGGGATGAACGTGTTCGTGATAAACTCCATCGCCAGCCGGGTCAGCCTGCCGACCATCTTTCGCGGCGTTCTGCCTTTCGTCTGTGTCGATGTACTGCGGCTGGTTATCCTGATCGCATTCCCGGCGCTGGTTCTGTTCCTGCCCTCGGGGATGCACTGAGGATGCCGGGGAATCTGCATCAGCGCGGGCAGGTGATCGAGCCCGACGACCCGTTGCGCCGGGTGTTCCTGACCGGGGCCGGGCAGCACCGGACCGCCCTGCTGGAACGCGAGGTGAACGCGCATGAGGCGGCGATGATGTGCAGATTCAGCAAGGCCGAGCGCGACCGGCTGCTGGGGCGGCTCGATGACAACTTGCGCGCGGCGCTGGTTGGCCGGGAAAGGCGCGAAGCGCCGTGAAATTCCGAACCCAATGGGACATTCCTGCGCCGGAAGCGCGCGATACCAGCCCGTGTTTCCGATTGAAGGGCGTGGATCCTGACAACGCTCGAGGGCGCGTTGGGGAGAACATCGCAAACCCGCTGCCTTTCGTTTCAATCGACGGACCAAAGAGGGGCAGGTCACGATCCGCACAAGAAACACGATGAAGAAGTTGCAAACCGACCTGCTTGCGCCCGGATTGCGGCCTTGCCGCGGCGTGCCGGTTGGGCGCGGGCGTTCGCCCCATGCCGGGGCGTGCGCATCTGCCCATTGGTTTTGCCGCTGCGCCATGGCATGAGTCGCGCCGGGGAGGGACAGGATGCGAACGACATATCTATCGCTGGCACGGTTGCTGGACCGGCTGGCCTGGGTGCTTTGCCTTTTCACCGCCGCGATCCTGACCATGATCGTGCTCGCGGTCGTGGTACTGCGCTACGGGTTCGGTGTCGGCTTTATCGAGTTGCAGGACAGCGCCACCTATGCCTTCGCGGTGCTGGTGATCTTTTCCGTGCCGGTCTGTCTTGCGCGCGACGGGCATGTGCGGGTCGAGGTGATATCGGAGCGGCTGCCGCCCGGCTATCGGCGCTGGGCGGATATCGCGGCGTTGGTGTTGTTCCTGATCCCGATGTTCGGGGTGCTGATCTGGGCCTGGTGGCCGCAGATGGTCTATGCCTGGTCGATTCGCGAGGCGTCGCTGGAAACCGGCGGGCTGGGGGGGCTCTATCTGGTCAAGACAGCGTTGCCGGTCGCGGCGGCGCTGACCATCGTGCAGGGGCTGGCCGCCGTTCTGAAGGGGGCACCCGATGACGCCGCATGAGATTTTCCTGATCGTCCTGATCGGAGGCCTGTTTGCCGGCATCCTCAGCGGCATTCCCGCGATGCTGGCGATTGCGGGCGTACCATTGGTGACGGCCGTTCTGGCCAGCCTGATGGGCCAGTTCGACCTGTCGTTCCTTGGCTTTTTCCCGGCCCGCGTATGGGGGGTGATGACCAACACGCTCTTGATGGCGGTGCCGCTGTTCGTGCTGATGGGCGTGCTGCTCGAACGCTCCGGGCTGGCCGAACGGATGCTGGGGGTTCTGTCGCGCATGCTGGGGGGCAGCCCGCGCGGTATCACGCTGTCGGTGCTTGTGTTCTCGACCCTGATCGTCGCCTCCACCGGGATCATCGGCGCAACCGTGGTGATGCTGGTGCTGATCAGCCTGCCGGCGATGCTGGAAGCCGGGGTGAAACCGCGCCTGGCCTCGGGCGTGATCTGCGCCAGCGGCACGCTGGGGCAGATCATTCCGCCGTCGATCCTGCTGGTGCTGCTGGGCGACCAGATCGGCAATACCTATCTGGAGGCACAGCAGAAGGCGGGGAACTTCGCGATCCAGCCGGTTTCCGTCGGCGACCTGTTCGCGGGGGCGCTGATTCCCGGGCTGATCCTCGTCTGCCTGTATGCCGCGTTCATCGCCGTTGCGCTGCGCCCGGGCGCGGGGCGCGCAAAGCCGCGGCGCGAGGCAGTACCCATGGGCGAGATCCTGTCCACCTTCCTGCCGCCCATCGGGCTGATCCTGGCCGTTCTGGGTTCGATCCTCGCCGGTGTCGCCACCACGACCGAGGCGGCGGGCGTCGGAGCGGTGGGCGCGCTGTTGCTGGCAGGTTACATGAGCGGACGGCCCGGACCGGGGCGGCCGCTGATCCTGGCCGCCGCCGTTGCCGCGCTGGTCTTTGTCGTGCTGCGCGCCGCCGGAGCCGGGCACGGCCCGGCCGCCAACGCCGTGGGCGCGTTCGCGGCGCTGCTGATCGCGTCGGGCACGCTGGCGGCGGGCTGGCGGGTGGCGCGGGGCGGCGTTCTGGTCAGCGCGCTGACCGAAACGGCGCGCATCTCGGGTATGGTGTTCGGTATTGTCATTGCCGCCTCGATGCTTTCCCTGGTTTTCCGCGGCTTTGGCGGCGATCACACCGTCGCGCAGCTGCTTGCGGACGTTCCTGGCGGGACCACCGGCGCGCTGGCGCTGGTCATGGCGGTGGTGTTCGTTCTCGGCTTCATGCTGGAGGCGGTCGAGATCATCTATATCGTGGTGCCGCTTCTGGGGCCGCCGATCCTGGGTACCGACATCTCTCCGGTCTGGTTCGGCGTATTGTTGGCGATGAACCTGCAAACCTCGTTCCTGACGCCGCCTTTCGGTTTCGCGCTGTTCTATTTCCGCTCGGTGGCGCCGAAATCCATTGCCACGGCCGATATTTATTTCGGGGTGATACCATTCGTCTGCTTGCAGGTTGCAGCACTTGGTATTCTGATGGCACTACCGGAGCTTGCAACATGGCTGCCGGAACAGATGTTCAGATGAACGGGGAGACTGACCTATGGAACGCAGAAAATTCCTTACCGCCGGCTTGGGGGCAACCGCCGGCATTGCCGCGCTGGCCGCACCGGCCGTGGCACAGGGCAAGATCGAATGGAACCTGGCCACCGCCTTTCCAAAGAACGCGCCGGGGGTGGGCACCAATGTCACCAACTTCGCCGAAAAGGTCGGCGCCATGTCCGATGGCCGGCTGACGCTTACTGTCTATGGCGGCGGCGAACTGGTGCCGCCCTTCGCGGTCGAAGATGCGATCCAGCAGGGCAACATACCCGTGGGCCACGGGCCGACCTATTACGCCGCCGGCAAGAACGCCGCGCTGCACTGGTTCACCGCGGTACCCTTCGGGATGACCTCGAACGAACATTTCGCATGGCTGAAATACGGCGGCGGGCAGGAAATCTGGGACGACATCTATGCCCAGCGTGGATTGCTGCCGTTCTATTCGGGCAACTCCAACACACAGTCGGGCGGCTGGTTCAAGAACCGCATCGAAAGTGTCGAGGATCTCAAGGGTCTGAACATGCGCATCGCCGGTCTGGGCGGCGAGATCATGCGCAAGCTGGGCACCAACGCGGTGCTGATGCCCCCGCCCGAGATCTTCACCGCGTTCCAGTCGGGTGCCATCGACGCCGCCGAATGGGTCGGGCCGATGCTGGACCAGGCGTTCGGACTGCAGAAGATTACCAAGCTGTGCTATCTGCCGGCGCTGACCGAACCCGGCGCGGGCCTCGCCATCGTCTTCAACAAGGACGCCTTCGAGGGGCTGCCTGCCGATCTTCAGGCGATCTGCATGAATGCCGCCCATGCCGCGGCATTGGAGAGCCACGCGCAGTTCGATTATTTCAACGCCCGTGCTATGGCGGCACTGAAGGCCGACGGCGTCGAGTTTCTGGCCTTCCCCGACGACGTGGTTGTGGCCATGCGCGATGCCTGGGGCGAGGTCCAGGACGAACTGACCGCCGCCAATCCAGATGTGGCGCGGGTACGCGAAAGCTATGACGCCTACCTGGCCGAAGCCCGCGACTATGCAGCGGCGATGACCCTGCCCATGCTGGCGGGGCGCGGCTGATACCCGTGCGGCGCCCGTCCGCGGGCGGGCGCCGCAAGCCGGGGACTGGCAAAGCCTCCGGGTCAAGCCGGTCGGTCTTGCCGGGTCGTCAGGCGCCGAGACCCTGTGCCGTGTTCACCGTCGCGGACGCCGGGATGCGGCTCAGCCCTTCACCCGCTCCATCGCGGGGTCGTAGAGCGGTGCGAGCGTGACCTCGCAGGGTACGCGCTCGCTTGCCACTTCCAGTTCGTATCGCCCGCCCAGCACGAAATCGCGGTCCACGCCGTCGGGGTTGCGCACATAGCCCATGCCGATCGACTTGCCGATGCTGTGGCCGTATCCGGCCGAACTCAGCCAGCCCACGCGCCGGCCGTCGCGATAGATGGTTTCGCGCCCCGACAGGATCACCGAGGCATCGGCGGTGAAAGTGGCCAGCATCTTGTTCACCCCCGAAGCGCGCTGCGCGGCGACCGCCTCGCGGCCCCTGAAGGGAGTGTTCTTCTTCAGCTTGACGGCCCAGCCCAGCCCCGCCTCGTCCGGGGTGTGGTCGGGGCCGATATCGGCCGCCCAGGCGCGATAGCCCTTTTCCAGCCGCAGCGTCTCGATGGCGCGGTATCCGGCGTTGCGCAGCCCGTGCGCCGCCCCCGCCCGGTGCAGCGCGCCGTAGACGGTGGCGGCGTATTCCACCGGCAGGTGCAACTCCCAGCCCAGTTCGCCGACATAGGTGATGCGCAGGGCGCGCACCGGGCAGCCGGCGATGCCGATGGTGCGCGCGGTGGCGAAGGGGAACGCGGCGTCGGACACATCCGCCCGCGTCACCGCGGCCAGGATGTCGCGCGCCTTCGGCCCCATGAGCGAGAGCGTGGACCAGGCCGAGGTCGCGTCGAACAGCTGTGCGTTCAGGCCGTCGGGTATGTTGCGCGCGATCCAGTCGAAATCGTGCGTGGCGAAACCGGTGCCGGTGACGATGTAGTATTCGTCCTCGGCGATGCGCACGGCGGTCAGGTCGCATTCGATGCCGCCGTGATCGTTCAGCATCTGGGTATAGGTGATCCGGCCCACCGGGCCGGCCACGTCGTTGGCGGCGATCCAGCCAAGCGCGGCCTCGGCGTCGGAGCCCTTCAGCACGAACTTGGCAAACGATGTTTGGTCGATCAGCACCGCCGCCTCGCGGGCGGCGCGGTGTTCGCGGCCGACCGCATCGTGCCAGTTGGGGCGCTCGAACGTGTAGATGTCGCGCTGTTGTTCGCCCGCGCCCGTGTCGGCGAACCAGTTCGGCCGCTCCCAGCCCAGTTTCTCGCCGAACACCGCGCCGTCGGCCTTCAGCAGATCGTAGAGCGGTGACTTGCGGCAGGGGCGTGCGCTGTCGTGTTCCTCGGACGGCCAGGCCATGGTGTAATGCTTGCCGTAGGCCTCGACGGTGCGGGTGCGGATCCAGTCGTCGTCGAAATGCGGGCGGCCGAAACGGCGGATGTCGGCGGGCCACAGATCGAAGGGCGGTTCGCCCTTGGCCACCCATTCGGCCAGCGCCATGCCGGCGCCGCCGCCGGCCGCGATGCCGAAGGCGTTGAAGCCCGCCCCGACGAAGAAATTGCGCAGCTCGGGCGCCTCGCCAAGGATGAAGTTGCCATCGGGCGTGAAGCTTTCCGGCCCGTTGGTCAGTTGCTTGATGCCGGCGGTCTGCAACGCCGGAACCCGGCCCAGCGAAAGTTCCATGATCTGTTCGAAATGGTCGAAATCGCTGTCCAGCAACGTGTAGTGAAAGCCCCGCGGGATGCCGTTCACCGCCCAGGGCTTCGGGTTGGGCTCGTAGCCGCCCATGACCAGCCCGCCGACCTCTTCCTTGTAATAGGTCAGCCGGTCAGGATCGCGCAGTGTCGGCAGGCCGGGGCTCACGCCGTCTATGGGTTCGGTCAGCATGTACTGATGTTCCATCGATACCAGCGGTACGTTGACGCCCACGGTACTGGCGAAGGCGCGAGTCCACTGGCCGCAGCAGGCGATCACCACCGGGGTTTCGATCCGGCCGCGTTCGGTTTGCACGCCCCGGATGACGCCCTTGTCCACCTCGACCGACAGCACCTTGGTATCCTCGAAGATTCGCGCCCCGCCCATGCGGGCGCCGCGCGCCAGCGCCTGGGTGATGTCGGACGGGTTGGCCTGGCCGTCGGTGGGCAGAAAGGCGGCGCCGACCACGTCGTCGATTTGCATCAGGGGCCAGAGTTCCTGCGCCTCGCGCGGAGTCAGAAGCTGCATGTCCAGCCCGAAGGAATGCGCCGTGGTGGCCTGGCGCTTGACCTCGGTCCAGCGTTCGGCGTTGCAGGCCAGGCGCAGCCCGCCATTCATCTTCCAGCCGGTTCCAAGGCCGGTTTCCGCCTCCAGCCGGTTGTAGAGATCGACGGAATAGCCCAGAAGCTGCGTGATGTTGGCGTTCGAGCGCAACTGTCCGACCAGCCCGGCGGCGTGGAAGGTGGTGCCCGAGGTCAGTTTCTTGCGTTCGAGCAGGACCACATCCCAGCCCAGCCGGCTGAGGTGATAGGCGGTCGAACAGCCGACTATGCCGCCGCCCACGATGACCGCACGCGCGGTGTTGGGAAAATCGCTCATCACGGTTCCTTCCGGTTCTGGTAGCCGCGCAGCGCCCGGCCGTAGCGTTCGAGGTTCTCGGCGGTATAGGCGGCATAGTCGAAGTCGATCTGTGAAGTGATCTCGGAGACCATGCTCCACATGGTTTCGCGCAGCAGCGAGGCGCATTTCATGGCGCCATAGCTGGCCATCAGCGCCGCGTCGGGGCAGGTGCCGAAATAGCGTTCCAGCATGGCCCGCTCGGCCTCGGGGGGCAGGCCGCAATTGGTGGCCAGCCCGCCAAGGTCGAACAGCGGCGAGTTGATGCCGCCATATTCCCAGTCGATCAGCCACAGCCGCCCGTCGCCGCGCAATATGTTGGCAGGCAGCAGGTCGTTATGGCCCAGAACCGGCGTCACCGGACCCACGACGCGTTCCAGTGTGGCGGCCTGCTCCATCAGCGCCGGCAGCGCGGCGGCATGGCGCGAGCCGCGTTCGTGCAGGAAACCGGCATAGTCGCGCACGACGTGAAACACCCAGAAACTCAGCACCGGGCCGCGCAGCCGCATTGTTACGTCGCGATGCGCGCTTGCCACCAGATCGACCGCGGCGAAAAGCGTCGCCTCGTCGTGCAGGTCGGATTCGCCCAGCGGTTCGGCGGGGACGAACTCCAGCACCAGCGCGCCCGGCTCGGCGTAGTGGACGGCGGGCGAGACACCGGCCGCCGCCGCCGCGCGACTGATCGACAGTTCGTTGAACCGCATCACGCCATGTTCCGGAATATCCTCGCCCAGGCGCACGACGTATTTGCGGCCCCCGTCGCTGAGCGTGAGGTTTATGTTGGTAATGCCGCCGTCCAGTGCCGCGATGTCGTGGGGATCGCGCCAGCACGGCAGCGCGCGCGCCCGCGCCATGGCCCGGTCGAGCGCCGTCATTGTCCCACCCCCAGCCGGTGTTGCGACGCCCGCGCCAGCGCCGTCAGGATGCGGTCGGATATGATGGCGATGAAGGCAACGGACAGCCCGGCGACGATGCCCGCCCCGGTATTGGCCTTGGTCAGCGCGATATAGACCTCCTGCCCCAGATCGCGGGTGCCCACCAGCGCGGTGATGACCAGCATCGACAGTGCCAGCATGATGGTCTGGTTGAGCCCCAGAAGCAGCGAGGGCGCGGCCAGCGGCAGCTTGATGCGCATCAGCAACTGGCGTTCGGTGCAGCCCGACACGCGCCCCGCCTCGATCACCTCGGGTTCTATCGAGCGGATGCCATGTGCGGCATAACGCACAGCCGGGGCCAGCGCATAAAGCACCACGGCAATCATCGCCGAGAAATCGCCAACCCGGAACAGCATCACCACCGGGATCAGGTAGACGAAACTGGGCAGCGTCTGGAGCGTGTCGATCAGCGCGCCGATCACGGTGTTGGCCCGTGCGTTCTGACCCGCCCAGATGCCCAGCGGAATACCGATGGCACTGGCGATCAGCACCGAGACTGTAATCAGGTAGACGGTGATCATCGCCTTGGCCCACAGCCCGTTGGCGGCGATGAACAGCGTCATCAGCGCCGCCATCAGCGCCAGTTTCCAGCCGCCCACGCGGCCGGCCGCGAGGGTGATGGCGATAATGCCCCAGGCCCAGGGGATGCCGGTAAAAAAGCGTTTGACCGGCAGCAGCAGCCAGGTCAGCAGCGCGGTCTTGATCGCCTCGAGCGTGTTGAAGAAGTTGACGTTGATCCACTCCATCGCCTCGGTCCAGATCGGCCCGGTGGTGATGGTCAGTTGTTCGGGATACAGCCGGAAACCGGGGATAGCGGCGCCCAGGGCGGTGGTCGCGACCGCAAGCGCAGCGACCGATGTAAACAGCGGATGGCGCCGGTGAAGCGGCAGCGCCGGATCGGGCCGGGCGCGGACCTTGCGGATGGCAAAGGCCTGGCTGACGCGGTCCAGCGCGATGGCCATGACGACGATGGCCAGCCCCGCCTCGACCCCGCCGCCGATATCGAGCCGTCTGAGCGCGGTAAGCACGTCATAACCAAGCCCGCCCGCGCCGATCATCGAGGCGATGATGACCATGTTGAGCGACAGCATGATGACCTGATTGACCCCCACCATGAGCGAGGGCATGGCGGTGGGCACCAGCACCTTCCACAAGAGTTGCCGCCGCTTGCAGCCCATCATGCGCCCGGCCTCGATCACGTCTTCGGGCACCGAATGCAGCGCCACGGTCGAGACCCGCACCATCGGCGGCATGGCATAGATCACCGTCGCCACCAGCGCCGAGACCGGACCAAAACCGAACAGGAACAGGATCGGCACGAGGTAAGCGAATACCGGCACCGTCTGCATCAGATCCAGCAGCGGGCGCAGGGTGCGTTCGAACCACGGGTGACGGTAGGACACGATACCCAGGGCCAGCCCCCCGGCCACCCCGATGGGCACGGCGATGAGAACCGAAGCCAGCGTGACCATGGCGCTGGCCCATTGCCCGAACACTGCAAGATAGGCGAAACACCCCGCCGCCAGAAACGCCAGCGCCCGGTTCCTGGCATACCAGGCAAGGGCGGCGATGATCGCGATCACCGCGATCCAGGACAGCGACGGCGCCACCTCGACCGCCTGCTGGCCCTGCCCGAGCACGAAGCCGTCGATCAGCAGGGCGCGCACCAGGTCGTAGGGCGCCTCGATCACCGCCGAGACAAAGCGCGTGAAATCGCGGAAGGTGAACAACCCGAAGGTTGCGTCCTCGACCAGCCAGGCCATGAAGCCGGAAATCCACTGATCCACCGGCACCGTCAGGCTGGCCGGAAAGCGGACGATCCAGCGCGCATCCAGCGCCTTGTAAAGCTGGAACGACCAGGTCGAAAGCGCCCAGGTCAGCGCGAACAATCCCAGCCAGAACGGCCGCGACCCGCCGAACAGCCCCCGCAACAGCGCCGGTTTCATCGTGCCTCCCGCCCGATCATCACGTCGATGGCGGCGGCTATGTCGACCGTGCCCACCGGCGCGCCGCGCTCGTCCAGCACCCGGAAGGGGCGACGATCGGAATCGAGCGTGCGCACCGCGTCGGCCACCACCAGCGTACCGGCCACCTCGCCGGCGTAATCGCCCTCGGGCACGCCGGGCGACATGATGGTGGAAAGCCGCGTGACCTTGGCGCGGGGAATGTGACGGGTGAATTCCTGAACGTAGTCGGTGGCCGGGTTAAGCACCAGTTCTTCCGGCGTCGCGGTCTGCACGATTGCGCCGTCCTTCATCACCGCGATACGGTCGGCCAGCCGGATTGCCTCGTCGAAATCGTGGGTGATGAACACGATGGTTTTGCGCAGCATGGATTGCAGGCGCATGAACTCGTCCTGCATCTCGCGCCGGATCAGCGGATCGAGCGCGCTGAAGGGTTCGTCGAGAAACCACAGGTCGGGTTCGGCCACCAGCGAACGCGCGATGCCGACGCGCTGCTGCTGGCCGCCCGAAAGCTGGCGCGGATAGTAATCCTCGCGCCCCGCAAGGCCGACCAGTTCGACCATCTCGCGGGCGCGGCCCTCGCGGGTGCGGCGCGCCACGCCCTGCACCTCAAGCGGGAAGGCGGCGTTTTCCAGCACCGTCAGATGCGGCAGCAGCGCGAAATGCTGGAACACCATGCCCATCTTCTTGCGCCGCAGTTCGATCAGATCGCGCTCCGAGATGCCCAGCATGTCGCGGCCCTCGAAATTGATCGCCCCTGCGGTCGGTTCGATCAGCCGCGACAGACAGCGCACCAGCGTCGACTTGCCCGACCCCGACAACCCCATGATGACGAAGATCTCGCCCTCGCCAATATGTACATCGGCATCGCGTACCGCCCCGATCATGCCCGAGCCCTCGAAATCGGATTCCGAGGGGGCGCCGCCGTGACGGTCGAGAAACCGCCGCGGATCGGCGCCATAGATCTTCCAGACGCCGCGGCAATCCAGTTTGACGGGACGCTCCATCCTCACCTCGGTCGGTTTGCGGGTTGGTATCTCGGGCCGGTTCGGCGGTCGGTTTGGCGGTCGGTTCCGGGCGCCGGTGCGCCGGATTGCGGCCGGGGCGGATCAGCCGCCCCGGCGTGCGCCTACTCGATCCAGGCGGACCAGGTGTCCTTGTTGTTGGCCATCCACTCGGCCACCACGTCCTCGATGCTCTGGCCGTCCAGATCGACCTTTCCGACCATGGTACCCATGTCGGCGTTGGAGATGTTGAACGCCTCGATCGACTTGACGGCCCCCGGCCACTTGTCCGCGACACCGGACCAGGCCACCTTCCAGATCGGTCCGGTCGGCTTGCCGCAATCGTAGGCCATGTCTGGGTTTATTCCCTGGGACGGATCGTCATAGCATTCGGTGGAATAGGGCGGGAATTCGACGAAGGAGCCCTCGTATTTCGACGTCGACCAGTGCGGGCTGTAGATCCACAACACGATCGGCGCCTTGCGCTGATAGGCCGATTCCAGTTCCGCGAACAGGGCGGCGTCGGTGCCGGCATGAACCACCTCGAAATCCAGCCCCAGCGATTCGACGCGCTCCTCGTCGAACCCGCCCCACGTCACGGGACCGCCCAGATACCGGCCCAGCGGCGCGGTTTCGGGGGTTGAGAACTCCTGCGCGCAGTCGTTCAGCGCCTGCCAGTCGGGCAGGCCGGGGCAGACCTCTTCCATATAGGCCGGGTACCACCAGTCCTCGATCGCCTGCATCCCGGTCGAGCCGAGATTGACGACATTGCCGGTGTTCGTGGCCTCGTCCATCGCCTCGCGGCCCGTGGTCTCCCAGATCTCCATCGCGACATGCAGATCGCCGGTCTTCAGCCCCGCGAACTGCGCGATATAGTCGGCCTGCACATATTCCACGTTGTAGCCAGCCTGTTTGAGCACCTCACCCATGATCGTCGTGGTCACGATCTGGCCGGTCCAGTCATGCGTCGTCAGCTTGATCGGGTCGAGCGATTCGACATCCGACCATGCGGCGCCCGCGGCGAACGCGGACAGGACCGCGGTGGAAATCAGGAAATTCGTTCTCATGGTTCAGCCTCCCAGCCAGTCTTGGTTTTGCCTTGGTTCTGCGCTAGATTTCAGCGGCGCCGGCCGCACCCGGAGCCGCGGATCCTGTCGTGATTTTGCGTAGCAGGGTTTGGCAAAAACCAACAAAAAGCAACATAAAATTTCCGATAATGTTGCTTTTCCTATAGAAAGCTATGGATTTCCGTGCGGTTTGGTGCCTTACTTGGCCGAAACCGGATCAGAACCGCAAAGGCCGGCCCGACCAGATGGATACGCGTTCGAACCATCGCCAGCGCGAGATCGTTGAGCAACTGCACCGCTCGGGCGGGTCGATGCGCATTCAGGCCCTAGCCCGCGCGCTGAGCGTCACCGAAGAGACCGTGCGCCGCAACCTGCGCAGTCTTGCCGATGGCGGCATTGTCGAGCGGATGCATGGCGGCGCGCGGCTGGTCGCGCCCGACAGCACGGCCGAGCCCAACTTTCAGGCCCGGTTCCGCGAGAATCCGGCGGCCAAACAGCGCATCGCGCGCCACGTCGCCGCGATGCTGCCCGACGAAGCGTCGCTGTTTCTGGATATCGGCAGCACCACGGCGCATATCGCCGACGCGCTTTGCGATCATCGACGGCTGGTGGTCGTCACCAATTCCGTCTATGTTGCCTACCGACTGGCCAGCCGCAATGAAAACCGCGTGTTCATGGCCGGGGGAGAGTTGCGCGCCCATGACGGTGGCGCTTTCGGGGCGGACGCGATGGGCTTTGCGGCCAATTTCAACACCGATTTCGCGGTGCTGTCCTCGGCCGGGATCACCGTCAATGGGTTCGGGTTGTTCGATCTGGAAGAGGCGCAGTTCTCGCGGTTGATCATGAAACAGGCGGCAACCCGGATCATGGCGGCGGATTCCAGCAAGTTCGGCCGCGAGGCGCCGGTTGCCATCGGCGAGCCCGAACAGGTCGATTATCTGGTCTGTGACCGCGCCCCGCCGCCCGAGATCGCGGCAGCCGCCTCCGGGTGGGGTACGCAAATCCGGGTGACGGCAGAGTGATGAGCATCGCAGCGATCCGCGACACGGCGACCGCAATCGCCAGATCAGCCGGAGAGGTGGCCATGGCGCATTTCCGCACGCCGCTGCAGATCGACGCCAAGGCCGACGAAAGCCCGGTGACGCGCGCCGACCGCGAGACCGAGGCGCATATCCGCGCCGCCCTGGCCCGCGAATTTCCCGGCCACGGGATCCTGGGCGAGGAATATGGCGTCAGCGGGTCGCTGGAGGGCGATACCTGGGTGATCGACCCGATCGACGGCACCCGTTCGTTTATCACCGGCAATCCGCTGTTCGGGCTGCTGATGGCCTATCTTTCGGGCGGCGTGCCGCGCCTGGGGCTGGTCCATATGCCGGCACTGGGGGAAACCTATATTGGCGCAAGCGGCCTGGGGGCGGCGCGCAACGGTGTGCGCATCCGCTGCCGGGATACGGCGTCGCTCGATCATGCTTCGGTCTACATCAACGAAGCCGAGCGGGTGCGCACCATGGACGGCCCGCTGTTTGACCGGTTGTGCGGCATCGGCCGGACCCGGCGAATGAGCTATGACTGCTACCCCTATGCGCTGCTGGCGTCGGGCCAGATCGACGCGGTGGTCGATTGCGGGCTTGAGCCTTACGACTATCTGCCGCTGGTCGGTCTGATCGAGGCCGCGGGCGGGGTCATCACCGACTGGCAGGGCGGGGCGCTGACCCTGCGTTCCGACGGACGCGTAGCCGCGGCGGCGACAAGGGCGCTGCACGGGGCGCTGCTTGAGGTTCTTGGCGGCTGATCTCCGGCGTGTCTGCGGCCGTGGCACGGTTTGCCCGGCCCCTCACCCCGCCCTGACGGCGGCGACGTGGCCTGCAAAGGCGGGATCGTTCATCAACGCCTTGCAGCGGTCGAATCGTGTCGTGGCGTAGGCCCAGAAATCCTCGGCCGGGTTGGCATCGGCGTGCTGGATCAGGCCCCAGAGCGTCCAGAGCAGATCGCACATCGCCTTGTAGATCACCACGCGCCCGGTTTCGGCCGGGTCGGGTTCGCGCCCGAAATAACCGCGCAGCAGCTCGGCTTCGGCGGTGGCGTCCATGCCCGCCTCGACCGACAGGTCGCCCACGTCCCACAAGGGATCGTTCATGCCGGAATATTCCCAATCGACGATCCACATGGTCTTGCCGTCATCCAGGAAATTCTCGCACAAGGGGTCGCAATGGCAGGGCGCAAGCGGGGCCGGATTGGTCGCCAGCGCCTCTTTCACCGGCTCGGCGGCGCGAACGATGTCGTGATAGCCCTGCGGAAGGGTCGCGTCCTTGCCCGAGAGAAGATCAAGATAGTTTTCGATCATCGAAAACAGCTCGAACCGGAAGTCGAAGGTTTCGCCCGACGCGTGCAGCCGCGCCAGCGCCCGCCCGGCGCGGCCCGCAGCGCCGGGCCGCGCGGCAAACAGATCCGGCGTCATGGTCACGATCCCGTCGATGGCGCGCGTTATCATGACGCCCTGGGCGGCGTTGGCCCACAGCACCTCGGGCGATACCCCGGCGCGGTGGGCGGCCTGCGCATTGGCCAGTTCGACGGCGCGGTCGATATAGGTTTCGGTGCCCTCGCCGGGGATGCGCACGACCACCCGATGCTGGCCGGTATCGACCATGTGCACCAGATTGGTCAGCCCGCCGAACCGTGTCACCGTGCAATTGTTGCGCGCGACGCCCTCGAATCCGGGCGCGTTGCGCAATGCGGCGAGAACGGTATCGGTGTGCTCGGACATGTGCCCTCCTTCAGGATTTCAGCCGTTGGTTCTGCGGGTCGTAAAGCGGGCCCTCGACGCGGGTCACGGGGTGGCGTTCGCCGAATACCTCGATCTCGAAATCGCCCTCGTCCCAGTATTGGCGGTCAAGATAGCCCAGCACGATGGTCTGCCCGACGGTGTGGCCAAAGCCCGCCGACGCGGCCAGCGACACCACCGCGCCATCCTTCAGGATGGTTTCGCCGCCGAACAGCGGCAGGCTTGCGGGCGTGACAAAGGTGCAAAGCCGCCGCGCCGGGCCTTGTGCCTTCTGCGCCTCCAGCACGCTGCGGCCGATGAAATCGCCCCCCGATCGCAGATGCACGCGAAAGCCCAGCCCCGCCTCGATCGGCGTGTAATCGGGCGAGATGTCGGCCGACCAGTAGAGATAGCCCTTTTCGAGCCGCAGCGAATCGATGGCGCGATAGCCGACATCGCGGATGCCGGCGCCTTGCCCGGCCCCGTGCAGCAGGTGGTAGACATGGGCGCCGAATTCGGTGGGCACATGCAATTCCCAGCCCAGTTCGCCGACGTATCCGATGCGCACCGCGCGCACCGGCGCGCAGCCGATGGTGATCTCGCGCGCCGTGGCGAAGGGAAAGGCGGCGTTCGATACATCTTCTTCGCAGACCGCGGCCAAAACTTCGCGCGCTTTCGGACCGCACAGGTTGATGACCGCCCGCGCCGATGTGACCTCGATCAGATGCACGCTGCCATCTTTGGGCATGTGCCGCCTTATCCAGTCGGAATCATGGGTGCCGAAACCCGCTCCGGTGACGAGGTAGAAATGTTGCGCGCCCAGCCGCGTTATCGTCACGTCGCATTCGATCCCGCCGTTTTCGTTGCACAGTTGCGCATAGATCACCGATCCGGCGGGCCGGTCCATGTTGCAGGCCGCCAGCCGTTGCAGCAGCGCCAGCGCGCCGGGGCCGACGATTTCGAACTTGGCGAAACTGGTCTGGTCGATCAGCGCCGCGCCTTCGCGCACGGCGCGGTGTTCGGCAGCGGCAAACTCGTGCCAGCCGGGATCGACAAAGCCCAGCCGGTCCTCGGCCGGAACGCCCTTGGGGGCGAACCACAACGGCCGTTCCCAGCCGTTCTTTGACCCCATGACCGCGCCGCGTTCCTTCAGGATCGCGTGCAGGGGCGAGAGGCGCAGATCGCGCGCACTTTCATATTCCTGGCCGGGATAGCGCATCTTGTAGTGATAGGCGTAATGCTCGACGGCGCGCGGATACATGAAGGCGCGGCTGCCGTGATGGGGGCCGAAACGGCGCACGTCCAGCGGCCACAGGTCAAGCCCGGGGCGGCCCCGGGTGATCCATTCCGCGATCATCTCGCCCGCGCCACCACCGGCGGCGATGCCGTAAAGGAACCCGGTCGCCAGCATCAGGTTGTCAAAGCCCGGCGCCCAGCCCATCACGAAATCGCCATCGGCCGAATAGGGGATCGGGCCGTTAATGACCTGCCTTATGCCGACCTCGTTCAGCACCGGCGTTACCTGTGCCGCCAGTTCGGCCAGCGGCGCGAACCGTTCCATGTTGTCGGGCAGAAGCTGGCGGGCGAAATCGCCCGGGATGCCGCGCTCGCCAAAGGCGCGGGTGTCGTCCTCGTACCCGCCCAGCACCAGCCGCCCGCCGGCGTCGGGCTTGTAATAGACCAGCCGTTCGGGATCGCGCAGCGTCGGCAGGGTGCGCACCAGGTCGGGGTCGGGCAGGGGTTCTGTCACGATATACTGGTGTTCGACCGCGCAGGCCGGAACCCTGAGGCCCAGCTTCGCGCCCAGTTCGCGGCTCCACATGCCGGCGGCCAGAACAACGGTTTCGGCCTCCCAGTCGCCGTCGTCGGTCATCACCCGTGCGATGCGCCCGTCGCGCACGTCGAAATCCGTGACCCGCGCACCCTGGCGAATTTGCGCGCCGTGCAGCCGCGCGCCGGCGGCCAGCGCCTGGCACAACCCCGCCGGATCGACATGGCCGTCCGAGGGGATGAAGGCGGCGCCGGCAAGGCCGGTCGCGTCGATATAGGGAAACAGCGCCTTGGCCTCGGCGGCCGAGATCACCTGCATCTCAAGCCCGAAACTGCGCGCCATCGTGGCCAGGCGTTTCGCTTCGAGCAGCCGTTCGGGCGTGGCGGCCAGCCGCAGGCTTCCGACCTTTCTCCAGTCGAAATCAAGCCCGGTTTCCGGCCCCAGCCGGTCATAGAGCGCCACCGAGCGTTGCAGCATCCGCGTGGTGTTGCGCGAGGATCGCAACTGTCCCACCAGCCCGGCGGCGTGCCAGGTCGCGCCTTCGGTCAGTGCCGATTTCTCCAGCAGCACAACATCGGATTCGCCGTTGCGTGCCAGATGATAGGCGGTGGCGCAGCCGATGATGCCGCCGCCGATGATCAGATGCCGCGCGCTGTGGGTGGTCATCGCCGTCGTCCCCCGGGAAATTGCCACTGGCTATTTCAGGTAGACTGACAGAAACCCAACATTATGCCAAAAGAAATGTTGCTAAATGTGGGATTTCGCGGGGATTGGCGGATTCAATGTGGCTTTATCCGGAAGTTTTATGCGTGCCGCGTACTACGCCGGCCCTTTCGGACAGCCGCATCACCGCCCGGCGCGGCCCGCCCGGCGCGGCCCGGGGCGGGTGCCGCGCCGGGCTCGCCCCGCTCAGTCCAGCGATATCCGCCCCTTGCGGTCGTGGATGATGGCGTCGACTTCTATTTCGACCATCAGGCCGGGGGTGGTCAGGCCGGCCTCGACCCCGGTCAGGACCGGTTCGATGCCCTGGAACACCTCGCCGTGCCGGCGGATGAAACCGCCCGCATCGCGCATGTCGGTGACGAAGGCGCGGGTTCTGACCACATGGCGCATCTTGGCGCCGGCCTCTTTCAGCAGATCTTCGATCTTGTCGAAGATGAACACCGTCTGTTCATAGATGTCGAACGGGGCATAGACCTTGCCGTTGGACTGCATGGAGGTCAGACCCGCGACGAACACGAAAGGGCCGACCCGCTTGACGCGGCTGTAGGATCCGGCTTTTTCGAACCGTCCGCCGCCTGATATGGTTTTTATCGTCATGTGAAGTGCGAATGCCTTTCATGTTGATGAGCGCGTTGAAGTGTCAGCGGGCACGTGCCCTGTCGTCGCGCCGGTCCGCGATCCGGTAAAGCTGATGCGCGAAGGGCAGGAACCACGGCGTCTTGCGGTACCAGAACCGGGTTTCCAGCGTGGTTTCGGTGAACGCCGTCGCGCCGGCCGGGTCGTCCATCATCAGCAGCGCCGCCTTGTGGCCCAGATAGGGTGCCATGGCGTTGCCGCTGCCGGAATAGCCCATCGCGTGCCAGATTCCGTCCAGCCGGCCGATATGGGGCATGAACGAAAAGGTGAATCCGGTCTGGCCGGTCCAGCTGTGGGTGAGCTTCAGCGTTCTCGTTTGTGGAAAAATTTCTCCGAGCAACCCGTGCAGTACCCGGGCCGAGCGCGCGAGCGATACCCTGTTCATGGCCGCCCGCCCGCCCAGCACCAGCCGCCTGCCGTCCGGCGACAGCCGGAAATAGCAGTGCCGGTTGCGGGTTTCCACGCACATGCGCCGCCCCGGCATCAGGTCGTCGGCCATGCCCTCGGGCAGTTCCTCGGTCGCGATCAGAAAGCTCGACACCGGGATCATGCGGCGTTTCAGGTTCGGGAAATCCGGCGTGGTATAGCCGTTCGTGGCCATCAGTACCGCCGCGGCGCGGATTTCTCCCCTGGCGGTGGTCACAACGAATCCCGAACCGGCGGGGCGAACATCGCGTACCGCCGTCTGCCCGAACACCCGTGCGCCGGCGCTTCGGGCGGCCTGCAATATGCCGGTCATGTACTTGCCCGGATGCAGGCCGCCGTGATCGTGCAGCAGCATGCCGCCGCTATACAGGCCCGATCCTATTTCCGCGCGCTGGCGTTCGGGGGGCACCATGTCGATATTGACCGCCACCAGCTTGCGCAGATCGTCCAGCCCGCGGGCGGTTGCGTCGTATTCGGCCCGGTTCCACTGACCGCGGAACCGGCCATACTGGTGATAGTCGCACTCGATGCC
The DNA here is from genome assembly GCA_047975215.1 of Jhaorihella sp. Classification (GTDB taxonomy): domain Bacteria; phylum Pseudomonadota; class Alphaproteobacteria; order Rhodobacterales; family Rhodobacteraceae; genus JAGRMG01. The sequence goes on from JBKEDD010000042.1 coordinate 56,648, forward strand.
TTCGTCGCGGATGCGCGACACCGCGAATGCAAGCGAATCGACATGCGATTCGACCAGCAGGCGCTGCGCGGTTTCCGCCCCGTATTTTTCAGCCATCTGTTCGGGCGACAAACGGTAGCCGCCGCCGATCATTCCGCCATTGCGCGTGCTTGCGCCCCAGCCCGGATCTTGTGCGTCAAGCGCGACCACGTCCTTGCCGGCCCGGGCCAGCGTCAGCGCCGCCGAGCAGCCGGTAAGCCCGGCCCCGACGATCACGACATCGCATTCGGCGGGTAGTTCGGGGGGCGGATCGGCGGGCCGGTCCCGGAACGGCGCGACGTCCTCCCACCAATAGGGATCGGGTTTCATGATGGTCCTGTCACTATATGCCGGCCGGGCCGGCTTCGGCTCTACTTGGCAATGCTCATGACCTGTATCTGGGTGTACTCATCCAGCCCTTCCTGGGATTGCTCGACACCCAGGCCCGAGGACTTGAACCCGGCCATTGGAATGTGCGGCCCGATATTGACGCACTGGTTCACCCAGACTGTGCCGCTCTGGATTTTCGACGCAATCTTGGTTGCCTTGCGTTCATCCCTGGACCAGACCGAACCGCCAAGCCCGTAATCCAGACCGTTGGCCTTTCTGGTGACGGATTTGGCGCTGGAGAACTTGATCACCGGCAGGATCGGGCCGAACTGTTCGAGATCGACGATATCGTCGCCATCCTTGACGTCGCGCACGATCACGGGGTTGACGAAATAGCCCTTCCGGCCCTTGACGACGCCGCCGCACAGGACCTTGCCATCCTTCTTGGCGCTCTTGATCAGGGCCTTGACCTTCTGGTACTGCGCCTTGTTCTGGATCGGGCCCATGGTCGCGCCCTGATGCATCCCGTCATCGACCACGGCCTGTTTGGCCAGCCGGACCAGTTCGTCGCAGAATTCGTCATGAATGTCCTTGTGGACATAGACCCGCTTGACCGCCATGCAGACCTGCCCGGCATTCATGAAGGCGCCGTTGAATATCTTGGCGGCGGTATCCTTCACATCCACGTCGGGCAGGATGATGGCCGGATCGTTGCCGCCCAGTTCGAGCGTCAGGCGCTTCACAGTGCCGGCCGCCGACGCCATGATCTTCTTGCCGGTCTCGGTCGAGCCGGTAAAGCTGACCTTGGCGACATCGGGGTGACTTGTCAGCACCTCGCCCAGGTCGTTTTCGTCCGTCACAGCGTTGATGACCCCGGCGGGAACGAAATCGTTGCACAGTTCCAGTATCCTGAGGATGGTCAGCGGCGTCGTCGGGGCGGGCTTGAGGACGATGGTGTTGCCGGCCACCAGCGCCGGGCCGATCTTCCAGAACGGTACCAGCACGGGAAAGTTCCAGGGGCAGATGCCGGCCACCACGCCCAGCGGCACACGACGAACCTCGATCTGGAAGGTTTCGTCGTCCTGTACCGTCCGGCCCCGTGGCTCAAGCGTCGCGTAGTGGCGCAGATAGCCTTCGGTCCAGGCCATTTCGCCCATCGATTCCGGCAGCGGCTTGCCCTGTTCCTTGGTCATCAACCGGGCCAGCATCTCGGCGTTGTTGGCGATCACGTCGGCGATTTTCGCCACGACCGCCTGACGCTCGGACAGCGGTGTGGCGGCCCAGTCCGGAAATGCCGCCTTGGCCGCGGCGACCGCGTTGTCGATATCCTTGGGCGTGCCCTTGGGTACCCTCGCGAAGGTTTTTTCATCGGCCGGGTTGATAACGGCGATGGTCTTGCCCTTGGTGTCCTTTCCGACGAGTTTGCCGCCGATGAGCATTTTCTGAAACATGTTTCTCTCCTGTTGGTGTCGCCATGCGGCGGCGCGGCCCCTTGTCAGGCCTTTCGCGCGGTGTTCCAGTCGAACGGGCGGTCGATTCCGGCCATCTTGACGCCGGTAAATGCCGATGCCTCGAAGGACAGCGCCCGCAGATCCTCGGTTTCCAGGTTGTGCACCGAGGACTTGCCGCAGGCCTTGGCCAGCGCGGTGATTTCCATCGTCATGGCGGTCAGGAACCGCGCCACGCGCTCGGCGCCGGCGGCGACGCTCATGCGCTTTTCAAGCTCCGCGTCCTGGGTCGCGATCCCCATCGGGCACAGGCCCGTGTGGCAGTGATGGCAGGCCCCCGGGCTGGTCCCAAGCTTCTGGTAATCCTCCAGATATTGCGGTGCGTTGCAGCCAAGCGCAATCATCGCGGCGTTGCCGATCATCACCGCATCGGCGCCCAGGGCAAGCGCCTTGGCGACATCGGTGCCGGTGCGGATGCCGCCCGCCGCGACCAGCGTCACCTTGCCCGTCATGCCGGCCTCGTCCAGCGCCTCGCGGGCCGCCGGGATCGCCGACATGGTCGGGATGCCGGTATGATTGAGAAGCATTTCCGGCGATGCTCCGGTGCCGCCCTCGGCGCCGTCGACAACCACGACATCGGCGCCCGCCTTGGCGGCGACGGCCACGTCGAACCGCGGCCGGGTCGCGCCCATCTTGATGAAGATCGGCACCTGATAGTTGGTCGCGATGCGCAATTCCTCGATCTTGACGGCAAGGTCGTCGGCGCCCAGCCAGTCCGGATGGCGGATGGTGGAGCGTTGATCGACGCCTTCGGGCAGGGTGCGCATCTTCGAGATTCGCGGGCTGACCTTCATGCCCAGCAACAACCCGCCGGTGCCCGGCTTGGCGCCTTGCCCGACCACCAGTTCCAGCCCATCGGCACGGCGCAGATGGTCCAGATCGAGGCCGTAGCGCGCCGGGCTCATCTGATAGACCAGTTTTTTCGAGGCGGCGCGCTCTTCCTCCAGCATCCCGCCTTCGCCGGTGCAGGTCATGCTACCCGCTTTCGAGGCGCCGTGACCCAGCGATTCCTTGGCATTGGCCGACAGCGCGCCGAACGACATCGAGGCGATGTAGATCGGGATATCAAGTTCGATCGGCTTTTCGACCAGCCCGCGGCCGCCGCCCAGAACCGTCCTGGTCTCGCATTTCTCGCGATAGCCTTCCAGCGGCAGGCGCGTCATCGTCGCGGGCACGAAGGTCAGGTCGTCGAATGTCGGCAGCCGCTTGTTGAAGCTGTTCCAGCCCCGCACCTGATAGCGGCCAAGCTGGGCCAGCGCGTGAACTTCCGATATCGCCTCGGGGGTCCAGCGCGTCGATCCGCCCCTGTCGTAGGACGCGGGAACCCCGGCCGGGCGGCCCTCTATCGCGGCCTCGCCGAAGGCAACCTGTTCCTCGGTCGCTTCCTCGAACGGATAGACATAGGGGGGTTTTATATCATCAGCCATGCTTTTGCGTCCCTGCTTTCAAAATACCAAAGGCGCTGACCGGCGATGATGCGGCGCCAGTCGCGCGACGTGTCCTTGAGGCCGAGAGGGTCGAGAATGGCATCCACCTCGGCGACCTGTTCGGCGCTCGGTTCGGTGACGACGGCATCGACGCCGAGATCCTGAACATCGCCCGTCACCCAGACCTCGCCCTCCCAGAGCGCATCGGCGCAACTGCCGCCGGCGCCGCCCAGCGCGATGATCTTGCCGCCATGCGCCATGAAGCCGGACTGATATCCGATCTTGCCCTCGACGATTATGTTGCCGTCCTTCATGGCAACGCCGACGCGCGGTCCGCAATCGCCCTTGACGTGGATTGTGCCGCCCAGCATCGCGGCACCCACCGACATGCCGGCATAGCCGCCAACGGTGACATGTCCGCCGCTCATCGCCTCGCCGCAGCCCCAGCCGGCGTTGCGTTCGATCTCGATGCGCGCTCCGGTGTTCAGACCGCCGCAGTAATAGCCGACCGAGCCTTCGAATCGGACCTTGCAGCCCGGCGGCAGCCCGACGCCAAGGTTGTGGCGCGACAGCGTGTTGGTGACGAGGATCGACTTGCCGGCACTCGCTGCCTCGAGGATCTCCATGTGAACTTCACGGACCGGGCGCTTGCCCACCTCGATGACGACCTCGTTGGTGACGACCTCGTTCATGCCGCTTCCCTCCGGTTGCCGACGCCCCAGATGCCCTGCTGGGCCGGACCGTCGTAGTTGAGAATCGCGATGTCGTCGTCTTCCAAGACCCGGCGCACCGACTGTTCCTCGGTCGCTGCCGCGATCTCGCCGTTTCGGTTGACCACGACCAGCGGCTTCATGGCGAACCGGTCCTTGGCAAAGCCGATCTGGTCGGGCATCGAGATCATGAAGGTGAAAACCCCGTCAATTTCCCGGATCGAACGGGTCAGGGCCTGGTCCATGCTCAGACCTTCCTTCATCCGGTCCGATACCCAGACGGCGATCAGTTCGCTGTCGTTATAGGTCAGGAACCGGTAGCCCTTGTGTTCCAGCCGGTTGCGCCAGGAATAGTAATCGGTGATCTGGCCGTTGTGCACGATGGCGACATCCGGAAAGGGGCGCGCCCAGAACGGGTGGCTGGCATTTGGCCGCACGTCGGACTCGGTGGCCAGCCGGGCATGGCCCAGACCGTGCGTGCCGATCATGTCGCGCACGCCATGCTTGTCGGCGACCTCGTAGGCGCCGCCGGTATCCTTGATGATTTCAAGCGACCGGCCTACCGACAGCATTTCGAGCCGCGTGCAGATTTCGTCCGCGTCCGCCGTCCAGCGCGCCAGATCGTCGGGTTCGGTGATCGTCATGCGCACCGAATAGTGGCTGGAGCGGCCGTTGTCCCAGGTCGGTTCGTCGATGAAGTCGCCGCCATGCTCCTTCAGGATGGCGCGAAACTCGTCGAGATCGCGCCCGAGCATGTCGCGATCGAACCCCATGGCCCGAACGATGTAGCCGTTGTCACGGGGTACACCGTAGATGGCAAACCCGGTCGAATCCGCGCCCCTGTGTTCCTGCGCATCCATCAGCTCGACCAGATCGCGCCCGACCTGACCCGGCGCGTTCAGTATTCTACCAGCAATTCCGCACATGGCGTCCCTTTCGAAATCAACGAGTATACTGTATACAGTATTTTGTACGTTTCAACCGTTAAGAGATCGCGCCGCCATATTCGTCTTTTCGACATGGCCTGAATAGGATAGCCATCCGGCGCAGGAGGCCCCGATGCCCTTCAAACCACTGTCTCAGCCGCGCGTGCGCCTTGCCGATCAGGTCTATGACCAGATCATGCAGGCGATTCGCGACGGCTCGATTTCGCCGGACGACCGGATCGTCCAGGAAAAGCTGGCCGAGGAATTCGAGATCAGCCGCACGCCGATCCGCGAGGCCCTGTTCCGGATGGAGCAGGAAGGCATCCTGGTCGTCGCCGGGCGCGGCGGTTTCCGGATCCGGCGCCTCGAACAGGGCGAGATCGCCGAACTCTACGGTGCCCGCGCCTCAATCGAGGGGTTCGCCGCGCGGCTGCTGGCCGAGTCGGGCGATGCGCAGACCTGTGAACGCCTGCGCCGGCAGATCACCGCAGCCGAAGACCTGAAGGTAAACACCGTAGAGGCCTATTTCGACGCCAACATGTCGATCCACCGCGCCTTCGTGCAGGCCACTGGCAACCGCTTTTTGCTGGAGTTCTTCGACAACATCTGGAACCGGGGTTCCTCGTTCACGCTGTTCGCCTCGATCCGCGGCGCGGATCTGTCGAAATCGCTGGGCGATCACCTGGGCCTTGTGGATGCCATCGAGACCGGCAACGGATCGGCGGCTGCCGAAAAGATGATCGCGCATATCTATGACGGCGAGAAATTGCAGATGAAGGGCATGGACCTCGCCTGAACCCCGACCCGGAAGGATGACGCATATGTACGAGCGCAACCATCTCGCCGCGCGCCTGCGCAAGGCCAGCATCGGGTTCGAGGATGCGCCGTTCCTGCACGACCGGCAGACCGGGGAAACGGTGACATATGGCGACTTCTTCGCCAATGCCGAGAGAATGGCGGCGGTTCTCGCCGCTGCGGGGGTATGCCCCGGTGACCGGGTCGCGGTGCAGGCGCCCAAGACGCGGGCGATGCTGGAACTCTATGTTGGCACGGTCATGGCCGGGGGCGTCTTCCTGCCGCTGAACCCGGCCTATACCGGGGCCGAACTTGCCTATTTCCTGAACGATGCCGAACCGCGCCTGCTGGTCTGCGATCCCGGCAGGCGCGACACGCTCGGGCCGGTCGCCGAACAGGCCGGGGTCGCCGAGATCCTGACCATCGCCGCCGACGAGGGCGGCAGCCTGACCGCGCGGCGCGACCGTGCCGATCCGGGGTTTACGGTGGTGGAACGCGGCCCCGACGATCTGGCCGCGATCCTTTACACCTCGGGCACCACGGGGCGGTCGAAAGGCGCGATGCTGACACATGACGCACTGGCTTCGAACTCGCAAACGCTCAGGGACTGCTGGCGCTTTGGCCGCGACGACGTGCTGATCCACGCCTTGCCGATCTTTCACACGCACGGGTTGTTCGTGGCCACCAATATCGCGCTGATGTCGGGGTCGTCCTGCATCTTCCTTTCCGGGTTCGATGCCCGGACCGTTCTTGATTGCATGCCCCAAGCCACCGCGCTGATGGGGGTGCCCACCTTCTATGTGCGGCTACTTGAACTGGACGGGCTGGCGCGGGCTGCCGGGGGCATGCGCCTGTTCGTCTCCGGCTCGGCGCCGCTTCTGGCTGAAACCCACGACCGCTGGCGCAAGGTGACGGGCCATGCCATCCTTGAACGCTATGGCATGACCGAAACCAACATGAACACGTCCAACCCCTATGACGGCGAGCGGCGCGCCGGCACCGTCGGCTTCCCGCTGCCGGGGGTCGAACTCGTCGTGACCGACCCGGACACCGGCGCCGAACGGGAGCGGGGCGAGATCGGGGTTATCGAGGTGCGCGGGCCGAACGTGTTCGCCGGCTACTGGCGGATGCCCGAAAAGACCCGCGAAGAACTGCGCGAGAACGGCTTTTTCATCACCGGCGATCTGGGCCGGATCGACGGCGACGGGTATGTCCATATCGTCGGGCGCGGCAAGGATCTTATCATCACCGGCGGCTATAACGTCTACCCCAAGGAGGTCGAACTGCTGATCGACGACTTGCCCGGGGTGCGCGAAAGTGCCGTGATCGGCGTGCCGCATCCTGATTTCGGCGAAGCCGTGGTTGCCGTTGTGGTGCCCGAAACGGGCGCCGCGCCGACGCCCGAACAGGTCATGGCCGGCATCGAAGCCGACCTGGCGCGCTTCAAACAGCCCAAACGCGTGTTCATCGTCGATGAACTGGTGCGCAACACCATGGGCAAGGTTCAGAAGAACGTGCTGCGCGAACGTTATCGCGCGGTCTTCGCCTGAGCGCCCGGCCACGGGGGGCCGGGCCAGTTTCAGATATCGAAGGATACCCCCTGCGCCAGCGGCAGTTCGGTGGAATAGTTCACCGTGTTGGTTGCCCGGCGCATATACCCCTTCCACGCGTCCGAGCCGGATTCGCGCCCGCCGCCGGTTTCCTTCTCACCGCCGAACGCGCCGCCGATTTCGGCGCCCGAGGTGCCGATATTGACGTTGGTGATGCCGCAGTCGGACCCCGAGGCACCCATGAAGCGTTCGGCCTCGCGCATGTCGAGCGTGAAGATCGACGCCGACAGCCCGGCACCGACGGCGTTGTGCATCTCGATCGCCTGCTCCAGCGTGTCGTATTTCATGACATAGAGGATCGGCGCGAAGGTCTCCTCGCAGACTATGCCGTCCTGCGCCGGCATCTCGGCCAGGGCGGGACGCGCGTACCAGGCGTTTTCGTCACCGGTCATGACGCGCTCGCCGCCGGTAATCGTGCCGCCCTGCTTTCGTGCCGAATCCAGCGCCGATTGCATCGCGTCAAAGGCGGGTTTATCGATCAGCGGCCCGACCAGAAAGTCGCCCTCAAGCGGATTGCCGACCCGGACCGAGCCGTAGGCGCGGCGCAGCGGCTCGACCACCTCGTCATAGATGCTGCGATGCACGATCAGGCGGCGCATCGAGGTGCATCGCTGGCCGGCGGTGCCCATGGCGCCGAAGGCGACGGCGCGCACCGTCATGCCGATATCGGCCGACGGGCAGACGATGCCGGCGTTGTTGCCGCCCAGTTCGAGGATCGACCGGGCAAAGCGGGCGGCCAGTTTCGGCGCCACGGCGCGCCCCATGCGGGTCGAGCCGGTGGCCGACAGCAGCGCCACGTCGCGGTGTTCGACCAGGCATTCGCCCAGTTCCGGCCCGCCGACCAGCACCGAAACGAGGTTCTCGGGCGCGTCGCCGAACCGGTCCAGCGCGCGTTGCAGCACCGCCATCGTCGCCAGCGCGGTCAGCGGCGTCTTTTCCGACGGTTTCCAGATCACCGGGTTGCCGCAGACCAGCGCCAGGGCGGCGTTCCACGAGAATACGGCAACGGGAAAGTTGAACGCGGTGATGACACCGACCACACCCAGCGGATGCCATTGTTCCATCATCCGGTGGCCCGGGCGTTCGGTGGCGATGGTCAGCCCGTATAGCTGGCGCGACAGGCCGACGGCAAAGTCGCATATGTCGATCATCTCCTGTACCTCGCCGGCGCCTTCCGACGGGATCTTGCCCACTTCGAGCGAGACCAGCCGGCCCAGATCGTCCTTGGCGGCGCGCAGTTCCTCGCCGAACAGGCGGATCAGCTCGCCGCGCCGCGGCGCCGGCACCTCGCGCCAAAGCGCGAACGCCTTGCGGGCGCGGCCGATGGCGTCTTCGGCGTCGGCCACGCCGTGGCGCTCAAGGCGCGCGATCTCGGTTCCGGTCAGCGGCGATTCGACGCAAAGATCGCCCCCCGTCAGCGATTGGGGCGCCACGCCCAGGCGTTTCAGCACGTCGCGGGTCTGGTCTGCTATGGTCATCCTGTCGGTCTCCGGCCTTGGAAATTCGCGCTTGGGCATGGCGTGGCGGGTCGATTCCCGTATTTCGCGCGCCATGCCCAAGACTAGGCCAGGACCGGGTTTTGCCGAAATGTTCTTTCGGCAGGCTCAGATGCAGGATCAGAATGAAGGCGTATCCGAGGCCTCGGCATCCCCGCTGCCCGGGATCAGCGACTTCATCCAGTCCGCGAAGACCTGCGCGCCGGGCGATGCGGTCGCGCTGCCGGTGACGATATAATAGCTGTTGACGGTCTGCATGCGCCGGTCGTCAAGCTGAATCAGCGTCCCCTCCGCCAGTTCCTGTTCGATCAGATAGGACGGCAGCAGAGCCGCGCCCAACCCGTGCACAGCCCCGGCGATGATCATCGTGAACTGATCGAAGACCTGGCCGGCAAAGACCTGGTCGCGGTCCAGACCGCAAGCGCCGAACCAGTCGCTCCAGGCGAAGGGACGGGTTTCGAGATGCAGAAGCGGCGCACGGGCCAGGGTGTCGGGGCCGGTTATGCCGTGTACGCGGGCAAACCCGGGCGCGGCGACGGCAAGAAGGGTTTCGTCGCAAAGATGGCGCATCTGCGCGCCGGGCCAGTCGCGCTGGCCGAAATGGATGGCCATGTCGAACCGTTCCTCGGCCAGGTCGAACGGCGCCGTGCGGGCCGACAGGCTGATGCGGATGTCGGGCTGGCGGCGGGCGAAGTCGGGCAGGCGCGGAATCAGCCAGCGGCTGGCGAAGGTCGGCAACACGGCGACCCGCAGCGCGCCGCCCTGATCGCCTGCCGTTATCGCCCGGAACACCGTCTGGCGCAGGCGTTCGAGGTCGGTTGCAAGCTGTCCCGCCAGATCGCGCCCGGCCCTGTTCAGCACGACCCGCCGGCCAGCGCGGTGGAACAGATCGGTACCCACGATGCGTTCCAGTTCGCGCACCTGACGGCTGATGGCGCTCTGGCTCAGGTGCAATTCCTCACCGGCCAGGGTAAAGCTCTCGTGGCGCGCGGCCGCTTCAAAGCTGCGCAGGACGGCGTGGGAAGGCAGGTGGCGCCTGGGGGTCATGGCGGCGGTGTCCGTTCGGCTCGGGTAGGGCTTTCATGCCTTTTAGTCATTTGAGTGTCCGAAATCCACGCTTAACCCGGGCCGGATTGTGCGTAAGACACGGCGTTGGAGACCGCGCCCGAAACGGCGCCCGACCGCAATCGCGTGCAGGGTCGCTTTTGGGCCCACGCTGCGCGCGGGGTCTTGCGGGCGGTGCGCGCAGCGGATCAACTGGGCGGCAAGCGGGCCGAAGGGAAGGATACGGGAATGGACCGGGCCGACGTGGTTCACGACAACTTTCTGCGCCGTGTCGGCGCGGGCGATTTTCCCGCCCCGGCCAGCGCGCGGCGCGCCGCCGATGCCGGGCTTGGCCCGGCGGCCCTCGCGGGCCTGTTTCTTGCCCAGTCGCAAAGCCGCCACCTCGACCGGCACGCGCGAAAGCTCCAGGCGCGCGGCCAGGCGTTCTATACCATCGGATCGTCGGGCCACGAGGGCAACGCCGCGGTCGCGGCGGCGCTGCGCCCGACAGATCCGGCGTTTCTGCACTACCGCAGCGGTGCATTTCAGGTCGCCCGCGCGGCGCAGGTTCCGGGCCAGACCCCGGTCTGGGACATGGCGCTGAGCTTCGCATCCTCGTCCGAAGACCCGATCTCGGGGGGGCGGCACAAGGTTCTCGGCTCCAAGGCGCTGAACATTCCGCCGCAGACCTCGACCATCGCCAGCCACCTGCCCAAGGCCGTCGGTGTCGCGCATTCGCTGGGGCTGGCGCGGCGCAACCGGCCCGAACACATGGAATGGCCAGAAGATTCGGTGGTGCTGGCCAGTTTCGGCGATGCCTCGCTGAACCACTCCACCACCCAGGGCGCGCTGAACAGCGCCGGCTGGACCGCCTGGCAAAGCGTGCCGCTGCCGCTGATCTTCCTGTGCGAGGACAACGGCATCGGCATTTCCACCAAGTCGCCGCGCGGGTGGGTCGCTGCCAATGCGATGCACCGCCCCGGACTGCGCTATTTCGCCTGCAACGGTGTCGACGCGGTCGACACCTATGCCTGCGCCCGCGAGGTTGCCGACTGGGTGCGCCTCCAGCGCAAGCCGGCATTCCTGCACATGGGCTGCGTGCGCCTTTACGGCCATGCCGGCGCCGATGTGCAGACCGCCTATCTGTCGCGCGAGGAGGTCGAGGCAAACGAGGCCGACGACCCGCTTTTGCACAGCGCGCGGCGCCTGGTTGAGGAGGCCGGGCTGAGTGCCGGCGAGGTTCTGGAGATCTACACCCAGACCGATGCCCGCGTGGGCGCCGTCGCCGAACAGGCGATTGCCCGCCCCCGGCTGGAAACCGCCGCCGGGGTTATGGCCTCGATCGTGCCCCCGGCCCGCAAGGCCGCCACCGGCAACGGCCCGGCGCCGGGCGTGCGCGCGGCCGCGTTCGGCGCCGCCGATATGCGCGCCGCGGGCGAACCCCAGCACATGGCGAAACTGATCAACTTCGCCATGACCGATCTGATGCTCGAAATCCCCGAACTGGTCATGATGGGCGAGGACGTGGGCCGCAAGGGCGGGGTCTATGGCGTGACGCAGAAACTGCACGCCCGGTTCGGCCCGGCCCGCATGATCGACACGCTGCTTGACGAACAATCGATCCTCGGCCTGGCTATCGGCATGGCGCAGAACGGGTTCCTGCCGATGCCCGAGATCCAGTTCCTTGCCTATCTGCACAATGCCGAGGACCAGCTGCGCGGCGAGGCAGCGACGCTGCCGTTCTTTTCGAACGGGCAATACGCCAACCCGATGGTGCTGCGCATCGCCGGACTGGGCTATCAGCGCGGCTTTGGCGGGCATTTCCATAACGACAATTCACTGGCGGTGCTGCGCGACATTCCGGGGCTGATGATCGCCTGCCCCTCGAACGGGCGCGATGCGGTGCTGATGCTGCGCGAGGCGGTGCGCCTGGCGCGCGAGGAACAGCGCATCGTGGCGATGGTCGAGCCCATCGCGCTTTACATGACGCGCGATCTGCACGAACCGGGCGACGGCGGCTGGATGCATCTCTATCCGCAACCCGGCGAGGCGGCGCCGATAGCTCCCGGCGATGTCGGCGTGACCGGGTCGGGTACGGATCTGGCCATCGTGACCTATGGTAACGGCGTTTACCTGTCGCGCCAGGCGCGGCGCGCGCTGCGCGAGGCGCACGGTCTGGATGTACGCATCGTCGATATGCGCTGGCTGGCGCCCTTGCCGGCCGGGGCGATCCTTGCGGCACTGGAAGGCTGCGGCGCGGTTCTGGTGGTCGATGAATGCCGCCGCACCGGATCGCAAAGCGAGGCGCTGATGACGATGCTGGCTGAAAGCGGCATCGCCCGTTGCGCCCGCGTCACCGCCGAGGACAGTTTCATCGCCACAGGTCCGGCCTATGCCGCGACGCTGCCTTCGGTGGCGGGCATCACGCAGGCGGCGGTGGCGCTGATCGGCGGGGAGGGTGCGCGATGACCCGCAGGCGCGCCCTGGTGATCGCCCCCGGGCGGGGCACCTACAACAAGGAAGAGCTTGGCTATCTCGCACGCCATCACGGCGCGCGGGGCGACATGCTGGCCCGGTTCGACGCGCTGCGGCGGCAGGCCGGGCAGGCGGGTGTCAGCGAACTGGACGGGGCGGCACGGTTTACCGTGTCGCGCTACAGCCGGGGCGACAACGCCTCGGCGCTGATCCATGCCTGCGCGGTGGCCGATTTCGACGCCATCGACCGCGATGCCTATGACATCGTCGCCGTGACCGGCAATTCGATGGGCTGGTACGTCGCGCTGGCCTGCGGCGGCGCGCTGGATGAGGCGGGCGGGTTCACGCTGACCAACACCATGGGCACGCTGATGCAGCAGGCGCTGATCGGCGGGCAGATGATCTATCCCTTCGTCGATGCGGACTGGCGCGAGATTCCGGGCCGGCGGGATGAAATCCTGACCCTGATCGAACGCACCGAGGGCTTGTATCTGTCCATCATGCTGGGCGGCATGCTGGTTCTGGCCGGAAACGAGGCTGCGCTGGATCATGCCGAGCGGCAATTGCCCCGGGTACAGGAGCGGTTTCCGATGCGGCTGGCAAATCATGCCGCGTTTCACACGCCGTTGCAGGGGCCGGTCTCGGACCGCGGCAAGGCGGCGCTGCCCCTTGCGATGTTCCGCGCGCCAGAACTGGCGCTGATCGACGGGCGCGGACAGATCTGGTGGCGCCATGCCACCGACCCCGAAGCCCTTCGCGACTACACGCTGGGCCATCAGGTGGTCGCGCCCTACGATTTCACCGGAGCCGTGCGCACGGGGCTGCGCGAATTCGCCCCCGATGTCGTCATCGTGCTGGGGCCGGGGCGCACGCTGGGCGGGGCCGTCGTGCAATCGCTGATCGGCTGCGGCTGGCAGGGGCTGGAGGGCAAGGCCGATTTCCAGGCCCGCAACCGGGATCGGCCAATGATCCTGTCCATGGGCGTGGACGAGCAGCGCGAACAGGTCGTGGCCGGCTGACAGGTAGCCGCCCCGGTGGCGCGGACCCGCAATTCGATACATCGAAATCCGGGCACGACCGAGGTTCGCGCCCGGCCCCGAGGGTGGGCGCGGACCTGATCGCGGGACGATCCGGGGGCAATTGATAGATATTGCGAACTCTGGATTCGGGTGACCGGGGCGAAGGACTGCGCGTTCCGGCCCGGACAAGGGGCGCCCGGTATTGCCATATGGCAGCATGTGCATTATATAGTGCCATAAGGAGAGTCCCATGTCGCTGCAACCGCTTGAAACCAGTGCGCAGGATTTCGACGCCGATCCGATCACCGATGCGGAAGGCGCTGCCATGTTGCGCGCCGTCCTCACGCTGTTTGGCAAATGGGACATCACCGACGAACAGGCTGCGACGCTTCTGGATCTGGGGCTGCGGACCTATCGGCGCTGGAAGACCGGACAGCCCGGGCGGCTCGACCGCGATACCAGGGCGCGGCTGTCCAACATCCTTGGTATCCACAAGGCGTTGCGCATTCTCTTTAGCGAACCGCGCCGCGCCTATGCCTGGGTCAAGGCGCCAAACGCTGCGTTCGCGGGCGAAACCGCGCTTGCGATCATGCTGCGGGGCGAACTGACCGATCTCATGCGGGTGCGCCGCTATCTCGACGCCGAGCGCGGCGCCTGGTGATCTCGCCCCGCGCCGTTCCCGTCACGCACCTGCACTGGCAACGCGGCGTCCGCATTATCCGCAGCGTGCATCCCCCTATCGACCTGTTCGAGGATATCGCCGACCCCGAAGACTGGCCGCTGCTGATCGCTGCCGAGCAGAAGACGAACCCGCGGCTGATGGAGAGTATCGGCAATCTTGACCTGATCCCGCCCGCGCGCCGCGTCGCGGGGCCGGGGGCAAGCTTTCTGATGGCGCCGTTCACGCATACCAGCCCGGACCGCCCGAGCCGGTTTTCCGATGGCCGTCTGGGGGTTCTGTATGTCGCAGCCGATTTCGAGACGGCGGTGCATGAAACCATACACCATCACGCGCGATTCATGGCCGCGACCGAGCAACCGCCGGGCTGGACATCGCAATTTCGCGAACTGGCGATCGAGGTTCAGGCCCCTTTGCATGACATCCGGGGGCTGGGCAGGGAGGTGCGGCATCTGCTTGATCCGGACGACTACGCCGCCGCGCAGGACTTTGGGGCAAGGCTCAGGGCGGCGGGCGGTCAGGGTATCGTCTATCCCAGCGTGCGCGCGCCCGGCGATTGCGCCGGGCTGTTCTTTCCCGATCTGGCGCGCAACCCGGTACAGCGCCGGCATCTGGATTATCACTGGAACGGCACTTCGGTCGATCTGGTGCGCGACCAGGCAACCCGCGAGGTGTTTCGCGTGGTATGAGGCGGTCGTGGCGCGACCCCGGCGTTGTGCCGCCCCGGGCTCGGGCGGGCGCGAGAAAAACGCAGCCACGCATCTTGACCTTCCAGTGAGTGGAAGGCCTATCTGAGGGTGATCCGTCAGAAGGGGGCCGCACCATGGCGCAGAACCAGCACATGAACGTTTCGGTCGAAGGCATGTCCTGCGCGTCCTGCGTTGGGCGGGTGGAACGGGCGGTGGCGGCCGTGCCGGGCGCCGAAAACGTCTCGGTGAACCTGCCGGGCGAAACCGTGCAGTTCGACCTGGCGGACGGGGGCGATATCGCCCATGTCGTGTCGGCACTTGCGCGCGCGGGCTATCCCGCGCGCATCGGGAGCGCGATTCTCAACATATCGTCGATGTCCTGCGCCTCTTGCGTCGGGCGGGTCGACCGGGCGCTGGCGGCGGTTCCGGGCGTTGTCGGGGTCAATGTCAACCTGGCTGCGGAAACCGCGACCGTCAGCTTCCTGGAAGGTGCTCTCGGCGTGTCCGACCTGATCGCGGCGGCATCTGCCGCGGGCTATCCTGCCGACCCGGTGCATGATGCATCGGGCGAAGACCGCGACGCCCGCAAGGAAAGCGAGGCGCGCGATCTGGCGCGGCGCGCGGCTCTGGCCGCGGCAATGGCCATGCCCGTGTTCGTGATAGAGATGGGTGCGCATGTGATACCGGGCATGCACGACCTGATCGCGGCAACGATCGGACGGCAGACAAGCTGGCTGATCCAGTTCATCCTGACGACAGGGGTTCTGGCCGGTCCGGGCCGGACCTTCTTTGCCAGGGGCATTCCGGCGCTTCTGCGCGGCGCACCCGACATGAACAGCCTCGTCGCGCTGGGTACGGGCGCGGCCTGGGTGTTCTCCGTCGTCGCCACCTTCCTGCCGGGGCTGTTGCCCGAGGGTACACGCGCGGTTTATTTCGAGGCCGCGGCGGTGATCGTCGTGCTGATCCTGCTGGGCCGCTGGATGGAGGCGCGGGCCAAGGGCCGTACCGGGGCGGCAATACGCAAGCTGCTGGGTTTGCAGGCCCGGACCGCCCGGGTCATTCGCGACGGCGAGGTTCTGGAAGTGGCTATCGACGCCCTTCGCGTCGGCGATCTGCTGCAGGTGCGCCCCGGCGAACGCATCGCCGTCGATGGCGAGGTGACGGACGGGCAAAGCCATGTGGATGAAAGCATGATCACGGGCGAGCCCGTGCCGGTAGCCAAGTCGCCGGGCGATCCGGTCACAGGCGGGACGGTCAACGGGGCCGGGGGCTTCAGGTTCCGCGCTACACGGGTCGGGGCTGACACGACATTGTCGCAGATCATCCGCATGGTGCAGCAGGCGCAGGGATCCAAGCTGCCGATCCAGGGGCTTGTGGACCGCATCACCCTTTGGTTTGTGCCGGCCGTGATGGCGGCGGCGGCCCTAACCGTGTTCGTGTGGCTGGCGTTCGGACCGCCCCCGGCGCTGTCCTTTGCGCTGGTGGCGGGCGTTTCGGTGCTGATTATCGCCTGCCCCTGCGCCATGGGCTTGGCTACGCCGACCTCGATCATGGTCGGTACCGGACGGGCCGCTGAAATGGGCGTGCTGTTCCGCAAGGGTGACGCGCTGCAGCGATTGGCCGGCGTCGACGTCGTGGCTCTGGACAAGACCGGCACCCTTACCGAGGGTCGGCCAGAGCTGAGCGAACTGGTGCTGGCAGAGGGTTTCGACAGGGCCGAAGTGCTGGCGCTGGTGGCGGCGGTCGAGACGCAATCGGAGCATCCCATCGGCGCCGCGGTGGTGCGTGCGGCCCGCGCCGAGGGGATCGCCCTCGACCGGGTCGAGAGCTTCCGCTCGATCACCGGGCTGGGTGTCTCTGCCCGGGTGGGCGGGCACGAGGTTCTGGTCGGTGCCGACAGGCTGATGGCGCGCGAAGGGCTGGACACTGGCGCGCTGTCAAGGCGCGAACGCGAACTGGCGCGCGGCGGGCATACCGCGCTGTTTGCCGCGGTCGACGGACGCGTCGCGGCGGTGATCGCGGTTGCGGATCGGGTGAAACCGTCCAGCGCGGCGGCAGTCCGGGCGCTTCACGACAGGGGACTCAGGGTCGCGATGATCACCGGCGACAAGCCCGAGACAGCCGAAACGATCGCGGCCGAAACGGGTATCGATCATGTCATCGCCGGCGTATTGCCCGAAGGCAAGGTTGCCGCGCTGGACGAACTGCGCGAGGGCGGCAGGTGCGTCGCCTTCGTCGGCGACGGGATCAACGACGCCCCCGCGCTGGCCCACGCCGACGTCGGCATTGCCATCGGAACCGGTACTGATGTGGCCATCGAAAGCGCCGATGTCGTGCTGATGTCGGGCGACCTGCGCGGCGTGGTGAACGCCTGTCAGGTCTCGGCCGGAACCATGCGCAATATCCGGCAGAACCTGTTCTGGGCTTTCGGCTACAACGTGGCGCTCATCCCGGTGGCGGCAGGGGTGCTCTACCCGGCGTTCGGGGTGCTTCTGTCCCCCGTTCTCGCCGCCGGTGCGATGGCGCTGTCTTCGGTGTTCGTGTTGTCCAATGCGCTGCGTCTGCGCCGGATCGCCCCGGCGATGGATGAAACCGCGATGCCGCCCGCCGCTTTTGCGCAAAGCGCGCCGCCGCTTTCGGCGACGGCGAAACAAGGAGGATAGGGAATGAATATCGGAGATGTCGCCGGCCTGTCGGGCCTTCCGGCCAAGACCATCCGCTATTACGAGGATATCGGCCTGATCCATCCCCGGCGCAGCGGCAATGGCTACCGCAGCTTTGGGCAGGACGACCTGCACAAGCTGGTTTTCCTGGGTCGCGCCCGGTCGCTGGGTTTCAGCATCGCGGATTGCCGCGATCTGCTGATGCTGTACGAGGATACCGGCCGCGCCAGCGCCGACGTGAAACGGATCGCCCGCCAGCATCTCGACCGGATCGACCGCAAGATCGAGGAACTGACCGATATGCGCGCAACGCTTGCGCATCTGGTGCAGGCCTGCGCGGGCGACAACCGGCCCGATTGCCCGATTCTGGCCGACCTGGCCGCATCACGCCCGGACAAGGGCAAACCGCGTCAAAGGCCGTAGCGCGACACCGCGATCATGGCCCGGCTCCGACCGCAGGGGAGGCGATCCACCCGGCGGCGCCGTCAGCCGTCGCGCAGACGCATCGACCTGAACACGAACATCAGAATCAGCATCAGGAAGAACAGCCCGAACACGTCACCGATCAGGAATGCGAAATAGTCGACCGGACCGCTGCCCAGGGCGGCGTTTATCAGAACGCCGTTCAAGATGGAGATCGCCACGCCTGCCGCCATCACGCATGCCCAGCAGGGTGGGCGGTCGGGCCGCGGAAAGATGTCGCGTCCGACCAGCGCCAGCGCATGAAACGTGACCGGCCCGACGGTCAGGGCGATCGCCGACGAGACAAGCTGTTCGGGGCCGAACGCGTCGCCACCGTAAACGAAGGCGCTGCCGATGAGCGTGCCCGGCAGAAGGGCCGGAACCGCGCGCCAGCCCAGCAGCCAGGCGGCCAGCACGCGCACCCCGTGGGGCAGGAACAGCAGGCTGGCGCGGCTGGGAAACTCCGGGAAGAAACTGTGCTGGACAGGGGATACGATCAGGATCGTGGCAAAGAACGCCAACAAAAACACACCCGAGGCCGCAAGGGTCTCGACCAGGATCTGCGGGACCGAACGGATTGGATCGGCCAAGCCCTGCCTCAGCCGTCCCGTCGATTCACGACGTAAAGACCGCGCGTCCGATTCCTGCAATGGGAAAGGTAGCCCTTTTCGACAAGCGACCTGAGCGCGCGAAAGAAGGTCGGGCGGGAAATATCCGTTACCAGAGTGTGCCTCATCAGACCCGTGGTCTGAATGTTATCCTCGGACTTCGCGATGTCGCTGGCAGCATAGAACACGTCGCGCTCGGCCGATGAAAGTTCTTGCAGACCCATGGCCCGTTCCATTCCCAACAACAGCTTGCGCAGTTCGGCAAGCTTCGAAATCTCCGGCATAGATCGGTCTCCACGATGCGTGTGCGGTGCATCTTACGCGTTCAGGCGGGTGCTGGCAACAATCGGGGAATAGTATCGTCTTGACACTATTTGGAATTGGCCTAGGCTCCGAATCGGACCGGTCGTTACATGCATGAGTAGTCGCGGCCGGCCCTGTCGTTCGGTACTGGCACGGCGCCCACCCCCGGGTGTCGTGCCATTTTCGCGCCATGCGCCCCGCAGGCCGTCACGGGTCTGGCAGCGCCGCCCGGTCTTCTGATCCGAAGTTTTCCAAGACGACCGATGCCCCCGCATCGCGGCGATCCGGGGGCAACTGACTGATGGTACGAACCTTGGGTTCGGGTGACTAGCCGATGGCGATGGCCTTCACGTCCTCGTCGATATGGGGAACGTACTGTTCGAAATTGTCGGCAAACATCTGCACCAGCTTGGCCGCCTGGGCGTCATAGGCATTCTGGTCGTCCCATGTGCGCCGCGGGTCCAGCAACACCTCGGCCACGCCTTCGACCGACACCGGCACGTCGAAACCGAAATTCGGATCGCGGCGGAATTCGGTTTCGGCAAGCGATCCGTCAAGTGCCGCGGTCAGCAATACGCGCGTCGCCTTGATCGGCATCCGGCTGCCTGTGCCATAGGCGCCGCCGGTCCAGCCGGTATTGCCCAGCCAGCAGGTAGCCCCGTGCTGGGCGATCTTGTCGCGCAGCAGGTTGCCGTAGACCTCGGGACGGCGGGGCATGAACGGGGCCCCGAAACAGGTGGAAAACGTCGGTTCCGGCTCGGTCACGCCGCGTTCGGTACCGGCGACCTTGGAAGTGAAGCCGGACAGGAAGTGATACATCGCCTGCGCCGGGGTAAGCCGTGCAATGGGCGGCAGCACACCGAATGCGTCGCAGGTCAGCATGATGACGTTCTTGGGGTGTCCGCCCAGCGCCGTGGCCGAGGCGTTCGAGATATAGTGCAGCGGATAGGCGCAACGCATGTTCGCGGTCAGCGAATCGTCCTCGAAATCCAGTTCGAAGGTTTCCTTGTCGAACACCATGTTCTCGATCACGGTGGCGAACTTGCTGGTGGTTGCGAAGATCTCGGGCTCGGCCTCGGGCGAAAGGCTGATGGTCTTGGCATAGCAGCCGCCTTCGAAGTTGAAGGTGCCCCGGTCGGACCAGCCATGTTCGTCATCGCCGATCAGCGTGCGGGCGGGATCGGCCGAAAGCGTCGTCTTGCCGGTGCCCGACAGGCCGAAGAAGATCGCGGTATCGACCGGGTTGCCGGTGGCGTGGTTGGCCGAACAGTGCATGGGCATGACACCCTTTTCCGGCAACAGGTAGTTCAGCAGCGTGAACACCGATTTCTTGTTTTCGCCGGCATATTCGGTGCCCCCGATCAGGATCAGCCTGGCATCGAAGTTCAGCGCGATCACCGTGTCCGACCGACAGTCGTGGCGTTTCGGGTCGGCCTTGAAGCCGGGGCAGTTGATGATGGTGAAATCGGCCACGAAATCGTTCAGATCCTCGCGGTCGGGCCGGCGCAGCAGATGGCGGATGAACAGGGCGTGCCAGGCGAGTTCGGTGACCATGCGGACATTGATCGCGTGCGCCGGATCGGCGCCGCCGACCAGATCCTGTACGAAATAGTCGCGCCCCTTCATGTGTTCCAGCATGTCGGCATGCAGCGCGGCAAAGCCCGCGGGCGACATTGCCGCGTTGTTTTCCCACCAGATGCTGTCTGCGACGCTCTCCGTGCGCACTACATGCTTGTCCTTGGGCGACCTGCCCGTGAACCTGCCGGTGGTCACCAGCAAGGCGCCGCCGTTACCCAATGTGCCTTCGCCGCGCTTCAGCGCCGCTTCGACCAGGGCCGGCTCCTCAAGGTTGTAGCAGACATCGCCCAGCCCCCCGATGCCCTGATCTTCAAGGCGGAACTGCGGGTTGACCCTTCCGTGTGTCATTTTTTCGTCTCCTGGGGGCGGCGTCGCGCGTCGCGTTTTCGTCCATCATGCCCGTCAGTGACCTACGTCCCGGCAGATGCACAGGGTCTTAGCACGGCAAATTAGTGCGTGAACAGAAAGGTTTGGGCAGTTAGCGCAACCACGGCAAGGTTTAGCGCAACCATCTTTTGCGACGGTCGTGTGCGGGCTGGCGGGGTGTTTCCAACCGTGACCAAATTCAAACATCGCTAAGATATTTTTGCCTAGATCCCCTGTGAACGGGCGGGTGATTCGCAGTTAAGGATTGATTCGCAACACCAAAAAAGCGATGAATGAGAGAAAAAGCAGGCAGCAACGAGTAGTATAGGGGCATTTTCAGATGTCGAAAATCGCATTGGTGGACGATGACAGGAATATCCTGACATCGGTTTCCATGACGCTCGAAGCCGAAGGCTTCGAGGTCGAAACATATAACGATGGTCAGGCCGCGCTCGACGCCTTCAACAAGAAACTGCCGGACATGGCGGTGCTGGACATCAAGATGCCGCGGATGGACGGCATGGACCTGTTGCAGCGTCTGCGCCAGAAAACCCAGATGCCGGTGATCTTCCTGACCTCCAAGGATGACGAGATCGACGAGGTGCTGGGTCTGCGCATGGGGGCTGACGATTATGTCAAGAAACCGTTCTCGCAGCGGCTTCTTGTCGAACGCATCCGTGCGCTGTTGTGCCGCCAGGAGGCGGTGGCAGGTGATGCCGCCGGTACCGGCCCCGAAACCAAGCTGATGGAGCGCGGACACCTGCGCATGGACCCGTTGCGCCATTCGGTCAGCTGGAAAGGCCAGGATGTTTCTCTAACCGTGACCGAGTTCCTGCTCTTGCAGGCCCTGGCGCAACGGCCCGGTTTCGTCAAAAGCCGCGATCAGTTGATGGACGTGGCCTATGACGACCAGGTCTATGTCGACGACCGCACCATCGACAGCCATATCAAGCGTCTGCGCAAGAAGATGCGTACCGTGGACGACGAGTTCTCGGCGATCGAAACGCTTTATGGTATCGGCTACAGGTACAACGAGGAATAGGCCCCGGATACGCCGGGACGAGAGGAACACATTGCGCGACACGGGGATTTCTCAATCCAGCCGGAATGACGACGTGGTGCTGGGCGACGACTGGGTCGTGCCGGAATACACCGCCGGTCAGGAAATGCAGGCGCAGCGGGCGCGGCGCGGCTTTTTTTCGCTGCGCGGCTCACCGCTGACCCGAAAAATCATCACCTTCAACCTGATCGCCCTGGCGATACTGGTCGCGGGTATCCTGTACCTGAACAATTCGCGCGACAGCCTGGTGCAGCAGCGCGCCATTGCTCTCGTGGCCGAGGCGCGGCTGGTTGCCAACGTGTTCGCCGTGCAGCTGCCATCCCGCGGACCGGTCAATCTGGCCACCGGCGACGGCATCGACGTGACCGCGACGCTTGACGCGCTGGATCTGCGCCGCGGCGTCGAGGTTCTGGTATTCGACACCGCCGGAACCCTGATCGGTCAGACCGAAGGCGTCGATGCGGACGCCTCCGGCCGCGGCGGCGAGACCGGGCGCCGCACGATCATCAGCGACGGCCTGTCGGCGCTGTGGAACGCCATTTCCGGGCTGGTATCGCCTGAGCCGGCGGAACCGCCGCCAACGCTCGAAACCCGGATGCGCACGATGGTACCCGCCGTCGTCAGCAGCGGTACGACCTTCGAAACCGGGCTGGATACCAGGGGCGGCGCGGTGTTCTCGGCCGCGACGCCGATACTGCATGACGGCGCGCCGGTCGGTGTTGTCGCGGTGGCCAGCCCGTCGGGCGAGATCGACGCGCTGGTCCGCGCCGAACGCGAAAGAGTGCTGGAGATGTTCGTGATCGCGCTGCTCGTGTCGATCGGCCTCAGCCTGGTTCTGGCTTCGACCATCGCCAATCCGCTGGCCGATCTGGCGGCCGCCGCCGAACTGGGTCGCGACCGCAACGCAAGGCGCGTCAACCCGGGCCGGATCCGCATCCCCGACCTGAGCGCGCGCCCCGACGAGATCGGCCGTCTGAGCCGGGCCCTGAGGGGCATGGTCTCGGCGCTGTACAACCGGATCGACGGCAACGAACAGTTCGCGGCCGATGTCGCCCACGAGATCAAGAACCCGCTGGCGAGCCTGCAATCGGCCGTCGGTACGCTGCGCATGATCAAGCGCGACGATCAGCGCGAAAAACTGATGGACGTGATCGAACATGACGTGCGCCGCCTCGACCGGCTGGTAAGCGACATCTCCAACGCGTCGCGTCTGGATGCCGAACTGGTCAAGGAAGAGGAGGAAACCTTCGACCTGCTGAGCATGCTGCGAAACCTGAACCAGTACCTGGGCGAGGACGCGCGCGACAAGGGCATCGACTTCATCACCGACCTTCCCGCCGATCCGATCATGTTCGACGGGCTCGAAGCGCGTCTGGCGCAGGTTTTCGTCAACCTGATCACCAACGCGATTTCCTTTTGCGAGGACGGCGACGCGATCCGTGTCTGGGCCCGCAAGCGGCAGAACCGTGTTCTAATCGTGGTCGAGGATACCGGGCCGGGCATACCCGAAGAGGCGTTGAGCAAGATCTTCAAACGTTTCTATTCGCAGCGCCCGGACGAACATTTCGGCAATAATTCCGGCCTTGGGTTGGCCATCAGCAAACAGATCGTCGAGGCGCATGGCGGGGTGATATGGGCCGAGAACATCCGCCCGACCGAAGCCGACGTCACGTCCGATCCGCTGGGCGCCCGCTTTGTCGTGGGCCTGCCCGTCTGAGCCGATGACCGGCCCGTCCGACGCCTCGGGCGAGGGTTGCTGCCCGGCAATCGTGCATGCCAGTTGCGTGGCTCTCGACGGTCGCGCGCTGCTGATCGCGGGCGCATCGGGCAGCGGCAAATCGGCGCTGGCGCTGGCGCTTATGGGGCTGGGCGCGGCGCTGGTGGCGGATGACCGTGTGCAACTGGTATGCCGGAACGGGCGGCTTCTGGCCGATGCCCCGCCGCCGATCCGCGGCCTGATCGAGGCTCGCGGCGTGGGCCTGCTTCCGGCGCACCCGGCCGGGCTGACTCCGGTTGTGGCGGTGGTCGATCTGGACAGTGAAGAAACCGAGCGCCTGCCGCCGCCGCGCCAGACCGTGCTGCTGGGGGTGGCGTTGCCTCAATTTCGCAAGGTCGGGGCTGCGCATTTCCCACCCGCCCTGATACAGTATCTGAAGGCAGGACGGCAGGACGCATGACCGATACGCGAGAGGATGACAGGGCGACGCGGCTGGTGCTCGTGACCGGGCCGTCCGGCGCTGGCCGGTCGAGTGCGATCCATGTGCTCGAGGATCTGGGTTTCGAGGCGATCGACAACTTGCCGCTGCGGCTGCTGCCCCGGCTGCTGGACGGGCCGGCATCGCCCCGTCCCCTGGCGCTGGGCGTCGACACGCGCAACCGCGATTTCTCCACCGCCGCACTGCTCGATCTGATCGACAGGCTGGCGGCGGACCCGAAGATCGAACTGACGCTGCTGTATCTCGATTGCCGGGCGGACACCCTGTTGCAGCGATTCTCGGAAACCCGCCGCCGGCATCCGCTGGCGCCGTCCGAAAGCCCCGGCATCGGCGTGCGCCGCGAGTTGAGCCTGCTGGCGCCGATACGCGACCGCGCCGACACCCTGGTCGATACCAGCGACCTGAACGTGCATCAGCTGCGCGACGAGATCGAACGCTGGTTCGCGCCGCCGGGCGGGCGGCAACTGGCGCTGTCGGTGCAGTCGTTTTCCTACAGGCGCGGGTTGCCGCGCGGCATCGACATGGTGTTCGACTGCCGGTTCCTGTCGAACCCGCACTGGCAGCCCGACCTGCGCGGGCTGGACGGGCGCAATGCCGGGGTCGCCGCCCATGTGGCTGCCGATCCGAGGTTCGCGCCGTTCTTTGCGCAGGTGACGGAACTGATGCGTCTTCTCCTGCCGGCGTTCCTCGCCGAGGGCAAGGCGCACCTGTCGATCGCATTCGGCTGCACGGGCGGGCAGCACCGCTCGGTCGCCCTCGCCGAGGCGCTGGCCAAAGCCCTTGCGGAGAACGGTCAGCAGGTGTCTATAAGGCACCGCGAACTGGAAGGCGGCAGAACGGGTAAGGGGCCGGGGTGATCGGGATCGTGATCGTGGCGCATGGCGGACTGGCCAGGGAATACCTGGCGGCGACGGAGCATGTGGTCGGCAAGCAGCCGGGCTTGATGGCCATTGCCATCGAAGCCGACCACGACCGCCATGCCAAGCAGCAGGAGATCATCGCCGCGGCGGATGCGGTCGATACCGGCGACGGCGTCGTGGTCGTGACGGACCTGTTCGGCGGATCGCCCTCAAACCTCAGCCTGCGGGCCTGCGCGCAGCCGAACCGGCGCATTCTTTACGGTGCCAACCTGCCGATGCTGATCAAGCTGGCGAAAAGCCGCCACCTGCCCGTGGGCGAGGCAGTACGCAGTGCGATGGAAGCCGGCCGCAAGTATATCAACGCTCAGAATGTCGGCTCCTCGCGGATGCCCGGCGCGGATTGACAGGCAGATGACCACGATGATCCAGCGACGTTTGAAGATCGTGAACGAAAAGGGCCTGCATGCCCGCGCCTCGGCCAAACTGGTCGAGGTGGTCGAAGGTTTCGACGCGAATGCCGAGGTTTCGCGCGACGGCTTGTCGGCGTCCGGGGACAGTATTATGGGTCTGCTGATGCTGGCGGCGGCCCGCGGCACGACGATCGACATCGAAACTTCCGGGCCAGACGCCGAGGCGCTGGCCGACGCGCTCGAGGCGCTGGTGGCCGACAGGTTCGGCGAAGACGACTGAAGGCACGGCCAGAGGTGGCGCAGGAACCGGAAAGGGCGACATTGGCGCAAACCACGCAAGAGGGCGATACGGGCATCGGCAAGGATGATGCCCGGCCGCAAACCGGCGAGATCTACGACCGGCGTACGCTGACCTATGCCAATTCCTTCGACGATGCGTGGACCTCGTTTGCGATCAAGGCGATCGAATGGTGCACCGGCAAGCTGACCATCCTGCGCATGGTCTCGAAATTCGAAAGGACGAACGCCGTCTATCGCGGCCAGAAATTCTGGCGTGGCGCGCTGGACACGATGGGCATCGACCTGCTGACCCCGCCCGAACAGTTGGCCAACATCCCGAAAACCGGCCCGGTCGTGGTGGTTGCCAACCACCCGCATGGCATGGTCGACGGCATGATCCTGGCCGATCTGATCGGTCGGGTGCGCGAGGACTATCGCATTCTCACGCGCTCGGTTCTGACCGGGCTCGACGAGGCGGCGACCTCGTTCATGATTCCGGTGCCGTTTCCCCATGACCCCGAGGCGCAGCGCAAGATGGTGGACATGCGCGCCAACGCGATGGCGCATCTTGCTAAGGGCGGCGTCGTGGCGCTGTTTCCGTCCGGCGTCGTGATGTCGGCGGACAGCTGGTCGGGCCCGCCGGTCGAGCGTGAATGGAACGTGTTCACCGCCAAGATGATCCGCCGTTCCGGCGCGAAGGTGGTGCCGGTTTTCTTTCCCGGGCGCAATTCGCGCGCCTATCAGATCGCCTGCCGGATATCGCCCGTACTGCGCCAGGGCCTGCTGCTGCACGAGATCGTGCGGTCCTGCAACAAGCCTCAGGCGCCGGTTATCGGCGCCCCCCTGAGTGCGCGGCAGATGGCCCCGCTCGAGGCCGATCCGCGCGGTTTCATGGCCTGGCTGCGGGAACATACGCTGGCACTGGCCGATACGCAGCGGGACTGAAGGCCCGGGAATTATCGAAAATTCCCGGCCAACTTTCTTCGAAGAAATCTGGCCGGGTCCAGGTGGCCGGGTCCAGGTGGCCGGCCAGGTTACCGGGTCGGTACCGGCTCTTCGCCGCGATAGTCGTAAAATCCGCGGCCGGTCTTGCGACCCAGCCAGCCGGCCTCGACATACTTGGTCAGGAGCGGGCAGGGGCGGTACTTGGTATCGGCCAGCCCGTCATGCAGCACGTTCATGATTGCAAGGCAGGTATCCAGCCCGATGAAATCGGCCAGTTCCAGCGGCCCCATCGGGTGCTTGGCGCCAAGCTTCATCGACTGGTCGATGGATTTCACGTTGCCGACGCCCTCGTAAAGCGTATAGACCGCCTCGTTGATCATCGGCATCAGGATGCGGTTGACGATGAAGCCGGGGAAATCCTCGGCCGACGCGGCGGTTTTTCCCAGCCGCTCGACCACGCCCAGACAGGCATTGTAGGTAACTTCGTCGGTCGCGATGCCGCGGATCAGTTCGACAAGCTGCATCACCGGCACGGGGTTCATGAAATGGAACCCCATGAATCGTTCGGGCCGGTCGGTACGGCTGGCCAGCCGCGTGATCGAGATCGAAGAGGTGTTCGAGGTCAGGATGGTTTCCGGCTTCAGATGCGGCTGGAGATCCTCGAAGATCGCCTGCTTGATGCTTTCGCGTTCGGTCGCGGCCTCGATCACCAGGTCGGCGGCGCCGATATCGGGCAACTTCAGCGTGGTGGTGATGCGCGCCAGCGCCGACTTCATGTCGGTATCGGAGATCTTGCCGCGCGTTGCCTGGCGCGACAGGTTGCTGCCGATTGATGACATTGCGCTGTCGAGCGCCTGCTGGCTGACATCGGACATCACCACATCGTAGCCGGCAACGGCCATCACATGGGCGATACCGTTGCCCATCTGCCCGGCGCCGATCACGCCGATTTTCCGTATGTCCATCCTGTCCGCCTTTCGTCTGGTTGTGCGCACCATACCGACGCGCCGTTGCCCGGGGAAGGGGCAGCGGCGGCGACAAATTGCTGCAAATGCGAAGATTAGCGGATTGGCAAGAAATGCAAGGCCATTCTGGCGCCGGGTGAGAGAAACAGGTGGGTGAAATGAGTTACGAATCGCCGGGCGCGGGCACGTCTGTCGCATTGTCCTGCCGCTATGGTGCGTCGCGGTTGCCGGTGCGGGGGCCGCGACGGCCGCTCGACCGGCCCTACTGGGCGTTTCTGGGCGGCAGCGAAACCTTCGGCAAATACGTCGCGCATCCGTTTCCGGATCTGGTGGAAACCGGGTCGGGGCGGATCTGCGTCAACCTGGGCTGTGTCAATGCCGGGCTGGACGCCTTTGCCAACGATCCTGACACGTTGCGTATCGCGCAGGCGGCGGGCCGGGCGGTGATCCAGCTTCCGGGGGCGCAGAACCTGTCGAACCGGTTCTACCGGGTGCATCCGCGCCGCAACGATCGCTTCCTGACGGCCTCGCCGATGCTGACGGCGATCTATCGCGAGGTGGACTTTACCGAGTTCCACTTCGTGCGGCACATGCTGGGCGCGCTCCACGACCGCTCGCCCGACCGGTTCGCGCTGGTGCGCAGTGAACTGGAACAGGCCTGGCAGGCGCGGATGCGGCTTCTGCTGCGCGCCATCGGCGGGCGGGCGGTTCTGCTGTGGCTGCGCTATGGCGACGAGGGCGGTGGCGACCTAGGGTCGCGGCCGATGTTCGTCACGAGCCCGATGGTCGAGGCGCTGCGCCCGGACGTGGCCGATATCGTCGAGGTCGCGGTCCGGCCCGCCGGCGAAAGCGGCGAACTGGGTGACATGGCGTTCGGTGCGATGCAGGCCCCGGCGGCCGCGCATCTGATAGGTCCCGCGACGCATCGCGATGTTGCCGGCCAACTGTTGCGGGTCCTGCGCCCGTCCTGACACGAGAAAGGCCCGCCAGGTATCGGGCGGGCCTTTGCCATTCCTGCGGGGCGCGGGGCTATGCCCGCCCCCGGATCAGAGCTTTTCGATCAGTTCCGGCACGGCCGAAAACAGATCGGCGACCAGGCCGAAATCGGCAACCTGGAAGATGGGCGCCTCCTCGTCCTTGTTGATGGCCACGATGATCTTGCTGTCCTTCATGCCGGCGAGGTGCTGGATCGCGCCGGAAATGCCGACGGCGATATACAGGTCGGGCGCCACCACCTTTCCGGTCTGTCCGACCTGCCAGTCGTTCGGCGCATAGCCCGAATCGACCGCCGCACGCGATGCTCCGACGGCGGCGCCCAGCTTGTCGGCCAGTTTCTCGATCAGTTCGAAGTTCTCCTCCGATCCGACGCCGCGGCCGCCCGAAACGACGACGCCGGCGCTTGTCAGTTCCGGACGGTCGCTGGCCGCGACCCTGTCCTCGACCCATTCCGACAGCCCGGGATTATCCGCCGCCGACACGGTTTCGACCGATGCCGCGCCGCCGGTTCCCGCGGCGTCGAAGGTCGAGGTGCGGATCGTCACGACCTTCGTTGCATCCGAGGATTTCACCGTCTGAACCGCGTTTCCGGCATAGATCGGGCGTTCGAACGTGTCCGCATCGACGACGCCGGAAACGTCCGAGATCACCATCACGTCAAGAAGCGCGGCCACCCTCGGCATCACGTTCTTGGCGTCGGTGGTGGCGGGCGCGACGATATGCGTGTAATCGCCGGCAAGGCTCACGATCAGGGCGGCGGTGCTTTCGGCCAGCCGGTGCCCCAACGAGGGGTCTTCGGCGACCAGCACCCTGGACACACCGTCGATCTTCGCGGCGGCTTCGCCGGCGGCGGCGGCAGAGGCCCCGCAGCACAATGCCGTAACATCGCCCAGCTTGACGGCGGCACTCACGGCCTTGGCGGTGGCGTCCATCGCCAGTTCGCCATTGGTCACTTCGGCAAGGAGTAGAACAGCCATCACACAGCCCCCGCTTCTTTGAGTTTCGCAACCAGTTCGTCGACCGATTTGACGATAATGCCGGCGGCGCGTTCCGCCGGTTCCTCGGTCTTGAGAATTTCGAGCCGGGGTGTCACGTCGACGCCGTAATCGGCGGCGGTCTTTTCATCCAGCGGTTTCTTCTTGGCCTTCATGATATTGGGCAGCGACGCATAGCGCGGTTCGTTCAGGCGCAGGTCGACCGTCACGATGGCCGGCATCGTAACCTTGATGGTCTGCAATCCGCCATCGACCTCGCGGGTGACGACCGCGTGATCGCCCTCGATCGCCAGTTCGCTGGCGAATGTGCCCTGGCTCCAGCCCAGCAGCGCCGACAGCATCTGGCCGGTGGCGTTCATGTCGTTGTCGATCGCCTGTTTGCCCGCCAGCACGAGGCCCGGCTGCTCTTCCTCGACCACCTTCGCCAGAATCTTGGCGACGGCGAGGGGTTCGATGTCGGTATGCACGTCATCGGCGGCCACTACCAGGATGGCGCGGTCTGCGCCCATGGCCAGCGCGGTCCGCAGGGTTTCCTGCGCCTGTTTCACGCCGATGGAAACGGCCACGATCTCATCCACCTGGCCTTTTTCCTTGAGGCGAATCGCCTCTTCCACCGCGATCTCGTCGAACGGGTTCATCGACATCTTGACATTGGCGAGATCGACACCGCTTCCGTCCGCCTTGACGCGAACTTTCACGTTGTAGTCGATCACGCGCTTGACGGGCACAAGTACCTTCATCTTTGCGTTCTCTCCTTGCGAAAATCGGCAGCCGCCGGGCGACTCCCCCTATACTCTCGCGGGGTTAATACCGGCTCGGCTGGCGGCGCGACAGGGAAAAATCGTCGCGTTGAGGGTCATGGACACCACGTTTCGTCGCACAAGCCCGGCCCAGGGCGGTGCTATCGTGCCGGGGTGGGGGCCAGATTGGGCCGGATCCGGGGGAAAATGCGACGATTCCCGCAACGGACCGCTGGGCATGGGGTATGAAATCCGGGTTCCGGTGGCAAGACGGGTGGCGCGCAAGGCCTCGCCGGGCGCTCTCAGCGGTTTGCGCCCGGAACCCACAGCACGTCGTTCTTGCCGCCGTCATTGGCCATGCGCGCGGCCACGAAGAACCAGTCGCTCAGCCGGTTCAGGTATTTCGTGACCGCCGGGTTCACCGGTTCGGATGCGGCCAGTTCCACGGCGAGACGCTCGGCCCGCCGGGCCACGGTGCGGCAGACATGCAGCTGTGCGGCCAGCCGCGCGCCGCCGGGCAGGATAAAGCTGCGCAGCGGCGAAAGTTCCGCGTTCATCGCGTCGATCTCGGCTTCCAGCCGCTCGACCTGCGCGGCGATCATGCGCAGCGGCGGATATTCGGCGCTGGCGTCCTTTTCCATGTCGGGGCGGCACAGGTCGGCACCCAGGTCGAACAGATCGTTCTGGATGCGGGCCAGAGCCGCGTCGGTCTCGCCATCGGCCTCAAGGCGCGCCGTGCCGACAAAGGCGTTCAATTCGTCCGTGGTGCCGTAGGCGGCGACCCGAAGCGCGTGTTTGGCAACCCGCTGACCGGTGCCCAGCGCGGTTTCGCCGGCATCGCCGGTTCGCGTGTAGATCTTGTTCAGAACGACCATAACCTACTGTCCTCCCTGTGACCGCAGCCAGATATAGAGCAGGATAAGCACCACCGCGACTGCCTGGAACAGGATGCGCAGACGCATCATGAGGTTGCTGCGCCTTGCGTTGGCCTCACCGCTTTTTCCGATTCCGCTGATGCCGATGGCCAGCACCACGACCACCGCCGCCATCACGGCCAGGATGAGGATGAAAAGGGGATCGCCCATGCCGCCTCCGGAAACTCGTCTCTTGCCCGGTGGTGTACCGGTCCGTATCGCAAATGCGAACCGGTTTTTCGCCCCCGCCCGTCAGATCCGCGAAAGAATCCGGTCGATCGCCCGCACCGGCAGCACGCGCCGGCCAAGGCCTGCCACATGGGTCGGGGTGGTGACGTAATAGCGCGCACGCGGGCGCGCGGATTCGAGTGCGCGGACCAGTTTCGCCGTCACCGCCGCGGGTGGCAGTTCGAACGGGTCCGCCTTGCCGTCTTTGTAAAGCCGCCCGAGCAGCGAGGCCTCGTATTTCTCGCGCAACGCCGAGTTCCTCCAGTCGATGAACCGTTCGAACCAGGGAATCGCGTTCTGCCGCAGGCGCGACGTGACCGGCCCCGGTTCGATCAGCACCACCGAAATGCCCGAACCCTGCAGTTCCAGCCGCAACGTGTCGGTCAACCCTTCCAGCGCGTATTTCGTGGCGACATAGGCGCCCCGCCACGGAAATGCGACAAAGCCCAGAATGGATGAATTCTGAACGATCCGCCCGTGCCCCTGAGCACGCATCACCGGAATGACCTGACGGGTCAGTTCGTGCCAGCCAAAGAAGTTGGTCTCGAATATCTGGCGCAGCCCTTCGGTCGGGATGTCCTCGACAGCGCCGGGAAAGCCGTGCGCGCCGTTGTTGAACAGCGCGTCGAGCCGTCCGCCCGTCGCCTCCAGCACCTCGGCCAGACCGGATGCGATGCTGGCCGCGTCGGTGTAGTCGATGCGCGGAGCCTCGAACCCCTGGGCGCGAAGACGGTCGCAATCCTGCGCCTTGCGGCATGAGGCGAAGACGCGCCAGCCGCGCGCTTTCAGGCCATGCGCCGCATCATGTCCGATACCCGACGAACAGCCCGTGATGAGGATGGATTTCTGCATGACCGCCCGCCGCCGTCCTGTTTCGTCCAGCTATGACGGTTCGGACCCGCTGGCGCAACCGGCGATGGCGGATCAGCCGTTGCCCTCGCTTATCAGCGCGGCCGCGACCCAGCCCACCTGCCGACCCTGAACCGTCCGCAACCGCAGCCAACCGGTGCCGGACGTTCCCAGAACCTCGACCTGTTCGCCGATGTTCAGCCGTTGGATCACCGGATAGATCGTGCCCGGCCCGTCGCGCATGTTGACACGCGGGCCCGCGACCTCGCGCATGTCCGGTGCGGGCGCCGCGGGGCTGGCGGCGGGCAGGGCGGGCGGGTCAGCCTGCCGCGCCGACGCCCGCGCCGCGATATCGCCAAGCGAAGCCACCTCGGCGCCCGGTTCGGTGGCCGGAAACAGCGCAAGCCCCTGCAACAGGCTGCTGCGGGCGCGGCGCGTGTCTTGCGCGGTGCCGGGCCGCTCCGCGCCGCCCCGGGTGGGCGTGTCGGGCGCGGCGGCGGGTTCGCGCGGCTTGCGCGGGGCGATTGCCGGTTTGGCCACCAGGGCCACGGCGCCCTCGGCGCGGGCCGGTTCGGCGCCAGGCCCGGCGGTTCGGGGCAGGCTGCCCCGCGCGACCTGCGGTTGCCGATCGGGCGGGCGCACGCCACGAGGTTCGAACCCGGCGCCGCCGCTCAGTTCATAAAATGCCCAGCCGAGAAACAAGAAGGACAGCAAGACAAATCGCATTTCCGCGCACCCCGAACTCGATAAACACGCAAACCGCCGGCACCCCAGAGGCCGGGTGAAGCACAGGATACCCCATCCCGCGATTCGAAAAACCGGGGAAGCGTCGTTTTTTTCTCCCCGCCCCGGCTTGATCGCCCCCGGGCGATGTGCAAATGCCCGGCTTTACCCGAACCCGGCCTGCGCGTATCACAGCATCCATGACCGACCAGATCGACGCCCCCAACATGAAGTCGCCGGGCGGCGGATCGGAGATTTCCGAACCGCTGCGACGGGCGATCGGCGAACGCTATCTGACCTATGCGCTTTCGACCATCATGCACCGCGCCCTGCCGGATGCGCGCGACGGGCTGAAGCCGGTGCACCGGCGCATTCTTTACGCGATGCGGGAATTGCGCCTGACCTCGTCGGGCGGATTCCGCAAGTCGGCCAAGATCAGCGGCGACGTGATGGGCAACTATCACCCGCATGGCGATGCCGCCATCTACGATGCAATGGCGCGGCTGGCGCAGGACTTCAACGTCCGTTACCCGCTGGTCGACGGTCAGGGCAATTTCGGCAATATCGACGGCGACAACCCCGCCGCCTCGCGCTATACCGAGGCGCGCATGACCGTTGTCGCCGAGGCGCTGCTGGACGGTCTGAACGAGGACGCGGTCGATTTCCGCGCCAATTACGACGGCACGCTTTCCGAACCCGTTGTGCTGCCGGCGCAGTTCCCGAACCTTCTGGCGAACGGCGCGTCCGGTATCGCGGTCGGCATGGCGACCAACATCCCGCCGCACAACATCGCCGAACTCTGCGATGCCTGCCTGCATCTGATCAAGTCGCCCGATGCGCGCGACGACACGTTGCTGAACCATGTCCCCGGCCCGGATTTTCCGACCGGCGGCGTGCTTGTCGAGCCGCGCGAGAGCATTGCCGAGGCCTACCGCACCGGGCGCGGGTCGTTCCGGCTGCGCTGCCGCTGGGAGATCGAAAGGCTGGATCGCGGTCAATGGCAGATCGTGGTCACGGAAATCCCCTACCAGGTTCAGAAATCCAAGTTGATCGAAAAGATCGCGGACCTGATCCAGACCCGGAAGATCCCGATTCTCGCCGACATCCGGGACGAGAGCGCCGACGATGTGCGCATGGTGATCGAACCCCGCTCAAAAAACGTCGATCCAGAGATCCTGATGGGGATGCTCTATCGCAATTCCGAACTCGAGGTTCGCTTCTCGCTCAACATGAACGTGCTGATCGACGGGGTGACGCCCAGGGTCTGTTCCATGAAGGAGGTGCTGCGCGCTTTTCTCGATTTCCGCCGAGAGGTGCTTATCCGCCGTTCGCGTCACCGTCTTGGCAAGATCGACCATCGGCTTGAGGTGCTTGAAGGTTTCATCGTGGCCTTCCTCAATCTCGACCGGGTGATCGACATCATCCGCTATGACGACGACCCCAAGGCGGCGCTGATGCGCGAGGACTGGGGTATCGAGCATCCCCGCGCGCTGTCGGAAAGCGACTATCGCAGCCCCGCCAGCGATCTTGATGGCGAGTTGTCCGAGGTTCAGGTCGAAGCGATCCTCAACATGCGGCTGCGGTCGTTGCGCCGGCTTGAGGAACTTGAACTGCTGCGAGAACAATCCGCGCTGATGGAAGAACGCGCAGCCCTCGAAGACCTGCTGGACGACGAGCAACTGCAATGGGCACGGATCGCCGAGCAACTCAAGGAGACGAAAAGGAGCTTCGGCAAGGACTACCCCGCCGGCGCCCGCCGCACCCTTCTGGCCGAGGCCGGCGAGGTCGAGGAGATGCCGATCGAGGCGATGATCGAGCGCGAGCCGATCACCGTGGTCTGTTCGCAGATGGGCTGGATCCGGGCGATGACCGGCCATATCGACCTGGGCCGCGACCTGAAAT
Organism: Jhaorihella sp.; assembly: GCA_047975215.1. Classification (GTDB taxonomy): domain Bacteria; phylum Pseudomonadota; class Alphaproteobacteria; order Rhodobacterales; family Rhodobacteraceae; genus JAGRMG01. The sequence continues at coordinate 91,436 of JBKEDD010000042.1, forward strand.
ATCGTGACGGCGACGGGCCGCGCTTCGTGATCCATGCCGAAACCACCGACAAGCTGCTGGTTTTCGCCAGCAACGGCCGATTCTACACCCTGAGCGCCGCCAATCTGCCCGGCGGTCGCGGTATGGGTGAACCGCTCAGGCTGATGGTCGATCTGCCCAACGAGGCCGAGATCGTGGCGCTGTCCGTGCATCGCCCCGAAGGCCGCATGCTGGTGGCATCGAATGCCGGCAACGGCTTTGTCGTGCCCGAAGCCGAGGTTCTGGCCCAGACCCGCACCGGGCGCCAGGTGCTGAACCTGCGCGGCGACGAACGCGCCGTGATCTGCAAGCCGGCAACAGGCGATCATGTGGCGGTGGTCAGCCAGAATGCCAGGTTTCTGGTGTTTCCGCTGGCCGATCTGCCTGAAATGACCCGGGGCAAGGGTGTGCGGCTTCAGAAATACAACATGGCACGCGGCCGCCAGGGTACGCTGGAACTGGACGGCGGGCTGAGCGACGCAACCACGTTCGACTGGAGCAGTGGGCTTTCGTGGGAGATGGGCGGCGGCAAGATCCGGCACGAACCGGATCTGACCGAATGGCTGGGCAAGCGTGCCGGCGTGGGCCGCAAGCCGCCCTATGGTTTCCCCCGTTCGAACCGGTTCACCTGACATGCCGCCGCGCCTTTCGCCGGTCGGCGGTGAAACGCGGGTGGGGGCCGCGATTGTTGCACCGCGCGCCCGGCTCGTCTATCTGCGTGCAGAACCAAATCGACGGACATCGCCATGACCCGCCTTTTCGCCTTGCTGACCGGGCTGACCCTGTTGGCCGCCTGTACCGAACATTCGTCGCAAGACCCGATGGTCGATCTGGGCGAGTTTCACCTGGGCCACAACATCGTGGTGATGCCGAACCCGCAGGTCGGCCCGATCTCGCGTTCGGCGACCAAGGAGGAATGGATCGCCGCGCTGACCCGCGAACTGGACGCCAGGTTTCGCCGCTACGACGGGGACCAGCTGTATCATTTCGGCATAAGCATCGACGGGTACATGCTGGCACCGCCCGGGGTGCCGGTGATCTACAACCCGCGCTCGGCGCTGTTTCTCAGCGTCACCATCTGGGACGACGCCGCCGCCAGCAAGCTGAATCCCGAGGTCAAGCGGTTTACCGTTTTCGAAACCACGACGGGCGAATCCCTGGTGGTCGGATCGGGCCATAAGCGCACCCGCGAACAGCAGATGGCCGGGCTTTCGCGCAATGCCGCGGCGGTGATCGAGGAATGGATGATGGAGCAACACCGCGCCGAGGGCTGGTTCAACCGGCGCCCGGACACGGTGTCAGCCCCGTTGCCCGCCGCCCCGGTTCCGCCCGCCGCCGTGCCCGCCACGGCCCCGCCCGCTGTTGCCGCACCTGCCGCCCCGCCCGCCCCGAATGCGCCTGCCGCCCCGGCCGCGGCTCCGGCCATGCCGGCCGGCGCGGTCAAACCCCCCGCCGCGCCCTCCCGCCCGGGAGAGGGCTGACCCGGCGGGCAGGTGAAGCTTGATTTCCCGCACCGAACCCAATATGTCGCGCGCGCAGAGGTAACCGGGTCGTGCGACCCAGAGATTAAAAAAGGGCGCCTGAAGATGGCAAAAGCAAAGTTTGAGCGGACGAAACCGCATGTGAACATCGGCACGATCGGTCACGTCGATCACGGCAAGACGACGCTGACGGCGGCGATCACGAAGTATTTCGGTGATTTCAGGGCCTATGACCAGATCGACGGTGCGCCCGAGGAGAAGGCCCGCGGCATCACCATCTCGACGGCGCACGTGGAATACGAGACCGAGAACCGCCACTATGCGCATGTCGACTGCCCCGGCCACGCCGACTATGTCAAGAACATGATCACGGGTGCGGCGCAGATGGACGGCGCGATCCTGGTGGTGAGTTCCGCCGACGGCCCGAT
>JBKEDD010000043.1:0-4188 GCA_047975215.1 Jhaorihella sp.
AGATGACTGTTACAATTGACTTTTTTAGCACAAGCTATCCTCCCAGTGCTTTAGGCGCTGCAATGTAAAGGACCATTGCTGCTAGCACCGTATCTTCTTCGGATCTGAAAAAAAGCGAATTATAGTACGCGTAATAAATCTCTCAGGGGAATATAAGCCTGTGGCTGGCTGCGCCGGCTTTGATGATGGGTTGGGTACCCCTCCTGCCAACAATTGTGGGGTCTGCTCCGGCTGGGTGCAGAATGACACCCTAAGGCAGGACGTCATCGGTTTTTCCACCGATATTCACCTGTGAGCAGGATATGGGCCCACCCGAGCGGTGAGATGTGCGCTAGAAGGCCTGGCGAACAGTCGAGACCAGCACGCTTTCGGGTGGTGACGGCATGGCCAAGGTGCTTGGTATTCCAGTAGATGATGATCGCGGTCAGCAGGTTCAGCCCGGCCATGCGATAGTGCTGCCCTTCAGAAGTTCTGTCTCGGATTTCACCCTGGCGACCGATACGGAGGGCGTTTTTTAGCGCATGATGTGCCTCACCCTTGTTCAGGCCAATTTGTGCACGGCGCTGCATGTCGGCGTCCAGCAACCAGTCGATAATGAACAGGGTGCGTTCAATGCGTCCGATCTCTCGTAGGGCAAACGCCAGTTCATGCTGGCGCGGGTATGAGGCGAACTTCCGCAGGAGCTGACTGGGTGGCATGACACCCGCCGCCATGGTGGCGACGGTGCGCAAAATGTCCGGCCAGTTTTCGGTGATCAGTTTTTCTCTGATCTTTCCGCCGACCAGCCCGCGGATTTCCTTCGGCGCAGCGGAGGGGTCGAAGAGATAGAGCCGCTTTGACGGTAGGTCCCGGATGCGGGGCACAAAGCGAAAAGACAGGAGCGCGGTTGCCGCAAAGACATGATCGGTGAAGCCGCCGGTGTCGGCGTATTGCTCTTTGATCTTCTTCCCCACCTCGTTCATCAGCAGGCCGTCCAGAATGTATGGGGCCTCGTTGACGGTCGCAGGGATATTCTGTGTGGCAAACGGGCCGAACTGGTCGGAGACATGGGTGTAGGCCTTCAAGCCGGGCTCCTGCCCATACTTCGCGTTGATTAGGTTCATCGCCTCGCCGTGCCGCGTTGTCGGGAAGAACTGACCGTCGCTTGATGCGGTTACACCGCCGCCCCAGAACTGCGCCATCGGCAACTTGGCCTGCGCTTCGATCACCTTGGCGAGCGCCCTGTTGATGGCATCGCTTTCAACATGCCACCGGGACAAGCGCGAGAGTTGGAAGTAGTCATGTGAACTGGTCGCCTCGGCCATTTTGCTGAGGCCAAGGTTCAATCCCTCGGCCAGCAACACGTTCAACAACCCGATGCGATCCTTGCAGGGAACGCCGGTGCGCAGGTGTGTAAAGGCTTCGGTGAAGCCGATATGGTCATCAACCTCCTGCAGCAGGTCGGTGATCCGGACGGCAGGCAGGCGGCCATAGAGATCGAGCACCATGCCATCAGCATCCGCCGGGATCGCTGCCGTCAAACGATCAATCTTGAGAACGCCGTTTTCGATTGAACCGCCGGGAATCGCGCCGGTTCGCGCGGCCCTGGCCAAACGCGTCATACCTTCCGCCAGCCTTGCCTTGCGATCATCGAGCCAGATCTCAGGTTCGAACGGCATCGTCAGGCGCGGGCACGCCTTGGCCGTTTCTATCGGTACCAAAGCCTGTTTCAGATCCGCGTAACGCCTGGAGTGGGGTAGCCAGATATCGCCGGATCGGAAGGCTTCGCGCATTTGGAACAACACGGCGACCTCCCAGAGTCGATTGTCACCTGGGTCCTGGGCGTTGAGGTGTCGATGCCATTTCGAGGTTCGGCGCAAGAAGCCAACCTGACGGGGCGCATCAGTTTGATCCAGGGCGATGACTGTTGTTGCCTGCATCAAGGGCGTCGCCACCGGGGCGGCGCAGATATCGAGCGCCCGCAGCATTCTTGGGGCATAGCGCCGGAACCGGTGATATCCATGAACGACATGAGACAGGGCATCAGCTGCCATCGTGTCGGTTAACTCGGCCGCGGTTGTCACCATGCTTTCGAGGTGAGACCAGCCACATGCATCTTCGACGGCGGCATCAAGGGGTGCGCCATCCACCTTCGCTTCCAGCAGAGCGGCGCCGAGATCCCTGAAAGATCGCAATGTCTCACGCAGCGAGGATCGGGCATCCGCGATACGCGCATCGGACAGCCTCTTCGCATCCCGCCAGGTCTTACCAACAATCCGGTCGTGGGTTTCGATCACAGCATCGGCGATGGCCGCCTTCCATTCGATCGCGCAGACCGCGAGGATCGCCAGGCGCCGGTCACTCGTAATGTCGCGCAACCCGTCGGCAAAGTAGCGCTCGCCCTGGCGGCGCAGGCGGGTGACCCGATGTGGCGGTACGTCGGCCAGAATGTCCGGTGAAAGGCCCAAGTCTCGCAAAAACTCCAACCGGTCCAGAAGTCGCGATGCTCCAGCCGAGTTGCTGCCCGCCTCGAAACGCCGAAGCCAGATGAACCGAGTGACATTGCCATCCACGATCTCAGTCAACAGCGCGTCCAGGCATTCTTTCGTTTCATCGCCGAGCCGACTGGCGACACGGCTTTCAATTCGGCGTTCAGCCGACACCAGGGCATCGGCGCAGAGCCGCTCGATGACAGAGATGCCGGGCAGGATCACCTGCGACCGGCGGCACTCTTCGACAAATCGGCGCGCCAAGTCTTCGTTGGATCGGGCAGTTTCAGCCTCGTTCGCAAGCCAGGCCTTCAGACTGCGCGCGCCTTGGCCCGAGAACATCTTGAAGCCATAGATCTGGCGCAGGGCGTGCAGGTGCTGCTGACGGGTTTGCCGACGTGCGGCATATAGTAAGACATCGTTACCGGTCAGGCCCAACTGAGCCGCGATGAAGCGCAAGACCTTTTCCGGGATGACTTCGCCAGATGACAACAGCCGCCCAGGATAGCGCAGGGCACAGAGCTGCAGGGCAAAACCGATCTTGTTCTCCGGCCGCCGCCGTTCGTTGATGTGCTCGATATCGTCATCTGCCAGCGTGTAGTGCCGCAGCATCAAATTCTCGTCAGTCGGCAGATCGAAAAGCGCCGAGCGCTGGCGCTCGGTCAGAATGGTGCGATGCGCCATATTTCTTTTGCTTTCTCATAAGGGTTTGCTTATTTATGATTGTGATACGAGATAAGGAATAAAAGAGATGGCCGAAAGCCGGGAATTCCTCCACACACCACAAACGTTCGTTTGTGAAACATGCTGATCGGATACGCGCGCGTCTCAAAAGCCGATGGCAGCCAGTCGCTTGACCTACAAAAAGACGCTCTTGTTGAGGCAGGCGTCGATGAAAAGCAAATCTACTCCGATCAGGCCTCGGGTAAGAAAGACGACCGCCCGGGCCTCGAAGCTTGTCTGAAGGCTTTGCGCGACGGCGACGTCCTAGTCATCTGGAAGCTGGACAGGATGGGCCGCAGTCTGAACCACTTGGTGAAAACGACGACCTTACTGTCAGAGCGCGGTGTCGGCCTGAAGGTGCTGACAGGCCAGGGGGCACAAATCGACACGACCACCGCAGCAGGTCGGTTGTCATTTGGCATCTTTGCAGCGCTCGCTGAATTTGAAAGCGAATTGATCCGGGAGCGCACAATGGCTGGGTTGCAAGCCGCCCGTGCTCGAGGGCGCAAAGGCGGGCGAAAGTTCGCACTCACCAAATCCCAGGTCCGGATGGCACAGGCCGCAATGGCCAACCGAGACACATCCGTTTCAGAGCTGTGCAGTGAACTGAGCGTGAAACCCGTCACCCTGTACCGATACGTCGATCCCAAAGGCAACCTGCGCGAATATGGAAAACGCGTCCTCGGCTCTTAAGGTGTCATTCTGCACTCAGCCGGAGCAGACCCCATTGTGCTCAGTTAATCCGTAAAGGCTCAGGAGGAAAGGCCATCATGGGCGCCTCGATCACCAGCTTTGACCTGGCCAAGCAGGTCTTTCAATTGCATCGAGCGACAGGAGGAGGCAAGAAGCTGTCGCGCAAGCAGTTCCTGGCGTTCATGCAGATGCATACCGGACGCCTTGTTGCCTTGGAGGTCTTCGCGCCGGTTCATTGCTCTGCCCCCTGAAAACTGGACCGTTTGAAGCTGGAGTTTTCGGCTACGCTTTCCTGGCTGGGAGA
>JBKEDD010000044.1:0-10987 GCA_047975215.1 Jhaorihella sp.
CACGAAGGCCAGCTCGCGGATGTGTTCACCCCCGGTCTCTACATGCTCGAAACCAACAACATGCCGGTCATGACCACGCTCCAGCACTGGGATCACGGCTTTCAAAGCCCGTTCAAGTCCGAAATCTACTTCGTCGCCACCACCCGGTTCAACGACCTGAAATGGGGCACCAAGAATCCCATCATGCTGCGCGATCCCGAATTCGGCCCGACCCGTATCCGCGCCTTCGGCACCTATTCGGTGCGCGTCAGCGATCCTGCGCGCTTTCTTGTCGAGATCGTCGGCACCGACGGCGAATTCACCATGGACGAGATCAGCTTCCAGATTCGCAACATCATTGTGCAGGAGTTTTCCCGCGTCATCGCCGCATCCGGCATCCCGGTACTGGACATGGCCGCCAACACCGCCGATCTCGGCCGGCTCATCGCGACCGAGATCACGCCGACCCTGGAGGGCTACGGGCTGAGCATCCCCGAGCTATATATCGAGAACATCTCGCTTCCCCCCGCGGTCGAGGCGGCGCTGGACAAGCGCACCTCGATGGGGCTGGCGGGCGATCTGGGCAGTTTTACCCAGTATTCCGCCGCCGAGGCGATGACGGCGGCGGCCCATAACCAGGCCGGCGGCGGCATGGCCGCGGGGCTGGGCGCGGGAATGGGCATGGCCATGGCCGCGCAGATGGCGCAATCAAACCCGGTAGCCGGCCCCTGGGGCGCAGCACCGGCGCGCACCCCCGCCCCGCCGCCCCCGCCCGTCGAAAAGGTCTGGCACATCGCCGAGAACGGGCAGACCCGCGGCCCGTACTCGCGCGCCACCATGGGCCAGATGGCCGGACGGGGCGAACTCACGCGCGACACCCACGTCTGGACCGCCGGTCAGGACGGCTGGAAGACCGCCGGAGAGGTGGCGGAACTGGCGCAGCTGTTCACGATCCTGCCGCCGCCGCCGCCGGGCGCCTGAGCACCCCGACCGCTTCCGGCTGACGCGCCCCCGGGAGGGCACGCCGCCCGAACGCCGCCCATACGCCGCTTTCCCGCCCGAGGTCAGCACATGCCCGATACCCGCGCCCCCGCCGCACCCGAGGAGCACCGCTTTCCCTGCGACCAGTGCGGCGCCGACATGCGCTTTACCCCCGCCGAAGGGATGCTGGTCTGCGCGCATTGCGGCAACACCCAGCCGGTCGAGGGCGGGCCATGGCGCGGATCGGCGCTGAGCGAACTGGATTTCGAGGCCGCCATCGCGCGCCATCTGCCCGAGGCCGAGATCGAGGAGAAACGGGTCGTACAATGCCCCAACTGCGCCGCAAAGTTCGAGTTCGACCCCGCCAGCCATGCCGCCGAATGCCCGTTCTGCGCGACGCCCGTGGTGACGGGCACAGGCGCCCACCGCCAGATCAAGCCCCGCGGCGTGCTGCCCTTCGCCCTTGACGAGACAAGTGCGCGCAAGGCGATGACCGACTGGCTGGGCCGCCTGTGGCTGGCGCCCGGGGGGTTGCGGGAATACGCCCGCAAGGGGCGTCGGATGCAGGGCATCTATGTGCCCTACTGGACGTTCGACGCCGACACGAAATCCAGCTATCGGGGCGAACGCGGCACGATATATTACGAAACCCGCACCGTGATGCGCGACGGCAAGCGGGTGCAGGAACGCGTGGCCCGGGTCAGCTGGGCCCCGGCCTCGGGCCGGGTGGCGCGGTTCTTCGACGATGTGCTGGTGCTGGCGTCAAACAGCCTGCCGAAAGCCTATACCGACGCGCTGCAACCCTGGGATCTGGCCGCGCTGGAACCCTATCAGCCGCAATACCTGGCCGGGTTCCGGGCAGAGGCCTATACGGTCGAACTCAGGGACGGTTTCGGCGAGGCGCGCACCCGGATGGACCAGACCATCGCACGCGACGTGCGCTTTGACATCGGCGGCGATCAGCAGCGTATCCACGCCATAAGCACCAGGGTTTCCGACGTGACCTTCAAGCATATCCTGCTGCCGGTCTGGCTGGCCGCCTACAAATACCGCGGCAAGACCTACCGGTTCGTCGTCAACGGCCGCACGGGCCAGGTTCGGGGCGAACGGCCCTGGTCGGCGATCAAGGTGACAGCGGCGGTGATTCTCGCGCTGCTGGTCGCGGCCGGGGTCGGCTATCTGGCCGCGATGGAGCAGTGACCCCGGCCGTCGGCCGGCCTACCCGCGCGAGATGGCGATCTTTCTCGACTTCTCGACTTCGGCCTCGGCGCTGTCATGTGCATCACGCCATCCTTCATCCGCGCCTGGGCCTTGTCGCCCGGCGTCCTCGGGCAGCCGGAACACCGGCAGAAGGCGCCGCACTGGCTTTGCTGAATTGCCAGGTGCCGCCCTTCTTCTCCTGCTCGGTCTTGTTTCGCCGCGAACGGTGACAACGCCGTTTTCGACGGTCGGCTCGATGTCGTCCTCGGCGACGCCGGGCAGTTCCATGCCGATGTCCTGCCCCCTTTCGCCGACCGAAGCGTCGGTGGCCGGGCTCAGCCAGTCGGCCGGCCGCGACCCAAAGGCGCGGAACGGATCGTCAGGCAACGGCCACAGGCCGGAAGTGTATGATTTTTCAACCATATAAGCTCATCCTTGATACAAGGGTGACATTCAGACAGGAATGCCGTCCCGCCAGATCCGGAACGTGCGCGCGCGCGCAATTCCGCACACACCCCGGCCCTTGCGGTCGGCACCCGGCCCCGCCATTCTGCCCCCAAACCCGAGCGAGGATTGCACGCACATGACACCCGACCTGATCCAGCTTGATGCACTGCTGCGCCGCCGTCATTCCTGCCGCGCCTTCCGCCCCGATCAGGTGCCCCGCGAGACGATCGAACGTATCGTCACCACGGCGGGGCGTGCACCCTCATGGTGCAACTCGCAACCCTGGCAGCTCACCATCACCAGCGGCGCCGAAACCGAACGTTTGCGCACCGCGCTGATGCAGCAGGCACATGCCGGCGTACCACGCCCCGATATCGCGTTTCCGACCCGCTATAGCGGCGTCTACCAGGATCGCCGCCGCGACTGCGGCTGGAGCCTCTACAAGGCGGTCGGAGTCGAGAAGGGCGACCGCGCCGCATCGGCGCGCCAGGCGGCGCAGAACTTCGCCCTGTTCGGTGCGCCTCATTGCGCGATCCTGTCCAGCCCGGCCGATCTCGGCCCCTATGGCGTGCTCGATTGCGGCGGCTTCATCACAGCGTTCACCCTGGCCGCCGAGGCGCTGGGCGTGGCCAGCATCCCGCAGGCCGCGGTAGCCGGATTCGCGCCGTTCCTGCACGGTCATTTCGCCATTCCCGACGACCGCCAGATCCTGTGCGGTATCGCATTCGGATTCTCCGACACCGATCATCCGGCCAATTCCTTCCGAACCGGCCGCGCGACGCTCGACGAGATCGCGGACTGGCGCGGATGACAGCGGATAAAGCCATATGCGCGCCCTGATCCAGCGGGTTGCGCGCGCAAGCGTCGCGGTTGATGGCGAAACCATCGGCCGGACCGGCGCCGGGCTGCTGGTGCTTGTCTGCGCCATGCAGGGCGACAGCGAGGCACAGGCCGCCCAACTGGCCGCCAGAATCGCCCGTCTGCGCATCTTCCGCGACGGGGCGGGAAAGATGAACCGGTCCCTTCTCGATACCGGCGGTGGCGCTCTGGTGGTCAGCCAGTTCACGCTGGCCGCGGATACCTCGCGCGGCAACCGCCCCGGTTTCTCTGCCGCCGCGCCACCCGATACGGGCGAGCGGCTTTATTCGCATTTCGCCGCGCAACTGGCGGCGCAGGGTATCGCGGTTGAGACCGGGCGGTTCGGGGCGGATATGGCGGTGGAACTGGTAAATGACGGGCCTGTGACGATCTGGATGGAGGTCTGAACGGTGGCACGGCGCACGCATGATGCCGCATTGGCCATCTGGCGGGCCGGCGTCGGCGCGGTGGACGGCTTCGCGGCAACGCGGACCGCGCTGGAGACCGTGCAACCGCCCGACCAGGTACTGGCGGTCGGCAAGGCGGCCGCCGCCATGACGCACGCGGCACTTGCGCGATTCGGTCCGGTTCCCGCCCTTGTGGTAACGAAAGACGGCCATGGCGGCGGCCTGCCCGGTCATGTGCGCCTGATCGAAGCCGCCCATCCGGTACCGGACGCCCGCAGCCTGACCGCCGGGCGGGCACTGCGCATGGCGGTCGCGGCGATGGCGCCGGGGTCACGGCTGCTGTTGCTGGTTTCGGGCGGCGCATCCTCGCTGGCCGAGGATCCGGTTGCGGGCTGCACGCTCAAGGACATTGCGGCGCTGAACCGGCGGCTGCTGGCCTGCGGCATGGATATCGGCGCGATGAATGCCGCGCGGCGCAAGCTGAGCCGGATCAAGGGCGGGGGCCTGCTGCGGAATTTCCGCGGCTTGCAGGCCGATGTTCTGGCAATCTCGGACGTTCCGGGCGATGACCTTGGCGTTATCGGATCGGGGATCGGCATCGCGCCAAATCCGCGCGCCTTCGCTTGCAACGCGCGTATCGTGGCCAGCAACGCCACCGCCCGCGACGCGGCGGCGCGGGCGGCCGAGGCGCGCGGCCTGCGCGTCCTGCACAACCAGGAGGCGCTGCATGACGATCTGAACGCGCTGGCCGCGCGATGGGGTCCGCGCCTGCGCGCCATGGGGGCCGGCGCGATCGTTCTGGGAGGCGAACCGACCCTCGTGCTGCCCGAAAATCCCGGCCGGGGCGGGCGCAATCAGGCGCTGGCGCTGGCATTGGCGCGCGAGATCGCGCAAACCCCGGACCTCTGCGTCGTGGCCGGAGGTACCGACGGCACCGACGGGCCGACCGATGCGGCCGGCGGCATCGTCGATGGCACGACCTGGGGGCCGGGCGCAGCCGCGGCGCTGGCGGCCGCCGACACCGGTTCCTTTCTCGACGCCAGGGGCGCGCTGCTGATCACCGGCCCCACCGGCACCAACGTCATGGACCTTCTCGTCGCGGTGCGCACCTGACGCAACCACAGCCCGGTCGGCGCCGCGCGCCGGTCAGGTCTTGTCGGCGGCCTTGCCACGCGGTTTCGCGGCGGATTTGGCGGCGGGTTTCTTCGCCGCCTCAAGCGCGGCAATACGATCTTCCAGCGCCGCGTTTTCCTCGCGGGCCTTCTGCGCCATGGCGCGAACCGCGTCGAATTCCTCGCGGGTGACGAAATCTCGGTCCGCCAGCCAGCGGTCCAGCATGCCCTTCATGGCGGTTTCGGCCTCCGCGCGCGCGCCCTGCGCCACGCCCATCGCGTTGGTCATCAAACGGGACATGTCGTCGAGAATCTTGCTGCGGCTCTGCATGGCGTGATCCCTGCCTTGGTCATCGGGTTTCGGCTGCCCCCTATATGGGGCGCAAGCGGCGGCGCGGCAAGGTTGACTTTGCCGCGCCGCCACGGGCATTCAATCGACCATGCAGGCCATGATCCCCTTTCCCGACGTTTCGCCCGAACTGTTCTCGATCTCGCTGTTCGGGATCGACTTCGCGCTGCGCTGGTACGCGCTGGGCTACATCGCAGGCATCCTGATCGCCTGGCGCATGGCGGTCGCGGCGGTGCGCCGGCCCGGCCTCTGGCCCGACACCGGCCCGCCGATGACGCCCGAGCAGATCGAACAACTGCTGACCTGGATCGTCATCGGCGTGATCGCCGGCGGACGGCTGGGCTTTGTTCTGTTCTATCAGCCGGCATACTATCTGTCCCACCCGGCCGAGATCCTGAAGGTCTGGCAGGGCGGCATGTCGTTTCACGGCGGGTTTCTGGGCGTGGTCGTGGCCGCCTGGATTTTCACAGCCCGCCACGCCATCCCCCGCCTGCCCGCTGCCGATCTTATCGCCCATGGCGTGCCGCCGGGGCTGCTGCTGGTGCGGATCGCCAACTTCATCAACGCCGAGCTTTGGGGCCGGCCCACCGATCTGCCCTGGGGCGTCGTGTTTCCCGGCCCCGCGGCGCAGCACTGCCCGGGCATCGAAGGGCTTTGCGCCCGCCACCCCTCGCAGCTATACGAGGCGGCGCTGGAGGGGCTGGTGCTGGGCGCGGTCCTGCTCTGGCTGGTCTACCGGCGCGGCGGGTTGCGCCGCCCCGGCCTCGTCACCGGCGTTTTCCTCGCGGGCTACGGGCTGGCCCGCTTTGCCGTCGAATTTCTGCGCCAGCCGGATGCCCAGTTCGTGTCTCCCGGCAACCCTCTGGGACTGGCCTTTCATGTCGGCGGCTACGGGCTGACCATGGGCCAGGCGCTGTCGCTGCCGATGATCCTGTTGGGGCTGTGGATGATCCTGCGCGCGCGCGCATTGCGATGACGCTTGTATCCGCCCTCGCCGCGCGCATCCGCCAGGCGGGCCCGATAACCGTGGCCGACTACATGACCGATTGCCTGCTGCATCCGCGATGGGGCTATTACGTCACCCGCGATCCGCTGGGCGGGGCGGGCGATTTCACCACCGCACCCGAAATCAACCAGATGTTCGGCGAACTGATCGGCCTGTGCCTGGCCCAAAGCTGGATCGAACAAGGAAGCCCGGCACCGTTCACGCTGGCCGAACTCGGCCCCGGGCGCGGCACGCTGATGGCCGACCTGCTGCGCGCCACCCGCATGGTGCCGGGGTTTCTTGACGCCGCCGCGATTCAACTGGTCGAGGCCTCGCCGGTGCTGCGCGCCGCGCAGCGCCGCGCGCTTGCCGGCCATGACGTGCGCTGGCTCGATCGCGCCGAGGCACTGCCCGATGACCGGCCGCTGTTTCTTGTCGCCAACGAATTCTTCGACGCGCTGCCGATCCGCCAGTTCTTGCGCGACGGCGACGGCTGGCGCGAACGGCTGATCGGGCTGCGCGACGGGGCGCTGTGCTTTGGCCTGGGCGCACGGGCGCCGCAACCGGCCCTTGCGCATCGTCTGGAGGATACGCGGCAGGGCGATCTGGTCGAGCTCTGCACCGCCGCCCTGCCGGTGGCCGATGCGCTGGCGCGCCGAATCGCCGGGCACGGCGGCGCGGCGCTGATCGTCGATTATGGCGACTGGCGCAGCCTGGGCGACACGTTGCAGGCGATGCGGGGCCATCGCTACACCGATATTCTGGCCGATCCCGGGGCGGCCGATCTGACGGCGCATGTCGATTTCGAGACGCTGGCCAACGCCGCCCGCACCGCCGGCGCCGCCCATAGCCGCCTGACGACACAGGGGCTTTTCCTGCAACGGCTGGGTATCGCGGCCCGCGCACAGGCACTGGCGGCGCGGCTGACAGAGCCGGGGCGCGACGATCTGGCGGGCGCGCTTCACAGGTTGACGCATGACGATGAAATGGGAAACCTGTTCAAGGTGCTGGGGGTTTTTTCGCCCGGTGCGGCACCACCACCCGGGTTGAACGCATGATGCTGGAAATCCTCAAGTCCGACCGGCTTGGCCCGTTGCGGCACGGGTTCTTCACCCGGCGCGGCGGCGCGTCATCGGGGATCTTCGCGGGCCTCAATTGCGGGCCCGGATCGTCCGACCAGAGGGCGGCGGTGGCGATGAACCGCCAGCGCGCCGCCGCCGCGCTGCATCTCGACCCGGCCGAACTGGTGGGCGTGCATCAGGTGCATTCGGCCGATGTCGTGACCGTGACCGGCCCGCTGAGCGATGCGCCGCGCGCCGACGCCATGGTGACGAACGTCCCGGGGCTGGCGCTTTCGGTGCTGACCGCGGATTGCCAGCCGGTACTGTTTGCCGATACCGGCGCCGGGGTGATCGGCGCGGCCCATGCCGGCTGGCGCGGCGCGCTCGACGGGGTGCTTGAGGCGACGCTCGCGGCGATGGAGGCGCTGGGCGCCCGGCGCGCCCGCACCGTGGCGGTGATCGGTCCGTCGATCGGCCCGGATGCCTACGAGGTCGGGCCGGAATTCGTTTCCACCTTTCTTGACGAGGATCCGGGCAACACCCGCTTTTTCGCCGGCGGCAGGGGTGATCGCGCCCTCTTCAACCTGCCGGGCTACGGGCTGCACCGGCTTAGGGCCGCCGGCATCGGCACCGCCGAGTGGACCGGCCATTGTACCTTTTCCGACCCGTCGCGGTTCTATTCCTACCGCCGCGCCACCCATGCCAACGAGGCCGACTACGGCCGCCTGCTCTCGGCCATCCGGCTCTAGCCGCACGGAATCGCGATTCGACACATTGCGAGCCCGGGCAAACGGCGCGGTCGGATGGTGCGGCGCAACCATCCGAAACGCCCGGCCATCTCGCACCCGCGCCTCGGCGCCGGGATCGGGCACGAACCGGATCGCTGGCAATCGGGGGGCACAACCGGCCAACCCGGCGGCCTTCGTATCCGTGGGGCTGGCGGGCGCGGATTGTGACCGCCCCGGCGCCGATCCCGCCTTAATCCGCGGTTGCGGCGCCAGAACGGGGCCGCGGACATCCCGGAAGATCGGCTGATTTCCGTTCCTGCACAACGCATTGTCGCATGCGCCGCCCGGCCCCCCGCAGCATGTTCGCCCGGCCGGGCGGTTTCATCCGAATTCCCCGGTGCGAACAAATCTCTGCCCCAATGGCCCGCAACACTGACGCCATCGAAGATACGGCCAAGCGGCCGAAATCCATGGCAGGAGATTCAATATGAAGCCCAAGGCACGTTTTATCCAATCGGTGACTGAAACCGCCCGGACCTGTGAGGCGCAGATGCCCTGGACCCGGGGCGCCCGCCGCGTCGAATTCATCAGCCGCCGGACGGCACAACAGGCGCAGCGCGCCTGCGGCTGATGCCGAATCAACACGGCGCCGGCATCTCAGCCGGTGCTGTCATCCCGGCCCCGGCCCCGGTCGCCGCCCCTGACCGGCCCCGGGCCCTGGTACCCATCCCGCCACCGGGCGGGGCAGGTACGAAGCAAATGTGCGGAAATTATGGCAGCATTGTTTCCAATTATCGAGACAATTCCGCCCATCCAGCGCAATTGAACATGAATAAATCGCATATTCTGCGGAAAATTTGACAATTTGGCCCTTATTTCGCCATGTTTCCGGCGATGCAGATGATCACTTATCAAGTGTCCATCTGACGTTGTCGGTGGGGGCCGACGCAGATGCGACCCGAAACGAAAGGGCCGAGTCATGACGATCCCCCACACGCTGGCGCGTGCGGCACGCAATGCAGTCCAGACCAATGCGCTTCTTCAGGATCCGGCGGCGCTGCGGGCCCGCAACCGGCCGCAGTTGCGCCGCTACGATGTCATGTCACTCATGCCCAATGGCGATATCGCTGAAACCCGCCATATCGCCCCCGCACTGCCGCTGTTCGAAGACGCATTCTGCGCGTTCTCGCGCGGCTCGCTGATCGAAACCGATAGCGGCCCGGTCGCCATCGAAGATCTGCTTCCCGGTGACCGGATCGTCACGCAGGACGGCACCGCCCAGCCGCTGCTGTGGAAAGGCAGCACGACCGTCGTGCCGGGGCGCCGCGATGCCCGGGGGCGCAGCCATCGCCTGACGCGCATCATGGCCGAAAGTTTCGGCCTCCAGCGCCCCATGTCATGCATCGTTGCAGGCCCATCGGCCAGAATACTGCGCACGCCCGGCCATCTGCGCAAGATCATGGGCGGCCATCCCGCGCTGATCCCGGTGCGGGAATTCGTCGACGGGATGAGCGTTGTCGAAACCGCGCCGCCGACCCCGGTCGAGCTGTTTCACATCTGCCTTCCGCGTCATGCGGTCATTCGCCTGGGTGGGCTCGAGTTCGAGACCTATCACCCCGGCGTCAATGCAGTGCGGGTGATCTCGCATGCCATGCGCTCGCTTTATCTGAACCTGTTCCCGCATGTGCGCGAGTTGTCCGATTTCGGCCCGCAGGTGCTGCCGCGCGCCGGCGACGGGCAGATCGACGCGCTCAGCGCCTGATCTCAGGCGCTGCGGTTCAGCCGCTCTTCCAGCACATCGAACGGCACGCCCGGGCGATCCTTGGCGCATCGGATCACCAGCGAGGTCTTGACGCTGGCCACGTTCGGCGTGGTCAGCAGGTGGCCGGTCAGGAAACTCTGGAAACCCGAAAGGTCGGGGGCCACGCATTTCAGGATGAAATCCACCTCGCCGTTCAACATGTGGCATTCGCGCACCAAGGGCCAGTTGCGGCAGCGTTCCTCGAAGGCCGAAAGCTCGCTTTCGGCCTGGCTGTCCAGCCCGACCATGACGAACACCTGCACCTCAAAGCCCAGATCGCGGGCGTTCACATCGGCATGATAGCCCCGGATCAGCCCCGAGTCCTCAAGCGAGCGCACCCGCCGCAGACAGGGCGGCGCCGAGATGCCGACCCGCCTGGCCAGTTCGACATTGGTCATCCGGCCATCACCTTGAAGTTCCGACAGGATCCTACGGTCGATCTCGTCCAGGCGGGTCATGGGCATGATTCGCTCCTAAATCGGGAAGTTGAGAAAGTTATAACCACCCCGCAGCTACGCGCAATATTATTTCAAGATCTCGCAACTTTCTTAAGCCTCAGCACCAAACCCAGGGAAATCTACGCACCAGACTGCGAATCGCTCTGCCAAACCCACCGATCCACTCAGGAATATCTTTATTTCCCGTTAATTTTGTTCTAGAGCGTCGTCCCTGAAATCTGAATCGGCTGGATTCCCATGGGACCATTTTTGTGATTCACCATATGTGGAGGTGGATCATGGGCAAATCGCTATCACTGGATATACGAGAGAGGGTCGTCGCGTTGGTGGACGAAGGCCTGTCTTGCAATGAAGCCGCTCGGCGTTTTAGTATATCGGCTGCAAGCGCGGTACGGATCATGCAGCGCAAGAAGCGAACCGGTGGCGTCAAAGCCGCGCCGCAGGGCCGTCCACGACGGAGCAAGCTGGATGCGGTTTCAGACTGGTTGAAGAGGCAGGTTGAAGCGCGGCCCGATATCACCATGCCGGAACTGGCCGAGGCTCTGGGTGCGGAACACGGCCTGAGTGCAACCCCGGCCATGCTGTCGCGCCATCTGATCCATCGCCTTGGCTTCACATATA
>JBKEDD010000045.1:0-64995 GCA_047975215.1 Jhaorihella sp.
GATGATGCCCGGCGCCTTGACGTCGGCGATGCCGCGCTTGTCGGTCTTGATCGGACCCTTGCCGTCGATCGGGTTGCCCAGGCCGTCCACGACCCGGCCCAGCAACTCGTCACCGATCGGCACGTCGACGATCGAATTGGTGCGCTTGACGGTGTCGCCTTCCTAGATGTCGCGGTCCGACCCGAAGATCACGACGCCGACGTTGTCGTTTTCCAGGTTCAGCGCCATGCCCATGATGCCGCCCGGAAACTCGACCATCTCGCCGGCCTGCACGTTGTCGAGGCCGTAGACGCGGGCGATGCCGTCGCCGACGCTCAGCACGCGGCCGATTTCCGCAACCTCGGCCTCCTGGCCGAAATTCTTGATCTGGTCCTTCAGGATCGCAGAAATCTCTGCTGCTTGGATACCCATTTATCCGACCTCTTTCATTGCATTCTGGAGGGAGTTGAGCTGCGAGCGGATCGAGGTGTCGATCATCTTGGAGCCCACCTTGACGACAAGACCGCCGATGAGGTTTTCATCGACGGTCGCATTTATGGTAACGGTCTTGCCGACGCGTTCGGTCAGCGTCGCGGCCAGCTTTTCGGTCTGCGCCTTGGTCAGCGCCTTTGCGCTGGCGACCTCGGCGGTCACTTCGTCGCGCGCATCCGCCAGCAGGACGCGCAGCGCGGCGATCAGTTGCGGCACCACGAACAGGCGTCGCTTTTCGGCCATCAGCGCCAGCGACTTCCCAAGCACCGGGGCGAGCCCCATCTTGCTGGCAATGGCGGAAATGGCGGCCTTCTGCTCGTCGCGCGAAATCAGCGGCGAACCGATCAGGGCACGCAGATCGGCGCTTTCGGTCAGGGCGGCATCCAGATCGCCGATGCCGGATTCGAGACCGTCGAGGTTCTTGTTGTCTTGCGCGATCTCGAAGATCGCAGTGGCATAGCGCTCGGCGATGCTTGCGGCAATCGAAGCTGGTTCGGACACGTCCACCCTTCCGATATCTGGCCCCGGTTGGCCGACGGTCGGCGGCGTCCGGGGGCGTGACAAAACCCCGCCTGAACGGCAGGGCAGCAAAATCACCGGGGATGTAGCAGAGCACTCCCCGCCCCGCAACATGCGATAGCACAATCAACGCAAGGTGGAAAACGAACGTTTTCGGGCAGTTAGCCAGACTGCGACCGTTTGCGCGCGTTTTGGGCCGCGAAATTCTGACCGGATTGCCCGGATCCGGCGAGTCAGGCAGGGCCGATCCGGGGCAGGTGCGGCCCGGCGCACGGCCGGGCCGTCCGGCCGCGCCCGCGCCACGCCGGGGCGCGCCGCTTCAGGCGGGCTTGGCCACGCCTTCAAGCGCCTTTGCCGCGCGTTTCTGCGCCTTGCCGATGAACGAACCCTGCGGCTGCACCCGCTTGCTGGCCTCGACCAGGAACACGCCGCTGGCCAGGAAGGTCGGCAGCCGGGCACCGATCTTCTCGAACAGCGGCCCTGATTTCAGCCAGAACCGTTTCGCCGATGGCACCTGATAAAGCGCCGCGCCGTGACGTTCGGGCAGGAACTGGTGCACGCGCAACTGGGTTTCGAGCTGGCCCATCGTGTAGGGACGGCCATAGCCGAACGGCGTCGCGTCCGAGCGCGACCAGAGACCTGCACGGTTGGGCACGATGAATAGGGCCTTGCCCCCGGGGCCAAGCACACGCCAGCATTCCTGCAACAGGTCCGACGGATGTTCTGACGCCTCCAGCCCGTGCAACAGTACCAGCTTGTCCACCCGCCCGGTTTCGAGCGGCCAGCGTGTCTCGTCCGACAGCACCGACACGTTTGGCATTCCCGCGGGCCAGGGCATCACCCCCTGCGGCCCGGGCATCAGCGCAATCACCCGGCGGGCATCGGCCAGGTAGGGGCGCAGGAGCGGCACCGCAAAACCATAGCCCAGCACCGTCTGGCCCTTGGCCTCGGGCCATATCTGCTGCATGCAGGCGCGCACCGACGCCTGCGCCGCACGGCCCAGCGTGCTGCGGTAATAGAAGTTGCGCAGATCCTGCACGTCGAGATGCATTGCGGGCACCCGTCTGTTCGTCCAAGCTTGGGCCAGTCTAACAATGAAAGGGCGAAACGCCATGCCTCTCGAGATCGTCACCGTTCCCTGCCTTGCGGACAATTACGCGTTTCTGGCCCATGATCCGGCCAACGGCGACACCGCCCTCGTCGACGCGCCCGAAGCCGCGCCGATCCTCGCTGAACTGACGGCGCGGGGATGGCGGCTGAGCCATGTTCTGCTGACGCATCACCACTACGACCATGTCGACGGGCTGGCTGAAATCCTGGCCCGATATCCCGCGCAGGTGATCGGTGCGGCCGCCGATGCCGGGCGTCTGCCGCCGCTGGATCGCGCCGTGAGCCCCGGCGACCGGTTCGAGATCGGCGGCGAGCCGGTGGAGGTGATGGAGGTCAGCGGCCATACCGTCGGCCATGTCGCCTATCACATGCCGCAAAGCAGCGCGGTGTTCACCGGCGACAGCCTGATGGCGCTGGGCTGCGGGCGCCTGTTCGAGGGCGACGCCGGCCAGATGTGGGCGTCGCTGTCCAGGCTTGCGGCACTGCCGGGCGATACGCTGGTCTGTTCGGGGCACGAATACACCCAGGCCAACGGCCGCTTCGCCCGGACCATCGAACCCGAAAACGCGGATCTGGCGCGGCGGCTGGACGAAATCGCCGCCATGCGCGCCCGCGGCGAACCGACGGTGCCCTCGCTCCTGTCGCTGGAACTGGCCACCAACCCTTTCCTGCGCGCCGGCGAGACCGGGGTACAGCACAACCTGGGGATGACGGGCGCAGATCCGGCGGCCGTGTTTGCCGAAATCCGCGCCCGCAAGGACAAATTCTGAACCGGCACCTTCACGCCGGGGCAACGGTATCGGTAAATGTGACCAATAAATGAAAGAAAACCCTTGAAGCCGGGCGACGATCAACCAAACTCTAAGAGTATGACGACATGGTTGGCCCGGAGGGACGGCCCGGTTCCGCCTCCGACCGGCCCAAGATCAGAGGAGCACGCACGTGCCTTCATTTTCGAGCACACTTGAACAGTCGATCCATGCCGCGCTGGCGCTGGCGAACGAACGGCGCCACGAGTTCGCCACGCTCGAGCATCTGCTGCTGGCGCTGCTGGACGAACCCGACGCGGTGCGCGTCATGCGCGCCTGCAATGTCGACATGGACGAATTGCGCACCACCCTGGCCGAGTTCGTGGATGACGATCTGTCGAACCTGGTAACGGATATCGACGGCTCCGAGGCGGTCCCGACCGCCGCGTTCCAGCGCGTCATCCAGCGCGCCGCGATTCATGTGCAAAGCTCGGGGCGCACCGAAGTGACCGGCGCCAACGTGCTGGTCGCGATCTTTGCCGAACGCGAAAGCAACGCCGCCTACTTCCTCCAGGAACAGGACATGACGCGCTATGACGCGGTGAATTTCATCGCCCATGGCGTCGCCAAGAACCCCGCCTTCGGCGAAGCCCGCCCGGTTTCGGGGGCCGAGGAACCGGCCGAGGACCCCCGCGGCGCGGCCGAGGTGGACCAGAAGGAAAGCGCGCTGGGCAAGTTCTGCGTCGATCTGAACGCCAAGTCGCGCGGCGGCGGGATCGATCCGCTGATCGGGCGCGACGAAGAGGTCGAACGCTGTATCCAGGTGTTGTGCCGGCGGCGCAAGAACAACCCGCTGCTGGTCGGCGACCCCGGCGTCGGCAAGACCGCCATCGCCGAGGGGCTGGCCCGCAAGATCGTCGCGGGCGAAACCCCCGAGGTTCTGGCCAACACAACGATCTATGCGCTAGACATGGGCGCGCTGCTGGCCGGCACCCGCTATCGCGGCGATTTCGAGGAACGCCTCAAGGCCGTGGTGAGCGAACTGGAAGACCACCCCGACGCGGTGCTGTTCATCGACGAGATCCACACCGTGATCGGCGCCGGCGCCACATCAGGGGGCGCGATGGACGCCTCCAACCTGCTGAAGCCGGCACTTCAGGGCGGCAAGCTGCGCACCATGGGATCGACCACCTACAAGGAATTCCGCCAGCATTTCGAGAAGGACCGCGCGCTGTCGCGCCGGTTCCAGAAGATCGACATCAACGAACCCTCGGTCGAGGACACTGTGAAGATCCTCAAGGGGCTGAAACCCTATTTCGAGGAACACCACAGCGTCAGATACACCGCCGACGCGATCAGATCGTCAGTCGAACTGGCGGCGCGCTATATCAACGACCGCAAACTGCCCGACTCGGCCATCGACGTGATCGACGAGGCCGGCGCGGCGCAGCATCTGGTGGCGGAATCCAAGCGGCGCAAGACCATCGGCACAAGGGAGGTCGAGGCCGTGGTTGCCAAGATCGCCCGCATTCCGCCCAAGAACGTCAGCAAGGACGACGCCGAACTGCTGAAGGATCTGGAAACTTCGCTCAGGCGGGTGGTATTCGGGCAGGACAAGGCCATCAGCGCCCTGTCCAGCGCCATCAAACTGGCCCGTGCCGGCCTGCGCGAACCGGAAAAGCCCATTGGCAACTACCTGTTCACCGGCCCCACCGGCGTCGGCAAGACCGAGGTTGCCAGGCAACTGGCCGATATCCTGGGCGTCGAACTGCTTCGCTTTGACATGTCCGAGTACATGGAAAAACATGCGGTCAGCCGCCTGATCGGCGCGCCGCCGGGCTATGTCGGGTTCGATCAGGGCGGTATGCTGACCGACGGCGTCGATCAGCACCCCCATTGCGTACTGCTGCTTGACGAGATCGAGAAGGCGCACCCGGATGTCTACAACATCCTGTTGCAGGTGATGGATCATGGCGAACTGACAGACCACAACGGCCGCACCGTCAATTTCCGAAACGTGATACTGATCATGACCTCGAACGCCGGGGCGATCGAACAGGCCAAGTCCGCCATCGGGTTCGGGCGCGACCGCCGCGAGGGCGAGGATACCGCCGCGGTCGAACGCACCTTCACGCCGGAGTTCCGCAACCGGCTGGACGCGGTGATTTCCTTCGCGCCGCTGCCCAAGGAGGTGATCCTCCAGGTGGTCGAAAAGTTCGTTCTCCAGCTCGAGGCGCAGCTGATGGACCGCAACGTGCATATCGAACTTACGCGTCCGGCCGCCGAATGGCTGGCCGACAGGGGCTATGACGACAAGATGGGCGCCCGCCCGCTGGGCCGCGTGATCCAGGAACACATCAAGAAGCCGCTGGCCGAGGAATTGCTGTTCGGCAAGCTGGCCAAGGGCGGTGTCGTCAAGGTCGGCGTCAGGGACGGCGAACTCGATTTGCGCATCGAAGGACCGGAAAAGCCCCGGCTTTCAGGCAACAAGCCGCCCCTGCTGACCGCGGATTGATGCGCGCGGCAATGGCCGCGGTCTGGCTGGCGCTCGCCGCGCCGGCCGCGGCGGGCGAACCCGCGCTCGGTCTGCCGATCGGCTGCGATATCGGCACGGTCTGCCACATCCAGCAATATGTCGACCGCGATCCCGGGCCGGATACGCAGGACTACCGCTGCGGAAATCTCAGCTATGACGGGCACAAGGGCACCGATTTCGCGGTGCCAACACGCGCCGACATGGTGCGCGGCGTACAGGTGCTCGCCTCGGCGCCGGGCACGGTTGCCGCCATCCGCGACGGCATGCCCGACACCGGGCTGAGCGAGGACACCGCCGCGGACATTGCCGGTCGCGAATGCGGCAACGGCGTGCTGATCCGCCACGAGGATGGCTGGGAAACCCAGTATTGCCACCTGCGCTCCGGCTCGGTGCGGGTGAAACGGGGCGATTCCGTGGAGCGCGGGGCGCCGCTTGGCCTGGTCGGGCAAAGCGGACGGGCGCAGTTCCCGCATGTGCATCTCTCTGTGCGCCATGACGGCGCGGTCGTCGATCCGTTCGATGCCGCAGACACAGGAACCTGCCGGGACGAACCGCACAGCCTGTGGCTCGACCCGCCGCATTACCGCCCCGGCGGGCTGATCGCCGCCGGTTTCGCACAGGCCATCCCGGATTACGATTCCGTCACCGCCGGGACCGCGGGCCGCGAGACCCTGCCGGCCGACACCCCGGCACTGGTGGTTTTCGCGCTCGCATTCGGTGGCCGCGAAGGCGATATCCTCAGCCTTGCAATCGACGGACCCGGCGGCCGGCTGCTCGCACGCGACATGGTGCTCGACCGAAACCAGGCCAGGTTCTTCCGCGCCGCGGGAAAACGCCGCGGCGACCCGCCGCTGCCGCCCGGCGACTATACCGGCAGCATCGAACTGCGCCGCGGGGGCGCCGTTCTGGACCGGATCGCAACGCAGGTCACGCTGAACTGATCCGCGCCGGCCACGGTCTTCATCTTGCCCGCAAAACTCCCGCCGGAGGCACCCGAGGCGGCGGCCGCAAGGCCGGCGCCGAGACAAGAGGCGTGCGCGCCGCAGGCGCGCTCCGTGAAGGCGGCCCGGCAACAGGGGTCAACGCAGGATCAGCCGCGGCGCCCGGCCCAGCGGGATCGGCCCAAGCGCCACGAACCCGTCGCGCAGGTTCAGTTGCAGGTCAAGCGCGTCGGGGTCGCGGCCCATCCGGGCCAGCAGCGCAAGCCCGCGTTCGACGCTGTCCATCGCGCCCGGCGGAATGTCCCAGGCCGAGCGCGCCATGTCCAGCATCTCGCGCCATTTCTCGGCCTTGACCGAGATCGTGCCGGTGGGCGTACCGGCGGAATCCACGGCGAGCTTGCCCGCCGCCATCACCGTCAGCCCCCCCCAGCGCAGATCGGCAAGCCGCAGGTCGATGGCCACCGGCTGCGGGCGCCGCTGTTCCAGCGCGCGGCGGTCCCAGGGGCCATCGAAGGTGATCTCCATGGCGACGCTCAGCGCCTCGAAACGCGGGGGCAGCGTTTCGGTCGCGCGCGCCATCCGGCGCAGGCCGTCGCCGGGCGCGAATCCCGGCGCGGCGATGTCATAGCGGTAGGTGTCGGGCCGGTCGGTCTGAACCATGGCAAGCGTCAGCCCGTCGCCCCCCAGCACCGTGCCGCCGGGGCCCGACACCCGCCACGGACCGGCGGTCAGCGACAGCTGCGCCAGTTCCAGCGCGATGCCCGGATGCAGATGCAGATCGGCCACCATGTCCTGCGCCTCGATCACCGCGGTTCGGTCGAAATATGACAGCCGCTGCGGTGTCGGCGCGAATCGCAGGGTCTGGCGGCCGGGCCAGATCGCCGGGCTTTCCAGCATCAGCCAGTCGGCCTGCCAGGCGATGCCGCTGGCGGGATCGGCCAGCGCCGGACCGGTCAGCATGTTGACATGGCGCAGCGGATATCCCGAGGTCGAAAGACCGGCATAATCGGCCTGCCAGCCGCGCGCCTGCTGCGCCGAAAACCAGCCCGCAACGCCCGCGCGCAACCCGTAGCCGGCAGCATACCAGTAGCCCGACCACAACAGCCCGATCACAACCAGGATTTTCATCAGCCGGATCATGGCCCGCCCCTTTTCGCGCCCCGCTCTTTGCTGTTTACAGGGCGAAACGGGACAGGACCAGCAAGATGACGATGTGGGTGTTCGGATACGGATCGCTGCTTTGGAACCCGGGCTTTGACGTCGCCGCAAGCGTGGCCGCGACGCTTCACGGCTATCGCCGGTCGTTCTGCATGAGCTCTATCCACCATCGCGGAACCGAGGCCGAACCGGGCCTCGTGCTGGCGCTGGACGAAGCCCCGGGCGATATGTGCCGCGGACTGGCACTGGCCGTCGCCGAGGGCGAGGAGGCGCGCACGCTGGACTATCTGCGCGAACGCGAACTGATCTCGTCGGCCTATCTCGAACGCATGCTCGAGGTTACGCTGCATGGCGGCGCCAGGGTGCGCGCCGTGACCTTCGTGATCGATCCCGGCCATGCGCAGTATTGCGGCGGCATGCCGCTGGAAGACCAGGCGCGTATCATCGCCCGGGCCCATGGCGGGCGGGGCGCGAACCGCGACTATCTATTCAACACCGCCGCGCATCTGGCGCAGATCGGCCTGGCCGATCCCGACCTCGACTGGCTGGCCGAGCGGGTGCGCGGCATCCAACCATAAAGCCTTGGCCAAGCGGGCGATTTCCATGTAGGTTCGCCCAAGAGCAGGAAGAGCGCCGGGAATCCAGCCAGCATGGCTCAGCCACACCGCGAAACGCGGCCGCAGTTTTCGCAGCCGTTCCGCCAGATCATCATGATGGTCGTCGCATTCGGACTGGCCGGGTTCGGTGCGTTCGTCGCGCTGCCCCGGGTGCTGCCGGTCTTCGAGGCAAACCCGTACCTGAACGGTTTCATCGCCTTCGTGTTCGTGATCGGTGTGCTGGCCTGCTTCTGGCAGGTGTTCCAGCTGATCGGCTCGGTC
The DNA here is from genome assembly GCA_047975215.1 of Jhaorihella sp. Lineage (GTDB taxonomy): Bacteria > Pseudomonadota > Alphaproteobacteria > Rhodobacterales > Rhodobacteraceae > JAGRMG01. The sequence goes on from JBKEDD010000045.1 coordinate 8,363, forward strand.
CGCTGGATCGAGAGCTTTGCCTCGGGCGAGTCCGACGACACCATCCGCCCGCCGCAACTGCTGGCGCCGCTGGCGTCGCTTCTGAGGTCGCGGGGCGCACGCATGCAGCTGAGTTCGACCTCCTCTCGCTCGATCCTCGATTCCGTCGCCCAGCGCATCGACGAAGAACGCGAGATCACCCGCTATATCGCCAATCTTCTGATCTTTCTCGGCCTGTTGGGCACCTTTTACGGGCTGGCCACGACCGTACCGGCGGTGGTGGACACGATCCGCAGCCTGGCGCCGCAGGAAGGCGAGGAGGGCCTTTCGGTATTCAACCGCCTGATGACCGGGCTCGAGTCGCAACTGGGCGGCATGGGCGTGGCCTTTGCCTCGTCGCTTCTGGGTCTTGCCGGGTCGCTGATCGTGGGGCTGCTGGAACTGTTCGCCGGGCACGGCCAGAACCGGTTCTACCGCGAACTCGAAGAATGGCTGTCCTCGATCACCCGCGTCGGATTTTCCTCGGGCGAGGACGGCAGCACCGATACCGGCGTGATCTCCTCGGTGCTCGATCACATGGCCGAACAGATGGCGGCATTGCAGAACATGTTCGCGCAATCCGAAGACAGCCGCGCGGCGGTGGATCACAAGCTCGCCGATCTGATCGACACGATCGGCCAGATGAACGACCGCATGGACCGGACCGACAACGTGAACGCCGGGCTGGACCGGGTGGCGCTGGGCCAGGAAACGCTGATCGAACTGCTGCGCAGCCAGGGCCCGGGCGAAGGCATCGACGCCGAAAGCCGGATGCGCCTGCGTTCCATCGACGTGCAGATGCTGCGCATCCTCGAGGAGATGTCGGCCGGCCGCCAGGAAAGCCTGGCCGAACTGCGCAAGGATATCGAACTTCTGGTCAAGGCGCTGAGCGCGCAACCGTCGCGGGGCGCCCAGCCGCCGCCGCGCCCGGTAAGGACCAAATCCCCCCTCGGCCCGGAGGAACGCTGAGTCATGGCCCTGTCGCGCCGCACCGGGCACCGGTTCCAGGCCTCGATCTGGCCGGGCTTCGTGGATGCGATGACGGGCCTTCTTCTGGTGCTGATGTTCGTGCTGACCATCTTTATGGTGGTGCAGTTCGTGCTGCGCGAAACCATCTCGGGGCAGAAAAGCGAGCTGGATTCGCTGGCCGACGAGGTCAGCGCACTGGCCAGCGCGCTGGGGCTCGAGGAACGCAAGGCCAGCCGGTTGCAGGCCCGGATGGGGGCGCTGAACGCCACCCTGGGTGACACCCGGTCCGATCTGGAGGCGGCCCGCGCACAACTGGCCAGCCAGGCCGGTGTGATCGCCGCGCTGACGGCCGAACGCGACCGCCAGGACACGGCGCTGAACGCAGCACAGACGCGCATCACCGGGTTCGAGGCACAGGTCGCCGCGCTGCTGGCCGATCGCGACCGCGCGCGCGAGACAGTGGCCGCGCTGGAAGCCGAACGCAGCGACCTTCAGGGCCGGCAGGCAGAGTTGCTGTCCGAGCAGGAGGCGCTGAACCTCGCCCTGGCGCAGAGCCGCGAGGAGATCGACGCGCAGGCCGAAGCCGCCCGGCTGGCCGCGGCGCGGCGCGAGGCGCTCGAGGCGATGGTGGCCGATCTGCGCGGCAAGGGGCAAGAGGCGCAGATCCGGGCGCAAACTCTGGGAGAACGCATCGAATCCCTTGAGGCGAAGCTGAGCGATGAGGAAGCCGCGCGGCTGGCCGAAGCGGCGGCGGCACAGGCGCTGCGCAAAAAGCTGCAAGACGCCGATGCGGAACTGACCGCGATGACCCTGGCGCTGGAACGTCAGCGCCAGGAGGCGGAAGACACGCTGACGCTGCTGGCGGCCGCCGAAGCATCGCGCGACGAGTTGGACACCAAACTGGCCGAGGCGCTGGCGCAGATGGCCCGGGCGCGCGAGGATATCGCATCGCGCGATGAACTGGCCGAACGCCTGACACGGGTTCTGGCGCAAATGGAAGTGACCCAGTCCGAAGGCGCCGAACGCGTCAGGGCGCTGGAGGCCGAATTGTCGCGCATCCGCAGCGAAAACGCCCAGACGCGCGAAACCCTGAGCGCGGACTTGCAGGCGGCACAGGCGCGCACGGCGCAGACCCGCGCCGCGCTCGAGGCCGATCTGGCGCGGGAACGGGCGCAGGCGGGCGCGGCGCAAGAGGCCTTGCGGGCACAGCTGGCAAAGGCGCGGGCCCAGGGCGCCGAGACACGCGCGGCGCTGGAAACGGAACTGGCCCGCCAGCGTGCCGAGACCGTTCAGACGCAATCGCAGTTCGAGGCGGAACTGGCGCGCTTGCAGGCCGAGAACGCCGGAACACGGCGGGCGCTGGAAGCCCGCCTTGCCGAGACGCAGGCCAGCGCCGAGACCCGGGCCGAAACGCTGGGCGCCGAACTGGCAGAGGTTCGTGCCCGGGCCGCCGAGCGCCAGGCCGATCTGGAGGCGCAGCTTGCCCGTACCAAGGTCGAGAGCGACGCGGTACAGTCGGCGCTGAAACAGGACCTGGCGGCATCCCGGGCCGAGGCCGGCGCCCGCATCGCCGCCCTGGAAACCGAACTGGGCCAGGCCCGCGCCGATCTGGACGCGGCCCGCAGCACTGCCGCATCCTCCGCCGAGGACCGCGCCTCGGTCGAGGCGCGTCTGCTCAAGGCGCTGGAATCGCTGGAACGGGCACAGGCCGCCGCCACCGACAGCAACGAACTGCGCCGCGAGATGCTGGCCGCGCTGGCGGCACGGGATGCCGCCGAGCGCGAGGCCGCCGAACGGCTGAGCGCCGCCGAGCAGCGCGAAACCCTGCTGGCCAGGGCGCGTGCCGAACTGGCCGAGCAGACCGAGATTTCGACCGAGGCACAGCGCCAGACCGCATTGCTGAATCAGCAGATCGCCGAGTTGCGCACCCAGCTGGGCGGCTTGCAGGCCTTGCTGGACGACTACAAGGCGCGCGACACCGCCGCGAACGTGCAGTTGCAGACGCTGGGCCAGGATCTGAACGCGGCGCTGGCGCGGGCGGCGTCCGAGGAACGCAAGCGCCGCCTGTTGGAAGAGACCGAGCGCCGCCGCCTCGAAGCCGAGGCGAAGGCGCTGGCGGAAGAGACCCGGGCCTTGCAGGAACAGGCCAGGGATCTGGAACGCTACCGCTCCGATTTCTTCGGCAGGCTGCGCGACGTGCTGGGCGCGCAGGAAGGCGTGCGCATAGAGGGCGACCGGTTCGTTTTCTCCTCGGAAGTACTGTTCCCGCTGGGCAGCGCAGATCTGTCGGACGAAGGCCAGGCCGAAATCGCCAAGGTCGCGCGCATCCTGCGCAGTGTCGCCGCCGAGATCCCGCCCGAGATCGACTGGATCATCCGGGTCGACGGCCATACCGACGACTCGCCGCTGCTGGGGCATCCGAAATACGCCGACAACTGGGAACTCAGCCAGGGGCGGGCGCTGTCGGTGGTGCGCTATCTGGTCGAAAACTTCGGGTTTCCACCGGAACGGCTGTCGGCCAACGGGTTTGGCGAATACCAGCCCGTCAACCCCGCCGATACCCCCGAGGCGCGCGCCCAGAACCGCCGGATCGAATTCAAGCTGACCGAAAAGTAGCCGTGGCAAAGCCTTGAGAAACGCTTTGCTACAAGCGGTTTCTCAACCGCTTGTGCGCGCCGTTGCGCCCTATTTGCAATAGGGCCCGCTTCGGTAGCTGGCCGTATCAAGGTGGAAATGGTTCCAGTGATACCTGTCGGCCTTGGGGCCCAGGACCGTACCGAACGGCCCGCAAGCCGTGCGCCATGCCTTGTTGAGCGGTTTCAGCGTCGTGCCCTGCCCCCAGCCCTTCGCGACGGTAATCACCTCGCCGTCCTTCATCACGAAGGCCGAGATGTCGATCGCCTTGCCCTTGCCGTGTTCGGAGATACGCGCGCCACGCTGGTTGTTGCGGGTGCGGCAGGCATAATGCGCCGCCACCTGCAATTCAACCACCGGCCCGCGCCGGCGAAAGGCAGGTTTGACACCCCGCTCGACCCAGGTGTTCAACGCCCGTGCGGTATCGCAATCCATCACCGCGCCGCGCGACAGCCTCACCCCGGAGACCGAGCGTACCTTGACGGCATCCCGGATACCACAGCCCGAAACCTGTCCCGGCACCCGGCCCACCTGGTCGCCCTGGATGTCGATATTGCCGCAGATGGCGCCTCGGCGAAGCTTGCGGCGCTTGGACATCGCCTTTTGGGTCACCCCGTCGGGACGCGCCCAGGGAAAGGGCGATGTATCGGGCGCCAGGAACGGCAGATCGCCGGGCCGCGCGGCGGCATCCAACAACTGGGCCGAGACCGGGCGCGGCTGCGGGCGCTTTCGCGATGCCGCGATCAGTGCCGCGACCTCCTGCCGGGCGCCCTGTACCGGCAAAGCGCGCGATATGTCTGCGGGCTGCGCCGGGCGTGCCGCGGGCCGGATCTCCGGCAGTCGCGGGCCGGCGCGGTGTGCCGTTTCGCCCACGCTCGCGGCGATGCCCGGAGCCTGGTCGGGGCGCTCTACCGGGCGCGGCGACCGGTCGGGCGGCTGGCCCGATACGGGCACCGCGCCCAGCAGGAACGCCGCCAGGACGGCGCAGATTTTCCACCCTCTCACCGCGTCACCTTGGCGCGGCCGAAATCGGGCGCATCGGTGTCCTGCCCGGCCTCGATGATGCCGCGGCGGATGGCACGGGTATGGGTGAAATAGTCAAACAGCAGATCGCCGTCACCTGTACGGATGGCGCGTTGCAGCGCGAACAGCTCTTCGGTGAAGCGGCCGAGGATTTCCAGCGTTGCATCCTTGTTGGTCAAGAACACGTCGCGCCACATGGTCGGGTCGCTGGCCGCGATGCGGGTGAAATCGCGAAACCCGGCGGCGGAATACTTGATGACCTCGCTGTCGGTGACGCGGCGCAGATCGTCGGCAACGCCCACCATGGTATAGGCGATCAGGTGCGGCGCGTGGCTTGTCACCGCCAGCACCAGATCGTGATGGTCGGCCTCCATCTCCTCGACATGCGACCCCATGCCTTCCCAGAGCGCCCGCAGCCGGGCGACCGGTTCGGCCGGTGTGCCGGCGACCGGCACCAGCAGGCACCAGCGATTGTCGAACAACTCGGCGAAACCGCTTTCGGGGCCGGAATGCTCGGTCCCGGCAAGCGGATGGCCGGGAACGAAATGTACGCCCCCGGGCAGATGCGGCGCGACCGCGTCAATGACGTGCCGCTTGACCGAGCCGACATCGCTCAGCGTCGCACCCGGCTTGAGCACCGGCGCGATTTCCGCGGCAACGGCGCCCATCGCGCCCACGGGAACCGCCAGCACCACCAGATCGGCGCCCTCCACCGCCTCGGCGGCGCTGTCGCAGACGCGATCGCACAGGCCGATCCGGCGCGCCGTATCACGGGTGGCGGCACTGCGGGCAAAGCCTGTGACCTCGCCCGCCAGACCGGCGCGCTTGATCGCCCAGAACATCGACGACGCGATCAGCCCCAGCCCGATCAGCGCGACACGGTCATATAGCGGTGTGCCGCTCATGCGGCCCGCGCCCTGTATTCGGCGATGGCGGCGGCGACCCGGCGGCATGCCTCGCCATCGCCGATGGTGATGCGCAGCGCGTCGGGCAGCCCATAGCCGGCCACCCGCCGCACGATCAGCCCGCGCGCCTGAAGATGAAGGTCGCAGCTTTCCGCGACCTCGCGCGATCCGAACCGGGCGAGAATGAAATTCGCGCTCGACGGGTCCGACTGCACCCCGACATCGGCCAGCGCCGCCGCAAGCCAGTCGCGCCAGCGGGCGTTTTCGGCCCGGCAACGTGCCACGAAATCGAAATCGCGGACGGCCGCCTCGGCCGCGGCCAGCGCGGGCGAGGACAGGTTGAACGGCCCGCGCACCCGGTTCAGCACGTCTATGACGGACTCCGGGCCATAGCCCCAGCCGACCCGCAGCCCGCCCAGGCCATAAAGCTTGGAGAAGGTCCGCGTCATCACCACGTTGTCGCGCGCGTCGATCACCGCCCGTCCCGCATCGAAGCCATCGACGAACTCGGCATAGGCGCCGTCCAGAACCAGCAGTGCCCGGGGCGGCAGATTGTCGGCCAGCCGCGCCACCTGCGCCTCGTCGATCATGGTGCCGGTCGGGTTGGCCGGGTTGGCGATGAACACCAGCCGCGTGCGATCCGTGCAGGCGGCAAGGATCGCATCCACATCCACCACCCGTTCGCGTTCGGGCACCTCCACCGGCGTGGCGCTCGCGGCCAGCGCGCTGATGCGGTACATGGAAAACCCGTGTTCGGTATGGATCACCTCGGTTCCCGGGCCGGCATAGGCTTGGCACAGAAAGGTGATGATCTCGTCGCTGCCCACCCCGCAGACGATCCGGCCCGGATCGAGCCCGTGCACCTCGCCGATGGCCGCGCGCAACGCGGCGTGATCGGTCGGCGGATAGCGGTGCAGTTGCCCGGCACAGGCGCCAAGCGCCTCCACCGCGCGGGGGCTGGGTCCGAAGGGGTTTTCGTTCGACGACAGCTTGATGACATGGGCCACACCCGGCACATGCGACGCGCCGCCCTGATAGGGCGCGATATCCATGATACCGGGCTGCGGGGCGATGCTGGTTCTTGCGGGCCGGTTCATATCGGGCCTGTTCATTGCGGGGTTGCTGCACTCGCCCCGTCATAGCCGCCCGTTCAGGCCATGGAAAGCGGCAATGCGTCAGGCCGCGTCGTGCCGGCCGCGCGACATCGCGGCGGCCTGCAAGCTCGCGTAGCGGCGGGCATGGCCGGCAAAGCGATGGCTGAGTTCGTTCACCGCCCCGATGACATAGCGCACCCTGGCCTCGTCCATCATGTAGCTGAAGTTGAGCCGCACCCAGCCGGGTTTGTGTTCGTCATTGCCGGCCAGCAATTCGTCGCGCAGACGGTCCGACACGGCGCGGTCGATACCCAGCAACCGGTGGCCGTAGGGCCCGGCGCAGGCGCAGCCGCCGCGCGCCTGGATGCCGTAGAGATCGCTCAGCATCTGGGTGAACAGCTGTTCGTCGACCAGTTCCCCGGCCTCGTCGCGCACCAGAAACGAGAACACCGGCAGGCGGTGCGGCTTGTCGACACCCAGCAGCGTCAGGTGCGGATTGTCGCCCCAGCCGTCCATCGCCATGCTATTGTAGCGCCGTTCCGTGGCGGCGATCGTCTCGGTGCCGATCGCGTCCTTGACCATGAAGGCCAGCGCCGCGCGGATATCGCCGATCACGTTCGGGGTTCCGGCCTCTTCGCGCGCCTCGATGTCGTCCAGATAGTCGTGCCGCCACGGCGAGACGAAGGACACGGTGCCGCCGCCCGGCCAGGTCGGGCGGGCGCGGCGCACCGCGGCCTTGTTTACGATCAGGACGCCCGAGGCGCCGGGACCGCCGGGAAACTTGTGCGCCGACACCGCCACCGCATCCTTTTGCGCATCGGTGCCGTGGCCCATGTCGATCGGCACATAGGGGCCGGCGCCGGCATAGTCCCAGACCGCCAGCGCGCCATGCGCCTTCAGCAGCCGCGTAACCGCGTCGGTGTCGGTGAGAATGCCGGTGACATTGGAAGCGGCGGAAAAGCTGCCGATCAGCAGATCGGCGCCGGCATGTCCGGCCAGCGCGGCGCGCAGCGCGCCCATGTCGGGCCCGCCATCCGCGCCTTCGGGGATTTCCACCACATGCGCCGCGCTCTCACGCCAGGGCAGGATGTTGGAATGATGTTCGTATGGCCCGATCAGGACCACAGGATTTTCGGCCTCGTTGACGCCCAGCAGGCCGACCAGCCGGTTCAGCCCCGCCGTGGCGCCCGACCCGGCAAAGATCACGGCGTCATCGCCCGACGCGCCGGTCAGCCGGGCGATCTCGGCACGCGCCTCTTCGCGCAGGGCGGTGGTGTAGGCGCCGCAGAACGAAGTCTCGGTATGGCTGTTGGCATAGAATGGAAGCACATGGGCGGTCACGAAATCCTCGACCGGGCGCATCGCGCGGCCCGAGGCGACGTAATCCGCATAGACCAGCGGCACCTCGCCATCCAGGCCCGGGATCATGGTGCCCTCACCGATCACCGCACTGCGCAAGGTGTCAAGCGAGGCGGATTGCAACACGTCACGAAACTTGGTCAGGGTCATGGGGCGGCTCCTTGTTTGTTGGGACAAGGATGGCCCTGTATTATGCAATCAACATAACCTGAATCTTGCTGGATTTCAGATATCGTGTGTCATATGATTGGCGAATGCCGCACATTCCAGATCAGATTGACAGGCGTCTGCTATCCGAGCTTCAGCGCGATGCAAGTCTGTCGCAGCGCGAACTGGCCGATCGGGTCGGGTTGTCGCAAAACGCGTGCTGGCGGCGTCTGAAGGCGCTCGGCGCATCGGGCGTCATGCAGGGTTCGCGCGCCCGGCTGAACCGGCGTCTGCTGGGGCTGGATCTGGTGGTGTTCGTGATGCTTCGCACGCGGCACCATTCGACCGACTGGCTGGCCGCGTTTCGTCGCCATGTGCTGACTATCCCCGAGGTTGTGGATTTCCACCGCATCGGCGGCAACTACGATTATCAGCTCAAGGTCGTGACCGAGGACATGGCCAGCTATGACCGGGTCTACCAGCGACTGATCGCCGGGGTCGAACTGGACAGCGTTACATCCTATTTCGCGATGGAGGCGATCGCCGAGGACCGCCCCCTGCCGTTGTGAATCTTTGCAATCAGTAGCCGAAGGCGCTGTCGGGAACCCACGACATCTTGCCGCCCGCCTTGGCCCAGCGCATGTGCAGGCAGGATGTGTTCAGGCGGTTGAAATAGACGCCGTCCAGCTTGTACCAGCCGGCCTTCGGCACCTCGACCTGGGTACCCAGGATGCTGTCGCAGGTCTGGCGGCCGTCAAACAGGCCCACCCGCTGACCGCCGATCCGCATGTCAAGGCCGTCATTGGTCAGGAAATCCACGTCATAGATGCCGGGTTCGTCGAACCGGACATAGCCGCTGATCTGCGCCGCCACGTTCTCCGCGCGCTTCGAGGTCAGCGTGGGCTGGCCGTCGCGATAGTCCAGCCCGCTCAGCGGGCTGCCGCGCTTTCCGTAGGTGCGCAACATCGCACGGGCATCGGCCAGCGTCTTTATGTGCTCGCCTTCGGGCGCAAATCCATAGACCACCGACAGGCCGGGTTTCGGTGCGCCGGGCTGCGGATTGGCGGGGGTCAGTTTCAGCGGTGCGGCCGCAAGCGCCGAGGCGGCGATCAGTGCGAGGGCGGCGATCGCCCCGCTCAGCATGGTTTTCATGTCCCGTTTCCCTTGATGGCGGTCGGTGGCATCGCACCGGGCCCGTTGAACAAACCTGTGTACGAAACCTATGTCTCAACCACGGTTCGGACAAGGCCGCATCGTGCGACCGGCAGGGGCCGCCGGAGGCGTTTCACCAAAGCCTGTAGCGCGCCAGTTCCTCGTGCAGCGCGCCCTGCGGGCGCAGGATCGAACGAACAAGCGAATACCCCGCCACCGTCTGCGGCGGCACGGTCAGCCCGGCATGGGCTTGCATGAGGCCGCCCAACCGCGCCGCCTCGAACGCCGGCAACCCCTTGCCGAACCGCGCCAGCGTCACATGCGGGCGGAAACGTTCACGCGCCAGCGCGATACCGGCCCGGCGCGCCGCGCCCACGATCTTGCGGCGCAAGTCGCCAAGGCCCGGATCGGGGGAAACCGCTGCAAACAGGATTTTCGGCGACCGGCTGCCGAAACAGCCCAACCCCGAAATGCCCAGATCGAAGCGAAGGGCGCGCACCGACTCCAGTTCGTCGTGCAGGTCCGACAACACCGCTTCGGGCTGTTCACCAAGAAACGCCAGTGTGAGGTGCAGGTTCTCAGCCGGAACCGGACGCCCGACGGGCAGTTCCGCCCGAAGCCGGGTCAGCGCATCTTTCGTCCCCCGCGGCAGGTCCAGCGCCAGGAACGCGCGCATCGTTGCCCCGCCCCGGGGCTCAGAGCATCGCCGGCACCACCTGGTCGGGGGGACGGTGGCCGTCGGCGAATGTCTTGATGTTGATGATGACCTTCTCGCCCATCTCGATCCGGCCCTCTACGGTGGCCGATCCCATATGCGGCAGCAGGACGACATTGGGCAATTGCCGCAGCCGCGGGTTGACGGCGGTGCCGTGTTCGTAGACGTCCAGCCCAGCGCCCGCGATCTCTCCGGCGCGGATCATCCGCGTCAGGGCGTTCTCGTCGATCACCTCGCCGCGCGAGGTGTTGACGATCACCGCGGAGGGCTTCATCAGCTTCAGCCGCCGGGCGTTCATCAGATGGAAGGTCGAGGGCGTGGACGGGCAGTTGATCGAGATCACGTCCATCCGCGCGACCATCTGGTCCAGGCTTTCCCAGTATGTCGCCTGCAATTCCTCTTCGATGCCGGCATGAACGCGCTTGCGGTTGTGATAATGCACCTGCATCCCGAAAACGGCGGCGCGGCGCGCCACCGCCTGCCCGATCCTGCCCATGCCGAGAATGCCCAGCCGCCGCCCGCCGACGCGCCCGCCCAGGAAGGCGGTGGGCGCCCAGCCGGCCCAGTCGCCCTTCTGCATCACCGCCATGCCTTCGGGCAGCCGGCGCGTCACGGCCAGAATCAGCGCCATTGTCATGTCGGCTGTGTCGTCGGTCAGCACACCCGGCGTGTTTGACACCAGAATGCCGCGCTGGCGCGCCGTGGCAACGTCGATATGATCGACCCCGGCGCCGTAGTTGGCGATCAGCTTGAGCTTGTCTCCGGCCCGCGCCAGCAGCCCCGAATCGATATTGTCGTTCAGGGTCGGCACCAGGATGTCGGCATCGCGCACCGCTTCGGTCAACTCCTCCCGGGTCATCGGCGCGTCATCCTCGCGCAGGCGCACGTCGAACAGTTCGCTCAGCCGGGTCTCGACCGCCTCTGGCAACCGTCGCGTTACGACAACACTCAAACGTTCTCTTGGCAATTGCGCTCTCCCACCGCTTTTCAAACCGGGTCCGTCGGTGGCATCGTGGCGCAGGAACAGGCGGGGCACAAGAACCCCATGCGCAAATGACGCAGGCTTTGTTCAGTGTGACACGGGCAGGCAAGACATGACGGTTTCGGGGACAGCAATACGCCTTGTGACGGCGGCATTCGTGACGGCAGCAACATCGGTCGCGGCCGTCGCGGCGCAAAGTGGCGGCACGCCGGCCGTTCTGGCCCATGCCGACCCGGCGCCGCAGGCGGCGGAATCGCGGCGCGGCCCGGTGACAAACCTGCCGCTGCCGCGCTTTGTCTCGCTCAAGGCGGCCGAAGGCAATGTGCGCCGCGGCCCGTCGCTGACCCATCGTATCGACTGGGTATTCAAGCGCCGCGGCATGCCGTTGCAGATCACCGCCGAATTCGGCCACTGGCGCCGGGTGCAGGACCGCGACGGCGCCGGGGGCTGGGTGCATTACGCCCTGCTGTCGGGGGTGCGCACGGTTCTGGTTGAGCAGGACATGCTGCCGGTTCATGCGCGCCCCGATGCGCATACGCCCGTCACCGCCGCGTTCGAACTGGGCGTGGTGGCGCGGCTGGGCGAATGCACCGCGCATTGGTGCCGTATCTCGGCGGGCGGCTATCGTGGCTGGGCGCGCAAGGACGATATCTGGGGCGTCGCACCCGACGAGTTGCGCGACTGACCCCCGGGCGCGGGTCGCGGTGCCGCTCAGCCCCACGCGTCCCGTGGTGTCCCCCCGCGCAGGAAATCTCCGATTTCGCCGGCCCTGTTCATCGTGTCGGCATAGCCCAGGTCGATCAGGGCCCCGATATAGCCCGGCTCGAACAGCAGATAGCTGAGCAGCCGCCCGTCGCTGCCCCATGACCCGACGCTGCGCAACAGGTGGCGCACGACCACCGGCATTTCGGTCGCATGGTCCTGTGCGATATCGCGCAGATCCTGCGAGGGCGACAGCATCATTGTCTCGATCACCTTCAGCGGCGTCTTTGCCCTTGCCTCGGGCGTCAGCAGCGACAGGGTCTCGTTGACACGGGTCAGCCTTTCATGATCGGCATCCAGCGTATCGTTGAACAGGATGTCGAGCGCGTGCCCCGCCATTTCGCCGATGGTGGGCACCTTGCCGGGCACGCTCGATGGGCCCCGTTTCGTGTGACTGTCGCGCGCGGCGACGACCAGAAGGCGTTCGGCACCGGAATGGATCGCCGGGGCCAGCGGCGCGGTCAGGCGCAGCGAGCCGTCGCCGAAATAGCCGCCTTCAAGATGTTCGGGCGGGAACACGAAGGGCAGCGCCGAGGACGCCATGAGATGCTGCGCCCCGATGGCCGCCCGCTCTCCGCGCCGGCGCGCGCGCTCCCATGGGCCGATCCCGGGATGACCCTCGAAAAAAGTCACCGCCTTGCCTTCGTCATAGCTCGAAGCGGTGATGCACAGGGCATGAAGCGTACCCTCGCGGATGGCCGCACCGACCTTGCTGGGGTCGAATTCACGTTCGAGCAGGCGGCGCAGCGGGGTGTTGTCGAACAGCGAACAGGGCGCGTTGATGCCGAAATGGCCCTTCATCATCGTCCAGAACCAGCGCGCGCCGGTCATCAAGAGTACGTGGGCACGCGCATCATAGATCGAACCGGATCTGAGCGAACGCCACAGCCGCTCAAGACGGTCGACGCCCTGCCCGAAATCGCTGGAGGCGGCGGCGATGGGGGCGGCGTTGATCGCGCCCACCGAGGCGCCGCAGACGATCTGGAACGGCGAGTCGCGCCGCTGCGCGATTTCGGCGATCGCCTTGAGCGCGCCGACCTGGTAGGCGCCGCGTGCGCCGCCGCCCTGAAGAACCAGGGCCGAGCGCGGGCCATGACCGCCAGGCGCGTTCATCGCGGGAAGTAGTCCCGCGGCAGCGAAACACCCTCACTTGCGCGGCCGTTCAGAACCGCCTTGAACCCCGACAGCGCGGTCGAGACGACCTGCCCGGCCTTGATTTCCGGCGGCAGCGCCGGTTTCACCCGGTTGACCCGAACATCGCGAATCGCCGGCCACTCGGCGCCAGGCCATGCGCGCATCCTGTCCTCGGGACCGGCTCTGCCCTCGGAACGGGGTCCGGCCAGTCCGCAGAGACGCGCCCCGGCGATCAGCGTATCGACGACGACCTCGGCGGCCCTGGCCATGGGCGGTGTCCTTTCACGATGCTCTGGATTTGCGGGCGCTGGCCGCGCGGTGGGCGACGAGATCGGTGGCGGGCGCAAAGAAGTCGGCCTGCGCCGCCTCCCACCAATCCGCATATGGCGTGTCTTCTGGCGCCTCGCGCAGGATGTTCTCGGGCAGGAAGGGGTGGATGCGGTCCATGGTTTCGGCCGCTTCCGGCCCGACCCTGTGCATCAGGTGATGCGGTTGCAGGTCGCGCGGATGGCTCAGCCCCGCCGCCGCCGCCATCTCGGCCAGCGCCGCGACCGTCCTTGCGTGAAACCGGGCCGAGCGTTCGCCCTGAACCTCGGGAATCAGACCGCGCTGGCGGCCGGGCTTCTGGGTCGTGACGCCGGTCGGGCAGGTATCCAGGTGACAGCGTTGCGCCTGGATGCAGCCGACCGAGAACATGAAGGCGCGCGCCGCGTTGCACCAGTCTGCACCGATGGCGATGTTGTGCGCCAGCCCCATGCCGGAATAGACCTTGCCGCTGGCCACCAGCCGGACATCGCGCTTGAGCCCGCAACCGACCAGCGCGTTGCGCATGAGGATCAGCCCTTCGGTCAGGGGCATTCCGACCCAGTCGGACAGTTCCACCGGCGCCGCGCCGGTGCCGCCCTCGCCGCCATCGACGACGATGAATTCGGGCCTGATACCCGTTTCCAGCATCGCCTTCATCAGCGCGAATACCTCGTAGGGCTGGCCTATGCACAGCTTGAGGCCCACGGGCTTGCCCCCCGATAGGTCGCGCATCCGTGCGGCGAATTCCAGCAGTTCCACGGGGGTCGAGAACGCCGAATGGGCAGCCGGCGACAGGCAGTCCGTATGCGCGGGAATGCCGCGAATGCGGGCGATTTCCTCGCTCACCTTGGCCGCGGGCAGCAACCCGCCATGGCCGGGCTTGGCGCCCTGGCTCAGCTTGATCTCGGTCATCTTCACAGCGTCGTTGGCGGCGCTGTCGCGGAACTTTCCGGGATCGAACCGGCCGTTCGCGTCGCGCGCGCCGAAATAGCCCGACCCCAGTTCCCAGACCAGATCGCCGCCATGCGCAAGGTGATGGTCGCTCAGCCCGCCCTCGCCGGTATCCTGATAGTAGCCGCCGAGCCGGGCGCCGATGTTCAGCGCCCGCACCGCATTGGCCGAGAGCGCGCCGAAACTCATCGCCGAGACATTCAGCACCGAAGCCGAATAGGGCTGTTTCGTCTGCTCGTTGCCCACCTGCACGCGCGGCTTGTCGTCGGTGACTTCGGCGGGCACGATGGAATGCATCAGCCAGTGGTAATCCTCGCCGTCGGTCTGGCGTTCGGTTCCGAACGGGTGGGTATCGGTCTCTCCCCGGGCGCGGGCATGGACCAGGTTGCGCGCGTCGAAGGAATAGGGCGTGCCCGACAGGTCATCCTCGACGATGTAGGCGCGCAGATAGGGGCGCAGGTCGTAGAACAGCCAGCGGATATGCCCGGCCACCGGGTAGTTGCGGGTGATCGTCCAGTTCCGCTGCCGCCAGTCGTACAGACCCAGCGCAAGTACCGGGGCGGTAAGGACCAGCAGCCACAGCCAGTACGCCGAATGGGTCAGCGCCAGCACGAGCGCCACGACAGAAATCGCCAATGCCGCGAACGGCAGTATCGCGCGCTTGATCGTGTCCAGCATTCGGCCCTACTCCGCTCCGTTAGCCCCGGCGACAGCCTGCCGCAGGATCCGCCCGCCGGCAACCGCAAGCGCGCAGCCCCGCGCCAGCGGCACCCAACCCGCATCGCAGGGCGGGACGTAGGCAAACAACACGACATGTTCGGGCAGATCGTCCGGCCGGGCGCCGGTGCAGTCGCGGCCTGGCCCCAAACCGCCGGGGCCGGGGCGCAGGATGTGCGGCCCCGGCTTCGCGGAACCAGCGCGCGTCGCGATCTTCGGCGAACACGATTCCCGAGCCGTCCGGGTTGCGGCGCAGTGCGCCGCCCTCGCGGGCAAAACTGTCCGGATCGTAGCGCACCCTGACGGGTTCGCTGGCTGACATTGCAACGAGTTCGCACATCGCCTGACATCCTCTTTCCCGCGGCCGGTGCCGCGCCCCCGGCGGGACGGTCCCCCAACGACATGGTGGCCGAAAGCGCCAAGGCAAGCCCCCGCACCCCGGCCCGGTCGTCGCCCCGGGGCAATTGCCGAAATGGTTTCTACATGGGACTTGACAGTCCGCGCGAGGCTTGACGGTATTGGACGAGGCGTAGCGGAGAGGGGGCAGCAATGGCGATCGGGACGGGCGGCCTGAAGGTACACTCAAAATGACAGTCGCGCTCGAGGCCAGGGGGCTGACCAGGGAGTTCAAGGGCTTCGTCGCCGTCAAGGATGTCGATCTCAAGGTCGAGAAAGGCACGATTCACGCGCTGATCGGTCCCAACGGCGCCGGCAAGACGACGTTCTTCAACCTTCTGACGAAGTTCCTGCAACCGACGCGGGGCACCATACTATACGAGGGGCGCGACATAACCCGCATGGCCCCGGCCGAAATCGCCCGGCTCGGCATGGTGCGCTCGTTCCAGATTTCGGCCGTGTTCCCAGATCTCAGCGTGTTGCAGAACGTGCGCGTGGCGCTGCAACGCAAGCGCGGCGAAAGCTTCGATTTCTGGCGCTCGGAAAAATCGCTGATGCGGTTCGACGACGAGGCGCGCCGCTATCTCGACGAGGTCGGGCTGTCGGAATTCATCGGCCACCGCGCCGCCGAACTGCCCTATGGGCGCAAGCGCGCGCTGGAAATCGCCGCGACACTGGCGCTCGAACCCGAAATGCTGCTGCTCGACGAACCGATGGCCGGCATGGGCCAGGAAGACGTTGAGCGCATCTCGGCGCTGATCCGCCGGGTCGCAAGGAACCGAACCATCCTGATGGTCGAACATAACCTGTCGGTGGTTGCCGATCTGTCCGACCGGATCACCGTTCTGGCACGCGGCGAGATCCTGGCGGAGGGCGACTATGCCACCGTGTCGAAATCGCCCGAGGTGATCGACGCCTATATCGGAGCCGGCCATGAGTGATACATCCCTGGCAGACGCAACCCGGCCCGACACCGGCGACGCATTGCTGAATATCAACGGCCTTCAGGGCTGGTACGGCGAAAGCCACGTTCTGCACGGCATCGACCTTGACGTGAAGCGGGGCGAGGTGGCGACCCTTCTGGGGCGCAACGGGGCCGGCAAGACCACGACGCTGCTGGCGATCATGGGTATCCTGGGCAAGCGCAGCGGATCGGTCCTGTTCAACGGCAGCGAGACCATCGCCATGCAGCCGCGCCAGATCGCGCGGATGGGAATCGCGATCTGTCCAGAGGAGCGGGGCATCTTTTCGTCGCTCAGCGTCGAGGAAAACCTGATGCTTCCGCCGCGCATCGCCGATGGCGGGCTGAGCGTCGAACGGATTTACGAGTTGTTTCCCAACCTCAGGGAACGCCTGCGCAGCCAGGGCACCAAGCTGTCGGGCGGCGAACAGCAGATGCTGGCGATCGCGCGCATCCTGCGCACCGGCGCGCGCCTCCTGCTGCTGGACGAACCGACCGAAGGGCTGGCGCCGGTCATCGTGCAGCAGATCGGCCGAACGATTCGCGAACTGAAGGCCGAAGGCTTCACCATCGTTCTGGTCGAACAGAACTTCCGCTTCGCGGCCTCGGTCGCCGACCGTCACTATGTGGTCGAACAGGGCAAGGTCATCGACATGATCCCCAATGCCGACATGGATGCGAATATCGACAAACTGCACACCTATCTGGGTGTGTGAACCGCAGCGGTGATGCCCGCGCATTGAAAGGAGAGCAAACCATGATCAACAAAGCTACTTGGACCGCGGCGGCCTTCGCGGCGCTGGCGACCGCGCCGGCGATGGCGCAGAGCATCGATGTCAAGCTGGGCGTTCTCAACGACCGTTCGGGCATCTATTCGGATATCGCCGGCGAGGGTTCGGTCATCGCCACCCGCATGGCGGTGGAGGATTTCGGCGCCAAGGAAAAGGGCCTGAACGTCGAAATCGTCTCGGCCGACCACCAGAACAAGCCCGATGTCGGCTCCAACATCGCGCGCCAGTGGTACGAGGTCGACGGCGTGGATGCCATCGTCGACGTGCCGACCTCGTCGGTGGCGCTGGCCGTAGCGCAGATCACAACCGATGCAAACAAGGTTTTCCTGGCCTCCGGGCCCGGCTCGACCGCGCTGACCCGCGAACAGTGCAAGCCGACCACCGTCCACTGGACCTATGACACCGCCGCGCTGGCCAACGGCACCGGCAAGGCCGTGACCGAGGCGGGCGGCAAGAAGTGGTTCTTCCTCACGGCGGATTATGCCTTCGGCCATTCGCTTCAGGACAACACCGCCAAAGTGGTCGAGGCCAACGGCGGCGAAGTGGTGGGCAGCGTCAACGTGCCCTTCCCTGCGACCGATTTCTCGTCCTTCCTGCTTCAGGCACAGGGCAGCGGCGCCGATGTCATCGGGCTGGCCAATGCCGGCGGCGACACCATCAACGCCATCAAGCAGGCGGCCGAGTTCGGCATCACCCAGGCCGGGCAGAAACTGGCGGGGCTGCTGATCTTCGTCAACGACATCCACGCGCTGGGCGCGCAGACGGCGGCGGGTCTTCAGATGACGACCTCGTTTTACTGGGATGACAACGACACCAGCCGCGAATTCGCCACGCGGTTCGAGAAGGAGCGCGGATCCAAGCCCAACATGATCACCTCGGGCGTCTATGGCGCGGTGATGCATTACCTGGCCGCTGTCGAAGCCACGGGTTCGACCGACGGCGACAAGGTCGTCGCCTGGATGAAGGCCAACCCGGCCGACGACAAGCTTTACGGCACGGTCACGGTGCGCGGCGACGGCCGGGCGATCCACGACATGTATCTCTACGAGGTGAAGACGGGCGACGAATCCAGCGGCGAATGGGACCTGCTGAAAAAGATCGCGACGATTCCCGGCGACCAGGCTTTCCTGCCGATGCTGCCGGAATGCGACTTCACCAAGAAATAGGGTGCAAAGACACCGCGCGCCGGGCTTTCCCGGCGCGCGGCACGAAACGCTGACGACGGGAATACCGCATGTTCGAACTGCTTGGCATACCCCCGCAGGTCCTGATGGGCCAGCTCCTGCTGGGGCTGATAAACGGCTCATTCTATGCGGTCCTGTCGCTGGGGCTGGCGGTGATCTTCGGCCTGCTCAACATCATCAACTTCGCCCATGGCGCGCTTTACATGATGGGCGCCTTCGTGGCGTGGATGCTGCTGAACTATATCGGCATCGGATATTGGCCGGCGCTGATCCTGGCACCGCTGATCGTCGGCGCCTTCGGGATCGTCCTTGAACGCAGCATGCTGTCGCGACTCTATCATCTCGATCATCTCTACGGGCTGCTGCTGACCTTTGGCCTGGCGCTGATCATCCAGGGGCTGTTTCGCAACTATTACGGCATTTCCGGCCTGCCCTATCAGATCCCGCCGGCGCTGACGGGGGGGCAGAACCTGGGCTTCATGTTCCTGCCGAACTATCGCGCCTGGGTGGTGGTCGCGTCGGTCGTCGTCTGTTTCGGCACCTGGTTCATGATCGAAAAGACGCGCCTTGGCGCCTATCTGCGCGCGGCGACGGAAAACCCGGTGCTGGTCGGCGCGTTCGGCGTGAACGTGCCGCTGATGATCATGCTGACCTACGGCTTCGGCGTCGCGCTGGCCGGCTTTGCCGGTGTGCTGGCGGCGCCGATCTATTCGGTCAACCCGAACATGGGGGCGGATCTCATCATCGTCGTCTTCGCCGTCGTCGTGATCGGCGGCATGGGTTCGATCCTGGGCGCCATCCTCACCGGCTATGTGCTGGGTCTTATCGAGGGGCTGACCCGGGTGTTCTACCCCGAGGGCTCGGCCGTGGTGATCTTCGTCATCATGGCGATCGTGTTGCTGATCAAGCCCGAAGGGCTGTTCGGGAGGGCCGCGTGATGGCAATGCGCCAAACCCACACCGAAGCCGGGCGCACCCAACAGACCGCCGGCATGCCGCTGCTGCACAAGGCCATCTTTCTGGGGCTGTTGGCCTTTCTGATGGTGCTGCCCTTCATGGTCTATCCGGTCTTCGCGATGAAGCTGATGTGTTTCGCGCTGTTTGCCGCGGCCTTCAACCTCCTTCTTGGCTTTGGCGGGCTGCTGTCGTTCGGACATGCCGCCTATTTCGGCGGCGCCAGCTATATCGCCGCCCATGCCGCCAAGGTCTGGGGGCTGACGCCGGAACTGTCGATCCTGTGCGGCACCGCGGCGGCCGCGCTTCTGGGGCTGCTCATCGGGTCGCTTTCGATCCGCCGTCAGGGCATCTATTTCGCGATGGTCACGCTGGCCTTTGCGCAGATGGTCTATTTCGTGGCGCTCCAGGCCGAGTTCACCGGCGGCGAGGACGGTATCCAGTCGGTGCCGCGCGGCGACCTGTTCGGCCTGATCCCGCTGCACGACAACCTGTCGCTGTATTTCTTCGTGCTGGCGGTGACGTTCGGCGGTGTGCTGATGCTTTACCGCATCACGCATTCGCCGTTTGGCCAGGTGCTCAAGGCGATCCGCGAAAACGAACCGCGCGCGGTATCGCTGGGCTATGCCGTGAACCGCTACAAGCTGATGGTGTTCACCCTGTCGGCCACGTTCGCCGGTCTGGCCGGCGCCACCAAGAGCCAGGTCTTCCAGCTTGCCTCGCTGACCGATGTGCATTGGTCGATGTCGGGCGAGGTGGTGCTGATGACGCTGCTGGGGGGTATGGGCACCATCTTCGGCCCGCTGCTGGGCGCGGCGATCATCGTGACCATGCAGAACTTTCTGGCGACCTTCGGCGCCTGGGTGACGATCATTCAGGGGATAATCTTCGTGATCGGGGTCCTGTTGTTCCGCGAAGGCATTGTCGGCGTGATCTCGCGCTGGCTGAAACGCCCGCTCTGACGGGTGCGCACGGGGCGCGGGCGGCACGCCTTGGGAAAGGCCGCCCGCAACGGCCGGGTCGGCCCGGCTTTCGAATTGCGGTTTCATGCGCCCGCCAATCGCTCTAATCTCGGGCTCATGCAGCCCGATCTTGCGGATAGATTCCCGTTGCGCAGAACTCGTGTTCACGAGGTCTGCGGTCCGGGTGCGTTCGTCTTTGCCGCCGCCGCCGCGGCGCAGGATCGGGCCGAGGTGCTATGGGTGCGCAGGGCGTGGCAGGCGGAAATGGTCAACCCCATCGGGCTGAGCGCGTTCTTCGACCCGTCCCGCCTGCTGATCGCCCAGACCCGCGACCAGAACCAAGCCCTGGCAGTCGCCGAGGAGGCGCTTGCAGACGGCGCGGCGGCACTTGTGATCGTCGAGACCGACCGCCCGCTCGATTTGCGCCAGGGGCGGCGGTTGCAACTTGCCGCCAAGGCCGGAAAGTCGACCGGGCTGTGCCTGATTCCCGAAGGGATGGGCAGCAATGCCGCCGAAACCCGCTGGCGCTGCACCCCGGTTTTCGATGCCGCCGCGCCGTCATGCGACTCGACTCTGATGCGATGGGATCTTATCAAGAACAAATCGGGAACATTGGGGGCCTGGCATGTTCGATGGGATACAGCGTCGCGTCGTCTCGATGTGGTTTCCCCGGCTGGCGAGCGACCGGGTTCTCCGGGCGCGCCCGATTGACGGCCCGTTCGTCCTGACGCTCAGGCAGGCCAATTCCAACCGTATTCATTGCCTCAACGGCACGGCCGAACGGCACGGGTTGTGCCGGGGAATGTCCTATTCCGATGCGCGCGCCTTTTGCCCCGATCTGCAAAGCCGCCCGGCGGACCCCGTCGGCGATGCGCGCTTTCTGCATGTGCTGCGCCGTTGGGCCACGCGCTATTGCCCCTGGGTCGGGCTGGAGGGCGATGACGGGCTGGTGCTGGATATCACCGGGGCGGCGCATCTTTTCGGTGGCGAGACGCCGATGCTGGCCGACATGCGCCGGCGGCTGAGCCGTGCGGGACTCACCGCGCGGATCGGGCTGGGCGATACGCGCGGGGCGGCATGGGCACTGGCCCATTACGGCGAAGGCCTTGCCGAAACGGGCCGGCCGCTTGACATGTTGGCGCATCTTCCCGTCGCGGCGTTGCGGCTGGAAGACAAGACCGGCACCGCCCTGCAACGGTTGGGGTTGCGCACGATCGGCGATCTTGAGGGGGCGGCGCGCGCGCCGCTGTCCCGCCGCTTCGGGCCGGATCTGCTGATGCGGCTGGATCAGGCCCTTGGCCGCCAGCCCGAACCGATTGCCCCGCTGGCCGAACCGCCCCATTACGGCGTGCGGATGACCCTGCCCGACCCCATTGGCCTTGCCGACGATGTCATGGCCGGAACCGCCCGCCTGCTTGAACGGCTCTGCGCCAGGCTGAAGGCGCAGGAGGCGGGCGCGCGGGTGCTTTGCCTGACCCTGCGCCGGGTCGATCAGGAAGCCCGCAAGGTGGAATTGCGCCTTGCCCGGCCTTTGTGCGATGCCCGGCGCATCCTGCCGTTGTTCGACCGCGGCGTAAGCGAGGTCGAGGCGGGGTTCGGCATAGACCAGATGCGTCTTGTGGCCACACAGGTCGAGCCGTTGCCCGTACAGCAGGCCAGCCATGTCTGTTCCGGCCGCAAGGACCGGCTCGACGATCTCGTCAGCCGTATCGGCAGGCGGATCGGGCTGGAAAACATCCAGCGGTTCCTGCCCGCCGACAGCCACATCCCCGAGCGCGGCTTTGTCATCGCCGCGGCCGCCTATTCGGAACCGGGCGGGCCATGGGTCAGCCTGCGCCCGCGCCCGTTGCGCCTGTTTGCACCGGAACCCATCGCCGGGACCGGGCCGCGCCCCCCCGCACGGTTTCGCTGGCGGCGCATGTCGCTGTCCGTGGCCCGCGCCACGGGGCCGGAACGGATCGCCCCGGAATGGTGGCTGGAGGATGACAACTGGCGCAGCGGAATGCGCGACTACTGGCTGGTGGAGACCCGGCAGGGGCGCCGGCTCTGGCTTTGCTACACGCCGCAGAACCCCGGTTGGTTCGTACAGGGAGAATTCGCATGACCGAAGGCACGCGCGCCCATGGACAGCCCGGAACCGGCCGTTGCGACAGGCCGCGCCATCCCGGCGAGGCGGGCTATGCCGAGCTTTGCGTAACCACGAATTTCACCTTTCTGACCGGGGCGTCACACCCCGAGGAAATAATGACACGGGCGGCCGAACTGGGCCTGTCGGCGGTCGCGATCACCGACCGCAACTCGCTTGCCGGGGTGGTGCGGGCCTATTCGGCGCTAAGGGAACTGACCCGCAGCGCCGGAAAGGCCGTTCCTGCCGCGCAACTTCCAAAGCTGATCGTCGGCAGCCGTCTGGTGCTGCGCGACAGTCCGGTCGACTGGGTCGCCCTGCCGCACGACCGGGCCGCCTATGGCCGGCTTGCCCAGCTGCTGACCCTGGGCAAGCGGCGGGCGGAAAAGGGCGCATGCCATCTCGATCTGGACGACATGCACAACGCCTGCACGGGCATGATCCTGATCGCGCTTCCTCAAGGGCGGCTGCAAGACGCGGCGCCGCATATCCAACGGATGCAGCGCCGTTTTCCGGGGCATGTCTTTCTGGGCGCTGCGCCGCGTTACGACGGCTCCGATCAGGCCTATCTGAATGCCTGCGCCCGGCTGGCGCTGAAGACCTCGGCGCCCATGGTGGCGGTGGGGGATGTGCTGATGCACCGGGCCTCGCGCCGTCAACTGGCCGATGTGCTGACCTGCATGCGCGAACATGTCACCATCGACGAAATCGGCACCCGCGCCCTGCCCAATGCGGAACGGCGGCTGAAAGGGCATGACGACATGGCGCGGGTGTTTCGCAACCACCCCGCCGCCCTGCGCCGCACGCAGGAGATCGCCGCGAGGTGTTCCTTCTGCCTGAGCGAACTCGGCTACGAATACCCCGACGAGATTTCCGAAAGCGAAACACCGCAGCAGCGGCTGGAACGGCTGGTGCGGCAGGGTCTGGAACGCCGCTATCCCGATGGTGCGCCGAAGCGCGTGCATGATCTCATCGCCAAGGAACTCGCACTTGTCTCGGAACTGGGTTTTCCCGCCTATTTCCTGACTGTCCATGACATTGTCCAATTCGCCCGCTCGCAGGGCATTCTCTGCCAGGGGCGCGGTTCCGCGGCCAATTCGATCCTGTGCTATCTGCTGGGAATAACCGATGTGTCGCCCGACCAGATCGCCATGGTTTTTGAACGCTTCATCTCGAAATACCGGGGTGAGCCGCCCGATATCGACGTGGATTTCGAACACGAGCGGCGCGAGGAGGTGATCCAGTGGATTTACGAAAAGTACGGCCGCCATCGCGCCGGACTCTGCGCCACGGTGATCCATTTCCGCAGCCGGGCCGCGATCCGCGAAGTGGGCAAGGTGATGGGCCTGTCCCTGGACGTGACGGCCGGGCTGTCCGGCCAGATCTGGGGCACGTCGAACGGTGGCGCGGACCCGGAGCGGATAAGGGAACTGGGTCTCGACCCAGGCGACCGCCGCCTTGCGCAGACGATCCGCCTTATCGCAGAGATCATCGGCTTTCCCCGCCATCTGTCCCAGCATGTGGGCGGCTTCGTCATCACCAAGGGGCGGCTGGACGAGCTTTGCCCCATCGAGAACACCGCGATGGAAGATCGCACGGTCATCGAATGGGACAAGGACGATATCGACACGCTGGGCATTCTGAAGGTCGATATTCTGGGCTTGGGAATGCTGTCGTGCATCCGCAAGGCGTTCGATCTGCTGGCGCGGCATGAGCGGCAGGATCTGACCATCGCGACCGTCCCGCAGGAGGATCGCGCGACCTACGAGATGCTGCAAAGGGCCGATGCCGTCGGGGTGTTTCAGGTCGAAAGCCGGGCGCAGCTGAACTTTCTGCCCCGGATGAAACCCGAAACCTTCTACGATCTGGTGATCGAGGTCGCCATCGTCCGCCCCGGACCGATTCAGGGCGGCATGGTGCAGCCCTATATCCGGCGGCGGCAGGGCCTGGAGAAACCCGCACCCTTCGGCCCGGCGCTCGAGGCCGTCACCGCGCGCACGCTCGGCGTGCCGCTGTTTCAGGAACAGGCGATGCAGATCGCCGTGGTCGGGGCGGGGTTTTCAGCCGAAGAGGCCGACCATCTGCGCCGCTCGCTGGCCTCGTTCCGGCGCATGGGCACGATTGGCACATTCAAGGACAAGTTCACCGAAGGAATGCTGCGGAACGGCTACAGCGCCGAGGTGGCCGAACGCTGTTTCGGGCAGATCGAAGGGTTCGCGGATTACGGTTTTCCCGAAAGCCACGCGGCGGCCTTTGCCATGCTCGCCTATGTGTCCGCCTGACTGAAATGCCATCACCCGGCGGTGTTTGCCTGCGCGCTTCTGAATTCCCAGCCGATGGGGTTCTACGCCCCGGCCCAGATCGTGCGCGACCTGCGCGACCACCATGTCGAGGTGCGCCCCGTCTGCGTGAACGGCAGCGACTGGGACAATACGCTGGAACGGCGCGCCGACGGGGCGCTGGCGCTGCGGCTCGGCTTTCGCCAGATCAAGGGGTTCCGAAAGGAAGATGCCGAATGGATCGGGGCGGCCCGCGGCAATGGCTATCCCGACCCGCAAGCCGTCTGGCTGCGCGCCGGCGTCGCACCCGCGGTGCTTGAGCGGCTGGCCGAGGCGGATGCGTTTTCCGATATGGGCCTGACCCGGCGCGATGCGCTCTGGCAGGTCAAGGCGGTCCGGGGACAGGCTCCGCTGCCGCTGTTCAGCGACCCGATCGACGGGGAAAGCATCCGCGAACCGCAGGCCGATCTGCCGGCGATGCACCTGGGCGAGGAAGTGGTGGAGGATTATGTGTCCATGCGCCTGACGCTTCGCGCGCATCCAATGGAACTGCTGCGCCCCACGATCCCCGGCCTGACCCCGCATGACAGGTTGTCCACGGTAGAGCCGGGGCAGGTCGGCGTCTGCGGCCTTGTCATAACCCGCCAGCGTCCGGGTACGGCTTCGGGTGTGGTCTTTCTGACGCTCGAGGATGAAACCGGGGTCTGCAACGTGGTGGTCTGGCCCAGGGTCTACGAACGCTTCCGCCGTATCGTCATGGGCGGGCGCCTGTTGCGGGTGTCGGGCGTTCTGCAACGCGAGGGCATTATCGTGCACCTGATCGCGCAACAGATGGAAGACCTCTCGCACCGGCTGTCCGATCTTGGCCACCCGATGGACGACGCCATCGGCATCACCCGGCCGCAGGCCGACGACGCGCCGCGCCGCCACCGCCAGTCCCCCCGCGCCCGGCACCCCCGCGAACAGGCCAAACGGCTGTTTCCCAGCAGGGATTTCCATTAGGGCGTGCCACGCTCGACCCGATCCGGAGATTTGCCAACCGGGCCGAGGCAGCGTTTTCGGAAGAAACAACGTGCCTGCCGGAGGCAAGCCGGGCAGCAATGCCGCGCCTCTCGGAACGTCACGCCGCCGTCGATGCGAATCGTCTGGCCGGGAGAAAAAGCCACTTCATCCGAGGCAGGAACGCGCCGGAACAGGCGCGCACGGCGCCGTGTCGTATCTCCGGTATCGTGACAGCCGCCTATCCTGAGAATTCTTCCAGCCGCGTCACCATCTGACGCTGTGCCCCCAGCCCGGTGATGCGCAGATCCATCACGTCGCCGGGCTTCAGCCATTGTTGCGGCGACTTGCCCATGCCCACCCCCGGCGGAGTTCCGGTGCAGATCAGGTCGCCGGGTTCGAGGGCACAGAATTCACTCAGATAGGCGACGATGGAGCGCACGGAAAAGACCATCGTGGCGGTGTTTCCGGTCTGCATCCGCTCGCCGTTCACATCCAGTTCCATATCCAGCGCCTGCGGATCGGGTATTTCGTCGCGCGTGACGATCCAGGGCCCGGTGGGGCAGAAATTGACGAAACTCTTGCCTTTGACCCACTGTCCGCCACGCTCCTGCAGCCAGGCGCGTTCGGACAGGTCGTTGACTATGGTGTAACCCAGGACGTGATCCAGCGCCGCCGCTTGGTCGATTCCCAGCGCCCGCTTGCCGATGACGATGCCCAGTTCGATTTCCCAGTCGAGCTTGCTCATCCGCTCTGAATAGGGCACCGGATCGTTGGGGCCGCAGAACGCGGCCGCGGCCTTGGAAAACAGGATCGGTTCGGAGGGTACCGCCAGCCCGGCCTCGGCGGCGTGATCGGAATAGTTCAGCCCGATGCAGAAGATGGTGCGCGGCTGTGCCATGGGCGGAGCGATGCGCATACCCTCACCCGCAACCCCGGGCAGGCCCGACGGATCGACGCCCGCCAGACGTTCGACAATGCCGTCGATCGTGCCGGGGCCGATATCATCGACGACCGACGATATGTCGCGCACCGTTCCGCTGGCATCCAGCAGACAGGGGCGTTCCGAGCCCGGGTTTCCGATCCTCATCAGTTTCATCCGGCACTCTCCTTGCCATTTGCCCGCCCCGCCCGGCATCACCATTGCCGCGAACCGCCCCGGGCCGGGTATCCAATTCGATCCGCCGTCACCGCGGGCGCAAGACCACCCCGCCGCGGCACCGGCAAACACAGTCATGCCGGTTCGGATTGCCAATGTCATCGTACTTCTTGGCGCTGACGGCGGCGCGCGGGCGATGCGGCGATCGCAACCATACTCGTGACAGCCCCCGGTTGCCGGCCCCGAAACCGGCCGCTTGCGCAGGAACCGCGCCGATCCCGATACCGACCGTGTCGGCACAGGAAGGAATTCTGCTGTTTTTCGGCGCCGAACCCCGCTACCACAGGAACGCACACGATCTGAATCAGACGCAACGCAGCGACGGGAATACCTTGGCCGAAACGCAAACCAACTGCGATATCGCCGTTATCGGCGCGGGCATCGCCGGGGCCTCGGTGGCGGCCGAACTGGCGCCCCATGCCCGCGTTCTGCTGCTCGAGATGGAGCCGCAACCGGGCTATCACACCACCGGGCGTTCCGCTGCCGTCTTTGCCCCAAGCTATGGTCCCGCGCCGGTACGGGCGCTGACGCGGGCGTCGCGCGCATTCTTTCAGGCACCGCCCCCGGGGTTTGCCGCAGCGCCGCTGTTTTCGCCGCGCCGGATCATGATGATCGCCCGCAGGGATCAGTTCCCGGCGCTGGAGGCATTGATCGCCGAGGTCGGCAAAGCAACGCCGGCGTCGCGGATCGGCGCAACCGAACTGCGCGCCGTCAATCCCCTGCTGCGCGACGGCTATGCGAGCGCGGCGATGCTGGACGAAAACGGGCAGGATATCGACGTGGCCGCGCTGCATCAGGGCTATTTGCGCCGACTGCGCGCCGCCGGCGGCACCATCATGACGCGCGCAGAAGTTACCGGACTGGCACGCAGCGGCGATGCCTGGTGCGCCGCCACCCGCGCCGGAGAGGTGCGGGCCGGTATCGTGGTGAACGCGGCAGGCGCCTGGGCGGACAGGCTGGGCGCGATGGCAGGCGCCGGACAAATCGGTCTGGTTCCCAAACGGCGCACCGCGCTGACGGTCGCGGCGCCGGAAGGGTTTGACGTCAGCCCGCTGCCGATCACCATCGACATCGACGAACAATTTTACCTCAAGCCCGACGCTGGCCGTCTGCTGCTGTCGCCCGCCGACGAAACGCCCTCTCCTCCCTGCGATGCGCAACCCGACGAAATGGATGTGGCCGTCTGCATCGACCGTATCGAGACAGCCTTCAATCTGTCGGTGCGCCGGATCGAAAGCAAATGGGCCGGACTGCGCAGTTTCGTACCCGACAAGAGCCCTGTGGCCGGGTTTTCGACACAGGCGCCGGGCTTTTTCTGGCTGGCCGGTCAGGGCGGCTATGGCATCCAGACAGCCCCCGCCCTGTCGCGCTTTGCGGCGGCGGCGATCCTTGGCCGTCCTGTGCCCCCCGACATCATGGATGCGGGGTTCGATCCAGACGATCTGTCCCCGGCGCGCCTGCCGGTGGCGGCGCAATCCTGCTGATCCCGCGCGCCGCGCGCGTGCTGCCGGGAACGGGCCTTGCGCTGGCTATCTGACCGGCTGCGAAACGGCTTGCCCTTCATCGCCACCGATAACGCCCCCGACCGGGCGATTCCGCTGTCCATTCTGGCTGGTGCCGTGGCGCGGGCTGGCCGGGGGGCGGCGGGCGATGGTGCGGGCGGCGGGATTCGAACCCGCACGGGCATGGCCCAGCAAATTTTAAGTCTGCGATGTCTACCAATTCCATCACGCCCGCACCGTTTCCGCGTCGCTTCGGCGACACGGCAACGCTCCCGGTCTATCCGCACATCGAAGCGACCACAATCTCGATCGCCGCTGCGGCCCGCGCGGCCGCCAACCCCCGCGCGGGCCCGGAACCCGGCGCCCGCTCAGATATCCTCGCTCTCCGGCGCCAGCGGCCCGCCTTCCTTGACCGCCTGCATCGCCACATAGGTCGAGGTGTTCGAGACATGCGGCAGCGTGCTGATCTTCTCGGCGAGGACGATGCGGTATTCACTCATCGAGCGGGTGCGCACCTTCATCAGGTAGTCGAAATTTCCGGCGATCAGATGTACCTGTTCAATCTCGCCGATCCTGCGCACCGCCGCGTTGAATGCCGCCAGCGCCGCCTCGCGGGTGTCGTTCAGGCGAACCTCGACAAAGGCGACATGATCCAGCCCCAGCCTGATCGGGTCGAGCAGCGCCCGGTAGCCGGCGATGATCCCGTCCGCCTCGAGCCGGCGCAAACGCGCCTGGGTGGGCGATTTCGACAGCCCGATGCGGCGCGCCAGCTCGGCGATGGACATGCGCCCGTTTTCGGCCAGCGCCGACAGGATGGCGCGGTCGAAACGGTCGAGTTTGGGAAGGTCCATTTGCACCGTCAATGCGCCACCATGCAGGCCGTTCGGCTTGAACAACACGAAATTCGGTTGGTTGTCCTGCCGGTTTGACGATATAAGGCCCAAAACGACCAGAGAGCAAGCCCATGCCCGATTCTCCCCTGCCGCTGCGCGCCCGCATCGACGCCGATACCTATGCCGATCAGGATACCGCGATTGCACGCCTGCAAGCCGGCGCCTCTCTGTCGCCCGGAGACCGCAAGGCGATCGGCGCCACCGCCGCCCAGCTGGTGCGCGACATCCGCGCCAGCACCGCACCGGGGCTGATGGAAGTGTTCCTGGCCGAATACGGGCTGTCGACGGACGAGGGCGTTGCCCTGATGTGCCTGGCCGAGGCGCTCTTGCGCGTGCCCGACGCCGATACCATCGACGCGCTGATCGAGGACAAGATCGCGCCCAGCGACTGGGGCAAGCACCTGGGCCATTCGACCTCGCCCTTGGTCAACGCCTCGACCTGGGCGCTTATGCTGACCGGCAAGGTGCTGGACGACGACCGCCCCAGCCCCGCCCGCGCCCTGCGCGGCGCCATCAGGCGGCTGGGCGAACCGGTGATCCGCACAGCCGTGGGCCGCGCGATGAAGGAAATGGGCCGCCAGTTCGTGCTGGGCGAGAGCATCGGCGCGGCGATGACTCGCGCCGCGAAGATGGAGGCCGGGGGCTATACCTATTCCTATGACATGCTGGGCGAGGCGGCGCGCACCGAGGCCGACGCCGCGCGCTATCACCTCAGCTACTCGCGCGCCATATCGGCCATCGCCGAGGCCTGCACCAGCGACGACATCCGCGCCAACCCGGGAATATCGGTCAAGCTCTCGGCGCTGCATCCGCGCTATGACCTGGCGCAGGAGGCGCGGATCATGAACGAGCTGGTGCCGCGCCTGCGGGCGCTGGCGCTGCTGGCGAAATCCGCCGGCATGGGGCTCAACGTCGATGCCGAGGAAGCCGACCGCCTGACGCTGTCGCTGCTGGTGATCGAGGCGGTGCTGAGAGAACCCGCGCTGGCCGGATGGGACGGATTCGGCATCGTGGTGCAGGCCTACGGGCCGCGCGCCGGGCTGGTTATCGACGCGCTTTTCGACATGGCGGCCCGGCATGACCGCAAGATCATGGTGCGACTGGTCAAGGGGGCCTACTGGGATACCGAGATCAAGCGCGCCCAGGTGGCGGGCATGGCGGGCTTTCCGGTATTCACGCGGAAGGCGGCAACCGACGTGTCCTACATCGCCAACGCCCGCAAGCTACTGGGCATGACAGACCGGATCTATCCACAATTCGCCACTCACAACGCCCATACCGTTGCCGCCATCCTGCACATGGCCGGTGGCAGACCGTTCGAATTCCAGCGCCTGCACGGCATGGGCGAAACCCTTCACCGGCTGGTCAGAGAGCAGAACGGTACCGCCTGCCGCATCTACGCCCCGGTGGGGGCGCATCGCGACCTGCTGGCCTATCTGGTGCGCCGGCTGCTGGAGAACGGGGCAAATTCGTCCTTCGTCAACCAGATCGTCGATGAAACCGTGCCGCCCGAAACGGTCGCCGCCGACCCCTTCGACAAGATCGGCGAACCGGCCCCGGCGATCCCGCCGGGCACCGACCTGTTCCTGCCCGAACGCCCCAATTCGCGCGGTTTCGATCTGCGCCATACCCCGACGCTCGCCGCGCTGGACGACGCCCGCGCGCCCTTCCGCGACCATCGCTGGCAGGCCGCGCCTCTGCTGGCCGACAACGTCGCGCCCGAACCCGCGCAGCCGGTGGAAAACCCCGCCCGGCCCGGCGACAGCCCGGGCACCGTGGCACCGGCCAGCACCGCCGATATCGAATGCGCCCTTGCCGCCGCCCGCCCCTGGGATGCGCCTGCCGCCGAGCGCGCCCGTGTCCTCAACGCTGCCGCCGACCTCTACGAGGAAAACCACGGCGAGATCTTCGCGGTTCTCGCCCGCGAGGCCGGCAAGACCCCGCCCGACGCGGTGGCAGAGTTGCGCGAGGCGGTGGATTTTCTGCGCTACTACGCCGCCAACATCCCCGGTGGCGAACCCGCCGGTACCTTTACCTGCATTTCACCCTGGAACTTCCCGCTGGCCATCTTCTCGGGCCAGATCGCGGCGGCGCTCGCCACTGGCAACGCGGTACTGGCCAAGCCCGCCGAACAGACGCCGCTGATCGCGCATCTGGCGGTTTCCCTGATGCACCGGGCGGGCGTGCCGCGCAGCGCGCTGCAACTGCTGCCCGGCGGCGGTGCCGTGGGTGCCGCGCTGACCTCTGACGCACGGGTGAACGGGGTCGCCTTCACCGGATCGACCGCGACGGCGCTGAAGATCCGCGCCGCAATGGCCGCGCATCTGGCCCCCGGCGCGCCGCTGATCGCCGAAACCGGCGGACTGAACGCGATGATCGTGGACAGCACGGCGCTGCCCGAACAGGTGGTGCAGTCGATCGTCGAAAGCGCCTTCCAGTCGGCTGGTCAACGCTGTTCGGCCCTGCGCTGCCTCTATCTACAAGAGGATATCGCCGAGGATGTCCTGAAAATGCTGAAAGGCGCCATGGATGCGCTGAAACTGGGCGACCCCTGGAGCCTGTCCACCGATTGCGGCCCGGTGATCGACCGCACCGCCCACGAAACCATTGCCGAACACATCGCAAGGGCGCGCGCCGAGGGCCGGGTGCTCAAGGAATTGGCGGTGCCAAACGAAGGCATCTTCATCGCCCCCACCCTTATCGGGGTACCGGGTATCGAGGCGCTGGAGCGTGAGATCTTCGGCCCCGTGCTGCATGTCGCCCGGTTCCGCGGCCCCGATCTCGACCGGGTGATCGACGCCATCAACGCCACCGGCTACGGCCTGACTTTCGGGCTGCACACCCGGATCGACGACCGGGTGCAACATGTGACCGACCGGATTCATGCCGGCAACATCTATGTCAACCGCAACCAGATCGGCGCTATCGTCGGCTCCCAGCCGTTCGGCGGCGAGGGGCTGTCGGGCACCGGCCCCAAGGCGGGCGGGCCGAACTACATGCCCCGCTTCTGCGTCCCCGACCGGCAAACGGCGGGTGAGGCGTGGCAGAACGAAATGACGGCGCTGCCGGGTGCCACCGGCGCCCCGGCCCCGGCGGTCACGCTGACCCTGCCCGGCCCCACCGGCGAATCCAACCGGCTCAGCCTGACGGCCCGGGCCCCTCTTCTGTGCCTCGGCCCGGGGCATGAGACCGTGGCCGCCCAGGCGGATGCCGTCGCGGCGCTGGGAGGAACCGCGATCCGGGCCAACGGCGGAATCGACCCCGGGCGGCTGGAGACCCTGACGGGGTTTTCGGCCGTCCTCTGGTGGGGCGAGGAGGACATGGCGCGCGCCATCGACCTGGCGCTGTCACGCCGTGCCGGGCCGATCGTGCCGCTGATCACGGGAACCCCCGACATCGCGCGGGTGATGGGCGAACGCCATGTCTGCGTTGACACTACCGCTTCGGGCGGCAACGCGGCGCTTCTGGGCGGCGCCGCCTGAGCCGGGCCGGGCAAACCTTGACCGCGGCACGCTTTCGCGTCAGCGTCGTGCCATGTTCCCGATCCGCGATCACAATCCCTCGGGCGGCACGCCCTATGTCGTCTATGCCCTGATGGCGGCAAATATCGTCGCCTTCCTCGGTTATGCCGGGATCATGGGCGACGAACGTGCGCTGTCGCATTTCTTCTACGAATGGGCGATCGTTCCGGCTCGGATCAGCAGCGGTCAGGGCTACCAGACCCTGTTCACCTCCATGTTCCTGCATGCCGGGTTCCTGCATCTGGCCGGAAACATGCTGTTTCTCTGGATCTTCGGCGACAATCTCGAAGACGAGATGGGACATGGCGGCTTTGCGCTGTTCTATCTCGCCGCCGGCATCGGCGCCGGGCTGGTGCATGTCATCACCGCGCCGCAATCGCTGGTGCCCACGGTCGGCGCATCGGGCGCCATCGCCGGGGTTATGGGCGGCTATCTTCTGCTGTTCCCGAGGGCGCGGGTGGATATCCTGCTGATCATCGTGATCTTCTTCCGCGTGATCGCGGTGCCTGCCTGGCTCATGCTGGGGGTGTGGCTGGGCTTTCAGTTCATCGGCAGCCTGGGCGCCGACCCCAATGGCGGCGGCGTCGCCTACTGGGCGCATACCGGCGGCTTCATCGTCGGGCTGGTGCTGACGCTGCCGGTCTGGCTGCGCCGCGGAGGCGCGGCATTCTGGAGCCGCACACACGGCAAACCGCCCCACCCCGAGAAGCAATACAGGTTCGCCGCCAGCCGCATCCCGAAGGTACCGCGCCGCTGAAGGCACTCTCAGCCGGGCCTGCAAATGCCAGTAACTTCCGAAGATCGCGGCCCGCTAGCGAAATTCAGCGGCGGATGATCCTGGCGAACTGCTCGAATATCGCGGCATTGGCGCAAATCACCTCGCCGTCGCCAAGGATGTCACCGCGCGCCTCGCGCAACGGTTCGGCCAGACCGCCCGCCTCGCGGACGATGACGATGCCGGCGGCCATGTCCCAGGGATGCAGCCCGCGTTCCCAGAACCCGTCATAGCGGCCCGCCGCGACATAGGCCATGTCCAGCGCCGCCGAACCCCAGCGCCGCACCCCGGCGCAGGCCGGCAGCAGGCGCGCCAGATCCTGCAAGGTCGCCGGCAGATCGGGCCGCCCGCCGAACGGCAGGCCGGTGGCGAAGATCGATTCGATCATCCGCGACCGCCCCGATACCCGCAAGCGGCGTTCATTGATCCAGGCACCCTGCCCCTTCTCGGCCAGAAACATCTCGTCCTTGGCGACGTCGAAGATGACCCCGGCCAC
Organism: Jhaorihella sp.; assembly: GCA_047975215.1. GTDB lineage: Bacteria > Pseudomonadota > Alphaproteobacteria > Rhodobacterales > Rhodobacteraceae > JAGRMG01. The sequence continues at coordinate 42,227 of JBKEDD010000045.1, forward strand.
CACCTGGCCCTTGTGTTCGAGCGCGATCGAAACTGCCCAATGGGGCAGCCCGTGCAGGAAGTTCGTGGTGCCGTCCAGCGGATCGACGATCCAGCGCCTTGTCGGATCCTGGCCCTCGATCGCGCCGCCCTCCTCGGCAAGCCAGCCATAGGTCGGGCGGGCGCCCAAAAGCTCTTCCTTCAGGATTGCCTCGGCGCTGATATCGGCCTTGGACACGAAATCGCCCGCACCCTTCATCGACACCTGCAGGTTCTCGACCTCGCGGAAATCCTTGACCAGCGACCGCCCCGCCTTGCGCGCGGCCTTGAGCATGATGTTGAGATTTGCGCTGCCTACCATGTCGCGGGCTCCTGTGAGGGGTCGGTCCGGGCTCCGGCCCCGGTCGAAGGGCGCGTATACGCGCGCGAACGCGCCTTGCCAAGTGCTGCCGGCCATGCCAGCCACGCACCCGCGCCGGCCCTGTCTTGCCAAGCGGCGCGCAGGGGTCCAACCTGCCGCCCCGACAGGAGGATCAGAGAGATGACCGAACGGATGCGCCGTATCGTTCTTGCCAGCCGCCCCGCGAAGGCCGCGTCGGAAGACAATTTTCGCATCGAAACCGCGCTCCTCCCGGCCCCGGGCGATGGCGAGGTGCTGGTACGCGTGCACTACATATCGCTCGATCCTTACATGCGCGGGCGCATGGACGACGCCGAATCCTACGCCGCGTCGGTGCCGGTCGGCGGCATCATGGGCGGCGGTGGCGTCGGCGAGGTGATCGCCTCGAACCACCCCGACTTCAGGCCCGGCGATTTCGCCTTCGGCATGTTTGGCTGGACGACCCACGCCTGCGAAAGCGGAAACCGGTTGCGCCGGCTCGACCCGTCGCAAGCGCCGATCGGCACCGCCCTGGGGGTTCTCGGCATGCCGGGATTTACCGGCTGGTTCGGGCTGAACGAACTGGGCCGCCCGAAATCGGGTGAAACCCTCGTCGTTGCCGCGGCGACCGGGCCGGTCGGCTCGATGGTCGGGCAACTGGCGCGGCTGGCGGGCTTGCGCACCGTTGGCATAGCGGGCGGGGCCGCGAAATGCGCACTGGCCACCGGCACGTTCGGCTTTGATGCCTGCATTGACCACCGCGCCCACGACAGCGCCCGCGAACTGCGCGGCGCCCTGGCGCAAGCCTGCCCCGGCGGCATCGACATCTATTTCGAGAATGTCGGCGGCAAGGTGCTCGAGGCGGTGATCCCGCTGATGAACGAATTCGGACGAATCCCGGTCTGCGGCATGATCAGCTGGTACGATGCCGGCGGCCTTGGCGCGGGTGCCGCAAGCGAAGGGCTGCCCCTGCCCGCCCTCTGGAGCACCATCCTCAAGAAGTTCCTTTCGGTCAACGGCTTCATCATCTCCAACCACTACGACCGCTTCGCGCAGTTTCTGGCCGATGTCGCACCCAAGCTCGCAAGCGGCGAAATCCGCTATCTCGAAGACGTTACCGAAGGGCTGGAAAACACTCCTGCCGCCTTCCTGTCGATGCTGAAGGGCGACAATACCGGCAAGCAACTGGTCAGGCTGGTCTGACCGGCACGCGACCCCGCGTGATCTCAGCTGCTGCTGACCACATGGTCGCCGCCGATGTCACCCAGCGACTGAAACAACCCGGCGGTATTGGCGGCGCCGAACTTCTTGAGCAGCCGCGCCCGGTGAACCTCGACCGTGCGATAGCTCAGTTCCAGCGAACGCGCGATCTCCTTGCTGGTCTTGCCCTCGCCCAGCAGCGAGAACACCTCGCGTTCGCGCCGGGTCAGCGGCAGATAGGGGCGGGTATCGGCCAGATCGGCGAAACTCCACACCGCGCGGGCCAGCGGATCTTCGGGGGTGAAGGTGTGGCCGCGCACCCGGCACCAGAACAGATCGCCGCCCCGGCGCATCATCACCCGTTCGTCCCAGTAGGCGCCGCCTTCGCGCAGCGCCCGCACGCCGCGGTTGCGGATGTTCACGAACTCCTCCTGGCTTGGATAGAGGATCGCGAAGGAACGGTCGCACAGTTCGTCGCACTCATAGCCGAACATCGCCGCAAAGCTCTGATTGCAGGCGCGGATCACACGGTTTTCGGTGACCACAAGCCCCACCGGCGCAGAGGTGAAGGCCAGTCCCGCCAGGTCGCGCGCGGCGAACTGCCTGTCGAGATCCGGGCTGTCCTCTGATCCGTTCATCGCCTCCTCGGCCTTGCGTCGTCAGAATAGCCGCTGAACCGGCCCGCTGCAAACAACCCGGCGGGCATTTCGCCGCAACCAGACCCAGGACCAACCCCGGCCGGGACGGGCCGGAGAGGCAACGGCGCTCGCCCGGCGCACTCCGGCAACCGGATCAGTCGCCCGCCAGCGCGCGCCAGCCGATATCGCGCCGGAAAAACCCCTGCGGCCAGTCGATCGCATCTGCCATGGCATAGGCCCGCGCGCGCGCCTGCGCCAGCGTGTCGCCACGCGCGGTGGCGTTCAGCACACGCCCGCCCGTCGCCACCACCCTGCCGTCGCGGCGCGCGGTGCCGGCATGAAAACACATCTCGAACGCCGTTTCGGGCAGCCGGTCCAGCCCGCCGATCACGCTGCCCGTCTCGTGGGCGCCGGGATAGCCGCGCGCCGCCAGAACCACGGTCATGGCATGGTCGTCGGCCCAGTTGACGCGCGCACCGGCCAGCCGCCCCTCGGCCGCCGCATGCATCAGGTCCAGCGCCTGCGCGCCCAGCCGCATCATGAGCACCTGGCATTCGGGATCGCCGAAGCGCACATTGTATTCCACCAGCCGCGGCTGCCCGTCGCGGATCATCAGCCCGGCATAAAGCACCCCCTGGTAGGGCATTCCGCGCCGCGCCATCTCGGCGACGGTCGGGCGTACGATCCGGTCCATGGCGCGGGCCTCGATCTCGGCGCTCAGCACCGGCGCCGGCGAATAGGCGCCCATGCCGCCGGTATTGGGGCCGGTATCGCCCTCGCCCACGCGCTTGTGATCCTGCGCACTGCCGATCGGCAGAACCGTTTCGCCGTCGCACAGCACGAACAGCGACGCCTCCTCGCCTTCCATGAACTCCTCGATCACCACCTCGGCCCCGGCGGCACCAAAGCTGCCGGCGAACATGTCGTCGATGGCGGCCAGCGCCTGCGCCTCGGTCTCGGCCACGATCACACCCTTGCCGGCCGCCAGCCCGTCGGCCTTGACCACGATCGGCGCACCCTTGGCCAGGACGTAGTCGCGCGCTGCCTGCCGGTCGCCGAAATGGGCATAGGCGGCCGTCGGCACGCCGGCCGCGTCGCAAATCTCCTTGGCAAACCGCTTTGACGCCTCCAGCCGCGCCGCCGCGGCAGAGGGCCCGAACACCGCGATACCGCTGTCGCGCAGCCGGTCGGCCACGCCCGCCGCCAGCGGCGCCTCGGGCCCCACGATCACGAGATCCACGGAATTCTGCTGTGCAAACTCGGCCACCGCGCCACCGTCGAGAATATCCAGCGCCGCGCATTCCGCGATCTGCGAGATCCCGGCATTTCCGGGGCTGACGATCAGCTTGTCGCATTTGGGGTTCTGCATCACCGCCCAGGAAAGGCTGTGTTCGCGGCCACCGCCGCCCAGGATCAGAATGTTCATAACGCCCCCTGCCGAAAATCGCCATCTGCATAGGGGTGGCGGCGACTGTTGGCAAGCGCGTGCGGCAGGCGGTCAGCCCGGCCCGCCGGGCGGAATGAACGCCCCAATTCCGGCAACCGGCGGCACTGGGCAATCCGAACCGGCCAGATCGCTCATCGCCCGGCACGCAGCGGATACGACGGCGCGCGCGATTGCGCCGCAAGGGGCCGCATCGGGGGGCCGGTCGGGCAAGGACCGTGGCCACCCGCTGCCTGCCGGCCGGTCGCGCGCCGATCCGGGCGGAAACGACTCGAGTGCGCTGATCAAGGAATTTTCCGAAGCGGGCACAACAATCGTACCGCCCGACCTTTTCCCGGCGCCGGATATGGGGCAATCATGCATCATGTCCGACCTCATCGACGATCCCCTCCCGGGCCGCAACCTGCCCGAATACACCGTCTCGGAAATCTCCGGCGAGGTGAAGCGCGCCCTGGAAACGGGTTTCGGCCGCATCCGGGTACGCGGCGAAGTGGGGCGCGTGTTCAGGGCCCGTTCGGGGCATCTCTACTTCGACGTCAAGGACGAAAGCAGCGTACTGGCCTGCACCACCTGGAAGGGCCAGGTCCCGGGGCTGTCGGTCATCCCCGAGGAAGGGCTGGAAGTGGTTGTCACGGGCCGCATGACCGCCTTCGGCGGACAGTCGAAATACAACCTCAACGTCGATGACGTGGCCATCGCGGGCCAGGGCGCGCTTATGGCGCTGCTGGAGAAACGCAAGCAGGCGCTCGCCGCCGAGGGCCTGTTCGACCGGGACCGCAAGAAACCGCTGCCCTTCCTGCCCGACGTCATCGGCGTCGTCACGTCGCCCTCGGGCGCGGTGATCCGCGACATCCTGCACCGGCTGCGCGACCGGTTCCCGCGAAGGGTACTGATCTGGCCGGTCGCCGTGCAGGGCAAGGACTGTGCGCCGCAGGTGGCGCGCGCCATCGAGGGCTTCAACGGCCTGCGCCCCGGCGGCGCCCTGCCCCGGCCCGACCTGATCATCGTTGCGCGCGGCGGTGGCTCGATCGAGGATCTCTGGGGTTTCAACGAAGAAGCCGTCGCCCGCGCCGCCGCCGCCAGCGCGATCCCGCTGATCTCGGCAGTGGGGCATGAAACCGACACAACGCTGATCGACTACGCGTCCGACCGGCGCGCGCCCACGCCGACCGCCGCCGCCGAACTGGCTGTACCGGTGCGCCTGGACCTGCTGGCGCGCGTCAACGATCAGGGCGCCCGCCTGATGCGCGCGGCAACCGGGGGCGTGAGCCGCCGCCGTCAGCGCCTGGCCGACCTGTCGCGCGCCCTGCCCCGCCACGGCACCCTTCTGGACGGCCCGCGCCAGCGGTTCGACATCGCCGCCGAACGTCTGCCGGCGGCGCTGATACACGGGATACAGCACCGACGCATCGGCCTCTCGCATGTCTCGGGCAGCCTGCGCCCCTCGTTGCTGCGGCGGATGCTGCTCGCCCGGCACGACAGCCTGTCCCAGCGCGCCGACCGGTTGCAGCCGCGCCTCCTGACACGCGACATCGGCCGGAAACAGGCCGCGCTTGCGGCGCTGGTGCAGCGGCTGGCGGGCACCGGGCGCGCCCACACCCGACGCCTGCGCGCCAGTATCGAGGCCATCGACCGGCTGCACGAGACGCTTGGCTACCGGGCGACACTGGCGCGCGGCTATGCGGTCGTCCACGGGGCGGGCGGCATCGTCACCAGCCGCACCGCGGCGGCCCGCTCCGGCACGCTGGAAATCGAATTTTCCGACGGGCGTATGGCCGTGGGGCGCAAACCGCCACGCAAGCCCGGCCAGCCGGACGAACCCGACCAGGGCTCGCTGTTCTGATGCACAGGCCGCCGCCCCTGCTTCTTTCTGGTTGAAAATACTCAAAAAATACCACGTCCGCACGCGGGCGCGCCGCCCCCGGATCAGACGCCGACCTCGGGTCCGAAACAGATCATTTCCTCACCGATATCCTCGGCCTCGTAAAGCTCGGTCGCCGTCGGGTCGTTCTCGAACCGTGCGATCAGACCGCTGGCCCCTTGCTCAAAGCTCCAGCATTGCGGGTCGGGGCGGTCCTCGTAGACAAAACAGATCTGGCCGTTCTCCTCATACCAGACTCCGTCGCGGCAGCGGCCGTCCAGAAACGACCAGACCACCCGCCGGCCATCCATGTAGCGCTCGGCACCGTATGGCTGGCCCTCGTATCCGTAAAACAATGTCTTGCCCCGGGTATAGGCGTCAAACGCCTCGGCCGTCATGCGGGTCTCGGCCGCCTGCAGCGGGGCGGAAAGGCAAGACAGAATCAGCAACAATACCCTCATGCCACAACACTGCCAGATCGCCCGGGCGGGCGCCACCGCAGCGCCGGATCGTGGGCAGGCGATACCCTGGCGCGGCCGGTACCGGCGCGGCGCGCAACACTGCCAAACCCGCGCTTGCGCAACGTCAGCTTTGACGCCATCCATTCGCGTCGCCACCATGGCGCGAAGCGAGACCAAGCCAATGCCCGACCCGACGATCCAGACCCTTTGCACACTGCTTGCCGGGCTTTGCGCGCTGGCCTACCTGCCGCTGACCGGCCGGGCGCCGGGCCTTGTGCGCTCGCTCGTCAAGACCGCATCGGTGGCGCTGCTGGCCGCGCTGGCGGCGCAGGCGCCGCCCCTTCTGGCATACGCGCTGGCGCTGTGCGCCCTGGGCGACTGGCTGCTGTCGCGCCCGGGCGACAGGGCCTTTGCAGCCGGCATCTGCGCCTTCGCTGCCGGGCATCTCGCCTATGCCGCCCTGTTCCTGACGCATCCGGGTGCGGACCCGCTGCGCCTGATGCAACCGCCGCAGGCATGGATCGTCGCGGCGCTCGCGGGGCTTGGCATCCTCGTGGCCGCGGCGCTGGCGCCCAGGGCGGGTGCGCTGCGCGGCCCGGTTCTGGCCTATGTGCCGGTCATTCTGGGCATGGGAATAGCGGCACTGGCCCTGCCTGCCGCCGGGCCGCTGGCGCTGACCCTGCCCGCCGCGCTGGCATTCATCGCATCCGATCTGGTCCTGGCCATCGAAAAATTCATGCTGCCCCTCGCCCACCCGGCGCGCCGCATCGCGCCATACGCGGTCTGGCCACTCTACTGGGGCGCGCAGGCCGGATTCCTGGCGGCGTTCACCTGACCCGGCTCAGCCGTCGCGAAAAAGTGCCAGGGTGCGCGGTATGGCCTTGAACTCCCGGGCGCGGCCGGCGCCGCTGAAGCGGCGCACCGGCCATGTCAGCCAGCCGGCCCAGGCCATGCGGCGGCACCAGGCACTCGCCAGAGGCCGGATGCCGGGAGGCGCCGTTTCGCCATGTCCGGCCAACGCGTCGTGCACTTCCGGGGCGTCGTCGGGCGCATTGACCAGCACGTTGAAGACGAACACCACCAGATCGCGGGCATGGCCCTCGGGCGTGTTCAGACGTGGCCGGAAATTCTCGAAATCGACAAGCGTGACGCGGCCCTCATGCAGGCACATGTCCTTGGGGCTGGGCCGGCCATGGCTGAACCCCAGGGCGTGCAGGCGGCCCAGCGTTCGCCCCGCCTCGCGCAGCGCCGCCGCGCGCCCGGCCGGATCGCCGCCGCCACGCTGGATCATCGCCACGCTGCGCCCGCAATCGGGGGTGACGAAAAACCCCGGCCCCTCGGCACAGACCGGCGGCACCGGCGCCCCGGCGGCATGCAGCACATGCAGCGCCCGGCGCTCGGCCCCGAGTGCGCGGCGGGGGTCGCCCTTCTGCACCCGCATGCGCAGGCCGGGCCTCTCCACCCTCTTGACCCAGAACACCCGCCCGGCCAGTTCCAGACGTTCGATGCGCGGCGTATCCGCCCCCCCGGCTTGCGCCTGCTCGGTCAGGCCGGCAATCAGTTCGGGCGGACAATCAGCGGTCATGCGCGCGACCCTAGCCGCAGCCGATAGCCGGGGCAACAACGGCCGGGAATCGCGCGTGGCGATGCCGCCCGCCCTTCCATCCGCCGCCATGCTGAACTAGGTGAATGGAAAGCAGCGGAGGCGCAGATGGCGTTTTTCACGAAACTCAGGGACCGGCTGTTCAAGTCCTCCTCGAAACTCGAACAGGGGCTTGACGCGATCGTCGGCGATGAAAGCGCCCAGGAGCCCGACCCGGCCCCCTCCGATCCGGCGATACCCGAACCGCAACCCGGCCCCGGGCCCGAACCGGAGCCCGTGCCCCCCGCACCGCCGCCCGAGGAACCGCCCCTGCCCCCGGAACCCGGCCCGGCCCCGGCCGATCCGCGGCCCGGCCCCGCGCCGCTGGAAGAACCGGTTCAGCCGCCACCGCCACAAGGGGCGGGCAGCGGCTTGCTGGGCCGCATTCTGGGCCGGCACGAGGCCCGCCCGGTGCTGCGCCGCACGCTCGACGACGACATGCTGGAACAGCTCGAGGAACTGCTGATTTCAGCCGACATGGGGGTCGACACGGCGCTGCGAGTGACCGCCAACATGGCCGAAGGCCGCTACGGAAAGAAGCTTTCCAGCGACGAGATCAAGCATCTGCTCGCGGCCGAGATCGCCCGCATCATGGAACCGGTGGCCCGGCCGCTGCCCATCTACTCCAAAAGGCCGCAGGTCGTGCTGGTGGTCGGCGTCAACGGTTCGGGCAAGACCACGACCATCGGCAAGCTGGCCAGCCAGTTCAAGGCGGCGGGAAAGTCGGTGGTGATCGCCGCCGCCGACACGTTCCGTGCCGCGGCCGTGGAACAGCTTCAGGTCTGGGGCGATCGTGCCGGCGTACCGGTGATGACCGCGGCGCCCGGTTCTGACCCGGCCAGCCTGGCCTTCGACGCGATGACCCGGGCCGAGGCCGACGGCGCCGATCTGCTGCTGATCGACACCGCCGGACGCTTGCAGAACCGCGCCGATCTTATGGAGGAACTGGCCAAGATCGTGCGCGTGATCCGCAAGAAGGACCCGAGCGCGCCACACAACACGCTTCTGGTGCTGGATGCCACCACCGGCCAGAACGCGCTTGGCCAGGTCGAGACCTTCCAGAAGATCTCGGATGTCTCGGGGCTGGTCATGACCAAGCTCGACGGCACCGCCAGAGGCGGCATCCTGGTGGCGCTTGCCGACCGCTTCGGCCTGCCGATCCACGCCATCGGCGTGGGCGAACAGATCGACGACCTGGCCGCCTTCGACCCCGGCGAATTCGCCGCCGCCCTGACCGGAACAGCCGCCTGACATGGCCGGGCGTTCGCCGGTCGCCCTTCTTCTGACCAAAAATATCCTCCGGGGGTCCGGGGGTGGAACCCCCCCGGAGGCCGCGGCATGGGCGACTGGCTGACCGCGCTGGAAGGCAGTGCCGCCGGCCATGCCGCCGCGCTCGGGCTGGCCATGGCCGCTGCCTTCCTGCATGCGGTGTTCGGGGCGCTTCAGAAGGGGCGGCACGACCCCTGGCTCTCGCGCGGCGCGATCGACGCCTCCTACGGGCTGATGGCGGCCCCCTTCGCGCTGTTCGCGGTGCCCTGGCCCGAGCCGCACATGTGGCCGATCTTCGCCGGCGCCTGGGCGATCCACGTCATCTACAAGCTTCTCCAGGCCGCCGCCTATACCAGGGGCTCCTACACGGTCGTCTATCCGGTGGTTCGCGGCACCGGGCCGCTGTTTGCCGTGATCGGCGCCTGGCTGCTGTTCGGAGAACTGTTCACGCCGGTACAATGGCTGGGCGTGGCCATTCTGCTGACCGGCATCTTCGGACTCGCGGCCTACAATCTGGTATTCCTCGAATCCGCCCGCGAGACATTGCATCTGGCGCTGGGTCTGGCGGTGGTGACGGGTCTGTTCGTTGCGCTTTACACCACCTGGGACGCCTACGGCATCCGCGCCACTGCCGATCCGTTCACCTTCCTGGCGTGGTTCTTCATGATCGACGGCCTGGCATTTCCGCCCATCGCCTTTCTGCGCTGGCGCAACATGGCCGTCCGTCCCGCGCCGGGGCCGCTCGTGCTGCGCGGTGTCATCGGCGGGCTGGTGGCGTTCGGCAGTTTCGGCGCCGTGATGCTGGCCACCCGGCTGGACAAGGTCGGCCAGGCGGCGGTATTGCGTGAGACCTCAACCGTGTTCGCCGCGCTGATCGGCTGGCTGGTGCTCAAGGAAACCGTGGGCCCGCGCCGCATCGCCCTCATGGCGCTGATCGCGGCCGGCGCGGTTGTGGTTGAGATGGGCGGCTGAAAGGCATAGATGGCAGGTACCATGGCAAAGCAGAAACCGATCAACCCGATCCTGAAACAGGTGCTGGAACTGGGTCCGCCGCTTGCCTTCTTCGGCATCTACATGCTGATCCGCGACAATACCTATCACTGGAACGGCACCGACTACTCGGGCTTCATCGTCGCCACGATGGTATTCGTGCCGATCATGCTCGGGGCGATGGCGGTGCTGTGGCGGCTGACCGGCCATATCAGCCGGCTTCAGGTCTTCACCGCCTTCATGGTGGTCTTCTTCGGCGGCCTTACGGCGTGGTTCAACGACGAACGCTTCTTCAAGATGAAGACCTCGATCGTCTATGGCGTGTTCGCCGGCATCCTCGGTATCGGGCTTTTGCAGGGTCGGTCCTATCTGGCCTATGTCATGGCCGAAATGCTGCCGATGCAGGACGCCGGCTGGATGATCCTGACGCGGCGCCTCTGCCTTGGTTTCGTGGTGCTGGCGGGGGCGAACGAATTCGTCTGGCGCACCATGTCCGACGATGCCTGGGTCAAGATCGAGACCTTCGGCTTTCCGATCGCGCTGTTCGCCTTCCTGTGGTGGCAGGTGGTTCGGTTGCAGCACTACATGATCGACCCGCCGGGCAAAGACGGCTGACGCGGGCACGCCAGCACGCGCAATACCGGTTTTCAAGCCACCGCCTGCGTCCTATGGTTGCCCAAACCAGCGGACCGGCCCCCATGACCAAGACGACCCTGCCCGAAACCGGGTTTCTGTCCCAGGCCTCGGACGCGCTGCGGCGCGTGCTCGTCGCTCAGGCGCGTGAAATCGTTCTCGGCGACGGCGAGATCGTGTTCGAACAGGGCGACATGGGCGATGCGTTGTTCGCCATCCTCGAGGGCAGGCTCGAATTCTCGATCCTGTCGCGCGACGGGCGCAAGCTGGCGCTCGACATGATGGGGCCGGGCGCAGTGTTCGGCGAAATCGCCCTGTTCGACCCCGGCCCGCGCACCGCCACCGTGACGGCGGCGGGCGCCGCCCGCATCTGCCGGGTGCGCAACGCCGACGTTCTGGCGGAAATCCGCAACGACCCGGACCTGTCGGCCGACATGATCCGCCTTGCAGGGCAGCGCATGCGCTGGATGAACCGGCAACTGACCGAACAGGTGTTCCTGCCGATGCCGAGCCGCCTGGCGCGCAAGCTCTTGTATCTGACCGCCGACGCGGGCGACCGGCCCGCCGGGCTGAAGCTCTCGCAGTCCGAGCTGGCCGAATTCGTCGGCGCCACCCGCGAGGCGGTATCGAAAACCCTGGGCACCTGGAAACGCGCCGGGGTTATCTCTGCGTCAAGGGGCGGCGTGGTGATCCACGACCGCGCCGCCCTGCAGGCTCTGGCCGACCCTGACCTGATCTGAACGCGGCGCGAAACAAACGGGCCACGCGCCGCGCGCATGGCCCATCTGCCGTCTGGCGGTTTCAGGCGCGGCGCGTCAGTCCTCCAGCCCCAGCGCCACAAAGCGCGGTTCGCCACCGCGGCGCACCAGCAGCAGCAGCGACTTGCGCCCGGCCTCCTTCGCCTCGTCGATGCGGTCGGACAGATCGCTCAGCGCGGTAACTTTCTGCTGTCCCGCCTCGGTGATCACGTCACCGGCGCGCAACCCCTTCTCGTAGGCCTGGGTGCTTTCGTCCACCTTCAGTACGACCAGCCCTTCCAGATCGTCCGAAAGGCCCATTTCCGAGCGCATCCCGTCGGTCAGCGGCGTCAGCGTCAGGCCGAGAACCTCCTTTTCGGTCACGCCCGGCTGATCCTTGCCGTTCATCGCGGCGGGAACCGCGCGTTCGGCTTCCTCGCGCCGCCCCAGCGTCACCTTAAGCGTTTCGGTGCGCCCGTCGCGGAACACCAGCACCCGGACCGTCTTGCCAACCGCGGTATTGCCGACCTGACGCACCAGCGCGCGGGTATCCTTCACGTCGACACCGTCAAAGGACAGGATCACGTCGCCGGATTTCAGACCCGCCTCCCGCGATGGCCCCTCCGGGACATCGGTCACGAGGGCGCCCGATACCTTGTCAAGCCCGATCGCTTCGGCCACGTCGTCGGTAACATCCTGGATGCGCACGCCCAGCCAGCCGCGGCGGGTCTCGCCGAATTCCTTGAGTTGTTCGACAACCCGGCCGACCACGTTCGAAGCCATCGAAAAGCCAATGCCGATAGAGCCGCCATTGGGCGACAGGATCGCGGTGTTCACGCCCACGACCTCGCCGTCCATGTTGAACAGCGGTCCGCCAGAGTTGCCGCGGTTGATGGCGGCATCGGTCTGGATATAGTCGTCATAGGTGCCCGAGAGCGCGCGGTTGCGCGCCGACACGATACCCGCCGAAACCGAAAAGCCCTGCCCCAGCGGGTTGCCCATGGCGAGAACCCAGTCACCGACCTTGGCGGTATCGCTGTTGCCGAAGGACACGAAGGGCAGCGGCGCATCGGTCTTGACCTTCAGAAGCGCGATATCGGTATTGGGGTCTGTGCCAACCACTTCGGCCGGCAGTTCCTCGCCCGAGAAGAATTCGATCGAGATCTCGTCGGCGCCTTCGATCACATGGTTGTTGGTGACGACATAGCCGTCTTCGGAAATGACGAAACCCGACCCCAGGGCATTGGAGCGGCGCGGCCGGTTGCCATGGTCGTTGCGATCCTGGAAATCACGGAAGAAATCCTCGAAGGGCGAACCCTCGGGAACGATGCCCTGCGGGCCTGTACGACCCTCGACAAGGGTCGTGGTGGTGATGTTGACGACCGCCGGGCTAATCTTTTCGGCCAGCGGGGCAAAGCTGTCGGGCCGGGCCTGGGCGATCGCGGCCTGTGCCAGCAAGATGAGCGTGGCCAGAAGGCCGAGCCAGAGCGCGCGGGCATGGGTTGCCGCCCGGTCGCGCATCGGCGAAATGGCAAGTGCCTGTGAATGCAATGGACTTCTCCTTGTCGCGTTTTGCCTTGGGGTCTGTCCAGCCCCGGTGGCCGGGGCCTTCTGTCACAAAGCTGGGGTCAGCCGCGTGACTTTTCCAGTCCTGGGGCCAAGTGTTGCATGGTTTGAGCGAGATTTGAAAGACAGGCAGGCCGCGCAGGCGGTTACAATCCCCGTCATGCGGGTTACAAACCCTGTCATCCCGAGGCGCCCGGGAAAATACCGGACCGTCGCTGTCAGGCGCCCAGCCGAAACGCGATCCAGACCAGAGTCACGCCCGCGACAAGGGCCAGCGCGCCGACCTGTCGGCGCGCCGGTTCGGGCAGTTCGCGCAACGCCTCAAGCAGACGCTCGACGATCCCGGGGGCCACTGCCCAGACCAGCCCCTCCACGATCAGAACCAGCCCGAGGGCCAGAACAACGATCGCCATCACTGGGCCGGAGCGGCCTGCGCGGGTGCTCTGGTGCCGTCGGGCGACTTCAGATAGTTGAAGAACTCGCTGTCGGGCGCGATGACCATCGACGAATTCTCACCCTTGAGCGCCCGCGTATATGCCGTGAGCGAGCGGTAGAAATCGAAGAACTCGGGGTCCTGTCCGAAAGCTTCGGCGAATATCGCGTTGCGGCGCGCATCGGATTCACCGCGTATGATCTCGGCCTCGCGCCTTGCCTCCGATGTCAGTTCGACAACGGTCCGGTCGGCCTGGGCGCGGACCCGCTGCGCCGCCTCGTTGCCGCGGGCACGCTCGTCGGTCGCCTCGCGTTCACGTTCCGCGCGCATCCGCGCGAATGTCGCTTCGAGGTTTTCCTTCGGCAGATCGGTCCGTTTCAGACGCACGTCCAGCAGTTCCAGCCCGAGTTCGCGGGCATCGCCCTCGGCCCCGTCGCGGATTCGCTGCATCAGCGCGGCCCGGTCCGAGCTCAGGATGTCATTGGATGTTACCGAACCGAGGATTTCGCGGGTCTGCGAACGCAGGATCGAATCCAGCCGCTGACCGGCAACCTCGATGGCGTGATCGCCGCCCGAACCGGTCGCCTGGCGGAACTGGGTCACGTCCTCGATGCGGTAGCGCGCGAACGCGTCCACCACCAGCCGGCGATCGTCCAGCGGCGTCACCTCGAGCGGGTCTACATCGCGGCTGAGGATGCGGTCGTCGTAACGGACGACCTCCTGGATGATCGGAATCTTGATGCCCAGTCCCGGTTCGTCCTTGACCGCGACCACGCGTCCGAATTGCAGCACCAGCACCTTTTCACGTTCGTCCACGATGAAGATCGCAGACAACAGCCCCACCACCAGGATGACCAGAATCGGCAGAATGAAGGTCGTCTTGCGCATCAGTTCTGCTCCTTGGTCTGGCTCGGCGCGCTGCGGCGCAACTCGTTGAGCGGCAGGTACGGCACGACACCCTGCCCGCCTTCCCCATTCGCGGAATCGTCGAGAATGACCTTGTCCACGTCACCCAATATCTGTTCGAGCGTTTCGAGATACAGGCGCTTGCGCGTCACTTCCGGCGCCTTGCGGTATTCCGCCAGGACGGCGGTAAACCGGCTCGCCTCGCCCTCGGCCTCGTTGACGACGCGGGCGCGATAACCCTCGGCCTGTTCCAGCAATTGCGCCGCCTCGCCGCGCGCTTCGGCGAGAACCCGGTTGGCGTAGGCATCGGCGACGTTCTGAAGCCGGTCACGTTCCTGTTCCGCCGCCTGCACGTCGCGGAACGCACCGATCACCGGTTCGGGCGGATCGGCCTTGTCGAAGTTGACGCGCACGATGCGTACGCCGCTGTCATAGCTGTCCAGCGTCGTCTGGATCAGATCCTGAAGCCGCGAACCGATCACGCCGCGGTCGCGGTTGAGGATCGGCGCAAGGCGGGACTGCGCGATGATCTCGCGCATGGCCGATTCGCTGACCGCCCGGATGGTCGGGCGCGGTTCGCGCAGATTGAACAGAAAGCGCGCCGGGTCAGAGATGTTCCAGACGACCTGAAAGTCGATATCGACGATGTTCTCGTCACCGGTCAGCATCAGCCCGGCGTCGCCGCCGCGCCCGCCGACGCCGATGTCCTCGGTCTGCTCGCGCGTGACCGGAATCACCTCGGCGGTAACGAAGGGCCAGGGCGCGAAGTTCAGCCCCGGGTTGCCGATGGCATGGAACTTGCCAAGAAACAGCTCGACCGAATTTTCCTCGGGCTTGACGGTATAGAAGCTCGCCAGCCCCCACAGGATCGCGGCGGCAACGACACCCAGCCCGATCGTGCCGCGCGAAAACGACGGCATACCGCCGCCGCTGCCACCACCGCCGGACTTGCCGGAACCGCCGCGCCCGCCCATCAGCACGCGCAACTGTTCCTGACCCTTCTTCATCAACTCGTCGATCTCGGGGATCTGCGGGCGGTCGCCTTCAGGGCGCCGGTCGCCGCCGCCATTGCTGCCGTTGCCCCTGTCTCCCCGGCCGCCTCCACCGCCGGATGAGCCTCCGCCTCCCCAGGGCCCGCCATTGTTGCCTGCCATATGCCGTTCTTCCCTTGTCTGGCCACCCGCACGGGCAGCGTTGTCCCTTACCTGTGCATGAGCGTGCGCAATTCAAGCGGTACGCACCGGGTTCCTTATTGTCACGATTTCCTCGGACATGGTCGGGTGCACCGCGACCGTCCGGTCGAAATCCTCTTTGGTGGCACCCATCTTGACCGCGATACCGGCAAGCTGGATCATTTCGCCCGCGCCGGGGGCGACGATATGACAGCCCAGCACCTTGCGGCTGGCCTTGCCCACGACGAGCTTCATCAAGACCCGGTTCGGCCGGTCGGCAAAGCTGGTCTGCATCGGCCGGAACGAGGTCGAATAGATCTCGACCGGCTCGATCTCGCGCGCCTCTTCCTCGCTCAGACCGACCGTGCCGAATTCGGGCTGGGTGAAGATCGCGGTCGGGATCAGGTCGTGATCGACGGGTGTCGGCTTGCCTTCGAACACGGTCCGCACGAATGCCATGCCCTCGCGAATCGCCACCGGCGTCAGGTTCATCCGGTCGGTGACATCGCCTATGGCATAGATCGAGGGCACCGCCGTCTGGCTGTATTCGTCAACCACGATCTGACCCTTTCGGCCCAGTTCGACGCCCAACGCCTCAAGGCCCAGATCGCCCGAATTGGGCACCCGCCCGGTGGCCAGCAACACCTTGTCAAAGCTGCGCTCGCTGCCGTTGGTGGCCCTGACGCGAACCGCGTCGCCATCGCGCACCATGTCGATGACGGTGGTGCCCAGATGCACGTCTATGCCGTTCTGGCACATCTCCTCGCAGATCAGGCCGCGCGCTTCTTCGTCGAATCCGCGCAGGATTTGCGCGCCGCGGTAGTACTGCGTCGTCTCGACACCAAGGCCGTTCAGGATACCCGCGAATTCGCAGGCGATATAGCCCCCACCCACGATCAGCACCGATTTCGGCAGCCGCTCCATGTGAAAGACATCGTTCGAGGTCATGGCGTATTCGTCGCCCGGCAGGCCCGGCAGGCCCGGCCGGCCGCCCGTGGCGATCAGGATATGCTTGGCCGTCTTGCGGCTGCCGTCGGCGAGTTCGACGGTGTGCGGATCGCAGAGCCGGGCGCGCTGGTCGAAGGTCTCGACCCCGTTGTTCTTCAGGATGGCCCGATAGACGCCCTCCAGCCGGTCAAGCTCGCCGTGCAGCTTGCCCCTGAACGCACCCCAGTCGAAGTTGCCGGGCGCAACATCCCAGCCGAAGGCGCGGGCATCCTCCACCATGCCGGCATATTCGCTTGCGAACACCATCAGCTTTTTCGGTACGCAGCCGCGGATCACGCAGGTACCGCCATAGCGGTCTTCCTCGGCCAGTGCCACGCGGGCCCCGGCCTCGCCCGCCGCAACGCGCGCCGCCCGCACCCCGCCCGAACCGCCACCGATGACAAAAAGGTCGTAGTCGAACCCGCTCATTCCCCGCTCCGCTTAGGTCGTCGCGTCGGGGTATCCCACAGACCGCGCGCCTTGACCAGAGGCGCAGCAGTCATGCACGGCGCTTTGTCCGCGGCCCCGATGCTGCCAGGCTGAGCCGACCGGCAACGAAAAAGGGCACGCCGTGACACTGCAGGACCACTACGGAAACCGGCTCTCAACCCGGAGCGCGGATGCGGTGGCCGCCTATGACCGGGCCGTTCACCTTTTCCTCGGCGCCCAACATGGCGCGGTGGCGGGTTTTGCCGAGGCGCTGGCCGGCGATGGCGAAAGACTGGCGCGGATTGCCGAAGACGCGAACGGGTTTGCCGGCGACCTGGTCCGGCCGCTGGCGCGTGGCTGGTGGGCGATGGCGCGCGGCGACTGGGCCGAGGCGCTGGCGGCGCTGACCCCGGTCATGGCCGCCACCGAACGGCTGGGCGGCAGCCGGGCGCAGCGACGAGGCGCGGCGCAGCCTGGCCACCCGCCGCCCGGTCCTTGCCGCGTCCCCGCCGGTGGCCGGTCTGGATTGGCCGCTCAATCCGCCAGATCGGTGAACAGGTTGTCGCTTTCGAGAAAATCCAGCCTGTCGTGTTCGATCGTGCCCTGGTTGATGTCGCGCAACTCGACCCGACCGTCGCCGTAACCGACGACGACGATGTCGCAGATATCCATGAACAGGCCGTTCTCGACGACGCCGGGCATCTGGTTCAGCACCATCGCCAACTGCCGCGGATTGCCGATGCGGTTCAGGTGCAGATCCAGAATGTAGTTGCCCTCGTCGGTGATGAACGGCGTCTGCCCGTTCATGCGCAGGGTCGCGGTGCGGCCAAGAACATCCATCGAGATCAGCGTTTCCTCGACAAGCGCCTGAGTGGTCTGCCAGCCGAACGGGATCACCTCGACCGGCAGCGGAAACGCGCCCAGCGTTTCGACCTCCTTGCCGATATCGGCGATCACGATCATCTGGTCCGACGCGGTGGCGACGATCTTTTCCTGCAGCAGCGCACCGCCGCCGCCCTTGATAAGGTTCAGGTCGCCGTCGAATTCGTCGGCTCCGTCGATGGTCAGGTCCAGCCACTTCGCCTCGTCCAGCGAGATCACGTTGATGCCGACCTCGCGGGCCAGTTCGGCGGTGCGGGTCGAAGTCGGCACACCGCGAATCTTCAGCCCTTCGTCGCGCACCATCTCGCCCAGGCAGCGCACCAGCCAGGCGGCGGTCGATCCGGTACCCAGGCCGACGCGCATCCCGTCCTCGACGAAATCGGCGGCGCGCTTGGCGGCGACGAACTTGGCCTTGTCGATGGGCGATAGTTCTCCGGTCATGGCAGATCTCCCGATGGCTCGAGGGCGTTATAGGGAAATCACCGCGCAACTGCGAGGGGCGAATTGCCCAAAGCAACAACCTGCCCGCGCCGATGCCGATGGCGCCAGCCCACGGCGATAGCGAGTGCCGCGAGAATGGGACCATCGCGGGCGGCACCTGGAAGAACTCCGCAGCGCGCATCGGCAGGTTGGCAGACCCGCCGCCATAACAGCCCGTCAGGGTTCCGAGGCTGGCCAGGACCGCTTGTTTCCAGACGCTGAAAGCGATGCAAGACGCCAGATGACAGCGGGTTTCCCGCGCATGTTGTCGCGCTATCTGACCGATCTCAGGATCAAGGAGGGCCGTTCCGAGGTGGCGCCTGACCCCGTGCCGGCGCTGGCGCGTACCCTTGAGTGCGGTCCGGTCGCCTTACCTGCCGAATCCTGCGGCATAGGGCAACCATGTCGCAAGCCCGGGAACCAGCAGCATCAGCAAGAGCCCGAACAGCATCAGCACGACATAGGGCGCCGCGCCGCGGACGACCTCGGACAGGGGCGCATCGGTGATGCCCTTGATCACGAACAGGTTCATGCCGACCGGCGGGGTACCGCCCATGACCACCGGCGGCGCCAGGACGGCCCAGATCGACTTGCGGTTTGAACCGCGCCGGGTTTGCCGGAGGCTCCAACTCCTGAGTAGGGTGGAGCATCGAACATCATTGCGACGACAAAAGGAGACAACATGACACCCGCGATTCGACCTGCCAGACTGACCGATCTAGACGAACTCACAAACCTACTGGTGGCCGATGCGGAAGATCGTCATGCTGCCGACCCGCATTTATGGACGTTGGAGCGAACTGTTCAGGACAAGACACGCGCGACCGTCAAGGCAGCGATGGAGGCAGAGAAGCCACCCTTCCGGCAGCAATGGTTGGTTGCCGAGGATGGGGGTCGCCTGGTTGGTGTGACACATTCCATAATGCTGCCGGTTCCACCTATCTATGCAGGGGAGTTTGGCCGGCCAGGCCTGCTCATGGAAGATTGCTTCATCACGCCCGGCGCTCCGGCCGGGACGCGGCGCGATCTTCTCAAGGCTGCGGAGGCCGACCTGACCGGAGCGGGGGCGCTGATCCTTCTGGCGTCCAGCGTGGCGGGCGGCGCATGGGAGGCAGAATACGCCCGACAGGGATACACCCCCCTGACCATGTATTATTCCAAGACTGGCCTGATCCCGGAGAACGAGACCGCACATGTACGACAGGCCACCGCAGAGGATGTGCCCGGCATTGTCGCGGCCAGTTCGATCCACAGGCACATCCTGGAAAAGTTGAACCACCTGTTTTGGAAACCGCACAAAGACGCGGACACGCACTTCGGAGCATGGATGAAACGCAGCCTGACCCTTGAGGATCGCGATATGTTCGTGTCCGAAGAAGATGCCGGAATACGAGGGTATGCGATCTCGCAGCCGGCGACACCACTTCATTTCCCGACGCCACACGACATCACGGGTGTCGGCGTGATTGACGACTTCCACCATGCTGCCACAGAAGATCCTCGGCAGCCAGGTGCGTCCGGGCAGATGGCGGTTGACCTTCTATTGGCCGCCGAGCGCGCGCTTGCGAAGCGTGGAAATCACTCGGTTCTGGTTGTCTGTCCAGCCCGTTGGCGGTCAAAGATCGCATTGCTGGAACATCTCGGATACCACAATGCAATCACTTGGCACATCAAGATGGCGAGGTAGACTGGGCTTTCGCAGGTTACGGGTGCAACGGGTGGCCAAACCACTCATAGCCGGTTGGCCGAAACTCAATCTGACGGCAGATGGCTGGGGTGGTAGGATCCCCAGCTAAATCTCAAAAAAATACCGCAATAACAGGTAGCTCAACGCGCATCCAAGTCTCGCTGACATGATACTTGATGACATCAAGTAGCGTAACTAATAGCGTATCGCAAGGCGATTGTATATTTGACAAACCCACTTTGATTACCTATATTCCTATCAAGACGATAGGAGTTCACGATGTCCGTTCTTTCCGCCGCCTACATGCACGACGAAGCCGCGGCCTTCACTCATGTCGAAGCGATGCTTTGGGCCGATGGTCCGGTTTGCCCGCACTGTGGTGTTGTGGATCGCGCCTACCGCCTTGAGGGCGTTCGCACCAAACCTTCCAAGAAGAACCCGGAAGGCAAAGAGCGTCACGGCCTGTGGAAGTGCCGCGAGTGCCGCAAGCAGTTCACCGTCCGCAAGGGCACCATCTTTGAGGAAAGCCACCTGCCGCTCCACCTGTGGCTCCAGGCCATTCACCTAATGGTGTCCAGCAAGAAGGGCATTTCCAGCCACCAACTGCACCGCGTTCTCGGCATCACCTACAAGAGCGCGTGGTTCCTGATGCACCGCATCCGCGAGTGCATGCGTGACGGTGTGCTTGCGCCGTTCGGCAGCAATGGTGGCGCGGTCGAGGTGGACGAGACGTTCATCGGCAAGGAGCCGGGCGTCACCAAGGCCCCGAACGCCCGTGGCGGTTCTCACAAGATGAAGGTGCTTACGCTCGTTGACCGCGAGACCAAGCGCGCCCGCAGCATCGTTGTGGACGACCTCAAGAAGTCCACGCTCATTCCGATCCTGCGCGAGAACATCACCAAGGAAGCCCTGATCCTGACCGATGAGGCCCGCCAGTATCAGGGCCTTGCCATCAGCCCCGACTTCGCGGGCCACGATTGGGTGAACCACAGCAAGGAAGAATATGTGCGCCCCGATGCGCCCGAGGTCCACACCAACACGGTCGAAGGCTTCTACAGCATCTTCAAGCGCGGCATGAAAGGCGTCTATCAGCACTGCGGTAAGCAGCACCTGCACCGCTACGCCGCAGAGTTCGACTTCCGCTACAACCATCGCATCGCGAATGGTGTGGACGATATTGGGCGCGGTAAAATTGCCCTGCGCGGTGCGAGCGGGAAGCGCCTAACCTACGCAAGACCTGACTAGCAAAGCCAATGGGCGGGGTCACTAACCCCGCCCCGTCGGTACTAGTTCTCGGACGCCTTGCGCTTTTCCTTCTTTAAGAAAACTGCCAGATACGCTTCCAGTTCTTCTATCCCTTCTTCGGTCATCCCATCAGGGAACAGGAAGGTCACGTCGCCCTCGGAGACCGGGAACACGGCCTTGCGCTGCCCAGCAACCGGAGTCGTATCAGCGCGCGTCTGGGGCTGCGCTGGGGGGATTGGCGGTGGCGCTTTCGCGCCGACCTGTTCTACAGTGACTTGGCTCATGGGTATCCCCGTGTCGCTACCCTCGACCGCCAGCCAATCCCCATCTTCCGAGATCCAACGAATGCGGCGAGGCGTTTCAAACTGCAACGCGCCTTGGCATTCCCACTGGATCAGGTCACCCACAGCCGCGCCGCCGGACACAGTTTTTGCGTCCGGTGAATCGTATTCTGTGCGATCTTGTTCGTCAGGGCGATGACTTTCGGGTACTTCCAATCCCTGCAACATCTCTGCTGTAGAGAGAAACGCTTTGGCCGCCTTCGGCACGGCATTGGGATTGAAGCCAGCCCGATTGAGATAGTTCACGACTCCGCCCTCGGGTGGCACAGGCACGTCAGGGAACTGCTCTCGAATTTCCTTGAATAAGGACGGGTGCATAGCGGCTCGGATGGTGCCCTCGACCCTTTCGTTTTCGTTCGCTGGATATAGAATTGACCGGGCAAGTGGCGTAACGCGGAGCATACCCTTCCCAGCCCTCTCCACCAAGCCGTAAGACGCCAACGCGGCAAGGGCGTTTGTCGCGGGTCCGCTCAGTGCGCTGAAGCCGATAAGTTTCGCGGCCTCCTCTCGATCTACAGATGACGACCGGTACTGCGCTTCGATTTTCGCCACAGAGTCGAGTGCGTTCGCGAATGGAACGCTTGGGTAGGACGGGCTCTTGATCGCTGATTTTGCCATTTGTCACTCCATCAAATCTGACTTAGTGATTACCACTACTCAAAAATCACTTCAACAAAAATCACTCCGCCACTATTTTTACACTTGACCACTCTTTCTGGGCATGTTTGCTTATTGTGGGGACTCATCCCCCAACATTTAGTGAGGCGACGATGCAGAGACCGGAACTGCCCCTGCGGAAGACCACCCAGGTTATGGCCTGACCGCAAGGGGAGAAACAAGAAAACCGGCCACAAGGACCGGCTTTCGTGGTGGATCATAGCGGGGCGTGACCCTGCCAGAACTCACGGTTCGCACCAAGAATCTGGCATGTGTCGCGTCCTATTTCAAGCGAAACCCTGTCGCATAGGAGACGAGGGCATGAGGGACGTGTTCGTGAACGCGTATCATCGCATCCGTTTCGGTCGTCTGGAGTTTGTCTGCGCCCACTGGCGCAGTCACCCGACCTGATCTGAGACGGTGATGGGCGTGGCCGTGCTAGGCGTTAGCGGTTCGGCTGCGGGAACCTGTATGAAACCTGACTTGGGCGGCCTTCGGGTCGCCCCTTTTTGTGTCCTGTGTCGCATGTTATCTTGGCCCTATGGAACAAGACAAAACCCAACTAGACCGCTTCAAGGAAGCCGCCCGCCAGCTAGAGACGGACGACGACGAAGTGCGGTTTGAGGAACGCATCAAGAAGCTGGTGAAGCAGAAACCGGACGACAAGAAACCGTCCGACGACTGATCCGGCCTGTCACGCTCTTGCGTGATCGCTCAGAATGACGGGTTTGTCAAATATACAATCGCCCAAA
>JBKEDD010000046.1:0-1676 GCA_047975215.1 Jhaorihella sp.
GACTCTATGAAGCTGGAATCGCTAGTAATCGCAAATCAGCCATGTTGCGGTGAATACGTTCCCGGGCCTTGTACACACCGCCCGTCAAGCCATGGAAGCCGGGGGTACCTGAAGTTGGTGACCGTAACAGGAGCTACCTAGGGTAAAACTGGTAACTAGGGCTAAGTCGTAACAAGGTAGCCGTACCGGAAGGTGCGGCTGGAACATCTCTTATATAGAGTACGACGAATTTTTCTGTCAATTAACGCAAAAGTTGACTGTTTTTTTAGGTTTTTTTCTTCTTTTTTTAAAATAAACGAAGTACGAGAGGCGAAATCGAAGTTAGCAACAAAGAATTCTAACTTTTAATTTCTAATTTCCAATCTTCGAAAAAAGGCCACTCTTTTTTGAGAAAGAGTCTCGTAGCTCAGCTGGTTAGAGCGCTACACTGATAATGTAGAGGTCGGCAGTTCGAGCCTGCCCGAGACTACTGAAAGTAGTGAGGAAAGGCGAGAAGTTCATCCCGAGAGCGAAGCGAATCGGGGAGCCTGTCCGAGAGTCCGCCGTAGGCGGGAGACTACTGAGAGCGAAACTCGAAGTTCGATTTTCGAAATTCGCAAAAGAAAGAGGGGAATTAGCTCAGCTGGCTAGAGCGCCTGCCTTGCACGCAGGAGGTCATCGGTTCGACTCCGATATTCTCCACAAATTGAGAAGTTCATTAAAAGAAAAAAGAATTAATGGTTAATAACAATTGTTATAGGATATGAGTTTGAAGAACAATTTAGTTCGTTTCATTTCGTCAAATAGAGAAATGTCATTGTTCAGATTTATGCACAAAGCATCTCTGAACTATTTGAAAGCATATAACAATGTTAGCTATAATTCACAAACAAATGGGGAGATGAAAGTCTTTAGCATAGCTAATGATGATGGATGTAAAGTGTTTGTGGATTGCGGAGCAAATGACGGATTGGATGCTTTGGAATACTCAAGAATTGGAGGCAACGATATGGAGATATGGGCTTTCGAAGCGATTCCGGAAACCTTTTCTAAAATGGAAAAAAGGGTTGAAAACCATAAAAACATAAAAGCTTTTAACCTTGGTTTGGGACAAAAATCTGAGAAAAAGACTTTCTCCCATTTTCCTAATCGAAATTATATGTCTTCGGCATATACAGACGATGAAAAAGGAATGGTTCAGATTGAGTGTCAAATTGTGAGCGGTGATGAGTTCTTTGCGGAAAGAAATGTAAACCATATAGATTACTTAAAGATAGATGTTGAAGGTATGGAAATGGAAGTAATCAAAGGTTTCACTAAAATGATAGAAGAAGAAAAAATTGATGTTATTCAATTTGAATACACAAGTCATTACATTCATGCTAATTATTTGTTGAAGAGTGTATATGATTTTTTTGAAAATAAAAACTATAAAATAGGAAAAATATATCCAAACAGAGTAGATTTTTTTGATTATAATGTAGAAGCGGAAAATTTCTTTGGAGCCAATTTTGTAGCGATAAACAAGAAAAAAGAACAGTTAATAAAAAAACTGGCATAAAAACCTAGTTAAGGTAAAGAGAAGTTCATAAAATAATAGGAAATCAGCATCACGAAAGTGAAGGGCTGGAGTACCCCACAGTAAATGCGGGGAAGGTCATCGGTTCGACTCCGATATTCTCCACAATCCCCTCCTA
>JBKEDD010000047.1:0-29925 GCA_047975215.1 Jhaorihella sp.
AGTGTTTCGGCGGCGCCAAGAACCACATGATCGTCATGCCCGACGCCGACATGGACCAGGCCGCAGATGCGCTGGTGGGCGCTGGCTATGGTGCGGCCGGCGAACGCTGCATGGCGATCTCGGTCGCGGTTCCGGTGGGCGACGAAACCGCCGACCGGCTGATCGAAAAGCTGGTGCCGCGCATCGAAAAGCTGAAGGTCGGCCCCTACACCGCGGGCGACGACGTGGATTACGGCCCCGTCGTGACCGCCGCCGCCAAGGCCAATATCGAACGCCTGGTGCAGTCGGGCGTCGATCAGGGCGCGAAGCTGGTGGTCGACGGGCGCGGATTCTCGCTTCAGGGCTATGAGAACGGCTTTTTCGTCGGCCCGCACCTGTTTGACCACGTCACCCCCGACATGGATATCTACAAGACCGAGATCTTCGGCCCGGTCCTGTCCACCGTGCGCGCCCAGAATTACGAAGAGGCACTGAAGCTGGCGATGGATCACGAATACGGCAACGGCACCGCGATCTTCACCCGCGACGGCGACGCGGCACGCGATTTCGCCAACCGGGTGAACGTGGGCATGATCGGCGTCAACGTGCCGATCCCGGTGCCGCTGGCCTATCATACCTTCGGCGGCTGGAAGAAGTCGGTGTTCGGCGATCTCAACCAGCACGGGCCGGACGCGTTCAAGTTCTACACCCGCACCAAGACCGTCACCGCGCGCTGGCCATCGGGCATCAAGGACGGCGGCGAGTTTCACTTCAAGGCGATGGACTGAAACCGCCTTCTGATCGCGCAAGACCGGCCTCGGCAGAAACTGCCGGGGCCACGACGGATACCGGATGATACGCATCCGGCGCGCTATTGCATGGCGTATTGCACGAAACGGCCGGTACGCCGGCCCGAACCGCCCTATTCCAGCAAAGCCGCGAACTTTTCTGCCTGCCGCGCTCTGCGCTGGGCGGCAATGTCAAACCCGGGCTCGCTCCGGCTCCCTTTGCGCGGCGGCGGCCTTTGTCACGGGGCGGATTCCGACATGCCTCCGACAGATTGGACAGCCATGCCCGGCACCGGGGCGCAACACGGCAATCGCCGATCACGCCATTGTTTGCGCAGCGTCCTTGGTATCGTATAAGAGTATGATCGGGCATGATCGTGTCTGGATTGGGTTGTTCAAATATCCCGACCCTCCGGTCCGATCTCGTCCTACCCTTACGGTTGAAGCAACTCTTGCCAGAAGGAATGTTGAGATGGATTTTCGTTCATGCGGGATCGTGCTTTGCGGCAGTGCGCTGCTTCTGGGTGGCACGGCAGCGGCACAAGAGGTTGCCGACACGATCTATACCGGCGGTCCGATCCTGACCATCGACGACACCCAACCCAAGGTTGAGGCCATTGCCGTGAAAGACGGCCTGATCCTCGCCGTAGGTGCGCTTTCGGACGTATCGGCGCATAAGGGCGATGCGACCGAGATCTTCGACCTTGCCGGGCGCGCGATGATACCGGGTTTCGTCGACAGCCACGGCCATGTGGTGATGGGCGGGCTTCAGGCATTGTCGGCAAACCTGCTGGCGCCGCCGGATGGCGAGATCACCGATATCGCCAGCCTTCAGGACACCTTGCGCGCCTGGGCCGAGGAACATGCCGAGGTCGTAGACCAGGTAAAGATGATCATCGGTTTCGGTTATGACAACGCCCAGCTTGCCGAGTTGCGCCACCCGACCCGCGAAGAGCTGGATGCCGTATCGACCGAATATCCGATCATGATCGTCCATCAGTCGGGCCATCTTGGCGTTGCCAACTCGAAGGCGCTGGAACTGGCCGGCATCGACGCGTCCAGCGAGAACCCCGATGGCGGTGTTATCCAGCGCAATGCCGATGGTGAACCCAACGGCGTGCTTGAGGAATACGCCTTCTTCACGGTGCTGGTTCCGCTGCTATCGCAGCTCGGCCCCGACGGGGTCGCGGCCTTTGCCAAGGCGGGCGCCGAGATGTGGGCGAGCTTCGGCTACACCACCGCGCAGGATGGCCGGGCCTCGGCCGGCATCGTCGAGGCGCTCAAGGCGATCGATGCGGCGGGCGAACTGCCGGTCGATGTGATCGCCTTTCCCGATGTGCTCGAATCGAAGGACTATATCGAGGCCAATGCCTCGAAGGACTATACCGGCCATGTCCGTGTCGGCGGCTGCAAGCTGACCATCGACGGCTCGCCCCAGGGCTTCACCGCGCTGCGCGACCGGCCCTATTACGACCCGGTGGGCGACTACCCGGCGGGCTATGCGGGCTATTCCGCCGTCACGATGGAGCAGGTCCAGGACTCGGTGAACTGGTGTTACGAACGCGGCCTCCAGGTCATCACCCATGCCAATGGCGAGGGCGCGTCGGACATGCTGATCACCGCGATCAAGGTCGCGAAGGAAGAATACGGCGATCCGGGCAACCGCCCCGTCCTGATCCACGGCCAGTTCTTGCGCGAGGACCAGGTGGACAGCTTCCGGGATCTGGACGTGTTCATGTCGCTTTTCCCGATGCACACCTATTACTGGGGTGACTGGCACCGCGACCACACGGTCGGGCCGGTCAATGCCGACAACATCTCGCCCGTGGGCTGGGTCCGGCAGCGGGGGCTGATGTTCGGGACGCATCACGACGCGCCGGTGGCCTTTCCCGACAGCATGCGCATTCTCGACGCCACCGTCACCCGCCGGACCCGGTCGGGCGACATTCTTGGCCCCATCCACCGCGTCGACGTGATGACGGCGCTCAAGGCGATGACGATCTGGCCCGCCTGGCAGCAGTTCGAGGAAGACCGGAAAGGCAGCATCGAACCCGGCAAGATCGCCGATCTCGTGGTGCTGTCCGATGACCCGACCGCGGTCGATCCCGAAACCCTGGACAGTCTCAAGGTGATGGTGACGATCAAGGACGGGAACGTGGTCTACGAGGCCGACGAGGAGATCAGGAAGGGCGACCTGCGCTTGACGCCCATGTTCTCCGACCCTGCAACCGCTCACGAATTCCTTGATGCGATGCACGATGGGCTGAGCGGGGGCTGACCGTCCCTTGCGCCTCTCTGGGCGGCCATGGGCGCGATGCCCGTGGCCGCCGATGCGCGGAATTGCGCATTTACCGGAAGATGGCGAACGTCAGGTTGTGCGCGGATGCCCGCGCACAGCGTGTTCATTTCGGAAACAGCAGCGTCGCGATCAGCCTCACGGCCACGCCTTCGGGTCCGTTGTTTGGCCCCTCCGCCCAATAGCGCAACCCGCCACCGACGCTAACCCGCTGGTTGCCGATCTTGACCACCTTCGTCACCATCGCCCCGATAGGGACGGACGCCTGATCGGTCTTCCAATCGTAGGTCGCCTCGGCCTGCAGCGTAAAGCTCCACGCCGTCGGGGTCGTATAGCTCACAAACGGCTGGGCAAAGGTGGTGCTGATCGGGACGGAACCGCTCCCGCCGACATCCCACATATGATTGGCGAGGATACCATAGGTCCATGGCCCGGACTGGCGTAGTGCGACGCCCGTGATACCGGCAGCGAACTGGTTGGCGCCGAGGTTATTCGTTGCCGTGGGCAGCAGGAACACCGGCCCGACCCCCCAGGTCACCCCGCCTTTGGTTGGCTCGGCCGGAGAGAAGAAAAAGCTCTGCACGATATCCCCGATACCCGACTGACTGGTCCCCGGGGTTACGTCCTTCTGCCAGATCAAAGGCACGATGGTTCGGGAAATCAGGTTCCAGTTGGGGCCAAGGGAAATCGGGATAACCGGCTGCACGTTCAAGGTCGAGCGGTGCCCCGTATCCCCCACCCCGAGATTGTCGTCGAAATTGTATTGAAACGGCACGCTTATCAACGAGGCGATCGGGTTTGCCAGAGCCTTGGCAAGAGCTTCGTCGCTGGATTGTGCCAAAGCGGGACCTGCGATCTGGGCGGCCAGAATCGCGATACATGTCATTGCGGGTCTGATCATCGGAAGCATGCTCCATATTGTCATACACGAGACTTTGGCGGAACCAGCCAGACCAAGAAGCAGCTCTTGGACAATAAGCATCTCCAAAGAACGTCCACATGACACGTTGGCGCGTGGCTGCCTTTGGTCAGGACCGCTTGCAAGGCTATCAATAGCCGGGTATTGGCCTGTTGTCTGCAAGAAAGGCCGACACACCGTTCAGGCGCTTTCCTGGTTCGCTGATCGTCCCTGCCATCTGATCCGTCTGGCCTTCCGGGCCATTGGCTCGCCCGCCAGCGGTTGCCATCTCCACTTCCGGTTCAACAACAGGCTCCATATTGCTGATTTTACTGGCATATTCTGTCGGCTGCGCATCGTTGTCGTATCCGTGTTGCGAAACGTGTTGCGTAACGGGCAACCGGAATGGAGCGCGCTTTCGGGCGTGAAGCTCCGGCACTGACCGCCCGGGGGAATTCCGCTCTTGCGCGCCCTGTCTGGAACCGATCGGCATCGCGGACTCTGCCACGCTTGGCCCGGGCGGCGCTTCTTGCTAGACCTGAGCGGCAAACAGGGAAATCTCCGAACCATGCCAGCTTACGAATACAAGGTCGTGCCCGCCCCGACGAAGGGTCAGAAAGCCAAGGGCGTCAAGACCCCCGAGGGGCGGTTCGCCCACACGCTCGAAGCCGAGTTGAACCGACTCGGCGCGCAGGGCTGGGAATATTGCCGCGCCGAACTGCTGCCCAGCGAGGAACGTGCCGGGCTGACCGGGTCGGCGGTACACTGGCGCAACGTGCTGGTGTTTCGCCGCGCGCTGGAGGCCGCCGAGGCGCCGGCCGATCCGCCGCTGGCGATACCCGAAGGGACAGGCACCCCTGAGCGCGCCGAACCGCCCGCCCCGGGGGTCGTGGTGCCGCTGTCCGGCGGAGCCGGGCGCATGCTGAAGGACAACGGCGTAGAGGAAGTCAGCGACGTGTCGGGCATGACCGACGCGCTGAAATCGCGCGCGGCCCGTCAGGGCATGGTCGACGATACGCCGAACACGCGCGAGAACAAGCCCCCCGCCGATACCGCCGACTGACCCGCACGCGTTAGCCCCGGGGCCGCTCAGACCCCGATATCGAGCGAGAGCGCGTGAATGCGCCCGACGAGATCGGCGCCCAGCGCGTCGTGCACCGCGCGATGCCGGGCAACCCGCGACAGCCCGTCGAAGCCTTGGGCGCGGATGGTCACATTGAAGTGGGTTTCGCCGCCTTCGCGATAGCCGGCATGGCCGCGATGGCGTTCGCTGTCGTCCACCACCTCAAGCCGGGTCGGCCCGAATGCCTGCTCGAGCCGGGTTTGGATTTCATCACGCACGCTCATGGGATTGCCTCGCATCCTTGCGGGGTGCGGCAGTTTTTTTGCCCGCCCCTCTTCTATCTCGCGCCGCATAGACTAAACTCTGGCCTCCGAGTCGAGAACCCATGTCCGAAAGGTGCGCCACGATGTCCAGACCAGACCCGTTCGGTTTTGATATGTCCGTGTCTTCGGCCAAGAAGAAGAACCCGCGCGGGCGTCGGGGAATGTCGGGCGCGTCGGAAACCTCGACCCGGCCCTGCGATCACGAGGGTTGCCCCGAGGCCGGCAAGTACCGCGCCCCCAAGGCGCCCGATGTTCTGGACGACTACTTCTGGTTCTGCCAGCAGCATGTGCGCGAATACAATCAGAAATGGAACTTCTTCGACGGCACCACCGAGGCCGAGATCAATGCCCAGCAATCACGCGACAAGGTGTGGGAGCGTCAGACCAAACCGTTCACCGACCCCGAAACGCGGGCCTGGGCGCGGCTGGGAATTGAGGATCCGCATCAGGTGCTGGGCACCAACGCAACCCAGAACCCCGGCCGGGCCGCATCCGGCAGCCGCCGCCTGCCGCCGACCGAACGCCGGGCGGTTGAAATTCTGGACGCCAGGGACAACTGGACCAAGCCAGAGGTGCGCGCCGCCTACAAGAAGCTGATCAAGGTGCTGCACCCCGACATGAACGGCGGCGACCGGTCCCAGGAGGAGCAGTTGCAACAGGTGGTCTGGGCCTGGGACCAGATCAGGGTCAGCCGCAACTTCAAGGACTGACATTGCGGCCGATTCCCGCCCGGGCCTGGCGCGGGACATGGCCGATGCCATTCGCGCATGAATACCCTGCCGTGGCCGCGACACCGTCTTTCCCGCCGCCGGTATCGCCACCCGCATGACCGCCGCCGTTCGTCGCGGCGGGAAATGCCCGAGTTTCGGCGGCCGGGTTCGCAGCGTGCCGGGCCGGCATGGGCGGCGCCGCTGTCCTGATCCGCGGCGTTTCAATTGCGCCCTGCCCCCTTGCCCTCGGCCCCGTTATATTGCACCACAGGCGGGTTCGCGGCCCGGGGCGCGAAAATCAATACAAGGACGTACTGGCATGGCGGACGGCGCGAGCGGCATCAAGGCGAAACCCAGCGAGGAGGTCTCGGTTCAGGACGTGTTCGGAATCGACACCGCCATGAAGGTCAAGGGCTTTGCCGAGCGCGGCGAGCGGGTGCCCGATATCGACCCCACCTACAAGTTCGATCCCGACACCACGCTGGCGATTCTCGCTGGCTTTGCCCATAACCGGCGGGTGATGATCCAGGGCTATCACGGCACCGGCAAGTCGACCCATATCGAGCAGGTCGCGGCACGGCTGAACTGGCCCTGCGTGCGCGTCAACCTCGACAGCCACATTTCCCGTATCGACCTGATCGGCAAGGACGCGATCAAGCTGCGCGACGGCAAGCAGGTGACCGAGTTTCACGAGGGCATCCTGCCCTGGGCGCTGCGCAACCCGACGGCGATCGTGTTCGACGAATACGACGCCGGGCGCGCCGACGTGATGTTCGTGATCCAGCGTGTGCTGGAACATGACGGCAAGCTGACGCTGCTGGACCAGAACGAGATCATCACGCCGCATCCAAGCTTCCGGCTGTTCGCCACCGCCAACACGGTGGGCCTGGGCGACACCACCGGGCTGTATCACGGGGTCCAGCAGATCAACCAGGCGCAGATGGACCGCTGGAGCCTGGTGGCGACGTTGAACTATCTCAGCCACGACGCCGAAACCGCCATCGTGCTTTCCAAGGCTCCGCACTACAACACCGACAAGGGCCGCCGCACGGTCGGCCAGATGGTGACGGTCGCCGACCTGACCCGCACCGCCTTCATGAACGGCGAACTTTCCACGGTGATGAGCCCGCGCACGGTGATCACCTGGGCCCAGAACGCCGAGATCTTCCGCAATATCGGCTATGCCTTCCGCGTCACCTTTCTGAACAAGTGCGACGAGCTGGAACGCCAGACCGTCGCAGAGTTCTACCAGCGGTGTTTTGACGAGGAACTGCCCGAGAGCGCGGCCAGCGTCAGTCTGGGCTGAGCGGCGCGCAATCGCGCCGTCAGGCCGTTCGCAGCCGTCCACCCGCCAAGCCAGGCGCGACGGGCATCAGTTGAACTGTTCCGCGATCAGGCGTTCTTCGAGACCGTGCCCGGGATCGAACAGGATCCGGTGGCGGATATCGGGCTCCGAGCGGATTTCAACCCAGTCGATATCATCTATCGAGATCGAATCCGCATCCGCCATCACCGGGCGCTTGTCGGCTTCGAGCACATCAAAGCGCACCTGCGCGGTCTTTGGCAGCAGCGCCCCGCGCCAGCGCCGCGGGCGGAACGCCGCGATGGCGGTCAGCGCAAGAACATCGGCACCGATCGGCAGGATCGGGCCATGCGCCGAATAGTTGTAGGCGGTCGATCCCGCGGGCGTCGCCAGCAACGCGCCGTCGCAGACAAGTTCCGCCAGCCGCAACCGCCCGTCCACCGTGATACACAGCTTGGCCGCCTGCGGACCGGCGCGCAGCAGCGATACCTCGTTGATGGCCAGCGCCTCGTGCAGGGTGCCGGCCCGGTCCATGGCCCGCATCGCCAGCGGGTTGATGACCTCTTCCTCGGCTGCGGCAAGGCGTTCGGCGAGGTCGCTTTCGCCATAGTCGTTCATCAGAAACCCGATGGTGCCCCGGTTCATGCCGTAGACCGGAACCGAAAGACGCTGGGTGGCGTGCAGCGTGCGCAGCATGAAGCCGTCCCCGCCCAGGGCCACGATCACATCGGCCCTGTCGGGGGAAACGTCGCCATACCGGCCGATCAACGTGGCGCGCGCCGTCTGGGCCACCGCGACCTCGCTGGCCAGAAAGGCGATTCTCAGGGTCATGGCGAAGTTTCCGGTGCAGCACTTTCGGTTCCGAAACAACCACACCTTTCCCGGCAAGACCAGCCTTGCCGCCAGTTTCGCCCAAAGCGTCGCATAACAGGCTTTCGGCAGCCGGCGGATTACATTAGGACATCCGCCAACCCACACCGGCACGCCGCCACAGCAGGACATCGGAACCGCCATGAACGCACCCACCCGTGACACAGGCTTTTTCAACGAACCGCTCGCCACGCGCGACCCCGAGATCTTCGCCGCAATCCGCGACGAACTGGGCCGTCAGCGCGACGAGATCGAACTGATCGCCTCGGAAAACATCGTCTCGGCCGCCGTGATGGAGGCGCAGGGTTCGGTGATGACCAACAAGTACGCCGAAGGCTATCCCGGTCGGCGCTATTACGGCGGCTGCCAGTTCGTCGACATCGCCGAGACGCTGGCCATCGAGCGCGCCAGGCAACTGTTCGGCTGCGGCTTTGCAAACGTGCAGCCCAATTCCGGCAGCCAGGCCAACCAGGGCGCTTTTCAGGCGCTGATCAAACCCGGCGACACCATCCTTGGCATGAATCTCGCCTCGGGCGGGCACCTGACCCACGGTGCCGCGCCCAACCAGTCGGGCAAGTGGTTTCACGCGGTTCAATACGGGGTTCGCCGGCAGGACAACCTGATCGACTACGACCAGATCGAGACACTGGCGGACGAACACAAGCCGGCCATGATCATCGCCGGCGGCTCGGCCATTCCGCGGGTGATCGACTTTGCCCGGATGCGCCGGATCGCCGACAAGGCGGGCGCGTATCTGATGGCCGATATCGCCCATATCGCCGGGCTGGTGGCAGCGGGCGAACACCCCTCGCCGTTTCCCCATGCCCATATCGTGACCACCACCACCCACAAGACCCTGCGCGGTCCGCGCGGCGGCATGATCCTGACCGATGACGAGGCGATCGCGAAAAAGGTCAACTCGGCGATCGTCCCCGGCATCCAGGGCGGGCCGCTGATGCATGTCATCGCCGCCAAGGCGGTGGCTTTCGGCGAGGCGCTGGATCCGTCCTTCAGGACCTACCAGAAGGCGGTGCGCGCCAATGCGGTGGCGCTGGCCGATCAACTGGTCAGGGGCGGGCTCGATATCGTGACCGGGGGCACCGACACGCATCTGATGCTGGTCGATCTGCGGCCCAAGGGCGTCAAGGGCAACGCTGCCGAACAGGCGCTGGGGCGCGCGCATATCACCTGCAACAAGAACGGCATCCCGTTCGATCCCGAAAAGCCGACAGTGACTTCGGGCCTGCGGCTGGGCACCCCGGCCGGCACCACCCGCGGTTTCGGCGAGGCCGAGTTCCGCCAGATCGGTTACTGGATCACCGAGGTACTGGACGGGCTGGCCGCCAATGGCGAAGACGGCAACGCCGCGGTCGAGGCGAAGGTAATGTCCGAGGTCGCCGCACTCTGCGCCCGGTTCCCGGTCTACCCCGGCCGCTAGGGCACGCCACAGGCGGATACCGGCCGACATTCCGCAGCCGCGATTCGTGAACGGGCGCCGCATGGGCGCCCGTTTGCCGTTTCGCCCGCCTGTAGAGGCGGATTCCCGCCATGCCGGGCCAGCGCGGGTTGATACGGCGCCCCGATTTTGGAAACTCGCCGCCCAAGACCACTCACAGAACCACACCACTCACGGAACCACTCAACCCGAACAATCGGTGAAACATGTTGGACAGTGTCACTCGCGGGCGCATCGCCCGTGCCGTATCGCTTGCGCTTTTCTGCCTTGCCGTTCCCGCCGCCGCCGGCGCAGCCCAGAAGATCTGTGCCGACCCGCTGACACGCGCCATCCCCGAGCGCGCCAGCCGCGCGCCCTCGGGCAGCGCCGTGATGCGCGACCTGGCGCACGCCAGCGGTGAGGTGCGCGACAAGGCGGTCGTGCGGCAGGTCCTGTCGGGCAATGTGCCGTCCTTCCTGCGCCATCTGGTTCCGGTGACGATCCCCGGCAGGCTGGCGGGCGGGCGTTCGGTGCTCATCACCATCTGCGTGACGCCGGGCTATCTGGCCGTCGGGGACGACGACGATTTCGTGCGCGTTCCCATGGGGCTGGCGGCGGCGGCGCAGATCGCCGATCGGCTCGGGTTCTTCCTGCCGACCACGCGTATGGTCGATGCGATCTACAGCCAGGCGCAGTTACGCGTCGCGCCCAGCCCGATGAAACCGACCAGCCAGATGAGTTCGACCGCCTATCTGGTGCAGCACAACGCGACACTGGAAAACCAGCGCCACCGCGCCGGCCATTCGCCTTCGGAACTGATTGCCGGTGAAAAGAAGGATATCGTGCTGACAACGCGGCTGCGCACCAAACCCGGACGGGTGGCGATCTATGGCTGGCACCGCGCCAACGGCCGGCCGATCCAGCCGTTGAGCACGGTGCACGGCGCATCCTATGCCGATTACAGCCATGGCGTGCGCCTGGTCAGCCAGACCGCCTATGTCGATGGCAAGGCACGCCCCCTGGCCGAGATCATGCGCGACCGCGAACTGTCGGAAATCGTCAACCCCGAAGGGCCGATCGAAAACGCCGGCCGGCTCATGGCCAGCCTGTACTGACGCTCAGGAATGTTCTTCGGCCGCGGTGGCGGCCAGCGCCCGGTTATAGGCCCGCAGCGCGTCGATGTGGTAAAGTGCGCCCAGCAGTTCGGGCGCGCCCTCGCCATGGCGCGTGGCCACCACCGGAACGAAGGCCAGGTCGTTGGCCTCGAATATCGGCATCGCGGCCTCAAGCGTGGCCGACGCGTCGATGCACAGGCCGCGCTCCAGCAGGTCCCGGCAGGCGTCTTCTCCGGGCGCACGGGCATCGCCCATCGGCCGCATGACCGCCCCGGCACGCAGCATTGCCAGCAGATAGGCTTGCGGACCGGCGGCAAGGTGGATGTCGCGGCGTTCGAGCTGGGTCAGGAAGAATGACCGGTCAACCAGCCGCGAGGCCAGCGCGGTGGACATGCTGACCGACACCATCACCGCGATGCCGATCTGCCAGTCGCCGGTCAGTTCGAAAACGATGAGCGTGGTCGAGATCGGCGCCCCCAGAACCGCCGCCGCCACCGCCCCCATGCCCGCGAAGGCGTAAAGGTTGGGCGAGCCGGAATACTCCGGCAGAAACCCGGTGGCGATCAGGCCGAAGGCCAGCCCCGAAAGTGCCCCGACCATCAGCGAGGGCGAAAACATGCCCCCGCCCATGCGCCCGCCAAAGGTTATCGCCACGGCTGCGGTCTTGAGCGCCGTGAACACGACCGCCTCGTGCAGCAGCAGATTTCCCTTGAGCGCGACCAGCGTCGTCTCGTAGCCGACCCCGATGATATGCGGGTACCAGATCGCCAGCCCGCCCAGCACCGCGCCCGCCAGCGCCGGGCGCAGCCAGCGCGGCATGCGGGTGCGGTCCTGGACATAGGCACCCACGTCTTCGGCCCAGAACACCGAGTGCATCAGCACCACGGCAATCACGCCGCAGACCAGCCCGAGGATCAGGAAAGCCGGAAGCTCGACATAAAATTGCAGCGATCCGGGTGTGACAAGGGAAAACTCGGCCACGTCGCCGAATTCAAGCCGGTTGATCACCGTGCCGGCGACCGAAGCCACGACGATCGGGGCAAAGGCGTGCACCGCGAAATGGCGCAGCACCACTTCGAGAGCGAACAGCGCCCCGGCGATGGGGGCGTTGAAACTGGCCGAGACGGCAGCGGCAACGGCGCATCCCAGAAGGTCGCGCCCGGTGATGCCGTCGGCGCGAATGCGCTCGCTCACCCAGGTCGAAATGACGCCGGCCATGTGCACCACCGGCCCCTCGCGCCCCGAAGACCCGCCCATGCCCAGCGTGATCAGCGAGGCCGCCACCGAGGCCAGCCCCTCGCGGATCTCGACGCGCCCGTCGCGCAGCGCGGCGCCTTCAATCACGTCGGCCACCGCGCGCACCCGTCCACCGGGGGTAAAGCGGTGCAGGATCAACCCCACCGCAAGGCCGCCTAAAACCGGGATCAGCAGCACCCAGTACCACGGCAGGTATTCGGCATGGGTGTGCAGAAGCTGCACATCGTCGGTGCGGTACAGCGTCGATTGCAAGAGGTCGATGGCCTTGCGGAACCCCAGCGCCGCGAACCCGGCAGCGATGCCGATGATCAGCGCGATGAACCAGAACTGGATCTGGCTCGGGCCACGTTGCTGGACCACGCGCAGCCCCTTGCGCAGGGCATCGCGCCCCTGGGCGAACTGGTCGGAAAAGAACTTGCCGGTGGAAATGGCCATCAAGATCTCGTGGTGCGGGTCCGGATCTGTTTAGTGCGCAATCCCGTTGGAAGAAACCGCTTTTCGGCCCGCCGGCCGGCAGCGCAGGCGCCCGGCATTCGCCGCGCCGACAGAGATTTCGCTTGCGCCGCCCCCCGTTCAGGGGTTAGAAATTTGATCAAATTATCGGGCAATAGCCCGGCGAGGACCAATGCAAACGAAAACCTGGCTGCGCAAGAACCCGCAGGTACGAACCATACGCGTGGCCGCCGCCGATCTGAACGGACAGGCGCGCGGCAAACGGGTTCCGGTACGCTTTGCCGACAAGGTGCTTGATGGCGGCACCCGGTTTCCTCTCTCGGTGCTGAATCTCGACATCTGGGGCGAGGATATCGACGACAGCCCGCTGGTGCTGGCGACCGGCGACCGCGACGGCGTTCTGTTCCCGACCGAACGCGGGTTCCTGCCGATGCCCTGGCTGGAGACCCCGACCGGGCTGTTGCCGATCTGGATGTTTCACGAGGACGGCCGCCCCTTCGAAGGCGATCCGCGCCAGGCGCTGAACGCGGTGGTCAGACGTTTTCGCGCGCACGGGCTGAAGCCGGTGGTGGCGGTCGAACTCGAGTTCTTTCTGATCGACGACAGCGGCCGACGCCTGCAGGTACCGCCCTCGCCCCGCTCGGGCAAGCGGCGCAAGGCCGGCGAGATCCTCAGCCTGCGCGCACTCGACCAGTTCGACGATTTCTTTACTCAGCTTTACGACGCATGCGAGGAAATGGACATTCCCGCCGACACCGCCATTTCCGAGGCCGGGCTGGGCCAGTTCGAGATCAACCTGATGCATCAGGACGACGCGCTTCGCGCCGCCGACGACGCCTGGCTGTTCAAGATGCTGGTCAAGGGAATGGCGCGCCGGCACGGATTTGCCGCCAGTTTCATGGCCAAACCCTACGAGGACTACGCCGGGTCGGGCATGCACATGCACTTTTCGGTGCTGGACGGCGAGGGGCGAAACATCTTCGACGACGGTACCGAACGCGGCAGCGACACGCTGTTGCACGCGATCGCGGGCTGCATGGAGGCGATGCCGGGCAGCGCGCTGATCTTCGCGCCGCACGCCAACAGCTATGACAGGATGGTGCCGGGCGCCCATGCGCCGACCGGCGTCTGCTGGGCCTATGAGAACCGCACCGCCGCGATCCGCGTGCCCAGCGGCGCGCCGGCCGCGCGGCGCATCGAACACCGCGTTGCGGGTGGCGACGTCAACCCCTATCTGGTGGTCGCAGCCGTTCTGGGTGCGGCGCTCAACGGCATCGAGGACGGGGTAATGCCACCCGAACCGATCACGGGAAATGCCTATTCCGCCGATCTGGCCCGCATTCCGACACGCTGGAGCGATGCTATCGACGGCTTCGAATCCGACCCGCATGTGGCACGCATCTTCGCCCCCGAACTGATCCGCAACTATGTGATGACCAAGCGCCAGGAGCTGCATTTCATGCAGGAGGTGTCGCCCCAGGAGCAGGTGGAAATCTACCTCGATACGGTTTGAGTGCGCTTGCCGCACCAGCCCCGCCGCCATAACCTGAGAAACGAGAACGGGTGACACATGAAAATCGGCATCCTGCAAACCGGACACGCCCCGGACGCGCTGATCGCGACTTCGGGGGATTATGATCAAATGTTCCGCGACCTGCTGGGCGGGCACGGGTTCACTTTCGAGACCTGGGCGGTGGTGGACGAGGCCTTTCCGCCCGGGCCGGAGGCCGCCGACGGCTGGCTGATCACCGGATCGCGCCATGGCGCCTACGAGGATCTGCCCTGGATCGCGCCGCTGGAACGGTTGATCCGCGACATCCAGGCCAGCGGCCAGCCGATGATCGGCGTCTGTTTCGGGCATCAGGTCATCGCTCAGGCTCTTGGCGGCAAGGTCGAGAAATTCGCCGGCGGCTGGGCCGTCGGGCGAACCGAATACGACATGGGCGGGCGCCGGGCGACGCTGAACGCCTGGCACCAGGACCAGGTGACGCAAGCCCCCGAAACCGCCCGGGTACTGGGCCGCAACGCGTTCTGCGAAAACGCGATGCTGGCCTATGGCGACAGCATCTGGACGGTGCAGGCGCACCCCGAATACGACACCGGCTTCATCCGCGGACTGATCGAGACACGCGGCCGGGGCAACGTGCCCGACGCGATTCTCGAACGCGCGCAGGCCGGTCTGGACGGCCCGGTGAACAACGCGGAGATGGCCGAGTTCATGGCCGAATTCCTCAAGAAGAAAGAGAGGGCCTGATGGCCGGCGACGACTGGACGGGCAGCCTGCCCCAGGCAGCGCGGGACTATCTCGAAGGACGGCGGCTGGACGAGGTCGAGTGCATCATATCGGACCTGCCGGGCATCGCGCGCGGCAAGGCGGTGCCGGCAAGCAAGTTCCGCCGCCAGACGCAGTTCCACCTGCCCGACAGCATCTTCTTCCAGACCATCACGGGCGACTGGGGCGAAGCCGCGGGCGATGAGGGCTTCATCGAGCGCGACATGATCCTGAAACCCGACATGAGCACCGCCACCGCCGCGCCCTGGACCGCGGACTGGACGCTTCAGGTGATCCACGACGCCTATGACCGCGAGCTTGCACCGATCCCGTTTTCGCCGCGCAACGTGCTGAAGAAGGTGGTGCAGCTCTATCGGGACAGGGGTTGGAAGCCGATCGTGGCGCCCGAGATGGAATTCTACCTGGTGGCCCGCAATATCGACCCGGCCAAGGCGATCGAGCCGATGATGGGCCGGTCGGGCCGCCCGGCGGCGGCGCGTCAAGCCTATTCGATGACGGCGGTGGACGAATTCGGGCCGGTGATCGACGACATCTACGATTTCGCCGAGGCGCAGGGGTTCGAGATCGACGGGATCACCCAGGAAGGCGGCGCCGGGCAGCTCGAAATCAACCTGCGTCACGGCGATCCGGTCAGGCTGGCCGACGAGGTGTTCTATTTCAAACGCCTGATCCGCGAGGCGGCGCTGCGCCACGACTGTTTCGCCACCTTCATGGCCAAACCGATTGCCGACGAGCCGGGCAGCGCCATGCACATCCACCATTCGGTGGTCGATGCTGAGACCGGAAAGAACCTGTTTTCCGGCCCACAGGGTGGCGAGACCGACCTGTTCTTCGGGTTTCTGGGCGGTTTGCAGACCCATATGCCGGCCGCGCTGGCGGTGATGGCGCCCTATGTCAACAGCTACCGGCGCTATGTCAAATCCCACGCCGCGCCGATCAACCTGGAATGGGGTCGCGACAACCGCACCACCGGCATCCGCATTCCGCTGTCGGGGCCGGAGGCCAAGCGCATCGAGAACCGCATCGCCGGAATGGACTGCAACCCCTATCTGGGCATCGCCGCCTCGCTGGCCGCGGGGTATCTGGGCATGGTGAACGAGCTTTGGCCGTCCAAGCAGTTCAGGGGCGACGCCTATGAGGGCGACGGCGATATCCCGCAGGTGATGGGTGACGCGCTGGACCTGTTCGAGGAGGCCAGCGACCTGCACGAGGTTCTGGGCCCGGAATTCGCCCGGGTCTACGGCATCGTGAAACGGTCGGAATACGACGAGTTCCTGCAGGTGATCTCGCCCTGGGAACGCGAACACCTGCTGTTGAACGTCTGAGCGGGCGGCGCGCGGCGCGCCGGCGCCGGATTCGAGTATTTTTGACCAGAAAGAAGCAGGGGCGTAGGCCCGGTGGAGGCGGCGATGGGCCTGAATCTTCTATATTCCAACGACCGGCAGGGAGAGTACCCGGACAGCTGGTACACGGCCACGGCCCATGCGCTGGCGCCGTTCGTGCCGCTGCGCGGGGAGACCCGCGCCGATGTCTGCGTTGTCGGGGGCGGCTATACCGGCTTGTCGGCGGCCCTGCATCTGGCGCAAGCCGGCCTTGACGTGGTGCTGCTTGAGGCGCATCGCGTGGGATTTGGCGCATCGGGGCGCAACGGCGGCCAGTTGGGCAGCGGCCAGCGCATGCACCAGGACGACCTGGAGCGGCTGAGGGGACGGGACGAGGCCGCTTCGCTCTGGCGGCTGGGCGAGGACGCCAAGACGCTGGTGCGCGATCTGGTGGCACGGCACGGGATCGATTGCGATCTGAAGCCGGGCGTGGCCTGGACGGCCTCGACGGCGCGGGACGTGGCGCATCTGCACGACTACGCCGGGCTGCTGGAGCGCCGCTATGGATACGGGCAACTGGAACTGCTGGACCGCGACGCCTGCGCGGCGATCTGCCCGTCGCCCGACTATGTCGGCGGCATACTGGACATGGGGGCGGGGCATCTGCACCCGCTGAACTTCGCCCTCGGGCTGGCGCGGGCGGCGGCGGATGCGGGGGTGCGGATATTCGAGGACACAGCGGTGCATCATGTCGTCGAACGGATGCCGGCAACGGTGCGCACCGATCGCGGCCGGGTGGTGGCCGATCATGTCATTCTGGCCTGCAACGGCTATCTGGGCGGGCTGAACCGCAAGGTCGCGGCGCGGGTAATGCCGATCAATAATTTCGTGATCGCCACCGAACCGCTGGGCGAGGCTGCCGACCGGGTTCTGACCCGCGACGTGGCGGTCGCCGACAGCCGCTTCGTGGTCAATTACTTCCGTCTCAGCGCGGACCGGCGGCTGCTGTTCGGGGGCGGCGAAAGCTATGGCTACCGGTTTCCGCGCGACATCGCGGCCCTGGTGCGCAAGCCGATGCTGGAGATCTTTCCTCATCTCAAGGACACGCGCATCGATCATGCCTGGGGCGGCACGCTGGCAATCACCCGCAAGCGGATGCCCTACCTGGCGCGGGTGGCGCCCAACGTGCTTTCGGCCTCGGGCTATTCGGGCCATGGCGTCGGCACCGCCACCCATGCCGGGCAACTGATGGCGCTGGCGATCCGGGGCCAGGCGGAGGGGTTCGACACCATGGCCCGGGTCCCTGCCCCGGCCTTTCCCGGCGGTCCGGCCCTTCGTTCGCCGCTTCTGGTGTTGGCGATGACCTGGTTCGCACTGCGCGACCGCCTGGGCGTCTGAGCCCCGAACCTGTCACGGCCGGGCGTTCATTGTGCGGAAACCTGCCCGCACCGGCATAGAAGTCCTTGGCAGCCCGGATGGATTGATTTATCTTTTTCGAAGAATGAATTCAGGAAATCGAAATATGATGCAGGTTCCCAACGTCCACGACGCCGAGCCGATCCCCGAAGCCGCGCGCACCGCCATCGAGGCACTGCTGCAATCGGGCGATCTTTTCCGCTATACCGCGCCCGAGGCCGCGCCGGTATCGCTGCTGGAAGCCGAGTTCGCCGAACTGATCGGGGCAAGATACGCGCTGGCGGTATCGTCCTGTTCGGCGGCGCTGTTCCTGGCGCTTCAGGCGCTGGATCTGCCGCGCGGCGCACGCGTGCTGATCCCCGGTTTTACCTTTGCCGCGGTCCCCTCGGCGGTGGTTCATGCCGGTTGCGTTCCGGTGCTTTGCGAGGTGGGCGCGGACTACCGCGTCGACCTGGCCGATTTCGAGGCGCGGCTGGAGGGTGTGAGCGCCGTCATCATCAGCCACATGCGCGGCCATACCAGCGACATGGACGTGATCATGGATCTGTGCGAGGCGCGCGGCCTGCCCGTGATCGAGGACGCGGCGCATTCGCTGGGTACCACCTGGGGCGGGCGCAACATCGGCACGCTGGGCCGGATGGGGTGCTTTTCCTTCCAGTCCTACAAGATGATCAATGCCGGCGAAGGCGGCATCCTGATCACGGACGACGCCGATCTCGTGGCGCGCGCGATCATCATGTCGGGCGCATACGAACATAACTGGAAGAAACATCCGGTCTTGCAGGACGCCTTCGGACGCTGGCAGAACCGCCTGCCGCTTTACAATCTGCGCATGTCGAACCTGAGCGCGGCGGTCATACGCCCGCAACTGCCCGAACTGGCGGGCCGGGTGGCGCGTGGTCGGGCCAATCACGATCACGTCGCCGCCCGGCTGAACGCGTCGCCCTGGATCGAGGTGCCCGAGAAGCTCGGCCCCGAACGGCGGGCGCCGGATTCGATCCAGTTCAACCTGGTGGGGCTGGGCGACGGTGAAACCCGCGCCTTCGCCGCGGCCGCGGCCAAGCGCGGCGTCAACGTGCAGGTGTTCGGCATGAGCGAGGACAATGCCCGCGCGTTCTGGAACTGGAACTTCATTCCCGATCTGCCGGAACTGCCGAAAACCCGCGCCATGCTGATGCGCGCCTGCGACGTACGCCTGCCGGTACGGCTGAACCGCGCCGAACTGGATACGATCGCCGGCATCCTGCTGGACGCGGCGGCCGAGGCAGCGGGGCCACAGCGCCGCTACGCCAGCTGATTTTCCCGGCCGCGCACCGGCTTGCCAACCGCCCGGGCGGCCGCCAGACTGGCGATCATGAGCGATCTGAGCAAGGGCGCCGCCTGGATGCGCGGCCGGATAATCCCCGTGAGCGAGGCCGGCATCGCCGTGACCGACTGGGGCGTGACGCATTGCGACATCGGCTATGACGTGGTGCCGGTCTGGCGCGGCGCGTTCTTCCGGCTGGAGGACTACCTGGACAGGTTCCTGGCCTCGGTCGCTTCGCTGCGCATGGAAATCGGCATGGACCGCGCCGCCATCATCGCGGCACTGGGCGACATGGTCGCCGCTTCGGGGTTGCGCGACGCCTATGTCGCGATGGTCGCGGCGCGCGGCCCCAATCTGGTTCCGGGCAGCCGCGACCCCCGCGACTGCGACAACCATTTCTATGCCTGGTGCGTACCCTATGTACATATCGTCAGGCCCGACCTGGCCGAGAAGGGCACATCGGTCTGGATCGCAAACTCGGTGCGGCGCATTCCCGCCGACAGCGTCGACCCCAGGGTGAAGAACTATCACTGGGGCGACTTCACCTCGGGCCTGTTCGAGGCCAAGGACCGCGGCTACGAGACCACGATGCTGCTGGACCATGCCGGCAACGTGACCGAAGGGCCGGGTTTCAACGTATTCGCGGTTTTCGCCGACCGTGTGGTGACACCCCGGGATGGCGTGCTGCACGGCATCACGCGGCGCACGGTGCTGGACATGGCGCGTGCGCGCGGCCTGAGCGTGCAAACCCGCGCCCTGCCCCTGGAAGAACTCCTGACCGCTGACGAGGTATTCCTGTCATCCTCGGGCGGCGGAGTGATCCCGGTGGCGCGGGTCGACGAGCGGCATTTCTCAAACGCCGCGCCGGGGCCGGTGGCGCAAATGCTGCGGCGCGATTATTTCACCTGGCTGGAGCGGGCGGAACTGCGCAGCCCCATCGCCTATCCTTGACAGGCCGAGCCGGTCATTTCATGCGCGATAGCTTGTCCTGCAATTCGGAAAGCTGTTTCCTGATGGCATCCAGATCCTCGGATTTCTCGCTGTCCGGCGCGGCGGTTTGCCGGCTGTCCCCGCCCGCTGCCCTGCGGGTACCGAAACCCGCCGCCATGGCCTTGAGGAATGCTTCCTGCTGGGTCTGCAGCGCCTCGAACCCCGGTATCCGCGCCATCGGGTTCATGGCCGACATGTTCTCCATCATCCTGGTCTGGCTTTCGCGCAGCATCTCGAAGGATTGTTGCAGGAACTGCGGCATCATCCCCCCGCCCGGCACCATGTAGCTGCGCACGAGGTCGTTCAGCACATCCACCGGCAGCACGTTCTCGCCGCGGCTTTCGTGTTCGGCGATGATCTGGAGAAGGTACTGCCGCGTCAGGTCGTCGCCGGTCTTGAGATCGACGATCTGAACCTCGCGCCCGGCGCGAATGAAGCCGGCGATATCTTCCAGCGTGACGTAATCGCTGGTTTCGGTGTTATAGAGCCTGCGGCTGGCGTACCGCTTGATCAGCAAGGGTTCTTCCTTGTCCGCCATGTCCGTTCCTCCCCGACATGTTGCGATGCGGCAGACCCTATGCGAGTGCAG
Organism: Jhaorihella sp.; assembly: GCA_047975215.1. Classification (GTDB taxonomy): domain Bacteria; phylum Pseudomonadota; class Alphaproteobacteria; order Rhodobacterales; family Rhodobacteraceae; genus JAGRMG01. The sequence continues at coordinate 20,407 of JBKEDD010000047.1, forward strand.
AACAAAAAGAAAGGGCGGGCCCGAAGCCCGCCCCGGCGTCCGCGCCGATTGGGAGGAAAAAGTCGGTGCGGGAACGCAGTCGTCTTACTTCGCCGCGGCCTTCTTGGCGACCGAAGTCACCTCGCTGGTGGCCTTGCGCACTGCAGCGGTCGCCTCTTCGGTGGCGTCCTTGCCGGCGGCCATCATCAGCTCCAGGGTTTCGGTCTGGGCTTTCTTGGCGATCTCGGCAAAGGTTGCCATGTGCTCGGAGGCCACCTCGGCCGAGGCGCTCGCGAAATCGGCAATTGCCTTGGCATAGTCGGCCGGCTCGGCCTTTGCCTTGGACAGGTCGGCCAGCTTGCTCAGCGTGTCCTTGGTCCATTTGTTGGACAGTTCCGCCGACTTGCCGGCGGCGTCCAGGGCGACGCCCGACAGTTTTTCGTTCAGGGCGGCGGAGTTCTTGAACGCGCCTTCGAACGCGGTGGTGTCGACGGGGAACGCGCCCATGATGTCTTTCATGACGGTGGAGTAATCCTGGGTCTTGGCCATTGTCTTGATCCTTCGTTGCTTGTCCGGTCAACACCGGATCGTTGTCTCTGACCACAATATGCATTCTGCATCGCAGCATTTCAAGAAATTTATGCTGCGATGCAGAAAAAAGTTTTTAGCCCATGGATTCAGACGGTTGCTTTCTTAACGACATAGGGTCCGGGCGCCGGGGCAAGCGGGGGATGCTTCGAATCACCGGTTTCGCGGGCCGGAACCTGCTTGCCCGAATGCGGTTTGAGCCAGGCTTCCCAGCGCGGCCACCACGACCCCTGGTGAAAATCCGCGCCATCCAGCCAGTCCCCGGGGGACAGTGACAGATCACCGTTGGTGTAGTGGCCGTACTTCTCCTTGCTGGGCGGATTGACGATCCCGGCGATGTGGCCGGATTCGGAGACCACGAAGGTCTTGTTCTTCGATCCCATCATCTGCACGCCGCGATAGCAGTCTTTCCAGGCCGCGATATGGTCGGTTTCGCAAGTGATCGCCATCAGGGGCACTTCGACATCACGAACCCGCAGGGTATGGCCCATCAGATCAATGCCCCGATCGGTGAACTCGTTGCGCTGGCACAGGGCGCGCAGGTATTGAACGGCCATTTTCGCCGGCAGGTTCGATCCGTCGCCGTTCCAATAAAGCAGGTCGAAGGCCGGCGGCGTCTCGCCCATCATGTAGCTGCGGATCGCCGGGCCATAGACCAGATCCCTTGAGCGGAGATAGCTGAAGGTGCGCGCCATGATGAAGGACCGCAATACCCCCTGCTCTTCCACCTCGGCCTCGATCCCGTCCATGAAATCATCATGCAGGAAGGGGGTGAATTCGCCCTGGTCGGAAAAATCGGTAAGCGCGGTGAAGAAGGTCGCGGATTTGACCGACTTGTCACCCCTCTGCTTCAGCAGCGACAGCACCATCGCCAGGGTCGTGCCTGCGATGCAGTATCCCACCGCGTTCACCTGTCTGGTGCCGCAGATGGCCCTGGCCTCTTGCAGCGCGGTCAGGAAACCTTCCTCGATGTATTCCTCCAGCCCGACATCGGCATAGGAGGCATCCGGGTTGACCCAACTGACTACGAACAGGGTATAGCCCTGCTGCGTCACCCATTTTATCAGGCTGTTCTGCGCCTTGAGGTCGAGAATGTAGAACTTGTTGATCCAGGGCGGAAACAACACGATCGGTATTTCGTGTACCGTGTCGGTCGCCGGCTTGTACTGGATCAGCTCCATCATGCGGTTGCGATAAACCACGTCTCCCGGCGTCACGGCGATGTTGCCACCCAGTTCGAAGGCGCTTTCATCGGCAAGCCGCACCACCAGTTCGCCGTCGTTGGCCTCGAGATCGGCCACCAGGTTCTCAAGCCCCCTGACCAGCGACTCGCCGTCGGTTTCCAGCGCCTTTTCCAGCGCATCGGGGTTGGTGGGCAGGAAATTGGTCGGCGCCATCATGTCGACGATCTGATTGGCGAAATAGGTCAGACGCCGCTTTTCCCTGGCGTCCATGTCATCGACGGACGCGACCGCCTTTGCGATGGCGCTAGCGTTGGTCAGATACTGGTCCCTGACATAGGTGAAGAACGGGTTCTTTTCCCACATCGGGTTGGCAAAGCGGCGGTCGGCCCGGCGGCCTTCGTCGGCGTCCTCGTCGCGGATGCCGGCAAGGGCCTGTTGCGCCTCGGCAAAGTTCAGGACCGACTTGCCCCAGTACTCGATCTGCTGTTCCAGCAGTTGCGCCGGATTGTGCAACGCCTCGGCCCAGTAGGACATGGCCGCCCTGGCGAAAAGTTCCTGGTCGGGGGCATCCAGCGCCCGGTTGTGCGAGGTCCTGCGCGCCATCACGTCGATGAGGCGTTTGGAGAGGCTTTCGACCCTGGCAAGGTTTTCCCTCAGCCGCTCGAGACCCTCGCCCGCGTGTCCGCCGGGCATTCCGGGCGCGCCATCTTCGCTGGTTGTCATTTCAACAAATCCCTCATAACTTGCTGCTGTGCAGAATAACGGGGCCGGCGCCAGGGGGGAAGCGGTGATCGGTCCGGTGTGTCTGCGGTCACGCAAAGGAGACCTCGATGCGCTACCAGATGACCTACGACCTGATGGAATCGGCCCGCAACGCGAATCAATGGCTCGGGGCCACCGCCTTGTCGTTCGCATCCTACCCGATGTTCAGCATGATGCCCTCCCCGATGCTGAGCTGGATGGCCGCATGGGGCGAAGTGACCGAACGCACCTTTGCCCGCATGGTTGTCAAACCCGGCTGGGGCATCCGCACCTTTACCACCGCGGACGGCAAGGACCGGCTGGTCAAGATCGAGACCGTAGTCGAAAAACCGTTCGGTAACCTTATCCACTTCGCGGTTCCGGGGCGCGAGAAACGCCGCCGCAAGGTCATGGTGGTGGCGCCGATGTCAGGCCACTATGCCACGCTGCTGCGCAGCACGGTGAAAAGCCTGCTGGTCGATTGCGAGGTCTATATTACCGACTGGCACAACGCCCGCGACATTCCGGTGTCCGAGGGCAAGTTCGATATCGAGGACTACACGCTCTACCTTGTCGAGTTCATGCGCAAGCTGGGGCCGGATACGCATGTCATCGCGGTCTGCCAGCCGGCGCCGCTGACGCTTGCCGCGACCGCCTATCTGGCCGAACAGGACCCCAGGGCGCAGCCTTCTTCGCTTACGCTGATCGGCGGGCCGGTGGATCCGGACGCAACCCCCACCGACGTAACCGATTTCGGCCGCCGCGTAACCATGGGCCAACTCGAACAATCAATGATCCAACGCGTCGGGTTCAAGTACAAGGGGGTCGGCCGGATGGTCTATCCGGGCCTTCTGCAACTGGCCTCGTTCATGTCGATGAACGCCGAACGCCACGCCCATGCCTTCAGCGACCAGATCTACCGGGTCATGCGAGACGAGGCATCCGACCACGACGCGCATAACCGCTTTTACGACGAATACCTGGCCGTGATGGACATGACGGCCGAATTCTACCTTTCGACGGTCGAGCGCGTCTTCAAGAACCGCGAAATCGCGCGCAACGACTTTGTGGTTAACGGGCACAAAGTGGATATCGGCAAGATCACCGACGTTGCGGTCAAGTCAGTAGAGGGTGCCAACGACGACATCTCGGCGCCGGGCCAGTGCATCGCGGCGCTGGATCTCTGCACCGGCCTGCCCGATTCCAAGAAGGCCAGCCATGTGGAACCGGGCGCCGGCCACTACGGCATCTTCGCCGGCCGGTCCTGGCGCGACAACATCCGGCCGCTGGTGATCGCCTTCATGGATGCCAACAGCCGCAAGCCGCTGGCCAAACCCGCCAACAAGAACGCGGCGGCGAAATAGCGCCATGGCGCGGCGCGAAAGCACCGCCGCGCTTGCCTTCGCCTGCGACTGCGGCGCGCTCAGGGGGCATCTTGAACCGCAAGCGGCCGGGTCGGGAACCCGTGTGGTTTGCCGCTGCAGGGATTGCCGCGCCGCGCAACTTCATCTTGGTCAGGCCGACCCCGAACCGAACGGCGTCGACCTGTTGCAGACGACCCCGGATACCGTCACGATCGACCGCGGCGCCCAAAATCTCGGGTTGTTCCGGCTTGGCCCGCGCGGTCTTTTGCGTTGGTACGCAACATGCTGCAACACACCGCTATTCAACACTTTTTCCAGCCCGAAGCTGCCTTTCGCCGGTGTCCTGACGGCGCGACTTGCCGACCCGGACCGCGCCGGTCCGGTGCGCGCAAGGGGTTTCGTGCCGAAACCCGGCGGCACAACGCACGAACACGGTGCCCGGGCGGTCTTGGGAATACTCGGCCGGCTGCTGCGGGCACGCCTGTCGGGGCGCTGGCGCAACACCCCGTTCTTCGACATCGAAAGCGGTGAACCGGTGGTGAAACCTGAAGTTCTGACCAGATCGGAACGCGCCGCGCTCTACCCGGCTCAGCGCAGCACGAAAGGCTGAGCCAGCCAGTCGGCCAATGCCTCCGCCACCGCCCCGGGCTGTTCCAGCGTGGGGATATGCCCTGCGCCCGGAACGATCGTCAACCGCGCGTTCGGTATCAGTTCGGCCATGAAGCTGTGGCGTTTGACGGGGGTCAGCCGGTCGTGTTCACCGCACAGGACAAGGGTGGGTACCCGGCATTTGCGCAAGGTTCCCTGCTGGTCGGTGCGCCGTTGCAGCGCCCGGGACTGTCGGACGAACAGATCCGGGCCCAGATCGGCCGCCATTTCGTACATCTGCGCCAGAATCGCCGAGCGCCCCGGACCGGGGGCCAGGAAATCGGGCTTCATGGCCTCGCGCATCACTTCGCTCAGCCGACCGGCCCGGGCCCGCACGATCCAGGGTTCGCGCATGGCCGCGATCTGCGGCGTTTCGGCCAGTGGATCGGTATCCATCAGACACAGGCGCGACACACGGTCGGGCGCGCGGCGCAACAGTTCCATCGCCACGATTCCGCCCATGCTGAGCCCGGCCAGCGCGAAGCGCGTCGGCAACTGATCGAGCAGGTTCGAGGCGATCTCCTCGATCCGCTCGCCCAGGGTTATCGGCGCTACCATCACTGCGCGTTCGCGCGAGAATTCGACGATCTGGGGGGCGAACAGTCGGGCATCGCACATCATGCCCGGCAACAGGACCAGCGGTTCGGTCATGCCCGATGCCTTGGGACTGGATTCATCGTACGGTCTCATGCCTGTTCTTCTTGCCCCGAGCATGGGCAATTCCGCACGCGCCGGCAAGCCGGAAAGCAAGACCGTTCAGGGATAGGCGATGGCGCGGAAGGGCGGAAAATCGCGATAGCGCACGCGCCGGTCGGCAAGCGGTTCGCCGGGTTCGGCGCCGGCGGCCAGCAGTGTTCCGCGCGGCGCGACATAGCTGTCGATGCGGCGCAGCGGGCGTGGCCGCCAGACCAGGTTGAAGGCGCAAAGCCTTGGAAAGAAGCGGATTTCGGAATACTCCAGATGGTCGTGCAGCCACCAGGCCAGGTCGCGCCAGTCGCGCCACTGCGCGTAACGGTCGGCAAACCAGGGTATCGCCACCGACGCGCCCGCGATGCGCGCATCCCCGGTTCCCCGGTCCCAGATGTGGCTTTCCAGCGGGTTGTCGTTATGCGCGCAGTTCAGGCGGTTGTCATTGCCATAGCGGTTCAGCGCGGCCGAGCGGTAGCCCGACCGAACCGCGATCCGGCCGAACGTTTCCTCAAGCGGATCCAGCAGGGTCTCGCAAAGCGCCCGGCCGCATTCGATCGCCAGGCCGGGGTTGTCGGGGATGTTGGGAAGCCGGTGCAGATTGCCGATTTCCGAGTACAGGAAATCGCGCATGTAGAAGTGTCTGGACAGGCGCACGCGGCCCAGTTCCTCCAGGGCGCGCATGCTGGCGGGGCGGCGCATCAGCCGTAACCGCCCCAGCGGAAGGCGCCTTCGGGCGACAGCGGCGCGAACGGGTTGTGCGTGACCTCCCAGATATGGCCGTCGGGGGCGCGGAAATAGCCGACATACCCGCCCCAGAACACCTCAGCGGCCGGGCACAGGATTTCGCCGCCCGCCGCCCTTGCGGCGTCCAGAACGTCTGCCACTTCGCCCTTTTCGCGGCAGTTGTAGGCCAGCGTCATGGCGCCCTTGCCCAACGCGGAAACCGGCAGGCCGATATCCTCGGCCAGCCGGTCGAGCGGATACAGCGCCAGCGTCTGACCGATCAGGTCGAAGGCAACGATGCCTTCGGGCGTCTCGGCGCGTTGCCAGCCCAGCGCCTCGTAGAACGCCGCGCTTTGCGCAACGTCGCTAACCCCAAGTGTCGTCAGGCTGATTCGCTGTTCCATCACATTGTCTCCTGCCGGGTGAGCCAGTCCAGAATATCGCGCACCGTCTGTTCGGTCTGCCCCGGAGAGCGGATGTCGCCGGCGATGACATGCGCGTCGGGGTCGTCGCCCTCGCCCATCCTGACCACCTGCAACACCGCAGCCCCGCCCCAGCGCCCGGCAATGGCGCGGGTGATTTCCGGGCGCACCACGGTATCGGAATCCGAGATCCGGAACAGCGCGGGAATGGTGGCGCGCGAGAAATCCATCGCAACCACCTTCCTGACCAGCGCGGCCATGGGCATCAGCGCGCGGGTCGGGTACCGGGTGGTCCAGAATTTCGCGTGATCGTCGCCGGACGGTTCAAAGCCGGACTCCGACCCCACCACCAGCGGCAGCCAGTAGCGCGCCGCCGGAAGGGTCAGCGCCCATGCCGCCGGATCGTTGATGCCGAAATTCGGCGAAATCAGGACCAGCGCGGCCACGTCCCGCGACAAGTCCGCATCAAGCGCCGCCGCCACCGCCAGCGTGGCGCCGGTCGAGGAGGCGATGACCACCACCCTGTCGCCCACCGCCCGTGCCGCCGCCAGCCCTTCGGCCACATCCTGCATCCAGTCGTTCACCGCGGCCATGGCCATCGCCTCGCCGCCGCGCCCGTGCCCGGACAGGCGCGTATAGACCAGGTTGGCCCCAAGCGCGTCGGCCACACGGTCGGGTACGGGGCGGATTTCCTCGGACGTGGCGGAAAAGCCGTGGATGTACAGTACCGAAACCGGCGTGCGCCGCTCGGCCTTTCCCGGCTGCCAGATCACCCGCTTTTCCACGCCGGGGGTGATGTCGTCATGTACCGATTCGACGCTTTCGAAATAGACCTGCACGCCTTCGCCGAACTTGCGCGGCTCGAACGTCGCCTTCAGGTCGACCGGCTCGTAGGGGCCGAACCACCAGAGCGCCGCGCCGATCACGCCGAGGACCAGCAGCAAGCGGCCCAGGAAACGCCCCAATGCGCGCATCACGCGCGTTCGCCCGAGACATCCAGAACGGCGGCCGCGATCATGCTCAGGCAGGGGCCGTCCGAGAACCGGTGATCGGCATCCTTCACCAGCGTCAGGCGCATGTCGGGGCTTTGGGCATGGTCGAGAAGCCGCAGCGCAACGGCATGCGATACGGCGGTATCGGCCGTACCCTGAAGGCATCGCACCGGAAACGGCAGCGACAGGGGCGCGCGCAGGACCAGATGGCGCCGCCCGTCCTCGATCATCTTGCGGGTGACGATATAGGGTTCCATGTAGTCGGATGGCAGTTCGACCTGGCCGGCCTCGTCCAGCTCGCGTTTCTGGGCGTCGGTGAAATTTGCCCAATAGCTGTCTTCGGTAAAATCCGGCGCAGCGGCGACCGTAACCATCCCGGCGATCCGTTCGGGCATGGCACGGCCCAACAGCAGCGCCTGCCAGCCGCCCATGGAAGACCCGACCACGACCAGCGGTCCGTCGGTGAGGGCGCTGACGGCTTCGCGCGTGTCCTCATGCCACTCGCCGATGCAGCCGTCCTCGAACTGCCCGCCGCTTTGGCCATGTCCGGAATAGTCAAAGCGCAGGAAGGCCCGGCGACGCGCCCGCGCCCATGCCTCCAGATGCAGGGCCTTGGTGCCCTCCATGTCCGATTTCAGCCCGCCGAGAAACACGATACAGGGGCCCTCCTGCCCGGCACTGCGATGATAGGCCAGGCGACGGCCCTGGGGCGTTTCGAAATAGTCTGGATCGGGCATGAATCTCTCCGCTTGACGGGTCGATCATGACGACCGGGGCGCTGCGGGCAACCCATTTCTGGCTGTTTGCCGCCGCCGGCGCCGCGACATGGCGCAGCCTGCCGGTGGGGCTGGCCGACCGGGTCGGGGTCTCACACAGGGTTCGCGGCATGGATCGCGTCATTTCGCGCCGCCTCAGGCGCTTGACTTGCCGGTGTTGCGCAGTCAGACAGGGCGCATCATACCCGCAACCGGGCGTTCAGTGGGCGCCAAACCGACGAGGAGTGCCGACATGGCCCAGATCTCCCTTACCTTTCCCGACGGCAATGTGAAGTCCTTCGACGCTGGCGTAACGCCGGCGGAGGTTGCCGCCGGCATATCCAACTCGCTGGCCAAGAAGGCGATCAGCGCCACCGTGAACGGCGCGCACTGGGATCTGCAATGGCCGATCGGGCGCGACGCCAGCATCGCGATCCACACCATGAAGGACGAGGCCCAGGCCAACGAACTGGTGCGTCACGACCTGGCGCATATCATGGCCCGCGCCGTGCAGGAGATCTGGCCCGCCACAAAGGTCACGATCGGCCCGGTGATCGAGAACGGCTGGTATTACGATTTCGACCGCGAAGAGCCCTTCACGCCCGAGGATCTGGGCCTGATCGAACGGAAGATGAAAGAGATCATCGCCAAACGCGATCCGGTGACGACCGAGGTTTGGGAGCGCGGCCGCGCGATTGCCCACTACCAGGCAGGCAACGAACCCTACAAGGTCGAACTGATCGAGGCCATTCCGGGCGACGAACCCTTGCGCATGTACTGGCACGGCCACTGGCAGGACCTGTGCCGCGGCCCGCATCTGCAAAACACCGGCCAGGTGCCGGCCGACGCCTTCAAGCTGATGAGCATCGCAGGCGCCTACTGGCGCGGCGACAGCGACCGCGCGATGCTGCAACGCATCTACGGGGTGGGTTTCCTGAACAAGGATAGGCTCAAGGCGCATCTGACCATGCTGGAAGAGGCCGCCAGGCGCGACCACCGCAAGCTGGGCCGCGAGATGGACCTGTTTCACATGCAGGAGGAGGCGCCGGGCCAGGTGTTCTGGCATCCCAACGGCTGGACGGTCTACACGGTGTTGCAGGACTACATGCGCCGCCAGCAGCGCGCCCATGGCTATGTCGAGGTCAACACGCCGCAGGTGGTGGACCGAAAGCTTTGGGTCGCCTCGGGACATTGGGACAACTACCAGGAGAACATGTTCATCGTCGAGGTGGACGAAGAACACGCCCGCGAAAAGGCGGTGAACGCGCTCAAGCCGATGAACGGCCCCTGTCACGTTCAGATCTTCAACCAGGGTCTGAAATCCTACCGCGACCTGCCGCTGCGCATGGCCGAATTCGGATCGTGCTACCGCTATGAAACCTCGGGCGCGCTGCACGGCTTGTTGCGGGTGCGCGGCTTTACCCAGGACGATG
>JBKEDD010000048.1:0-2421 GCA_047975215.1 Jhaorihella sp.
CGAAAACAGGGTGCGCAAGCCGTACACCAGGTGTTTGAAAGAGCTCATGCTGGGCTTTTCGTTTTGCCGGATATGAAAGAGGTACTCCTCCATTTGGTCAATCGACAGATCCAGGGGGGAGCACTGGAAATGGAGCACCATCTTGGAAATTTGCATCAGGTAATTGCGCGTACACGATTCGGATTTACCGGCAATGGTGTACTTGCGAAGGTCCTTTTGGCTGATGGTTTCGAACTCGGGAACAGCCTCACAGGCTTGCTCCAGATAGGATTTTCTGCTCATAATAATTTTGGTTAAAAATTTATGGGCAGAAAAATCAGTATATACCTCCAACTATTCCTATTTTAGGTGGAAAATAAGCTCCCGCAAAGCGGGTTTAGTTCAACAATGGCTATAAGTAATTGCTTGTTCTCGCCTACTTCTGAAAATCCTCGCGGATTTTCAGTTTGGTGTGTACTTGCAAAGTTAAGTACTAAACCACGCATCTACTCATAGCCTAAACCGTTAGCTGCTATTTTTCAAGACACTCACTATGGGACAAAGAATAAGTTATTTCAAGAACAATTTTGACGAAGGACTTAAAGACCTATTGTTTGACAACTATTCAAAATATAGAACTTGGTATTTGGACTTTGACAAATCCTCAATGGAAGAATTCAACGAACCTTTTGGAAACGTAACACTCAAAGAGTATTTTAAACAAGATAGAAATTTACAAACAGACTTTGAAAATTTAGATAAAAATTTTATTGACGAACTTACTTCTGAATTTATTGGAACTTACTACGATTTGACAAGCCAAGATAACGACATTCTTGAATTTTTCGGACCTATGTTTAATAAATGGCGATATGATGAAAGCACAAAAATGGTTTCAAAAACAAACGACAGAGAATTTATTGAACTATGGACTTACTTAACAAAAGGAAGGTCATTAAAAGACAATTTATATTTTGAAAGCTTGACCAATGAATACAAAATTGGCTTTCTTGACAGACAAGAATATTTGCAATTTAAAAGTAAAATTGAATCTCATTTTGGTGACATAGAAACAATCAGACCAAAAAATTCGGGACTTGAATATGTTTTAAGTGCATTAAACGAACTGAGAGAGAAAAACAAAGAAATAATAACAGGTATTGAATAATAAAACAGCAGCTAACAGCAGTTTGGCAAAATGGCGGGTTCAGTGTTAAATTCAAGTTCAGTTCTTCGATTGAACTTTTGTGCAAAACTGAACATTTGTGCTTCGATTTCCGCCACTTCGCCAAGCTGCGAAACGTTGTGCGGCAGCATAAAAAAGAACTCCACAGAAAACCACGTCTGAATTTGAAAATATTCATTACCTTTAAAAAATGAGAAAACTAAGATTATATTTTGACACTTCTGTTTTTGGAGGTATTTATGACATTGAATTTCAAGAAGAAACGGAAAAACTTTTTGAAATGGTAAAGAATGATGAAATTACTTGTGTTTACTCTGACTTATGTGAATTTGAACTTGAAAACGCACCGGACAAAGTGAAAGAACATTTTCTCAGTCTCAATAAAAACCAAACTGAATATGCCGAAATAACGGAGGAAATCAATCAACTTGCGGAGGAATATATCAAAGAAAAAGTTGTTGGAGAAACTAGTATAGATGATTGCAGACATATTGCTTGTGCAACTATAAACAAAGTTGATTATTTAGTAAGTTGGAATTTTAAACATATCGTAAATGTTTTCCGAATAAGAGGCTACAACGCAATAAATATAAAAAACGGACACATACAATTAGATATTCGCTCACCAAAAGAAATTATAAGAAATGAATAAGAAATATAAAAAAGAAAAGGAATTTGACACGGTTAAATTTTTTCGTGAAGTAAAGGAAAAAATTGCAAGAGAAACCAAAGGAATGACTTTTGCCGAATTCAAAGAATACTTAAATCGGAGAAAACTGAAACTCGCAAAATAGAATGCCGACCGCACAACATTGGCTATACGTAATGCGGGCGAAAGTGCTAACCGAAAGGTCTTCGCTCCTATTCCGCCAAAGCTACGCTTTGAAGTTTTATAGAAAATAAGTTAAAACACAAAGCGTAGCTTTGGCTACCGTTAGTGCTAAACCGAAAGTAAATCACTTTGAAATCCCGCACTACGCATAGCCGAGACCGTTATGTGCCATATCCCCCAAACTCGTACCAAACCGAAACTTCCAAATCAAATTTAATCAACCAAACTTTTTAAAGACTTCACAAAATGTCCACGCTGAATAGTTTGAGATTTAAGCAAACCAAACGCTGAATTTGAACTTTACTAAGTTCGATTTTAATCCGGATTATGGTGGACATTTGGCAAAGTCTAAAGATTTAACGGAACAATCTAATCTCAAAACCTTGAATCCAATACAAAATTCGGATGATACAGCACATAACAA
>JBKEDD010000049.1:0-31367 GCA_047975215.1 Jhaorihella sp.
GGCGCAGGGCAACTGGATGCTCTTCCTGCCGCCCTACAGTCCCGATTTGAACCCCATTGAGATGGCATACTCCAAACTCAAGGCCCACCTGCGAAGGCTCAAAGCCCGGACATTCGACGCCCTGTTCCAATCCGTTGCCCAAACCTGCGACCTGTTCCCTCCGGAACAGTGCCGAAACTTCTTCAGGGCTGCCGGATATGTTGCAGATTAAATGGATGTCGCTCGAGCCCCGACATCCCGTGCAGATCGCCCGGCTGAACCAGCTCACCCGGGCGCTTGGCATAGTACATGCGTGCGCGCTCCTGTCCTGACCGGCGCAGGCCGGGGGCGTGGCCCCCGGCCGGGCAAGCCTTACGCGACGTTCTTGAGTGCCACGCGCGGGGTCACGCCAAGCGCGTGGCACGCGTCGCGCGTCAGTTCCGGGCGGTTCAGCGTGTAGAAATGCAGCCGTTCGACGCCGCCGTCGATCAGGTCGCTGCAAAGCTCGGCGCATACGGCGGTGGCGAGCAGTTCCTCGCGGCCGTCGCGCAGGGCGGTTTCAAAGGCGTCTTCCAGCCATTGCGGAATTACCGTGCCACAATTCCGCGCGAACTTGCTGGCGCCTCTCCAGTTCTCGATCGGCAGGATACCCGGGGTGATGCGGGCGGCGTCGATTCCGGCCTTGTCGCAGGCATCGCGGAACCGGAAGAAGGTTTCGGCCTCGAAAAAGAACTGGGTCAGCGCCTCGTCGGCACCGGCATCCAGCTTGGCCTTGAGCCAGTCGATATCCGCGGCGGCGCTGGCGGCTTCGGGGTGGGTATCGGGGTAAGCGCCCACGCGGATGGTGAAATCGCCCGCGCCCCGCAGCGCCGAGATCAGTTCGACGGAATTGGCGAACCCGTCGGCGTGCGGCACGAATGCGCCCGTGCCCTTGGGCGGATCGCCGCGCAGCGCGACGATGTCGCGGACACCGGCGGCGGCGAAATCGCGCGCGATTCCAAGGGTTTCCTCGCGGGTAGCGTTGACGCAGGTCAGGTGCGCGGCCACCTTCAGCCCCGAGGACTTGTGCAATGCGGCCACCGCTTCGCGCGTCAGGTCGCGGGTGGTGCCACCGGCGCCATAGGTGACGGAAACGAAGCGCGGATCGAGCGGGGCAAGTGTCTGTACCGTGTCCCACAACCGGAAAGAGGCCTCGATGGTTTGCGGCGGGAAGAACTCGAACGAGACTTTCGGGGCGGTCATGGCGGCTGTGTCCTTGCTGTTTCGACGCTTGTTGCATGTGCGCTCTTGTGAGACAATTTCATAATGCTCAAGAACAACATGAGTGAGGCGTTAGGTTGCATATAGAATTTCGGCATCTGCGTACCATCAAGGCGATCCACGAGTGCGGCGGGCTGGCCCGCGCGGCAGACCAGTTGAACATCACCCAAAGCGCGCTGAGCCATCAGATAAAGGGGCTTGAGGATCAGACCGGCGTGGAGTTGTTCATGCGCCGGTCCAAGCCGATGCGGCTGTCGGCGGCGGGGCAGCGCCTGTTGCGCCTGGCCGAGCAGGTGTTGCCGCAAATCGAGGCGGCGCAGCTGGAATTCGCGTCTCTGCGCGGCGGGCTTGCGGGCCGGATGCACATTGCCATCGAATGCCATGCCTGTTTCGAATGGCTGTTCCCGGTGCTTGAGGCGTTCCGCAGATCCTGGCCGGATGTCGATGTGGATATCAAGCCGGGGCTGGCCTTCGATGCGATGCCTGCCCTGCAAAAGGAAGAGGTGGATCTCGTCGTGTCCTCCGACCCCGAGGACCTGGCCGGTGTCGATTTCGTCGAGCTGTTCGACTACGCGCCGGTGTTTGTCGCCGCGTCGCAACATCCGCTTGCGGCCAAGAGGTTCATCGAGGCCGGGGATTTGCGCAACGAGACGCTGATCACCTATCCTGTCGAACGCTCGCGGCTGGATGTGTTCAGTCAGCTTCTGATTCCGGCAAAGGTTGAACCCGCCGCCATCCGGCAGGTCGAACTGACGGCGGTGATCCTGCTGCTGGTGGCGTCGAACCGGGGCGTTTCGGTGCTGCCCGACTGGGTGGTGCGCGAGGTCAAGTATTCAAGCGATTATGTGACAAGGCCGCTGACGGCGAAGGGCATCAAACGGCGGCTTTACGCCGCGGTGCGCAGCGCGGACCGCGAAAAGCCGTTCGTCGCAGATCTGATCCGCCTTGCCGGACAGGAGGCGCGGCGACTGCAACAGGCGTGAGGGCTCAGCGGCAGACTGGCGCGTCAGCAGGGTATTGAGGGGCGGCGATGGCGGCAATCGCCGCGTTGCGTATCAGATCTGCTTTTCCGGCATCTGCACGACCAGCCCGTTCAGTGCGTCGGTCACCTTGATCTGGCAGGTCAGGCGCGAGCGTTCGGGGTCGGGTTCATAGGCGAAATCGAGCATGTCGGTTTCCATGTCTTCCTTGGCCGGCAGTTTTGCCACCCAGGCCGGATCGACATAGACGTGACAGGTGGAACAGGCGCAGGCGCCTCCGCAATCGGCCTCGATGCCCGGAATGTTGTTGTCGCGTGCGCCTTCCATCACGGTCAGCCCGTTGGCCACTTCGACAGTGTGCCTGGTGCCGTTATGCTCGACATAGGTGATCTTGGCCATGCTCGCGGTTCCCTTTCGGTCATTCGGGTGACTGTCTAGACAAGCCCTTCAGCGTGCGCCAGCCCCATTTGCGGCGCACTGTCGCCGCGACCGGCCTGAGCCCGGGTATGCCGATCATATTTTTGCGCATTTTCCGGTCATGTTTGCGGTGCGCGTCCGGGCATGTTCCTGACGGTGTGGCAGGCCCTGCCTCTTGCCCATGACGGACACGCCCTTTGCCCAGGTTGCGCAATTGCGCTAGTCTGCGGGCAAACTGCCCGTCCGAGGCCCGAGCATGCCCGATCCCCGCCCCCTCATCGCCGCGCTGGCGCTGGCAGGTCTCGTGGCCTGTGGGCCGCCCGCGGCCGATCTTGGCGCCCTGGCCGGGCTCGGTGAACCCAGGTTGGCACGAACGACCCAGGCCGCGCCGCCGGGCGCCGAACCGGGCACCTGCTGGGGCAAACACGCCACGCCGGCGATCATCGAAACCGTGACCAACCAGGTGATGATTCAACCCGCCGAGGTGCTGTCGGACGGCACCGTTACCCGGCCGGCGATCTACAAGACGGAAACCGTGCAGCAGATCGTGCGCGAGCGGCGCGAGACCTGGTTTCAGACCCCCTGCGAACAGGTGGTTACGCCCGAATTCGTCGCCTCGCTGCAGCGGGCGTTGGCGGCGCGCCAACTCTATCGCGGTCCCGTTACGGGTGTGTCGGATGCGCGCACGCGCGCCGCGGTGCGCCGCTACCAGCAGCCGATGGGGCTGGATTCGGGTATCCTGTCGCTGGCTGCGGCGCGCGAACTGGGGCTGGTAGCGGTCGAACGCGACGAGGGCTGACATCATCCACGCGGCGATGGATCAACGCCGGAAAAGCAGATCCTGCGCCGCCTTGTCGCGGCTGGGGTCGGCGCGCCTGTCGGCTGCCAGACCACGGCCCTTCTGTACCGCCGGCCGGTCGCGCACCGTGTCGAGCCAGCGGGCGAAATGGGGTTTGTCATCCAGCCGCTGTTCCTGGCCCTTCCACAGATGCGCCCAGGGCCAGATCGCCATGTCTGCAATGGTGTATTCCGGCCCGGCGACGAATTCGTTGTCGGCAAGTTGGCGATCGAGAACGCCGTACAGCCGGGCGACCTCGGTGCGATACCGGTCGCGTGCATAGGGCAGATCCTGGGGCGGGTCCATTGCAGGGGCGTATTTGATGAAGTGATGCGCCTGCCCCGCCATCGGCCCGACCCCGCCCATCTGCCACATAAGCCATTGATCGACCGCAACGCGCCGGCGTTCGGTGCTGCCGTAGAAGCGGCCGGTCTTGCGCGCAAGATAAAGCAGGATGGCGCCGCTTTCGAACACCGAGATCGGCGCGCCTTCCGGTCCGTCGTGGTCGACGATCGCCGGCATCCGGTTGTTCGGGGCGATCCTGAGGAACTCGGGGTCGAACTGGGCGCCCGCGCCGATATCGACCAGGTTGAGCTTGTAGGGCAGGGCCATCTCTTCCAGCGCTATCGAGATTTTCCAGCCGTTCGGCGTTGGCCAGTAGTACAGGTCGATGGGCGCGGTCATGTCTGTTTTCTCCTTCTCGGTTGCCCGGATCATGCCGGTTTGGCCGCAAACGGCAAGGGCGGGGCGCTTGACGGATGCACCGGCGGGGCGTAAAGCGGCATCATCTCGTGGCGATTTGTTACCGGATTGCGGGCCACGCTAAACAACACCGCTAAAAGGTCAGGATGAAAGACCCCTTTCGCTTGGCCGCGTCAGGGGTTTTTTCGTGCCCCGCCATGAGTGGAGGATGACATGAGCGAGACCTGGAACAAGCGCACCCGCGCCGTGCATGGCGGCACGAGGCGTAGCCAGTACGGTGAACTCAGCGAGGCGATCTTTCTGACCCAGAGCTTTGACTATGACAGTGCCGAGGCGGCGCAGGCCCGTTTCATCGAGTCCGGCGCCGACGAGTTCATCTATGCCCGCTATGGCAACCCGACGGTGCGGATGTTCGAGGATCGCATCGCGCAGATGGAAGGCGCCGAGGACGCGTTCGCCACCGCATCGGGCATGGCCGCGGTGTCGGGCGCGCTGAGCGCGATGCTGAAGGCCGGCGACCGGGTGGTTGCGGCGCGGGCGCTGTTCGGATCCTGCCTATACGTTTTGCAGGAGGTGCTTGGCCGGTTCGGGGTTGAAACCGTGTTCGTCGACGGCACCGACCTTGATCAGTGGCGCGCGGCGATCGGGCCCGAAACAACCGCCGTGTTCTTCGAATCCGTATCAAATCCGACGCTTGAAATCGTCGACATCCGCGCGGTTTCGGAACTGGCACATGCGGTGGGCGCGAAGGTTCTGGTGGACAATGTCTTTGCCACGCCGGTCTATTCCGATGCCATGGCCCAGGGCGCCGACGTGGTGATCTATTCCGCGACCAAACATATCGACGGTCAGGGCCGTGCGCTTGGCGGGGTGATCCTTGGCAGCCGTGAATTCATCCGCAACACGGTGGAACCCTACATGAAGCACACCGGCGGTTCGATGAGCCCGTTCAACGCCTGGATAATGCTCAAGGGTCTGGAAACGCTGGAACTGCGGGTCAACGCCCAGGCCGACAACGCACTGGCGGTATGCAAGACCGTGCAGGGGCACCCGGCGCTGCTGCGGTGCATCTATCCCGGGCACCCGAGCCACGCGCAGGCAGAGTTGTGCCGCCGGCAGATGGGCCGGGGCGGCACCGTACTGTCGCTGGACCTGAAGGGCGGCCAGCCGGCGGCTTTCGCCTTTCTCAATGCCCTGAAGATCGGGCGGATTTCCAACAATCTGGGCGATGCCAAGACCATCGTGACACATCCCGCCACGACCACGCATCAGCGCCTGCCGGAAGACCGGAAAGAGGCCCTGGGCATCACCCCAGGGCTGGTGCGCGTGTCGATGGGCATCGAGGATTGCGGCGATCTGGTGGGCGACATGTTGCAGGCGCTGGACCGGGCGGCCGGCGCGGTTTCATCCTGACCCTGCGCGCGGCGCCGCGCAGGACGGGCGGCAAGAATTCGTTGGCACGCGGCGGTGGCGGACCTATCTTGAGGTTTGCACGGAACCGGCAAGGGAAATAGCATGAACATTCTGTCCCGGGGCGCCGATGGAGCGCCCGATCAGGACGCGGCCGAAACCGCGCTGGATGTCTTGCGCGCCTGGGCCGCGCGGGCGTCGGCGACCGAGATCGCACAGCTTGACCCGGCCATCGCGCGGCTGCTTCCCGACCGGGCGCCGGGCAATTACCCCGACCTGTCGCGGAACTACCCCGGCGATTTCGTGGCCGATTCCGCCTACAGGGAAACGCTGCCGGATTTGCAGAACGGTCCGTCCAGCCTGATCCGCGGTGCCAGACAGCCGTTGCAGCACGTCGGTATCTCGAATTTCCGCCTGCCGATCCGGTTTCGCAGCCGCGACGGGGATACATCCGCAGGCGATATGACGCTGGAAACCAGCGTGACCGGCACCGTCAGCCTGGAGGCCGACAAGAAGGGCATCAACATGTCGCGCATCATGCGCAGCTTTTACAAGCATGCCGAACGGGCCTTCAGTTTCGAGGTGATGGAGGCGGTGCTTAGAGATTACATGACCGATCTGGACGCGTTCGATGCCCGGATCATGATGCGGTTCTCCTTTCCGGTCCGGCTGGACAGTCTGCGCTCGGGCCTGTCGGGCTATCAGTACTACGATATCGCGCTGGAACTCGTGGAAGCCGCCGGGGTGCGCAAGAAGATCATGCATCTCGACTATGTCTATTCCTCGACCTGTCCCTGTTCGCTGGAATTGTCCGAACATGCACGCGCGGCGCGCGGGCAACTGGCGACCCCGCATTCGCAGCGATCGGTGGCGCGCATCTCGGTTCAGGTGAATTGCGAGGCGCATTGCCTGTGGTTTGAAGACCTGATCGAGGCGTGCCGCCGTGCCGTGCCCACCGAGACTCAGGTGATGGTCAAGCGCGAGGATGAACAGGCGTTCGGCGAACTGAACGCCGCCAACCCGATATTCGTCGAGGACGCGGCGCGGCTTTTCTGCCAGCAGTTGCAGGCCGACCCGCGCATCGGCGATTTCCGCATCATCGCAAGCCATCAGGAAAGCCTGCACAGCCATGACGCCGTCAGCATCCTGACCGAAGGCGAGACCTTCGCGGGCCAAAGCCTTGATCCGAAGCTGTTCAACACGTTGTTTCACGTCGGCTGACGCCACGCCACGGGAATGGATCGAGGTTTCGGCCGGTCGGCCCGCTGGCGCTTGACAGCGCGGCCGGCTGGCGCCAACGCTTCGCCGCATGCTTGACCTGCGTCCAGTCGGATATGTGATCGGCCTGCTGGTCGCCATCCTTGGCGCCACGATGGTTCTGCCGATGCTGGCCGATATCGTCGAAGCGCGCGAACACTGGCCGGTTTTCCTGGAAAGCGGCGTCATCACCATGCTGACCGGCGGTCTGATCGCGCTGAGCTGTTCCAATGGCGTCAAGGAGGGGTTGACGCTCCAGCAGACTTTTCTGCTGACTACCGGCGTCTGGGTGGCGCTGCCGGTTTTTGGCGCCATTCCCTTCGTGATGGGCGAAACGCAACTGCGCTTTGTCGATGCGTTGTTCGAAGCGATGTCGGGGCTGACCACCACGGGTTCGACCGTCATTTCCGGGCTGGACGATCTGCCGCGCGGCATTCTGCTGTGGCGTGGCATCCTGCAATGGCTGGGCGGAATCGGCATTATCGTCGTGGCCATGGTCTTCCTGCCCGAACTGCGGGTCGGGGGAATGCAGATCTTCAAGTCCGAAGCGTTCGAGACGATGGGAAAGATTCTGCCGCGCGCCACCGCGATCGCGGCGCAGATCTCGGTTGTCTATGTGGGGCTGACCATCCTGTGTATCCTTTGCTACGCCGCCGTCGGTATGGGTGCGTTCGATGCGATCGTGCATGCGTTCACCACGATGTCGACGGGCGGATTTTCCAACTACGATGCCTCTTTCGGCACGTTTTCGGGGCCGGCCGAATATGTGGCGTCGGTGTTCATGGTCCTGGCGGCTTTGCCCTTCGTGCGTTATGTGCAGATGGTCAACGGGGCCACCGGGCCGATTTTACGCGACAGCCAGGTGCGGGCGTTTCTGGGTACCATTCTCGTGCTGGTCGTGGTGACGTCGGTGGTTCTGACGAACATCTTTCCGCATCATTGGGAACAGGCGCTGCGCGAGTCGCTGTTCAACATCACCTCGATCATCACCGGCACCGGTTTCGCCAGCGTGGACTACATGAACTGGGGCGGTTTGCTGATTTCGATGTTCTTCTTCATCGGCCTGGTCGGCGGTTGCGCCGGATCCACGTCCTGTTCGGTCAAGATATTTCGCTATCAGCTTCTGTTCGCCTCGATTCGTGTGCAACTCCTGCGGATACGTTCGCCCCACGGGGTATTCACGCCACGCTATGACAAACGGCCGGTGGGGCCGGATGTTCTGGGTTCGGTAATGTCGTTCTTCGTATTCTTCATGGTCTCGCTGGGGTTGTTTTCGGTGGGGCTGGAACTGACCGGGCTGGATTTCATCACCTCGGTCTCAGGTGCCGCCACCGCGCTGGCCAATGTCGGCCCCGGCCTGGGTGACATGATCGGCCCGGCGGGCAATTTCGCCGGGCTCAACGATGCGGCCAAATGGATGCTGACGGCGGCAATGCTGATCGGTCGCCTGGAGTTGCTGGCGGTCTACGCGATATTCACCGTGCGGTTCTGGCGGGCCTGAGGTGGGCGATGCCGCAGACCGGCGCGCCGCTGGCGGCTGGCGGCGGCAGAAACCCGCGATCCGGGCCGCCGACAGGTGTTGCGCCCTGATGCTTGCGATCGTCACGGTGCCGTGAGCCGTCGTTAACCTATTTCTCCCTACTTCCTGTCCCGCGTTCGGGTTTCGCCCGAACCCGCTCAGGCTTGGCCCCCCGAGCGGCAATCCGGCCGGCGTTACAGGGAAGGGAATTTGAATGAACAAGGCGATCACCGATGGTTTGCTGCTGATGCCGCCCGCTTTTGCGGGCGGGCTGGATGTCTGGTCGAGTGGCGACGGAACGCCGGGTTCGGACACCTACGAGGGGGCCGCGAACGCCGCGCTGGTGCCGGCGGATCAGGATTTCGGGGGCTGTCTGGAGTTGCAGAAGACCGCGGCCATCCAGAAGCTGCGCCTGATGGCCGAAACGCCGCTGTTGCCGGGCTGCTATTTGCAGGTCAAGGCGCGGGTCAAGGCGATCAGTGGCAATCTGCCGTCGGTGCGCATCGCCGGCTGGGCGGGCGGCACGGGGGGCGGGCATGTCGGCGGCGTGGTCGAAACCGGCCCCACGACGGCGCTTGGCGCCTATGGCGAGGTGGTCGAGGTCACGGCGATCGTGGGCACCGGTGCGCGCGGCGGCGTCGACATGGTCTGGGGGCGGCAGGCGCTATACGGTCACTTCGGCCTGGACCTGACGGGTGCCAGCGGCGGCGTTGTGCGAATTGACGATATCGAGATCGTGGACATCACCAGCGCCTTTCATCGCGACATGCTGAGCCTGGTGGATGTCCGCGATTTCGGCGCTATCGGCGACGGTACCACCGATGACAGCGCGGCGTTCCTGGCCGCCGACCATGCCGCGAACGGGCGCCGGGTGCTGGTTCCGGCCGGCAGCTATTTTCTGGGCGATACCGTCGCCATGTCGTCCGAACCGGTGTTCGAGGGCACGGTGGCGATGCCCGACGACAAGATGCTGCTGCTGAGCGCGAAGTTCGATCTGCCGGCCTATGTCGCGGCCTTCGGCAACGAGGAACTGGCGTTCAGGAAGGCGTTTCAGGCGCTGTTGAACAATGTCGATCACGAATCGCTCGACATGGGCGGGCTGAAGGTGGCGGTGACGGCGCCCATCGACATGCAGGCGGCGGTTCCCAACAAGGCCGGATATGCGACCCGGCGCGTGATTCGGAACGGCCAGATCGAGGCCACGGGATCGTCGGCCTGGGAGACCGAGGTTGTCACGTCGCAGGCGAGCTATTCGCCCGCCGCCGCGCAACGTCTTGGCGATGTCGTCAATGTGGCCAATATCCCGGTCGGCGCACTGGTCGAAGGGGCCGGGGTCGGGCGCGAGATCTACGTCAAGTCGAAGAATGTCGCGGCCGGAGAACTGGTACTGAGCGCGCCGCTTCACGATGCCGCCGGAACCCAGACCTACACGTTCCGCGACTTCAAGTATCTGCTGGATTTCAGCGGTTTCAGCCAGTTGAGCAAGTTCGCGCTGTCGGATATCGAGTTTCAGTGCAACGGGCTGTGCAGCGGTATCCGGCTGGCGCCCGCGGGAATCGCCTTTCAGATCCGCGACTGCCATGTCACCCGCCCGAAGGATCGCGGCGTTACCTCGATCGGCAGCGGCTGTCAGGGGATGCTGATCGACCGGTGCCAGTTCCTTTCGTCCGAGGAGTCGCTGGACGCCACCGAGCGGGTGTCGATCGGGTTGAACGCCAATGCCAACGACGTCAAGCTGCGCAACAATCGCGCCACCAAGCTGCGCCATTTCGCGGTACTGGGCGGCAGCAACAGTGTGGTCCTGGGCAATCACTTCTTCCAGGGCGATACCGTGTCGGGCGGTGTGCGCACCGCTGGTCTGATTATTGCCGGTGCCCATGCCAGCGCCACGGTGACGGGCAACTATATCGACAACTGCTTTATCGAATGGACCAACGAGCGCGATTCGACGCCGGATTTCGTTACCGGCTATTCCTTCAGCGCGATGAGCATCACCGACAACATCTTCCTGTCCGGCGATGTTGCGCCCTGGTTCAGCTATATCGTCGTCAAGCCCTATGGCACCGGGCATTTCCTGAACGGGGTCACGGTGTCGGGCAACAAGTTTCGCAGTATCATTGGCGCCATCGACCGCGCCGAGCGGGTGGACAGCAGCTTTGCCGGGCTCGACATGAGCCGGACGAAGAACCTGTTCTTCGATGGCAACAGCTTTCATTCAGTGACGCATCAGGCGGCCAACCCGCTGCGCGTCCGCCACGATCAGGCGACGGCGGCGGCAACCTGGGTCGTCGATCCGCAAGGCGCGCTGCCGTTCGGAGGCGAGGCGCGCGGGGTGGATGGAGTGGTTGCGCTGGGCGCGATCCGCAATGCCGCATCGCTCGTCCGTCACAGCATGCCCTATGTGGAATTCCAGAAGGGGCCCCAGAAGGACCGTGTGCATCTGTTCTGGGATGAGCCCATGCGCGGCGAGGTCGCAGTGAGCGTGCGGATCGACACCTGATCGCGCGGCCCTGTCCGGCGGCCCGAACAGGGCCGCGCGGGCGATCCGATGGGCCGCGCCAGCGGGGTGCGGCCCATTTGGCGCGTTGCGCGCCCGGGCCGGTTGTCATCAGAACCGCCGCCAGAGCGCGAGCTTCAGGCCGACACTGTCTTGTGGCGCGGATTTGCGCTCCACGCCGACAAGCCAGGTTGCTATTCCTGCCGTGCCCCGGCCGCGCCCGCCACCGAACAGGATCGCCGGCGTGACGGTCCAGTACCGGCCCTGGCCCGGAACAAGCGTGGTTTCGATCTGCAACAGCGGGCGCAGCCGCAACCCCGACGACAGACCGGCGGTCAGGTCGAGCTTGTAGGCCGGGCGTAAAAACCCGTAGCGGCGTTCATAGGCGGCGTCGAGATTAAGCCAGCCCTGATACCCGCGCCCGGCCTGAAAGGCGCGCCCCAGCGACAGGGTGGCGCGCGTCATCGGGTGCCAGTTCGTCTGCCAGTGATGCGCTCCGGCTGCGATCTCCAGCGCCAGCCGGGTTCGGTCGCTCTGGGCGATCAGCGGGAGGCGGGCGAATACCAGTGCGTGCCCGGCGAGGGCGGGCCGTTCGTTCAGGTCGATGCCGATCGTCAGGCGCGGCAGCAATCCGTATTCACCATATAGCCCGGTTTCCTGTTCGTGCCCCGCGACGGTGCGGCGCACAATGCCGGAAACCGACAGAAAGGCGCGCCCGTCCTCGCGCAACCAGGCGCCGGGCATGGCCGGACTTGCCGCCGCCAGGCCGCACAACAACGCCATGACCAGGATACGGTGCATCATGTGCCCTCCGCCGTCAGGATCGGGAGCGTTGGTTAATCAAACGTTATCCGCGCGGGGATTGGGTGCCCGACTGCCCGGCACCTGGCCGCGAAGGCCATAACTTTCTGTTTTTCGATCCGTTTCGGGTAGGAATCGGTATCGAAATCCGCCCAGAATATATTAGTCTGATGCCAGAGAAGGAGAGACACATGCCAACCATTACCAAGGACAAGAAGGTCCAGACCGTCATCACCACCTTTGAAACCACGCCCGGCAGATGCCAGGATCTGATGGATGCGCTTGCCGATGCCTACGCCGAGTTCATCTCGAAACAGTCGGGGTTCGTCGGCGCCGGCCTGCATGTGAACGATGCCCAGACCCGGATCGCCAACTACTCGCAGTGGGAGAAACGCGAGGATTTCCAGGCAATGCTGCGCTCGCCGGAAATGCGCGAACGCAACCGTCTGATCAACGACCTTTGCAAAAGCTTCGAGCCGGTCATGTACGAGGTGGTTGCGGTCTGCGACTGATCCCGGCCGGTACACGACAGGCACCGGGCCGCAACGCGGCCCCGTGACGGCATGGCGGTCAGGGCCGGCCCGCGCACGAGCATGTGACCTGGATCAATGCCGAATGCGACGGCGCAGTGCAGACTGCGCACGAAAAACAAGGGAGATACGGAATGTATCACAACATACTCGTCCCGATTTCGTTTGATTCCGAACGCGATGTGACCGGGCCGCTGAAACTGGCGCAACTGCTGGGCACGCCCGACGCCAAGGTGACGTTGCTGCATGTGGTCGAACACATTCCCGGCTATGCGATTTCCTACATGCCTGCCGACTACCTGGCCGAGGCGCGGGGTGCGATCCAGAAGGAACTGGATGAACTGGCCGCCAGGCTGCCCAACGCCAAAGGCGTGGTGATCGAAGGCCATTCCGGCCGTTCGATCCTGGATTGGGCCGAGACCAACAAGCCCGACCTGGTGATCATCGCTTCGCATCGGCCGGGAATGCAGGATCTGCTTCTCGGATCGACCGCGACGCAGGTGGTGCGACACGCGCCCTGCGCCGTGCATGTGGTGCGCTGAGGCGTCAGCGTTCGCGGGGGCCTGCCACCGGCCGGCGGCGTGATCGCCGGCCTTTCAGGGATGTTGCGAATCAGGCAAATCGGACAGCCGTTCGCGCCGGGCCGCCGGGCCAAAGCAGAAGCGAGCGCAACAGAACCTTGTTGGAATGCACTGCCTCGGCGATGCGGGCGAAGTGCACGTTGCCCTGTTCGGCCGAACGAAGGAGCACGGTTTCGGCTTCGTCCAGCGCCTGGGTGAATTCCCTTTTCGCCTGCGCCAGCGCCGCCGGCTTGATCGGTGTGAGGGTCTGGAGGTTGCGCGGTGCCTGCGGAGCGGACGGGTCGGCGTTGCGCTCCACGATCCGGTCCAGCGCCGCCACCACCCCGTCAAGTGCCGCCTGCGCCTCGCGATAGGCTGGCTGTCCGTTCAACTGACGCGAGGCCAGCGTGTAGGTCTTGCGATAGCAATCGTAGCGATAGACCGCCGACAGCTTGCGGCAGCTTGCCATGTCGCGTTTGAGCGTGCGGGTAACGGCGCGCGTGGTGATACCGGACAGCCCGGCAGAGACGCCTTCGCCCGCACTGCCGCCATAGCCGCCCCAGTCCGCGGACGCCGGAACAGACAGAACAGCGATCAGGCCGAAAACGATTAGAAACAAACGAAAAATCATCGCAACCTCGCAAGTTGCGACTATCCTAACATGCCCCGTGCTGTCCTGAAACCCGCATCGCCGTGCCGGGTTGGAATGGGCGGTTCCCCCTTGTTTCCGTGGCGGCAAAGGGCAGGATGGGTGTCGGCATCGCCAAAGCCCCGAAGGAGGAAACATGACCGATCTGCCCATCGTCGGCGCGCAGCTCAGCGTGCTGGACCTTGACCGCCACCGCGACTGGCTGTTCGAGAAGGATCGCGACCTGGAACTGCCCGAATTCTGCATGGCCGACATTCTGCGTAGCCCCGAACCCTTCATCGAGATGGCCAAGGCCCGGCTTGACGGCTGGGACGGTCGGCTTGGCATTCACGGGCCGTTCGAGGGTTTTGAACTGAACGTGAAGGACCGCGAGATTCGCGCCGTGGTTCAGGTGCGGCTGGATCAGGCGCTGGCGGTCTGCGAAGGGCTGGGCGCGACCCAGATGGTCATTCATTCCCCCTATGACGGCTGGGACCGCGCCAACCTGGACAACGCGCCGAAGGACCGCGAACGCTCCATCGCGGCGATTCTGGAAACGCTTGAGCCGGCGATCGCGCGGGCCGAGGATGCGGGTGTCGAAATGGTGCTGGAGAACATCAGGGATACCGACCCGGCCGCGCGCCGCGCGGTGGTCGAGGCCGCTGACAGCCCGGCGCTGCGGCTATCGGTGGATACCGGGCATGCACACTGGGCGCACTGCGCCGGTGGTGCGGTGCCTGCCGACCGGTTCATCCGCGATGCCGGTGCATTGCTGGGCCATGTGCATTTGCAGGATACCGACGGCTATGCCGACCGGCACTGGCCGCCGGGGTGCGGCAACATCCCGTGGCATGGCGTGTTCGAGGCGCTCGGCGCGACCAGATCGCGCCCGCGCCTGATTGTCGAGATCAACGAATTCGACCGCGTCGAGGAAAGCGTTGCGCATCTCGCGCGGCTGGGCCTGGCCTGCTGAGAAAACGCGCCGCCCGCATCAACGTGCATCCGACAGGGCTTGCGCGAGCGCCGCGTCGGCCTGCTTGCGCGCCGCTTCGGCGGCTTCGGCGCGTACCGGGCCATAGCCGCGAATGTCTTGCGGGGCAGCGAGAAAGGCCATCCCCGCATCGCTGTTGCCCTGCGCGAATGCGGCCGCGGCACGGGGCAGCCCGGCCTCGTACCATGCCAGAAGCTCGCGGTGCATCCGCGCCTCGCCATGGTGGCCGAACGGATTGAGGGCGTGCCCGCGCAGTCGCTTCATGCCCGCAAGCGTGCGCAGCAGCGGGCGCATCCATGGCCCGAAGGCCCGCTTGACGGGCCGGCCTCGGGCATCGCGGCGGGCCGGCAGCAGCGGCGGAGCCAGATGATGAACGATTTTGAAGTCGCCGTCGAATTCGCCCTTCAGCCGGTTCTCGAACGCCGGATCGCTCAGCAGGCGCGCCACTTCGAATTCGTCCTTGTAGGCCATCAGCTTGAACAATCCGGTGGCGGCGGCGCGCATCGCGTCCTCGACCATCGGTTCGGGCAGCGCGGCGCGCAACCTGTCCAGCGTCGTGCGGTAGCGCGCGCCATAGGCGGCATCCTGATAATCGGCAAGAAACGCGGCGCGCCGGTCGATCAGGGCCGCCAGCGATTCCTCTTTCGCCGCCCCGTCGCCGAGCAGCCCGGCCAGCCGGTCCGGCGCCACCGCCATCGCCCGGCCCAGAGCAAGGGCGGCGCGGTTCTTTTCGATCTGCACTCCGTTGAGTTCGATCGCCTGGCCAAGCGCGGCATCGCCGACCGGCACCAGCCCCTTCTGCCAGGCAAAGCCCAGCAGCATCACGTTGTCAAACACCGCATCGCCCAGCAGCGACTCGGCTGCGGCGTTGGCGTCGAAGGCGGACAGGTTGCCGGCCCCGATGCGCGCCGCGATGGCGGCCTCGCGCTCATCGACCTTCAGTTGCGCATCGCGGTTCAGCACGACATCGCCCGTCGGCATCTCGGCGCGGTTCAGCACCAGCCGCGTGCCGGGGCGGTAATGCGCCGACGCCCTGGGCGCCGAGGATACCACGATATCGCAACCGATCACCGCATCCGCCGCGGCATCGTCGATCCGCACCTGGTTGAGCGCATCCGGCGCGGTGGCGATGCGGATATAGCTCAGGACGGTGCCGAACTTCTGGGCGAAGCCGGTGAAATCCAGAACGCTGGCGCCCTTGCCTTCAAGATGCGCGGCCATCGTGACAAGCTGGCCCACGGTGACGACGCCGGTACCGCCGACGCCCGTAACCAGCAGATCGAACGGTTGGTCCAGTACCGGCAGGTCGGGTGCCGGCAACTCGGCAATCAACGCGCCGATATCCAGACCCGGCGTTTCCTTCCTGCGCCTGCGCGCGCCTTCCACGGTCACGAAGCTGGGGCAGAACCCGTCGAGACACGAGAAGTCCTTGTTGCAACTGCTCAGGTTGATGCGCCGCTTGCGTCCGAACGGTGTGTCCAGCGGTTCCACGCTCAGGCAGTTCGAGGCGATCGAACAATCGCCGCAGCCCTCGCAGACCAGATCGTTGATCACGACGAAGCGCGCCGGATCCTCCATCTTGCCGCGCTTGCGGCGGCGCCGCTTTTCGGTGGCGCAGGTCTGTTCGTAGATCAGCACCGTGACACCGGGAATTTCGCGCAGCTCGCGCTGCACCGCGTCAAGGTCGTGGCGGTCGTGAAACGACGTGCCGGCGGGAAAATCGCGGCGGTCGAACTTGCCTATGTCGTCGCTGACCAGCGCGATCCGGTTTACGCCCTCGGCGCGGCAGGTCTGGGCGATTCCCGACACCGAAACCGGGCCATCGACCGGCTGGCCGCCGGTCATCGCCACGGCGTCGTTATAGAGGATCTTGTAGGTGATGTTGCTGTTCGCCGCGACCGACTGGCGAATGGCCAGAGAACCCGAGTGGTACCAGGTGCCTTCGCCGAGATTCTGGAACACGTGCTTGGCGCCGGTAAAGACCGAGGCCGCAGCATGGGGTACGCCTTCGCCGCCCATCTGGGCATAGCCGTCGGTGTTGCGGTTCATCCATGACGCCATGACGTGACAGCCGATGCCGCTGCCGGCGCGCGAGCCTTCGGGCACGCGGGTCGAGCTGTTGTGCGGACAGCCCGAACAGACATAGGGCGTGCGCGTGGCGCCGGCGACGTTCAGCAGCACCGGCGGTTCGCCGGTCAGCGCGGCGGCCTTGGCGGGGAGGTCCTCGCCGGGAAAGAACCGGTCCAGGCGGGCGGCAACGATGGGGGCAAGCAGCAGCGGACTCAACTCGCCCGTCCAGGGGATCAGCGGGTTGTTCTGGCTGTCGTATTTGCCCACCATGCGCTTGGGCTTGTCGCCCGGCCAGTCATAGAAGCACTCCTTGAGCTGGGATTCTATGATGCCGCGCTTTTCCTCGACCACCAGCACCTCTTGCTTGCCGCGCACGAAATCCAGCGCGTCGCGCCGCGCCAGCGGCCAGACCATGCCCACCTTGTAGATGTCTATTCCCAGGCGGCGGCAATTGCCTTCGTCCAGCCCCAGCAGGCGCAGCGCCTCCATCAGGTCGAGATGGCCCTTGCCCGTGGTGACGAAACCGAACCGCGCATCCTTCGTGTCGTAGATCCGCCGGTCGATCGGGTTGGCCTCGACAAAGGCGCGCACGGCGTCGAGCTTGTGGCCGATGCGAATCTCGATCCCCGGGCTGGGCAGGTCGCCGGTGCGTACATGCAGCCCGCCGGGGGGCGGGGTATGGTCGGGTTGAACGAACACCCGGTCCGGGCGCAGATCGACCGACCGGCCCGATTCGACCGTTTCCGAGATCGCCTTGAACCCGACCCAGGTGCCGGAGAACCGCGACAGCGCGATGCCGTATTCGCCGAACTCCATGTATTCCGCGACCGATGCGGGGTTCAGAACCGGCATGAACCACGCCAGGAACGCAGCATCGGACTGGTGGGGCATCGACGAGGATACGCAGCCGTGATCGTCGCCCGCGACCACCAGAACGCCGCCCTTCGGAGACGAACCATAGGCGTTGCCGTGTTTCAGGGCGTCGCCCGACCGGTCCACCCCCGGACCCTTGCCGTACCACATGGAAAACACGCCCTCGACCTCGGCCGCGGGGTCCAGCGATGCCTGTTGCGCGCCCAGCACCAGGGTCGCGCCCAGGTCTTCGTTGACCGCCGGCATGAACGTGATGCGATCCTCTTTCAGCCGCTCCTTCGCCCGCCAAAGTTCCAGATCCACGCCGCCCAGCGGCGATCCGCGATAGCCCGAGATGAACCCGGCGGTGTTCAGCCCTGCCGCGCGGTCGCGGCGTGCCTGATCCAGCATGATGCGCAGCAAGGCCTGCGTGCCGGTCAGGAACACCCGCCCGTCGGTCAGTGCATAGCGGTCTTCGAGCGCATAGGTGCGGAAATCGGGGTTGTGGCGGGCCATGGTGCGGGATGTCCTGTTCACGGATTGCGGGTATCGCGAGAAAATAGACCGGGCTGTTCGGAAAGTCGTTCCGCGTTGGTTTGATTTTCCGGGGGATCGGGGATAGTTCGGTCAGAATTGGTGGAAAATTCGAACAGGATGACCGATACGATGCAGCTTGACCCGCGCGATCTTCGCATTCTCGATCTGTTGCAACGCGACTGCCGCGTCTCGAACGCCGATCTGGCGGGCGCGGTTGGAATGTCGGCCTCGGCGTTGTGGCGCCGGGTGCGTGCGCTGGAAGAGGCCGGCGTGATCGTTCGCTATGGCGCCGTGATCGACCCCGAGGCGATGGGGCTGGGATTCCAGGCCATCGTGCATGTGCATCTGACCCGGCACGATCCGGACCGGATCGTCGAATTCATCCGCGCCGTCGAGGCGCGCCCCGAAGTGCAGGAATGCTATGCCACGACCGGGCAATCAGACTATCACCTGCGGGTGCTGTGCCGCGATCTCGACGCCTATAACAGGTTTCTCGAGGCCTTCCTGTTCCGCCAGCCGGCGGTGGCCAGCGCCCAGACCAACGTCGTGCTGCGCACGATCAAGCGCGGCGGAAAGGTAAGCAGCCGGTAGGCCATGCGCGCGTAGCCGGCGCCAAAACCCGACCCGCGGTGCGCAAGCGCGGTTTCATGCGCGCCAGCGCAGCAGGCGGCGTTCGGCCTGCCCGATGATCCAGCTGGTCAGAACCCCCAGAACCGAAAGGATCACCACGCCGGCGAACAGGCGTTCCAGGTCGTACAGCGATCCGGCCTGAAGGATATAGGCGCCAATGCCGTATTCGGCGCCCAGCATTTCAGCGGCGACCAGCAGGATGATACCTATGGCAAGGCTGACCCGCAGCCCCGACAGAATGCCGGGCAGGGCGCCGGGAAGCACGATCTTGCGCACGATCGAAAACCACTTCAGGCCAAAGCTCTGCCCCATGCGCACCAGCGAGCGGTCGACATTGTCCACCGCGCCATAGGTCGCAACCACCGTCGGTGTGAAGGTACCCAGCGCGATCAGCGCGTATTTGCTCGCCTCGTCGATGCCGAACCAGATCACGAACAGCGGCAGCAGCGCGATCTTCGGAATCGGAAAGATCGCCGCCACCAGCGGAACCAGCCCGGCCCGAACATACGAGAACAGCCCGATCATGACGCCCACGGCAATGCCCGCCGACACACCCAACAGGCTGCCCACGGCTAGGCGCGACAGCGAGGGCGCGAGATGTGTCCAGAGCAACCCCGAAGTTGCCAGTTCGGCCAGCGTCGCGCCCACGTCCGAGGGCACCGGCAGCGTCAGGTTCGAAATCCAGCCCGCCCGCGTGCCCCATTCGATCAGCGCCAGCAGCAGCGCGAACACCGCGATGCCGGCGCCGCGTTTTGCCACAGGGGCAAAGCCGCCGCCGCGAAACGGTACCGGGCGGGCTGGTTCAGCCATCCAGCAATTCCCGGTCGGCCGCCTGCGCCTCTTCCTTCATCAGATCCCAAAGGCGGGTCTGCACTTTGTCAAGGTCGGGATCGCCGGCGCGTCGTTCGGCGATCGGCCGATCCAGCGCGATCACCTCGCGCAGCCGCCCCGGACGGCGCGACAGCACCGCGACACGATGGCCCAGCCGTACTGCCTCGGTCAGGTTGTGGGTGACGTAAACCCCCGTAAACCGTTGCCTTTCCCACAGGGCGATCAGATCCTCCATCAGCAACTCGCGGGTCTGCGCGTCCAGCGCCGAAAGCGGCTCGTCCAGCAGCATTACCGCCGGGTTCACCGCCAGCGCCCTTGCAATCGCGACCCGCTGTTTCATGCCGCCCGACAACTGCCGCGGCAGGGCGTTGGCGAAATCCGACAGCTTGGTGCGCGCCAGCACGTCGGCGATCACCCCCCGGGCGGCGGCGCCGCGAATGCCGTGATCCTCCAGCACCAGCGCGATGTTGCCCGCGACCGTGCGCCACGGCAGCAGCGCGAAATCCTGGAACACGAAGGTCAGCGGGTTCAGGCAGCCCTCCGGCGGATCGCCCGATTGCAGAACCTGGCCCCCGTCCGGCCGCTCCAGCCCGCCGATCAGCCGCAGCAGGGTGGACTTGCCGCAGCCCGAGGGCCCGATCACGCACAGGATCTCGCCCGCCGGGATATGCAGCGAGATGTCCTGCAACACCGGCATGCCGCCATAGCGGTGGCCGATCCGTTCCAGTGTCAGTTCCATGCGCGACAGACGGGCGCGGCGGCGCGCCTCACACCATCTTCACATAGGAGGAATCGACCAGGGTGTCGAAGGTGATGCTGTCCTTGATCAGCCCTTCGGATTTGAACCAGTCGAACTGATCCAGAACCGAACCCCTGTTCAGCGCCGCATTCGCGTTGATGCGCATCGCGCCGTTGATGATCGAGGGTGCGGCCTTTTCATAGGGCCGGTCGGCATAGACGTATTTGTGGATCAGCCGGACCATGTCCTCGGAGGCCGCCTCGCCCGCGGTCCTGTCCACCAGCGCGGCGTTGAAGTCGTCGGCCCCGCGCGAAAAGGCGCGCAGGAACGCTTCGGTCCTGGCGCGCTGCCCGGTGGCGTTGGCCTCGGATGTAAACACGGTCGTCACCTGATAGCCGGGCAGGTAGTCGGCCACGTTGCCGATGATATGCACCGCGCCGCTGCCGGCCAGTGGCTTGGCGATATGGGGCACGATCGACCAGGCGTCGATCTGGCCCGACTTCAGCGCGCCGATGATGGCACCGACCTTCTGCAACGGCTTGAAGGTCACACTCGCGCCTTCCGCCCCGGCGATCCTGGCACCCATGTAATGAAACGACGAACCCGCCTGCGTGATGCCGAAACTCTTGCCGTCCAGCGCATGCGGGCTGGTCAGCCCGGCCTGAAACGCGGCATCCGACGCCAGGATCTTCTGCCCGTCGATCCCCTTTTCCTCGCTCAGCGCGCCGCCGATCACCCTGGCCGCGCCCTTCTCGGCCAGGCTGATCAGCCCGCCCGAGATCGCCGTGACCGCGTAGTCGGCATCGCCCGAGGCGATCGCCACCGCCATCGGCTGCGCCGCCTCGAAGAACCTGAATTCGACATCCAGCCCCTCGTCGGAGAAGTAGCCGCGCTCGAAGGCGACAAAGCTGGCCGCATGGCTGGTGAATCGCAGCGCGCCCACCGTCAGTCCGGTACCGGCCAGCGCCGGCCTCCCCAGAACCGGCAGCGCCGCCGCGCCGCCTGCCAGCGCCAGCGCGCCGCGCCTTGTGAAATCGGTCATCGTCATTCCCTCCCCTCATCTGCCGGGGTCACGATACGTGCCCTCGCACCGGTTGCGCAATCCGAATGCGCCCCCCGGCTTCTTTCTGGTCGAAAATACTCCAATCCCCCGGTCGCGCCATGGCGCATCGCCCGCTTTCCCGTCACCCCGCCAGCAGCCGCAGCCCCTGGGTCACGTCCGATCTTATCGCCAGCCGCAGCCCCGGTTCGTCGCCGGCCCTGAGCGCGGCGATGATCGCCTTGTGAAAACGCGGCGGTTCGGCCCTTTGCAGACGGCCATACAGCACCCGCATGGTCGGGCCGAGTTGCAGCCAGACGGTTTCGGCCATTGCCAGCATCGCCGGCGCCTGCGCGCGCAGATACAGGGCGCGGTGAAATTCGAGATTGGTGCGGATATAGCCGACAGGGTCGCGCCTGGCGACCATTTCGGCCACGGACCTGTCGATACTCTGCATCCGGTCGATAAGTGCCATGTGCGCGCGGGGCAGGGCGCGGCTGGCCAGTTCGACTTCGAGCAGCCCCCGCAGCGCCGCCAGTTCCTCGATCCGCTCGTTGCTCTGCTCGGGTGTCGAGACGCGGCCGGAGGCCGACTGGAACAGCGCGCCTTCGGCCACCAGCCGGCGCAGTGCCTCGCGCGCCGGGGTCATCGAAAGGCCATGCTCGCGCCCGATCCCGCGCAGGGTCAGCGCCTGGCCGGGGGCGAGATCGCCACACATGATCCGCGTGCGCAGGGTACGGTAGATGCGGTCATGGGCCGAACTGGCGTCGGCGGGGCGCTTGAGGCTGGTCATGGGCGAATGTGGTCGCAAAAACCGCGCGGGTCAATGCGGCATGCGCCCCGCGCCATCAGCCGTCGAACCGGTAGCGGTGCAGTTCGGCGCCATGGGCGCGCAGCCAGCGGCGCGGCGCGGCAGGCGGGCCGTACAGCCGGTACACATGGGCCCAGAACGCGGCCGAATGGTTCATCTCGGCCAGATGCGCGACCTCGTGCGCAGCCACGTAGTCCAGGATCTGCGGCGGCGCCAGCACCAGACGCCACGAGAACATCAGCGCGCCCCGCCCCGAACACGAGCCCCAGCGGGACCGGGTATCGCGCAGCGTGATACGGCCATATCGCCGCCCCAGCGCGGCGGCATGGCGGTCGGCGGCGGCGGTCAGCCGGTCACGCGCCAGATCCGTAAGCCAGGCGCGCAGGCGCGCCGCCACGGCATCGCCGGGAACCGCCAGTTCCGCCCCGGAAAGCTCCACCCGCCGCCCGGGCGCGGCGATGATGCGGCGCGTCACGCCCTCGACCGGGATAGTCGCGCCGATGGCGGCGCGCACGCTGTCGGGCCGCCCGGCCAGATGGTCCCGGATCCAGCCGGCGCGTTCCTCGGCAAAGGCCAGCGCCTCGGCTTCTGCGACCCCGGCGGGCAGCGTCAGGGTCACGCGCCCGTCAAGCGCCGAGACCCGCAGGCTGATGCGCCGCGCCCGCGCCGAGCGGCGCAGGATCAGCGGGACCGGCGGGGTGCCTGGCAGGCGGTGTGTGGCCATGGCGGCGCCTCCTTGCGCAAAGGCTTTGACAGTGTCGGCCTCATATGGCACGAGGCCGGAATCGCCGATGCGACTCAAGCCAAATCAGAGGGATTCACATGCCCAAGGAAGAATGGGGTGTAAAGCGCCTTTGCCCGACCACCGGCAAACGGTTCTACGACCTGAACAAGACCCCGATCGTCAGCCCCTACACGGGCGAGGTGGTGGAGTATGACGCGCAGAAATCGCGCATGATCGCCGCCGATGCCGAGGACGCGGTGACGGCAAAGGCCAAGAAGGCCGCGGTGGACGATGACGACGCGGTACTGGATGACGACGATGTCGATGTCGATCTGGGCGACGACGTTCTCGACGATGACGACGATGACGATAATGTCTCGCTCGACGACATCGCCGACGTATCCAGCGACGACGACGACTGATCGCGCTGTCGGGTGGCCGGTTCGCGACGCCGGCCTGCCCCGACCGCATCGCGGGGCGTTTTTGGGCTTGCACTCGCCGCCGCCGTTACCTAAACGACCGGAGTGAACGCGCCGGCACCGCACGCCGCGAAACTTGGGGCCTTAGCTCAGCTGGGAGAGCGCTTGCATGGCATGCAAGAGGTCAGGGGTTCGATCCCCCTAGGCTCCACCATCTCGCCTTTTGACGTTGAAATTTCCGCTAACACCTTGAAAGGAAAGGCGGAATTAGCGGTTCGATAACCCGTTTCACGTGAGTACCGCAGAGGCTCTGCAAAAGCTAGTCTGAGTACTGTTCTCTTGAAGGCCAAGCTGCCATTTTCGTAGAGATTCCAAGGGTTTCCCAAAAATTCGAGTGCCGGTTCGATAAACTCCTCTAGCCTCCCCTTCGGCGGTACGATTCGAGCAGCTTTTTCGGTCAGCAGCAGCTTCTCCCGCTCCAGCTTGGCGATCTTGCCCTCATAGGCTCTGATAACGCTGGCATTGTCAGCCTCGACGATACGCTCCAGCAGCGTTTCGATCTGCTTCTCGGAATCGCGAAGCTGCTTTGCGATCTCATCCTTGTCGCGATGGGCTTCTGCCAGACGCAAGTTCCAGGCATCCTTGAACATCGCCTTTGCCAGCGTGAAGAGCTCTCGCGTCGGCTGAAGGCTTTGCAGGATTTCGGCAAAACCGCCTTCGACCTTATCGCGCGGGATTGACCTGCGCTCGTTCTCGCAACCCTTCGTATCGCACAGATAATAGGGGTAGTGCTTCGAGCGGCCTTTCGACCAGCAAGACGTCATCGGCTCGCCGCAGTCATCACACAGCACAAAACCGCGCAGCGGGAAATCCTCGCTGATATCCTTGCGTGCAGGTGCCTTTGCCTTGCCCTGCATGCGCTCCTGAATGCGTTCGAACGTCTCCAGGCTGATGATCGGCTCATGATGCCCTCTACGGGCCGACACGTCCCACTTGGGCGCTTCGACGTACCCCGCATAGGTCAGATGCGAAAGGAGCCGTTGAACACGCTGCCAGCGGATTTCGCCTGCTGGCGTATCCTTCGGAAAGGCAGGCTTTCCTTCAAGGAAGCGCTTCACTTCGGCCTGCGATTGCAGATGCCCCGAAGCGAAGCCCTCAAGAGCTTCGGCAAGGATCGAGGCGATAGGCTCGTCGCGCACCAGCAACTTACCGTGCACCCGATCCTTGGCGTATTTGTAACCCACAGGCGGGGAGAACACCCAATAGCCGTTCTCGACCCGCGCTTTCATCTTCTGGATAACCTGACGGCGGTTTTGCTCACGCTCAAGCTCGCCTTGCGCCGCGAAGATCGTCTCCACGAACTTGCCCTCGGGCGAGTCATCAAGATTGAAGTTAAGGCACTTGATCCGCGCGCCGCGCGTCTGGAATTCACGGCGCAGCTTGATGTGAAACTCGGTATCGCGCGCGAAGCGCTTCAGATCATCGAAGATGACCACGTAATCCTTGTCGGGCTGCGCATCGAGGTAGCTCAGCAGCGCGACCATCCCTGGGCGGTTGATGAAATCACCGCCGCCCGAGGCATCATCGGGGAAGACGGCCTCGACCTGATACCCCTTGAGTTCCGCGTACTGGCGGCAGCGGTACTCTTGGCTGTCGAGTCCGCTACCTTCCAGTTTCTGTTTGGTTGAGGACACGCGGCAGTAGATGACTGCCTTCGTGACCCCTTGCATTTGTTCTTCTTGCTTGTTCATCGTACCTCCAGCCTGCCGTCAGGGGCTGAATCCATTCTTGTTGTTGTGGTTGTTGGGTTCTGGTGAGGATACTGCATTGAAGGACTCTTTGGCACCTTCAGCGCCGATCTCGCGGTTTTTTCCACAGGCTTCTTGCATCGGACTGACGCCGAACCCGAGCTCGACAAAGGAAACCATGATCGACCAGAGGGCTTGCAGAAACTCTTCCCTCTGTGCGTCGGTAAGATCAGCACCATCAAGAAAAGCCTGGTATTTCTCAACATCAACGCGAACAATGGGTCTTGCGGACGCATCGAAGCGTTCTTGCAGGTCGAAACCTGCGAAGTTTAACTCATCCTTCATGGCACAATCCTCCTGAAGAATGTTATTTCTAGTTCTTTTCATTTTAGCACTTTCTGCTGTAACCCTACAAATTCTGCGGTTTTCAGAAGGGTATGTCATCGTCGTAGCCTCCGTGTTTTGGCCCGCCATTTTTGGGGTAATCTTTACAAAGCTGGCGCTCTTGTTCTTCCAATTCAGTAATCAGGCGCTCGTAGTGGGCGAAGCGATCCGCGCGCATCCACATCTCGGATTCCTCGATGGCACGCTTCAAAAGGGTGACGGCGTATTTGTGCCTGTCCCTGTGCCCGTAATGGTCGGCGAGCCGTTCGAGCCGCTCCCAATGGTAGGCACCCAATTCACGCGCGAATGTTTCTTTGCTCATCACAGAACTCCTTCGATTAGCTGGTTCCAGTCGAGCGGCAGGAAGGTGACGACCTGACACCGCTCTCCGTATTCGGGGATTTCCACGCGGCGGCCTTGGACGCCGTAATAGGCGCACCATGCGACCGCATTGCAGGAACCGTAGCCGCGCATCGGGTGCCTGCACTGGTATTCCCAGCCGACATGCGGCGTGCCGATAAGCACGACGAAGCCCGATGCGCCCGCCAGCATGATCATGCCAGGGCGGAGCAGGACGGCCTTGATCGCACCGCCGATGCGACGGCGTAGCCGCCTGAACATGCCTTCAGGACGCTTCGGCGGCTTGGCTCCCAAGACTTTGACGTCAAACTTGCTCATGGCTATTTCCTCAAGCTGTAGAGAAACCGTGCAACGGGCTTCTCGTTTGGATAGTCGCCTTCCACAGGGTTTACGGTCAGCCACTCGCGCCATGGCGCGAAGAACCAGACAGGCAGGCGCCCCCCAATGATCGAGTTCATGCCTTTGACCAGCAGAAGTTGCTGCGTTGGGCCTAAGCTCATGATTTCTTCTGGCCGCATGAGCGGCTGCCCCGTCTCGGACAGGCTCTCGCCGATCTCGTCGGTGTCAGAGCGCCCGAGATTGTAGTTTTTCGTTTTGACGGTCTTCTGGCCGAGCTCTCGTGAGAGCGACTGTGCAAGGTCAGCATTATTGACGGCGAAGAACTGGCGCACCTCAGCCTGCGACTGGATCGTCTTGGCCGTGTTGGGGCCATAGATGCGTACCAGCTCCGCGAGCTCCTGCACGATCATCCAGACCCGCACGCCCAGACCCGGCAGGGCGGTCAGGCTTTCGGCAAGTCCTGCGAGCTTGCCCAGATTGGCGAACTCATCGAGCATGAACAGCACCTCGCCGCGTTCAGGCGAGCGCGCGACTGCCGTGATCGTCTGATTGACGATCAAGCCAAGCGCCGCGCCGTGCGAGGCGATCCTGTCAGTCGGAAAGGTCAGATACAGGCTGACCTTTCCCGTCTTGAGATCGGCCAGCGATATGTCCGACGCGCTGACTGCATCGGCCAGATACCCGCCAGGCTCGAAGATCGAGAGTTGCTGGACAGCGCCCGCGCGGAAGTCACCGAATAGTTCGGCCTTGCCGCTCATCTGATGGGCAAGATCATCGCCGAGATCAGCGATAATGCCGCCCAGAGCATCTTCGCGACGCATCGCATCAACCGTGCGCTCAAGGCGCTTGGGGTTCGCGATGATGCGCCACATTTCGGGCAGCGTGCAGCGCTTTGGCGCACAGACTGCGAGATAGAGCTGCACGGCACGCATGATGCCCCGCGAGCCTTCACGGAAAAACTGGTTCCGCGTATCTTCGGGCTCGGGGTAAAGCTGCATGACGCTGGCCTTGACCTCATCGGCCAAGCCGCGCTGTGAAGCGGGATCAGCCGCCATGGCGATCAGGTTTTCCAGCGGATTGATGCGGTGCTGCGGCAGGCCGTGCAGCCCCCACGGATTGAAAACGGCCACATCCTGTCCGAGTCGTTCGCGGCGATGCTCCGCCGTTACGGCAGCAAGTTCACCCTTCGGATCAGTGACGATGACCGATCCCTGATAATGCAGCAGGTTCGGGATGACGACGCCGACACCTTTACCTTGCCGTGCAGGTGCGCAGGTCAGAAGGTGAGCTTTGCCGCTATAGAACAGTGGCTGATTGTCCAGAAGGCCGAGATACAGCCCCTTAGGATCAAGAAGGCCAGCGTGCTCGCACTCTTCGAGGGTTGCGAACGCGGCTTCGCCGAACGTGCCGGACGTTTGCTCGCTGGCCTTGCGCTTCTCGCGCTGTTGCCAGGCCTTGTAGTAGCCGCCAAGGCCGCCGAGCATGGCAACGCCGCCCATCAGCTTGAAGAAGCCCGTGTAAAGATCATCTGCCGCATCGGGCGTGCCGCCCATGACCTGCGGCCAGTAGCTGGCGACCGCGAAGAACGAGACGCCAAGCAGCAGGGCTGCGGTCGGTGATCCACCATTTGGATTTTGGCCTCGGTTCATCTCTAGTCTCGCCAGGTTGAAAATTCAGGTTGGAAGGTTGGGCGAGGCGAAAGCCTCCGCCTCGCCCCGAAGCGTCACTTGCCTTGCTTGCCGCTGTTCACGGCAGCATCGATGCGCTCTTTCTGTTGATGAGCCATGCCATTGGTCGGAACGGTTCCGCCGTTCTGACCGACTTGCTTGGCTTGCTGTTCATAGGGGTTCATGGTGTTCGATCCTTTCGTTGACCTGCGCTCTCGCGCTGGTCTTCGATATTGGGCAGGATCACCGAAATGCCTATGGACACGAATTGGACACGGAGATGAGCGGCAAGTCTTCAGCCTTCTCAATCGAGCAGCGCAACGAGTTGCGTGAGCGTTTGCGCGCGCACCAGGAGCGCTACGGAATAAGCCCGCAAACGATCAGCGATCAGATTGCCGCAAAGACGGGGCTTGTCACCACCAAAGAGGCCGGTGGAAAGCGTGTTACTCGCTTTTTGAAAGCGCAAGGCAAACAGGAAGATAAATTCATCGCCGCTGTCGCCGACTATCTTGACGATGTTGCGCCAATAGACGTTGAAGAAAGCGCCGTCGCGTTCGCGCGGCTATTGACCCAATCTCAAGATCGCAGAACTGATTTGTCCCCCTTGATCGGGCGATATCAGGCTTATCTGCGCCCGATGAGACCCGCACCGCATCCGCCATTGCCACCAAGATTTGCAGGCGTGCCGCCGGAACATATTGAACCGCGCAGAGGCGAATTCGAGACAGCCTATGCAATCATCGAAATGACCCCGCTTGAAGAAA
This sequence comes from Jhaorihella sp., assembly GCA_047975215.1. Lineage (GTDB taxonomy): Bacteria > Pseudomonadota > Alphaproteobacteria > Rhodobacterales > Rhodobacteraceae > JAGRMG01. The sequence continues at coordinate 28,284 of JBKEDD010000049.1, forward strand.
GCAACGCGCTCTTGGTTGCCGATACGGTGAGCAATATTGCGATAGACCCCGAGATTGATACCTTCCCCGAAAGATCGGCGGCTCTGTCGAGTACGGGAGTGCTCATACCGTTTGGTTTTTCGGGATTCCTGGTCGCAACCCGATCATTGATGGAAACGCGCCTGTATCGGCTGATCAAGATCGAGGATGAACCGCTCACGCTGCGCGGACACCTGACCTTGAACGGTCTACAGGCCAGCGTCAAACGCCGTATGGACCTTCAGGTCTTCGACCCCGACTACGAGGTGGAACTGGTCAGAGTCGCGGATATCGGCGAAGCTTAGGAAGCGGGATTCCGCAGCGCAACATCGTGCGTTATACTGCGCCTATGAAAGTCCTGTTCGTTTGCACCGCCAACAAGCTTAGAAGCCCGACCGCCGAGAACGTGTTCAGGGATTTCCCTGGCATCGAGGCCGTGTCGGCGGGCACGGATTCGGAAGCTCCGAACCCGCTGACCAAGGAACTTGTCGCCAGTGCCGATCTGATCTTCGCGATGGAGACCCACCACCGCGAACGCATCAGGAAAAAGTACAAATCGCGTCCTGCTGACAACAGGATCATCACGCTCTACATCCCCGATGTGTATGAGCGGGGAGATCCTGAACTCGTCCAACTTCTCAGGGATAAAGTGAAACCTCGGCTCGATAGCATTTCACCTTCAGCTTAGAATCAGAGCACTCAGTCGTTGCCGAAAAATTGTGAGGCGCGCTCCTGAATCTGTCCGCAGTGATCGATAATCAGTTTAACTCAGAATCGCGTACCGTTTTCAGATGCCGTGATAGCGTTGCCCGCGACACCTGCAAGCGTCGCGCAGCTTCGGCGATGCTGATATCCGATTGGGCAATCAATTCTTGCGCCAGCAGCACTTCTTCCGGTTTGAGGCTGTAGGGCCGCCCCAGACGGGTGCCGCGTCTGCGCGTGGCATCCAGACCCGCCTTGGTATTCTCTATAATCACGTCGCGCTGGAATTCGGCAAAGGCACTGAACAAGTGATAGACCAGTTTGCCGCCCGGCGTTGTGGTGTTGATGCCCTCGCAAATCGAGCAGAAATGTATCTCCTCATTGCGGAAACGCACGAGCAGATCAGCCAAATGCAGGACGGACCGGCCCAGACGGTCCAGCTTGAAAACGATAACCGTATCGCCTGTCTGCAGGTCTGAAAGCATGCGGTTGAGGCCGCTGCGGCTGGCGTTGCCACCCGAGACATCGTGATCCTCGAAGATCAGATCGCACCGCGCGGCTTGAAGGGCATCAAGCTGCATGCGGAGTTTTTGATCTTTGGTCGATACCCGCGCATAGCCAACACGACGGCCTACTGTTTGGATTTCCGGCCACACACTCATGGCAATCTGGCTCCCGCCCGTTTAAAAACGAACCTTTGTGAGCGGGGCCGGGTCAGCGGCGGTTGGAATTGGAGATTTCTGGGCCTCGGTGGAATTCCGAAGTTTTGCCTATATACCAAAATCATAGAATCTCGTAAATGTGATGCGATCAAAATCCTTCGATTATGATCGCCCGCAATCACCTGATCGTAAAAGTATTTCTGCCCGTTCTGGCGCTCTGTCCACAGCTTTCTATCGCCGAAGAGTTTACCAGCTCTGATGTGCTGAAATGGGATCAATCTTCCCAGAATGCCCTTTTTCAAGCGTCTATCGTGATGACCAACATCATCGCCACACGAACAGGTCAGCATGACCATATTCTGGAGTGCATCAACGAATGGTACGGCACCGCCGAGCTTCAGGCGCGACGCCACAACCACATTCGGGAAGTGCTTGCTAACTATCCAGACCACCATCCGCAGGGAATTATTCTCGCTGTGATCGAAAAAGCCTGCGGACGGTTCGACGGGAGCTAAAGCGTCGGGATATCGTAGGTGCTCGACAAGGTTTGCGCTGGTGAGTTCGTTATCGGTCCCTCCAACTCGACACGCACCTGTGGCGGCAGTCTTTCGTCAATTTGTGTCTGGATATCACGCAACTCATCGGCGCTTGGTGGGTTGTCTTCGTCGCTGAGGCGATCTCGTGCATCGCCCAGCACTTCGACTTGATAACGCATGATCTCGTTGACGGTCTCCGCTTCGGCGGTAGCCGCATCACGGCCCGCCACGAATTCTTCATACCCAGGCATGCCTGGGTGCCACTGCTCCGCAGTGACACCCAAATCTTCTGCTAGAGAACCGTCCTCGAAACGGAACGCACCCGCAGCATCGGGGTATATCCGCCGCCCATCCTCAAGCGTAAGGGCATTGTCCCGCAGATCGGCCAGCGCGCTATCGGCGACACGCTGACGTTCCAGCGCTTTCTCCAACGCGATTTCGGTAGCATTCTCTGCCTCGGCTAACGCCCCCATCGTATCGTTGTAGAGTGCAGCATACTCTGGATCGTCTTGTAAAAGCTGTTGCAGCGCAGAAAGCGCCTGATCCCGTGCGGCATCTCGATCCTTGCCGGACGCACCGGCCCGCCGATCATTATCCACGAAACGCGATGCCCGCCCGGTCTCACGCCCCGCGATCTCATTCTGAAGATCGTCGAAGTCCTGCGCCTTGCGTTGTGCCGCTGTCAGCCGGGCTTTTTCATCTTGGTCAAATTCATCAAACACATGAAAATTCTATACAAAAGTCATTAATATTTCCTTAACCATAGCGCACTTTTCAAAAGCTCTGCATACGGCAACCCCAGCGCGCCTATAATTGTACTACACGCCGAACTCTCCAACTTCCCGAACCCGCAAGATGTGTTTTGTAGTACAAAACCATCTTGGCAAGGGGGCTCGCTGCGCCCCCCCGTTGCATCCCCCAGGCCGTGGCTCTGTCAGGGGATCGACCCCATCCAGAGCCAGCAGAACGTATCGCCGTTCAATCACTCGCGGGAGACTTCGCTCTCCCAGCACCCCACGATCCTTTCAGGAGGATCAGGGGCTATCGCGCCCCATGAAACCCACTCGCACCGTTTGGCCGTTGCATTACCAATAGGGGGAGCGTTACTGCTCCCCCGATACCCCCAAGACCACATCATGGAGACGACATAATCGAGACCCAACGAA
>JBKEDD010000050.1:0-37157 GCA_047975215.1 Jhaorihella sp.
AATGCGTCAGGTCTGAACGATGGCGCCGCCGCTGTCATGGTCATGTCCGAAGATGAGGCCGCCCGCCGTGGCCTGACCCCGCTGGCGCGGATCGCCTCCTATGCGACGGCCGGCCTTGATCCGGCGATCATGGGCGTCGGCCCGGTCTATGCCAGCCGCAAGGCACTGGAAAAGGCCGGCTGGAAACCCGAAGACCTGGATCTGGTCGAAGCCAACGAGGCGTTCGCCGCCCAGGCCTGCGCCGTCAACAAGGACATGGGCTGGGATCCGGCCATCGTCAACGTGAACGGCGGCGCCATCGCCATCGGCCACCCGATCGGCGCGAGCGGCGCGAGGGTGCTGAACACCCTGCTGTTCGAGATGAAACGCCGCAACGCCAGGAAGGGCCTCGCCACGCTGTGCATCGGCGGCGGCATGGGTGTTGCGCTCTGCGTCGAACGCTGATCGCTCCGATACGCCTACCGGCGCTTGCGGCGGCCCTTTCCGAAGGGGCCGCCGCATAGCACGAACCGGACAGAAGACCGGGCAATTGCCGGTAGTCTGGTCCCGTCAAGAGCTTTTTTGAATCGCTGACGCTCAATCTTGAGCAGAAACATTGTTGCCCACAGCAATGTGTTCGGGCAATTATATTCCATGTACCATTAATTCTCCCGGAGGAATTCCCATGTCCCGTACAGCCCTTGTCACCGGCGGCAGCCGCGGTATCGGCGCAGCCATTTCCAAGGCTCTGAAAGAGTCCGGCTACAAGGTCGCCGCCACCTATGCCGGCAATGACGAAGCCGCCGCCGCCTTCACCCGGGACACCGGCATTCAGACCTACAAATGGAACGTCGCCGACTATGACGAGAGCAAGGCAGGCATCGCCAGCGTCGAGGCCGATCTCGGACCCATCGACGTGGTCGTTGCCAATGCGGGTATCACCCGCGACGCGCCGTTCCACAAGATGACGCCCGAGCAATGGAAACAGGTGATCGACACCAACCTGACCGGCGTGTTCAACACCGTGCATCCCGTCTGGCCCGGCATGCGCGAACGCAAGTTCGGGCGCGTTATCGTCATCAGTTCGATCAACGGCCAGAAGGGCCAGTTCGCGCAGGTGAACTATGCCGCCACAAAGGCCGGCGATCTGGGCATCGTCAAGTCGCTGGCCCAGGAAGGCGCACGCGCCGGCATCACCGCCAACGCCATCTGTCCGGGCTATATCGCCACCGACATGGTGATGGCGGTGCCCGAAAAGGTGCGCGAAGGCATCATCGCGCAGATTCCCGCCGGCCGTCTCGGCGAACCCGAGGAGATCGCCCGTTGCGTCGTGTTCCTTGCCTCCGACGATGCCGGGTTCGTCAACGGTTCGACCATCTCGGCCAACGGTGCGCAGTTCTTCGTCTGACGCACCCCGCCTCGGGCGCCGAACCGGGGCCGGCCCGCATTCGGCCGGTCCCATTCACCCGACGGCCAGGCGTTGACGGGCAGATGCCGGCCACGCCGCCCCGCCCGGACCGGGACAACCGCCCATGACGCGCGCGCGCGCCACTGCCATCGGGTTTTCCGCCGTGCTGCTTTGGTCGCTGCTGGCGCTATTGACCGTGGGATCGGCGCCGGTGCCGCCGCTGCTGATGAATGCAGTCGCGTTCAGCATCGGCGGCGCGCTTGGCCTGGGCTGGACCGCGCTGGCCGGGGAAATGGGGCAACTGCGCCGTGTGCCGCTGCGCGTCTATGCCTTCGGAACGCTGGGCCTGTTCGGATATCATCTGTTCTATTTTTCGGCCCTGCGCCTTGCCCCTGCCGCCGAGGCCGGGCTGATCGCCTATCTCTGGCCGCTGCTGATCGTACTGTTTTCGGGGTTTCTGCCCGGCGAAAGGCTGCGCGCGGGGCATCTGGCCGGTGCGGCCATCGGCTTTGCCGGGGCGGGGCTGATCGTCACCGGAGGCGGTGCCGGTTTCCGCGCCGAATTCCTGCCCGGCTATGGCCTGGCGCTGCTATGCGCGCTGACATGGTCGGGCTATTCCGTGCTGTCGCGCCGGGTCGGGTCCGCGCCGACCAGTTCGGTCGCGGTGTTCTGCATCCTAACCGCCGCGGCCTCGTGGGGGTTGCATGCGCTGCTTGAGGAAACGGTGTGGCCCGCCACCCCCCTGGGCTGGGTGTCGCTCGCGGCGCTTGGCCTCGGCCCCGTCGGGCTGGCCTTCTACGTCTGGGACATCGGGGTCAAGCGCGGAGACATCCAGCTGCTTGGCACCAGTTCCTATGCCGCGCCGCTGTTGTCCACGCTGATCCTTGTTCTCGCCGGTATCGCCGCACCCGGCTGGACCCTCGCCCTTGCCGCGCTGCTGATCACCGGTGGCGCGGCGCTGGCCGCGCGCACCAGTCTTGCGCGCCGCCAGTGACGTGGAATGGTAGTTCGATACCCCGAAATCCGGGCACGACAAAGGGTTCGCGCCCGGCCGCCGCGGCTGACCTTGGATCTAGGTGACTATGAAGACAGCCGTTCGATCTCTTCCTTGAGTTTCAGCTTCTGTTTCTTGAGACTTGCCACTTCCAGCGCATCCGCACCGGGAGAGCGTTGCAATTCCTCGACGGTGTGATCGAGACGCTCGTGCTTCCTTTTGAGTTCATCAAGGTGCGAGCTCATGCTCATGGCAGTCCTCCTGCGGTTCAGTTGCCCATCGAGTTGACCATATCCGCACCCGTCTGTCACGCAGCCCCGTGCCGATAGTGTCACAAATTCGAGATATGCTCGGATGCGGCGATTGCAACTATTCCGCCCGCGGCCAGGGCAGTGCGGCGCCATGCCGCTGAACCGCAAGGACTTCCGGCGTCAGATGTTCCATGTCGCCGGGATGCTGCGCGCCCGGATGCACGATCAGCGGCGCATGCAGCACGAACCCCGCCCGGCCGCCCTTGCGGGCGCGCAGAATCAGCAGTCCGGGCGCCCGGCCGGCCCGCGACGCCAGCGGCAGCACCTCGAGCGAACCCAGCCGCCCGGCGCAACCCGCCAGCAATTCGGGCAGCCGCGCGCTGCGCTGGATGACGTGAAGATAGCCGCGCGGGGCCAGTCGCCGAGCCGCGACCGCGATCCAGTCGCCCAGCGCCGTGGCCTCGCCCAGCGCCGCCCGCCGCCCGGCATCGGCGGCGCCGGTATGGGCGCCGTCGCGAAAATAGGGCGGGTTGGCGATGACATGATCGAACCGGCGTTGCCGCAACCCGCCAGGAAGCTGGCACAGGTCGGCTTCGACCACTTCCAGATCGGCGCCGTTCTCTGCCGCGTTGCGCCGGGCCAGGGCGGCATATTCCGCTTGCAGTTCGACCCCCGTCAGGCGCACCCCCGGCACCCGTGCCCCCAGACACAGGGCCGCCGCCCCCGCGCCGCAACCCAGATCCAGCACCGATTGTCCGGGCCGCGCCGGTACTGCGGCCGCCAGCAATACCGGATCGGCCCCGGCCCGATACCCCCGGCGCGGCTGCCACAGGTGCAGCAGCCCCCCCAGAAAGGCATCGCGCGTCAGGCCATCGGCCCCTGCAACCCGGTCACCGCAGCGTGGGGATGTCATTGTCGCGCATTACCGCCAGCGCGGCCTCGTAATCCTCGTCCCGCACCATCATGCGGCGCGGGAAAATACCGATCCCGCCCTCCAGAACGCTCATGTTTACGTCCATCTGAAAGCAGTCTATATCCTCGCCCTCAAGAAGTGCAGAGGCAAAGGCCATGACGGTCGGATCGGTGCTGCGCAAGAGTTCCCTCATGGGACAGGATGTAAGGGAAAGGCCGCGGCTATGTCGAGCCTTGACGGCGAAAGAGTGATGGACGCGGCCCCCCGGGGCAAACCGCACGACCGGCTGGCATCGGCGCTGGCGGCCGACATGGAGGCCGTCAACGCGCTGATCCGTACCCGAATGGCGTCCGATCACGCGCCGCGCATCCCCGAAGTGACCGCGCATCTGGTCGAGGCGGGGGGCAAGCGCCTGCGCCCCATGCTGACGCTGGCCACGGCGCGGCTTTGCGGCTACGAGGGCAGCCGCCACGTCAAACTGGCGGCGACGGTGGAGTTCATCCACACCGCGACGCTGCTGCATGACGACGTGGTCGATGAAAGCGCCCAGCGCCGCGGCCGGCCCACTGCCAACCTGTTGTGGGACAACAAGTCCAGCGTGCTGGTCGGCGACTACCTGTTTGCGCGGGCTTTCCAGTTGATGACCGAAGCCGGCTCCCTGCAGGTGCTCGCCATCCTGGCCAACGCCTCGGCCACCATCGCGGAGGGCGAGGTGCTGCAAATGACCGCCGCCAGCGATCTGGCCACCGACGAGGCCATCTATCTAAAGGTGGTGCGCGGCAAGACCGCGGCGCTGTTCTCCGCGGCCACCCAGGTCGGCGGCGTCATCGCCGGAGCGCCGGATTTGCAGGTGCAGGCGCTATACGACTATGGCGATGCGCTGGGCATCGCCTTTCAGATCGCCGACGACCTGCTGGACTATCAGGGCGATGCGAATGTCACCGGAAAGAACGTGGGCGACGATTTCCGCGAACGCAAACTGACCCTGCCTGTCATCAAGGCAGTGGCACGCGCAACGCCGGACGAGCGCGCCTTCTGGAGCCGCTGCATCGAGAAGGGCCGCCAGGAGCCGGGCGACCTTGATCATGCGCTGGCCCTGATGCACCGGCATGGCAGCTTCGAGGCCACCCGCGCCGACGCCGAGGGCTGGGCCGAAAAGGCACGCGCGGCGCTGACCGTGCTGCCTGACAACGATCTGCGCGCCATGCTGGACGATCTGGCCGGATATGTCGTGGCCCGGCTGGCCTGACACCCCGGCTTCTGCCCGTTCCCGACAGCCCCGCCGAAAAACGCGTTCAAGGCATCCGCGCGCCGGGCGGCGAACCCGTCAGCCAAGGCCGAGCCATGCCGCGCGCACCCACCAGCCGGGTCGCGCCCGCGCGATCGCCGCGCCGGCCCGGTCTGCCGCGTTCCGATCGGCGAACAGACCGAAGCATGTCGCACCCGACCCGCTCATCCGTACCAGTCCGGCGCCGCTGTGGCGCAGCGCCGCCAGCGCCTCGCCGATCGCCGGCGCCAGCGTCCGTGCCGGTGCCTCCAGGTCGTTGCGCTGGTCCGCGAGCCAGCCGATGCAGGCCGTCACGTCTGAAAATCCCTCGATATCGGGCATCGCCGCGCCGTCGGTCCGCTCCAGTGCCGCGAACACTTCCGGCGTGCTCAGGGACACGCCGGGATTGACCAGGACGCAGGGCAGCGGCGGGATGCCATGCAGCGCCGCCACGTCCTCGCCGATACCGCGCATCCGCGCCGTGCGCGCGGCCAGGCAGACCGGCACATCCGCCCCCAGCGCCAGCGGATTGGCGGCCGCCGCGCCGTGGCTTTGCCCGAGCGCCCTGAGCGTTGCCGCCGCATCCGAGGATCCGCCGCCGATACCGGACGCCGCCGGCAGATGCTTGTCCAGCACGATGGCGGCATCGCCCACCCCGGCAAGCCGCGCCGCCTTCAACACCAGATTGCCCCCGCCAGCCGGCACTCCGGCCGCCATCGGGCCGATGACGCGCAAAGACAGGTCCGGAGCATGGTGCACGATCACCCTGTCACCGATATCGGCAAAGACCACCAGCGAATCCAGCAGGTGATAGCCGTCACGCCGCCGCCCGGTAACATGCAGGGTCAGGTTGATCTTGGCCGGGGCGAAAGCCTCAATGGCCGCCATTGGCGATCTTTACCAGAGGCTCTGCCCCTTCATCGGCCAGAACCCGGTCGAGTCCGACCTCAAGCTTGCGGCGGATGCGTTCCGGGTCGGCCTCGCTGTCGGGCTCGTCAGCGGGGACGAAGGACAGCGCCCGGCGCCACTGGAATTCGGCCTCGCGTTCGCGCCCGACGGCCCAATAGACATCACCCAGATGATCGTTGACCACCGGATCCACCGGCATCAGTTCGACCGCCTTTTCCATTGGCTCCACCGCTTCGTCATAGCGGCCAAGCCGGAACAGAACCCAGCCGAGGCTGTCCACGATATAGCCGCTGTCGGGGCGGGCCGCGACGGCGCGTTCGATCATGCTCATCGCCTCATCGAGATCGGTGCGCCGTTCGACCAGCGAATAGCCGAGATAGTTCAGCACCTGCGGCTGATCGGGGTTGAGCTCCAGCGCCTCGCGGAAATCGGCCTCGGCCTTGTCCCATTGCTTCAGCCTCTCGTGGCTGATGCCGCGCGCATACAGCACGAACCAACGGTTCGGCGCGCCCTCATCGCTGAATTGCAGCGCCGTGTCATAGGCGGCGACAGCTTCGCGGTAACGTTCTTCCTGGCGCAGCAGATCGCCCAGCGAGGTATGCACCTGCGGCAGCGTCGGGTAATCCTGCGCCAGCCGCTCAAGCACCTCGATAGCGGCATTCGGCTTGGCCGCCCGGCGCAGCGCCTCGGACCGGCCCAGTTCGGCGGCATAGCGGTCCGGGTCGTTCTGGGGTACCTGTTTGTAGGTTGCCACCGAAAGGTCGAACTGCCCCATCCGCTCCAGCAGGTTGGCGCTCAGGATCAGGGCGTCGATATGGTCCGGGTTGAGAAACCCCGCCAGCCGCGCGTAAAGCAAGGTGTAGTCGTCGGCGGCTTCCCCGCTCAGCGCGGCGCCGACGGTATAGAACACCTCGGCCGCGCCGTCGCGGGCCGAGCGCACCTGGCTGAAGGGCAGCTTTTCGCCCGCGGCCAACCGGTCGGCAAGCGCGGTCACGCCGGGATCGAACGCGGCGCCGAACGCCTCGGCCAACATCTCTAGCGCGTCTGCGTTGCGCCCAAGCCGAGAAAGCACTTCGGCCCGCGCCAGCACCGCGCGGCGCGAAATCATCGACTGAGCGCCATCCTTGCCCGAAAACACCGCTTCGGCGCGCTCGTATTCCCCGACCGAGGCCAGCGCCATGGCCTTGTGGTACAACGCGAAGCCGCGCAGCCCCTTTTCATCGGCCACCGCATCGAACTGATCCAGCGCAAGGTCGAGCGACCCCGAGCCCAGCAGCGCCCAGCCCTTCAACAGCCCGTCCACCAACGGTCCGATACCCTGGCTTTGCGCATCCCGGGCCAGCAGCGCATCGTATTCGCCCCGCTCGATCAGGTCGGCCACCACCACCATGTGCGCGATCTGGTTGGGCTGCCCGGTTTCTTCCAATCGATGCGCCGCGGGCAGGGCGCGATCTATGCGGCCCAGCGCCAGTTGTGCCAGGGCGACGTTTTCCATCAGTTCGGGATTGACCGAATCAAATGCCAGTGCACGGCCGAAATAGTTGGCCGCTGCATCGAAATTGCTGTCGAACGCCGCTTGCCGCCCCGCAAGATAGGCGCCGGAAACCGAAGTCGCGCCCGCGGGGACGGACCAGACCAGACAAATCGCCAATGCGGCCGCTGCCGCGCCAGGGTTCAGGGAAACCACAGGAAAAGGACTGCCTTATGTTATGTGCTGAAGGCCAAGCTAGGCGCTTGCGGCGGCAGACGCAATGGCACAGGCGGCGCCATGGGCGCCGCCGTCCGAAAAAAACCGCCTACATGTTGGGGTAGTTCGGACCGTCCCCGCCCTGCGGAGTGACCCAGGTGATGTTCTGGCTGGGGTCCTTGATGTCGCAGGTCTTGCAGTGCACGCAGTTCTGGAAGTTGATGACGAACCTCGTGTCCTGGCCTGGCTCTTCCACGAACTCGTAGACCCCGGCGGGGCAATAGCGCGCCGCGGGGCCGCCATATTGCGGAAGGTTCACCGCCACCGGCACCGAGGGATCCTTGAGCCGCAGATGCGCCGGCTGGCTTTCCTCGTGGTTGGTGAAAGAGAACGCCACGTTGGTCAGCCGGTCGAACGACAACGTTCCATCGGGTTTGGGATAGTCGATCGGACGGTGATCGGCGGCCTTGCCGGTTGCGGCGGCATCGCTCTTGCCATGCTTCATCGTACCGAAGAACGAAAAGCCGAAGGTGTTGGTCCACATGTCCAGCCCGCCCAGCGCCAGGCTGGGCAACAACCCCCATTTCGACCACATCGGCTTGACGTTGCGGACCCTTTTCAGATCGGCACCGATGGCGCCGCCACGCACCTCGGCCTCGTAGGCCGTCAGTTCGTCACCGCTGCGCCCGGAACCGATCGCTGCGTGCGCCGCCTCGGCGGCGGCCTTGCCCGACAGCATGGCATTGTGATTGCCCTTGATCCTGGGCACGTTGACCATGCCCACCGAACAGCCGAGCAGCGCCACCCCGGGCGCCACCATCTTGGGCATCGACTGCCAGCCGCCCTCGCTGATCGCACGGGCGCCGTAGGCCACGCGCTTGCCGCCCTTCAGCAGTTCGGCCACCATCGGGTGATGCTTGAACCGCTGAAACTCCATGTACGGAAACAGGTACGGGTTGGCATAGTTCAGATGCACAACAAACCCGACAAAGACCTGGTTGTTGTCGAGGTGGTAGATGAACGAACCGCCGCCGGCGTTCCGGCCCAGAGGCCAGCCCATCGAGTGCGTCACCGTGCCCATCCGGTGCTTTTCGGGATCGACCTCCCAGATCTCCTTCATGCCGATGCCGAATTTCTGCGGCTCCTTGCCGGCCGAGAGGTCGTATTTCGCGATCACCTCCTTGGCCAGCGATCCGCGCACGCCTTCCGACAGGAACACGTACTTGCCCAGCAATTCCATCCCCGGTTCGTAGGACGGACCCGGCGTGCCATCGGGGTTCTTGCCGAATTCGCCAGCGACCACGCCCCGGACCTCGCCCGCGTCGCCAAAGACCAGTTCCGAACAGGCCATGCCCGGAAATATCTCGACCCCCAGTTCCTCGGCCCGTTCGGCCATCCAGCGGCAGACATTGGCCATGCTGACGATATATTTGCCATGGTTGTTCATCAGCGGCGGCATCGGCCAGTTGGGCACACGGATGCCGCCGGCCTCGCCCAGCAGGTAGAAATTGTCGTGCTTCACCGGCACGTCGATCGGCGCACCGCGTTCCTTCCAGTCGGGGATCAGCGCATCGAGCCCGACGGTGTCCAGCACCGCGCCCGACAGGATATGCGCGCCGACCTCGGACCCCTTTTCCAGAACCACGACGTTCAGATCGGCATCCAGCTGTTTCAGGCGGATCGCCGCCGACAACCCGGCCGGGCCGGCACCGACGATCACCACGTCGTATTCCATCGCTTCGCGTTCGATCTCGGCCATCACGGCGCTCCTTGGCTTGGCTCATCGGGGGCTGGGCCTGCCCCGGCCCCGTCCGGGGCGGCGTTTCGGTCCGCGGCTGGATACCCTCTCGCGCATGGCAGCGTCAATCGCAAGTCCGCAAGGAAGCCGCGACAATTGAGGCGCCAGGCAGGCCGGAATCGTGCAAGACTGGCCTATGAGGGGGAATCGGCGGCAGGGCCGCGGGAGGGAACACGATGGCGCAGAAATCGGAATATGACGCCTGGAACGCGGGCGAAGCCTATGAGGCCTACATGGGCCGCTGGAGCCGGCTGATCGCCGAAGACTTCCTGGCCTGGCTCAACCCGGAACCGGGGCTGGGCTGGCTGGATGTCGGGTGCGGCACCGGGGCGCTGAGCGAAACGATACTGCGCCGTGCAGCGCCGCGTTCGCTCCGGGCGGTCGACCCATCGCCGGGATTCGTAAGCTACGCCGCGGCCAACATCCATGATCCCCGCGTGAAATTCCGCTCCGGCAGCGGCACCGCCCTGCCCTTCGACAGCGGCAGGTTCGAGGCGCTGGCTTCGGGGCTGGTGCTGAATTTCATCGACAACCAGCGCGCGGCGCTGCGCGAATTCCGCCGGGTGCTGGAACCCGGCGGCCTTCTGTCCTTTTACGTCTGGGACTATCCCGGCGGCGGCATGGGCGTGATCGACACATTCTGGGCGGCGGCGCGGGCGCTTGACCCCGAGGCCGCCAATCTGGACGAAAGCCGCCGGTTTCCGGATTGCACAAGGGACGGGCTGGCCGCGCTTTGCGAAGGGGCGGGACTGGCCGGGGCAGAGGTGACGGCAATCGAAACCACTGCGGATTTCCCCGATTTCGTGACGTTCTGGGCACCTTTCACCCTGGGCGCCGGCCCCGCGCCCGGGTATTGCAAGAGCCTGCCCCCCGAACGGCAGGCCGCCCTGAAAGACGAATTGCGGCGGCGGCTGGGCGGTGGCGGACCGATCAGCCTGCCGGCACGCGCCTGGGCGGTCAGGGCAAGGATACCGGATTAGGCGGTGAACCTGGCGGCGCGCGATGTCCGTTGGCCGGGTTCCGCCCGTCGCCCCGCGTCTGCCTCTTGCAATCCCCGCGCGGTTTGGGTCAGGTATTGATCAAACCCGATACCCGCCCCGGCGCGCCTTGCGGCGGGGCATTGATTTTGGACCAGAAGCAGATGGAAAAAATCCCGATCACTCCCGCCGGCCATGCGGCGCTCCAGACGGAACTGAAACAACTGAAGTCCGTCGAACGGCCTGCCATCATCAAGGCCATCGCCGAGGCGCGCGAACATGGCGACCTCTCGGAAAACGCCGAGTATCATTCGGCGCGCGAAAAACAGTCCTTCATCGAAGGCCGTATCAAGGAACTGGAAGGCGTTCTGGGCCGCTCCGAAGTGATCAACCCGGCCAATCTGAACGGTCCCATCAAGTTCGGAGCCACGGTGACGCTGGTAGACGAGGACACCGAAGAGGAACGCACCTGGCAGATCGTCGGCGAACACGAGGCCAACATCGAAAACGGCCTGCTGAACATCAAGTCGCCCATCGCACGTGCGCTGATCGGCAAGGATGTCGGCGACAGCGTCGAGGTGCGCACACCCGGCGGCGAACGCTGCTATGAGGTCGTCAAGATCGTTTACGCCTGACGGAGCATTGCCCATGTCCGGCCCCGTGCCCGGCCCAGAGAAAACCCGCCCGACACAGCTTGGGGTTTATGACAGACCCGGACGGCAGTCGTTGACCGGCATCGAGATCGCGGCGCTGGCGCTGAGCCTGGTCTGGCTGGTCGGCGCGGCGGGCTTCTTCATGCTGGCGCCCGGCGGGCAGCAGGACGGGGTGCAGGGGTCGCGGTTCCTGACGGTGATGCTGACGATATTCATGCCCGTGGCGATGATCTGGGTGGCGGCAACCGCGGCGCGCGCCAGCCGGGTGATGCGCGAGGAAAGCCGGCGGCTGCAAACCGCCATAGACGCCATCCGCCAGACCCAGATCGCCCAGGCCCAGCGCGGCGCCGCCGGCACGGAACCCTCGGTCAGCCGCAAGCTCGACGAGATCGCGATGGCGACGAAGAAGACCGAAACCGCGCTGGCCACCTTCCACACCTCGCGCCGCGAGACGCCGAGGCCCGCCGCCGCGCCGGCCGGGGCGGCGGGTGGCGACCAGGGCTCGCTTGAACTTGGCACCCCGGCCGAGGCCTTGTCGCCGCCGCTGCCGACCGAGGATTTCATCCGGGCGCTGAATTTTCCCGAAACCGCCGAGGACGAGGAAGGGTTCGCCGCGTTGCGCCGGGCGCTGCGCGACCGCAAGGCGGCGCTGCTGATCCGGGCCGCGCAGGACGTGCTGACACTGCTGAGCCAGGACGGCATCTACATGGACGATCTGCGCCCCGACATGGCCCGGCCCGAGGTCTGGCGGCAATTCGCGCAAGGCGGGCGCGGCCGGGCCGTTGCCGGGCTTGGCGGGGTACGCGACCGGACCTCGCTGGCGCTGACCTCGGCACGGATGAAACAGGATCCGATATTCCGCGACGCGGCGCATCATTTCCTGCGCCGGTTCGATCAGACCTTCGCGGAATTCGAGGCACAGGCCAGCGATGCCGAAATCTCGGCGCTGGGCGAAACCCGCACCGCCCGCGCCTTCATGTTGCTGGGGCGTGTCGCGGGCACGTTCAACTGAGTTCTGAACCGCGCCGCGCCCGATCGGCGCAGCCTAGAGCCCGAACCCGCCCCAGGGGATGAAACGCACCGCATCGCCGGGGCGGATGTGGCGTTCGCCGTCGTCAAGCTCGACCAGACCGTCGGCCCAGCTAAGCCCGCTGATCCGGCCCGAACCTTCGGAGTGGAACACTTCGGCCCGGCCGTCGCGGACCCTGGCGCGCAGGTATTCGCGCCGGCCCGGCTTCTTGCGTTTCTCGAAAGCGGCGGGCAGATCGAACCCAGTCGGTTCGCGCCAGCCCTGACCGGACAGAAGCGCGAGCGCCGGGGCGGCGAACACCAGCGTACAGACCATCGCGGCGACCGGGTTGCCAGGCAGCCCGAATACCGGCTTGCCGGCCCAAAGCGCCAGCGCCAGCGGCCGTCCCGGCTTGACCGCGATGCGCCATTCCTGCAAGGCACCGGTTTCCTTCAGCAGCGCCGACACATGGTCTTCGTCGCCCGCCGAGGCGCCGCCGCTGGTCAGGATCGCGTCGGCCGCATCGGCAGCCGCATCCAGCCGGGAACGCAGCGCGCCGCGATCATCGCCAACGCGGCCCATGTCGACGGGATCGAACCCCAGGCGTTGGAGAACGCCCAGCAGCATGGGCCGGTTGGCATCGTATATCCCGCCCGGCCCGGCCGGTTGTCCGGCCTCGACCAGTTCGTCGCCGGTGGACAGCACCGCCACCCGCAGCCGCGCCCGTACCGGCACCTTCGCCACGCCCACGGCGGCAAGCAGCGCCAGATCGCCCGGCGTCAGCCGCCGCCCGGCATTCAGGGCGGTTTCGCCTTCGGAGATATCCTCGCCCGCCCGGCGCGCGTTCGCGCCGGCCTTCAGGGGGCCGTGAAAGGCGATGCGGCCAGATTCGGCGGTCACGTCCTCCTCCATGATCACGGTATCGACGCCAGGCGGCAGCGCCGCCCCGGTCAGGATGCGAATCGCCTCTCCCGCGGGCACCCTGCCGTCATGTGGAACCCCGGCCGCGGCCCGCCCGGCAACCAGCGCCATTACATGCGCCCCGTCGCCGACCGGCCCGGCAAGGCCATAACCATCGACGGCGGAATTCGCCTGCGGCGGGTTCGGGCGGCGGGCCACCATGTCTTCGGCCAGAACCCGGCCCAGCGCGGCGGACAGCGGCACGGTTTCGCTTGACGTCACCGGCGACAGGCGGTCGCGCAACAGCGCCAGCGCATCGGCCACCGGTGTCCAGTCGACGCCGGGCGGCAGGGCGAAACAGTCATTGCGCAGGGGCGGCGGTTGCAGCATGGGCAATCCTTCACAGTTCCAGTTCGGCAAGGATGAAATCGGCGATCCGCACGGTGTCGTCCAGATCGAAAACCGGCCGGTCCAGCGCCAGCGGCACGTCGCTGGCCACCGCGCGCACGGTGGGGTCGGCGGTAGCGATCAGGGGCGCGCCGGTCTCGGCGCGATGCGTCTCGATCTTGGCGTGGGTCTCGCGCTTGTAGCCTTCGATCAGCACCAGATCGACCGGCGACAGGCGCGCCAGAAGATCGGCAAGCGCCGGTTCGGGCGCGCCGCGCAATTCCTGCATCAACGCGATGCGCCTGGGCGAGGCAAGCAACACCTCGCTGGCGCCGGCGGTGCGGTGGCGAAAACTGTCGCGGCCCTCCTGATCCACGTCGAATGCGTGGTGGGCGTGCTTGACGGTGCTGACGGACATGCCGCGCCCGACCATCTCGGCCACCAGCCGTTCCATCAGGCCGGTCTTGCCGGTGTTCTTCCAACCGACCACGCCGTAGAGCTTCACGGTGCGGCCCCCAGCAGCGCGCCGGCGCGGGCGAGATCGGCAGGCGTATTGACGTTGAAGAACGGATCCGCCCCCACGACCGGAAACAACGCCTCGCGGCCCCCGTGCCGGTCGGTCCACAGCACCACCTTGCGCAGCCCGCCTTGCAGTGCGGCGCGCAGATCGTCGCGCAGCGCCACCGGCCACAGCCCGAAGGTCGGATGCCGCACCCGGCCGCGTTCGGGATCGGGCGTGGCGGCCAGCGCCAGCGGCGCCGCCATGCCCTCGGCCGCAAGAAGCAGCCTGGGCACCAGATCGCAGGGAAAGAACGGCGTGTCGGCGGCGGCGGTGACGATGGCATCACCGCCCCGCGCGGCGGCCCAGTCGAGCCCGGCCAGAACCCCGGCCAACGGCCCGGCAAAGCCTTCGATGCTGTCGGCCAGCACCGGCAGGCCGAAGCCGTCGAACCTGGCCGGATCGCCATTGGCGTTCAGCGCCAGCCCCGCCACCTGCGGGGCCAGCCGGTCGATCACATGGGACAGCAGCGGCCGCCCGCCCAGCGCCAGCAGCCCCTTGTCGCCGCCGCCCATCCGGGTGGCCTGCCCGCCGGCCAGAATGATCCCCAGCGGTTGTTTCATGGCGCGCGACCGCCCGAAGACACGCCAGGGAAATCGCGATTTCCTTGACAAGATTTTCGCGAATATCCTGGCGCCATGGTCATGCTCCGGCGCTCTTGCGCTTGTGCTTGCGGTCCTCGGCGGGCACCGATGCGGGGTCGGCGTCCCATTCCAGCCGGTCATGCCCCGCGAGGCACACGAACCGCTGTCCGCGCAGCCGCCCGACCAGCGTCAGCCCGACCTGGCGCGCGATCTCGACCCCCCAGGCGGTAAAACCCGACCGCGAGGCCAGCGCCGGAATGCCCATCATCGCCGTCTTGATGACCATTTCCGAGGTCAGCCGGCCGGTGGTGTAGAGGATCTTGTCCTGCGCGGATTCGCCGGTCATCAGCATCCAGCCTGCGATCTTGTCCACCGCGTTGTGGCGGCCCACGTCCTCCATGTAGACCAGCGGCCGGTCGCCGCGGCACAGCACGGTGCCATGTATGGCCCCGGCCTGAAGATAGAGCGAGGGCGTGCGGTTGATGCGCGCCGCCAGCGCATAGAGCCACGAGGTACGGACCGGGGCCGCGGGCAGGCGCACGCCCTCAAGCCCCTCCATCATGTCGCCGAACACGGTGCCGACGGCGCAACCGCTGGTGCGGGTCTTCTTCCTCAGCTTGTCCTCATAGCTGGTCTGCGACGCGGTCCGCACCACCACGGTTCCGGTTTCCTCGTCGTAGTCGATGCCGGTGATGTCCTCGCCCGAACGCAGCATCGCCTGATTGCGCAAAAAGCCGACGGCCAGATATTCGGGATAGTCGCCGATGGTCATCGCGGTCACGATTTCCTGGCGGTTCAGGTAGATCGTCAGGGGCCGCTCCTCGACCACCGGGATGGCGCAATCCGCGCCGGTCTGGTCAAGCCCGGCAATGGTGCGCGTCAGGCGCGGCGCGCCCGGGTCGGGCGCGATGATGTAATCCGCAAGCTCGCTTGTGGCAGCCAATTGCAACACCTTCCGATGGTCGCTAAGGGTCTGTGGTTTCCTGCACGGTCCGCCATGGCGAACCGGTCTGCGGCACAGTCTAGGATTTACACATGAGCTTCGCCACCGCGAATTCCCCTTTCGGCAAAGGCGTGCGCGACGGCGCGCCATTCATGCTGGTCGTCGCCCCCTTCGGCATGCTGTTCGGGGTGCTGGCCGGCGAGGCCGGGCTGAAGCTGGGCGAAACCATGGTCTTTACCATCACCTCGTTTGCCGGTGCCGCGCAGTTCACCGCACTGCAACTGATGCAGGACGACACGCCGACCGTTATCGTCCTGATCTCGGCGCTGGCGGTCAATCTGCGGCTGGCGATGTATTCGGCCTCGCTGACGCCGTGGCTGGGCGCCGCGCCGCTCTGGCAGCGGGCGCTGGCGGCGTTCTTTCTTGTCGATCAGTCCTATGCCTGCGCCGTCACCCGCTATGAGACCGAGCCGGACATGACCCTTGGCCAGCGCATGCGCTATTATGCCGGGTCGGTGATTCTGGTCACGCCTCTGTGGTGCCTGTCCACCCTGGCGGGGGCGGTACTGGGCGCCGGAATTCCCGAAAGCTGGGCGCTGGATTTCGCGCTGCCGATCGCCTTCATCTCGATGATCATGCCGATGATGCGTACAAGGGCGCATGTGATCGCGGCGCTGGTGGCCGTGGCGGTGGCGCTTCCGGCTTCGGCCATCCCCTACAATCTGGGGCTGATCCTGGCCGGGTTCGCGGGGATGGTGGCGGGGGCGCAAGCGGAACTTGCGATCGGCCGCAGGCGGTGCGCGCCATGATCGCGGAAGGCATCGACCAAGCGACGCTCTGGATCGTGATCGTGGGCCTGGCGGTGGGCAGTTTCGCGCTGCGGTTCGCATTTCTCGGGCTTGTGGGCAACCGGCCCATGCCGCCCTGGCTGTTGCGGCATCTGCGCTATACCGCCGTGGCGATCCTTCCGGCGCTGGTGGCGCCTCTGGTGATGTGGCCGGCGGCGACCGGGGGCGCGCCCGATCCGGCGCGGCTGCTGGCGGCGCTGGCGGCGATCGCGGCGGGCTGGATCACGCACAACGTGTTTGCGGCAATGCTGGCCGGGGCGTGCACGCTTTATGGCGCATTGTACCTGCTGGGGTAAGGCGCGAATCGCTCAGCCGCCGTAAAGCGCGCCCCACCGTTCGATAAGCTTCTGTTGCAGTATCTTCGCCTTGCGGTTCCAGGCCCGCGCGCCTTCGGGCACCTCGCGGTCGGCGCGCCCCAGCCGGGCGCGGTGGGCGATGTCGGCGGCGAAGATCGCGAAGGCCAGTTCGGTGCCGTCCGGGGCGGTCATGAAACCGCCCAGGCCCGAGACGAAATTCAGTGTGCCCGTCTTGGCATCGACAAGGATCGGGTGCCCCTTGACGATACGGCCCCTGGCATCGCGCATCGGGATCGGTTTGAGAAGCGGGCGCAACACGCCGGTCTGGCGCGCCGCCACCAGCGCGCCCACCAGATCAACGGGTGTCATCCGCGACGCGTCGCCCAGCCCGGAATGATCGACCAGCCGGGTGCCGATCATGCCATAGGTCGACGCCGCCCAGTCACTCATCGCGCGGGCCGATGCGGGCAGCGACACCGGCGCCGCGCCGTTTGCGGCGGTGGCGGCCATGCCGACCATCTCGGCGGTCAGGTTGTTGGAATATTTCAGCATGTCGCGCAACAGGTCGTTCAGCGGCGCGCTGTGCAGTTCCGCCAGTATGCGCCCACCCTCCGGCACGGTCCGAACCGCCTCGGCGCGCGGCAATACCGTCCCGCCCGAGCGCGCCAGCGTGGCGAACACGTCGCCGGCATAAAGCGCGGGCTTGCGCACCGGCAGCCAGCGCGCGCCCCCCTTGCCCAGCGCCTGTGACGCCACAGTCCACTGATCGGCGCCGCCCGCGTCGGCATAGGTATAGACCGGCAAGCGGCGGTCCTTCACCTGCATCCGCGCCATCTGCACCTCGGGCCTGTAGCGGTCGCTGCGCGCATCCATCGCCACGGCATAGCCGCGCCCGTTCTGGCGCCATTCGAAATGCACGCGGTTGAAGTTGAGCGCGATGCCCGACACCGCCGGGCTGTAGCCCACATGATCGGGCTGGCCCGCGTCGATAGTGCGCACATAGGGCAGCGCGCCGTCGCAGACCAGGAAGCGGCCGCGCAGTTCGCGGATGCCCGCAGCCTTGAGCCTGGCCGCAAGATCCGCCAGCCCGTTGGTATCGAGCGTCGGATCGGCGCCGCCCGCCAGGATCAGATCGCCCGACAGGACGCCGTCCGATACCGGCCCGTCGGCGATCAGCCGGGTTGCGAACCGGTGATCGGGGCCAAGCCGGGCCAGCGCATATAGCGCGGTCAGCACCTTGGCGACGCTGGCCGGCGGCAGGGCAAGCCGCCCCTGCGCGGCCTCAAGCCGCAGTCCGGTCTGCACATCGGCCACGGCGCAGGCGACCTCTCCGGGCAGGCCGGCACGGGAAATAAGCGCCTCGACGCCATCGGCCATGGCCCGCGCGCGCAGATCCTCGCCGCGCAGATGCGGGCGCGGCGATACTGCCGGCGCGTTGGCCCAGGCCGCGCCCGGCAACGCAACGGCGCCCAGGCCGCCAAGAATGAACCGCCGTGTGATCCTGTTGTTCATGGCGGCATAAAATCCCAGCTTGGCGGGGCAGACAAGCAGCCCGCGGATGGATTCTTCACGGCAGCGCCATGCGCGCCGGTCAGGACCAGCCTCCGGCGGCCCGGATCGCCGATGAACTGTCCTCGCGCATCGGCACGTTGACGAAACACCAGGCGGGCGCGTCGGCACGCGCCAGCAGATGACTGTCGCGCGCCGGTATGCGGCGGTTGCGATAGATGCGCGCCGCCGGCGACATCCGCGCCGAAATCCGGTCGCCGGGGCGTGCCAGCACGCCGACCGGTACGCCTTCCATGATATCGCGCCAGTTCTGCCACAGGTGCAGTTGCGCGAGATTGTCCGCCCCCATGAGCCAGACAAACCTGACGCCCGGACAATGCCGCCGCAGCGCGGCCAGCGTGTCCGCCGTGGCCCGCGTGCCGAGCCGGGCCTCGATACCGGTAACGCTGACACGCGGATGACGCATCAGCGCCCGCGCCGCCGCCATACGGTCGGCCAGCGGCGCGGGGCCGCGCGACTTCAGCGGATTGCCCGGGCTGACCAGCCACCACACCCGGTCCAGCCCGAAGCGTTTCAACGCCTCGCGGGTGATGTGGACATGGCCGCCATGGGCAGGATCGAAGGATCCGCCCAGCAGCCCCACGCTCTGACCGGCGCGGACATATGGCATCCCGGATTGCATGGCCGACCAATGCGCATATGCGGGTGCGAAAAGCAATCCGGCGCCCGGCCGGGCGAAGGCCCGTTGCGCGTGTTGCCCTCGGCCGCCGCCTTGGATAGACAGCGGCGTCGCAGGACCATCAAACCGGAGCTGATCCATGGCCGCCTACCAGTACGTCTATCACATGCACGGGGTCTCCAAGACCTATCCCGGCGGCAAGAAGTGCTTTGAGAACATCAATCTCAGCTTTCTTCCGGGCGTGAAGATCGGTGTCGTCGGCGTCAACGGCGCAGGCAAGTCGACGCTGCTGCGCATCATGGCCGGGCTCGACAAGGATTTCACCGGCGAAGCCTGGGCCGCCGAAGGCGCGCGTGTGGGATATCTGCCGCAGGAACCGCAACTCGACGAAAACCTGAGCGTGCGCGAAAACGTGATGCAGGGCGTGGCGGCCAAGAAGGCGATCCTCGACCGCTATAACGAACTTGCCATGAACTATTCCGACGAGACCGCCGAGGAGATGGCGCAGCTTCAGGACGAGATCGACAGCCAGAACCTGTGGGATCTCGACAGCCAGATCGACGTCAGCATGGAGGCGCTGCGCTGTCCGCGCGACGATGCCGATGTCGCATCGCTTTCTGGCGGCGAACGCCGCCGCGTGGCGCTGTGCCGGCTGCTGCTGGAAGCGCCCGACATGCTGCTTCTGGACGAACCGACCAACCATCTGGACGCGGAAACCATCGCCTGGCTGCAACAGCACCTGATCGACTACAAGGGCACTATCCTGATCGTCACGCATGACCGCTATTTCCTCGACAGCATCACGGGCTGGATCCTCGAACTGGACCGCGGCCGCGGCATCCCCTACGAGGGCAACTATTCGTCCTGGCTGGAACAGAAGGCCAAGCGGCTGGCGCAGGAGGCGCGCGAGGACAAGTCGAAACAGAAGACGCTGGAACGCGAACTGGAATGGATGCGCCAGGGCGCCAAGGCACGGCAGGCGAAATCCAAGGCCCGCATTCAGGCCTATAACGAACTTGCCGGCCAGTCCGAGCGCGAGCGGATCACCCGCGCCCAGATCGTCATCCCCAGCGGGCCGCGCCTGGGCGGCAAGGTGATCGAGGTCGCGGGACTGGCCAAGCATCTGGGCGACAAGCAACTGATAGAGGATCTGTCGTTTTCGCTGCCCCCCGGGGCCATCGTCGGCGTGATCGGCCCGAACGGGGCGGGCAAATCGACGCTGTTCCGCATGCTCACCGGCCAGCTTGAACCGGATGCCGGCACCATCGAATACGGCGACACGGTCAAGCTGTCCTATGTGGATCAGAGCCGCGACGATCTGGCCGCCGATGACACCGTCTGGGAGGCAATCTCGGGCGGGGCCGAGGTGATCGAACTGGGCGATGCACAGGTCAATTCCCGCGCCTATTGTTCGTCGTTCAACTTCAAGGGCGGCGACCAGCAGAAGAAGGTCGGGCTTCTCTCGGGCGGCGAACGCAACCGGGTCCACATGGCCCGGCTGCTGAAGGAGGGCGGCAACGTTCTCTTGCTGGACGAACCGACCAACGATCTGGATGTCGAAACGCTGCGCGCGCTTGAGGATGCGCTGGTCGATTTCGCCGGCTGTGCGGTGGTGATTTCACACGACCGCTTCTTCCTTGACCGGATCTGCACGCATATCCTCGCATTCGAGGGTGACGCGCATGTGGAATGGTTCGAAGGCAATTTCGAGGACTACGAAGAAGACAAGAAACGCCGGCTGGGGCCGGACGCCCTGGAACCCAAGCGCCTGAAGCACAAGAAGTTCGCGAGGTGAAGGCGCGGCCGCGCCGGTACGAAGGCTTCTGGGAACGGCGGCTGAACCCCTGGGATCTGCCGCCGGCCTGGTCATCGCCCGCGAGGCCGGCGCCCTGGCCGAGCCGGTCGCCGCGGCGGCGACATCCTTGGCGACGGCGACGTGATCTGCGCCAGCGAAGCGGTGTTCGAAAGCTTCGCCAAGGCGATCCGCGGCTGAGCGGCGGCGAAGCTTGCGGCAACCCCGGCTATGGCGGCCGGATGGGGGGCAGGGGCGCACTACGGCTTGCGTTGACGCGAAAAAATCACCTAGCAGTAGGAAGCCGGGCTCGATATCTCCGCCATCCGTGGCCCGCGTTTGCAGAAACATGTTCGATTCCCGTCTTGCAACGGTTCTGAAAACACCAACATTCGAGAAAAGAAAGCTGCCGAATGCCCCTCGCACGTATCAACAACAAGATCCTCTTCTTCATTCACATCCCAAAAACAGGTGGAAGCAGTATAGAAAGATTCCTGGCGGATCACGGGGCGTTGGCGTTGTTCAACACGGCCGACGTGGACTGGATGAAATGTTCGTCTCAGCACATCCACCATGAGATCCATCAACAGATCGTTCGGCCTAACTTTTTCGATGCATCCTTTGCAATCGTTCGCGATCCGGTACAGCGTCTTGTCAGCGAATACAGCTTTCGACGCAAAGCAAGGAAAACGCCAATGCCTGAATTTCCTGTCTGGGTCAGAAATGTATTTCAAATGTACAAAACGAACAAATACATCCTCGACAACCATATCCGGCCTCAAACCGAATTCCTTCGTGCCGGGTGTCGTATTTTTCAGTTCGAAAGCGGTCTGGAACAGGTTTTTGCATGGCTTACCGATATATCCGGTTTAAAGCTGGAAGCCTACCTCCCCCCCCCACTACAATAAGACAACCATTGAAAAACCAAATCCCGACAATAATACTAAAACACTGATCGAAGAATTTTATCGGGCTGATTTTGATTTCTTGAATGCAATGAAAAACGCGCAATCTGCTGTGCTAGATAAGGATCTGCGTCCGCTTGATAGCGAACGCAGATCTTTCTAGTCGGCGCCATTCCGTCGAATTGAGCTATCCCACAACTGCCAGTTTTCGAAGAACACCGGAAGAATCCCTGACCGTGATGTATCCTGTTACGGCCATGTCGGACGTGCCGGTGTGGCTTCCAAATCTCACCAGGCCGTTTCCTTTCGGCTTTAGCAACAAGTCGATATTGGCGGCTGCGCCTTCTGTTTCATGAAGTCCAACGTCCCCCGCAATCGCGGGGGACGCGCTGGCAGATGGGCGGCGCCCTTCAGATTCCCGCGTCGACGATTGCTTTCGCGAGGATCGGCACCGTCCGGCTGTTAAGGCCTGCGATGTTCATCCGGCTGTCGCCGACCATGTAGATGCCGTGTTCGGTGCGCAGCTTCTCGACCAGTTCGGGGGTCGTGCCCAGACGCGAGAACATGCCGCGATGCTGGGCCAGAAACGCGAAGCGGTCCGAACCGGAAAGGCGCTGCAATTCGCCCGCCAGCTGTTCGCGCAACCCCAGCATGGAACGGCGCACCTCCTCCAGTTCGCTGGCCCAGTCGGCGCGCAGCTCGGGGTCGTTCAGGATCATCGTGACCAGACGGGCGCCATGATCGGGCGGGAAGGAATAGTTCTGCCGGTTGAGATAGGCCAGGGTGCCCTGGTTCAGCTTCTGTTGCCCGGCATCGCGGCTGACCGCCATCAACAGGCCGGTACGCTCGCGGTAGATGCCGAAATTCTTCGAACAGCTTGCCGCGATCAGGCATTCGGGCACCGATGAGGCCACCAGCCGGGTTGCGGCCGCGTCTTCCTCAAGCCCGTCGCCGAAACCCTGATAGGCGATGTCGATCATCGGCACCAGGCCGCGTTCGTTCAGCAGGTCGATCACCGCCTGCCATTCGACCATGTTCAGGTTGGCGCCGGTCGGATTGTGGCAGCAGCCATGCAGCAGCACCACGTCGCCGGCCTGCGCCTTGCCCAGATCCTCGATCATGCCGTTGAAATCGACGCCCCGGGTTTCGTTGTCGAAATAGCGGTAGGCGGCGGTTTCCACCTTCATGTGCTTGAGGATCGACAGGTGATTGGGCCAGGTCGGATCGGACACCCAGACGCGCGCCCGCGGGTTGGCCATCTGGATCATGTCGAAGGCCTGGCGCACCGCGCCGGTGCCGCCGGGCGTCGCCGCCGCGGCGACATTGGAGCGTTCCACCGCATCGCCAAGGATCATCGCGATCATCGCGTCGCCGAAGGCGGGATCGCCCGCCAGCCCGACATAGGACTTGGTTTCCTGTTCCTGCCAGAGCCGGTGTTCGGCAGCCTTGATGGCACGCATTACCGGGGTCTTGCCTTCGGCGTTCTTGTAGACGCCGACGCCAAGGTCGATCTTGGTCTCGCGCGGGTCATCCTGATACATCTGCATCAGCATGAGTATCTTGTCGGCGGGCTGCGCCTTCAGGCTCTCGAACATCAGTTGTCTCCGGTTGCGACGGGAAGGGTGGGAAAGGCGCCCCATTCGGCCCAGGCCCCGTCATAAAGCGAATGATCGGTCTTGCCCATACGCTCGAGCGCCAGGCTGAGAACCGCGGCGGTGACGCCAGAACCGCAGGTGGTTATGGTCGGCTTGCCCAGGTCGACGCCGGCAGCGACGAAGGCGGCGCGGCACGCCTCGGGCGATTTCATCGTGCCGTCGGGGTTGATCAGATCGCCGTGCGGCAGGTTCTTCGATCCGGGAATATGGCCGCCACGCAGGCCGTCGCGCGGCTCCGGTTCGGTGCCGGCAAAGCGGCCCGGAGAGCGCGCGTCGACGATTTCGGTATCGCCCAGCTTGGCGGCGGCGGAAACCTGCGTCACGTCGCGCAGCAGGTGGTTCTGAACCCGCACCGTCATGTGCCGGTCGCGCACGACCGGGGGCAAGTCCTCGACCGGGCGGCCTTCGGCCTGCCACTTCGGAAAGCCGCCGTCCAGAACGGCGACGCTGGGCTGCCCCATCAGCCGGAACAGCCACCAGACGCGGGCTGCCGAAACCAGCCCGGCGCCGTCATAGACCACGACCTGATGGCCATCACCCACGCCCATGGCGCGCAGACGCGAGATGAACTTTTCGGCCGGGGGAACCATGTGCGGCAGATCCGAGCGATGATCGGCGATATCGTCGATGTCGAAGAACCGGGCGCCGGGGATATGCGCGGCATCGTATTCGCCGCGCGCGTCGCGGTCGGCCAGGGGCAGATACCACGAGCCGTCCAGAACCCGCAGATCGGGGTCTTTCAAATGCGCCGCCAGCCAGTCGGTCGAAACCAGTGTATTCGGATCGTCCTGCATGCGATCTCTCTCCTGCGTCGGGTCCAGCCTTGCCTACAATTCGCGGCAGCGCGGCGCAAGAGCGCCCGGCCCTCGCAGCGATGCCTCGACGCGGAATCCCTCGGGGATCGCGTCGCGCCCCTCCAGCACCAGATCAGCCATCACCTGCGCCACCTTCGGCGCCATGCCAAAGCCGATCTTGAACCCGCCATTGGCGATAAACCGGCCCGCGTGCAGCGGGTGTTGCCCCAGCATCGGCGCGCGCGTCGCGGCGCGCGGCCGTACCCCGGCCCACACCTCGATCACCTGTGCGCCGTGCAGCACCGGCACTGCCGCCACGGCACGGGCAATCACCTCGTCAAGCTGCGAATCGGTGGCCGCAGGATCGTCAAAGTCGCGTTCGCTGGTCGATCCGATGGCAAGCGTGCCGTCGGCATGGGGCACGATATGCACGGCATCCGCGAACAGCTGCGGCGCGTCCGGTGCGGTGTGGAACCGCAACAGCGCCGACTGGCCCTTGACGCCGCTGCCGACGGGTTCGCCAAGCTCGCGGCATAGCATCTCCAGCCCGGCCAGGCCGGTGGCCTCGATCACCGCGCCATGATCGGGCGCGCTGTCAACCACTTGGACGCCGCGCACGGCCAGCGCCGCGACCAGCGCCGCCCCGGCGCGGCGCGGGTTCATCCGCGCGCTCAGCGTGTCGTGGATCACCATCCCGGTGGCGCTGGGCGGACACCAGTCGCCCAGTTCGGCCGCCGGGCGCACCCGCCATTGCGCCCTGCCCTGCCAGAGCGTTTCGGCGTTTTCGGCCCTGACGCGCGCCAGATCCAGCGCCCGCCGGTCGGCAATGGGCTGCAACCGGCCGCTGCGCCTGTAGCCGGGCGAAACGCCTCCCGCCGCCTCGACCGCCGCCCAGAACGCTTCGGCCATGATCAGACTTTCGAACTGGAACACCTTCTTGTCGTTCCAGTTTTCCGGCACATGCGGTGCCAGCGCGCCGACCAGACCGCCGCTCGATCCGGCGCCAACGCCGTTCGGGTCCACCACCTGAACCCGCGCACCCCGGCGAACACATTCCCAGGCGATCGCAAGGCCGAAGATGCCGGCGCCATGGATCGTCACATCGGCCATTGTCATTGCGGCTGCCTTTCGCCAGTGTCGCGCCATTCGCACGACAGTTACGGGATTTCGCCATGACGCGCCAGTCAGGCCAGGTGAGTTGGGCAGAGGGCGGCGTACCGGTGTCGGTGCGCTTTGACGACCCCTATTTCTCGCTGGCCGGCGGGCTGGCCGAAACCCGGCACGTCTTTCTGGCCGGCAACGGGTTGCCCGGCCGTTTTGCGCCGGGGTTTCACATCGCCGAACTGGGGTTCGGCACCGGGCTGAATGCCCTGGCCGCCTGGGCGGCATGGGACGAGAGCGGCCAGACCGCACCGTTGCGTTTCACCAGTTTCGAAGCCTACCCGATGGCCCCCGGCGACATGGCCCGCGCGCTGGCCGCCTTCCCCGACCTTGCGCCCTGGCGCGATCGCTTCCTCGCAGCCTGGCGCGGCGGGTTCTGCGACCTGGGCAGGTTGCACCTTGAGGTGATCGAGGGCGATGCCCGCGACACCCTGCCCGTCTGGAACGGGGTCGCGGATGCGTGGTTTCTCGACGGTTTCTCACCGGCGCGAAATCCCGAACTGTGGCAGCCCTCTCTCATGGCACAGGTGGCGCGGCATACGAAGCGGGACGGCACGGCGGCGAGCTATTCGGCGGCGGGCCTCGTTCGGCGCGGGCTGGAGGCGGCGGGGTTCACGCTCTCCCGCACGCCGGGCTTTGGCCGCAAGCGCCACATGACACGGGCGGTCCTGACCGGAAAGGCACGGGAATGAGCAAACCGGTAACGGCGACGGTCACGACGACTTCGGCGGCGGTCGGAACCGGCGCTGCGCAACAGAACAACATTCCGGCGGGCATCGCGCTGATGATCGCGGCGACCGTCGTGTTCGCGTTGCAGGACGGCATCTCGCGCCATCTGGCCGGCACCTACAACACCTGGATGGTGGTGATGATCCGCTACTGGTTCTTCGCCGCCTTCGTGATCGCAATGGCAGTGCGCGCCTCGGGCGGAGTCCGGGCGGCGGCGAGGACCGCGCAGCCCGCCTTGCAGATCGCGCGCGGCGTACTGCTGGCCGGCGAGATCTGCGTCGCCGTCTACGGGTTCACCCTGCTGGGGCTGATCGACAGCCTTGCCGTGTTCATATGCTATCCGCTGCTGGTCGCGGCACTGTCCGGCCCGGTGCTGGGCGAACGGGTCGGCTGGCGCCGCTGGATGGCGATAGGCGTGGGCTTTCTGGGGGTCCTGGTGATCCTGCAACCCGGTGTCGGCGTGTTCGACCCGGCGGCGGTGATTCCGCTGGTTTCGGCGCTGATGTTCGCGCTTTACGGACTGCTCACGCGCTTTGCCGCGCGGCGCGACACCACCGCGACAAGTTTCTTCTGGACCGGCGTCACCGGCGCCGTGGCGATGACCGGCATCGGGCTGTTCCACTGGCAGGCGATGACCGCACCGGACTGGGCCTGGATGGGGCTGCTCTGCATCACCGGCGCCTCGGGCCACTGGCTGCTGATCCGCTGCTACGAGGTGGCCGAGGCCAGCGCGGTGCAACCCTTTGCCTATTTCCACCTGGTCTGGGCCGCGATCCTCGGCCTGACGCTGTTTGGCGAAACCCTGCGCGTGAACGTGACGATCGGCGCGGCGATGGTGATCGGCGCGGGGCTGTTCACCCTGTGGCGCGAACGGGTGAAGGGGTGACGCCTCAACGCTGCAACGCGTATTCGCGCAGGGTCGATCCCTTGAGTTCCGCCGAGAACGGAATCGGCAGCGGCTCCTTGCCCAGCCGCGCACGATAGACCGGCAGGCTTTCGGTAACGCGCATCACGTAGTTGCGGGTTTCGTCGAACGGGATGGATTCGATCCAGTCCACCACGTCCACGGCATCGCTGCGCGGATCGCCGTATTGCTCCATCCAGCGGATCGGGCGGCCCGGGCCGGCATTGTAGCCCGCCGACATAAGCACCACGTTGCCGCCGAAATCGCTCGCCAGCCCGGCCAGGTAGTTGGCGCCGAGCTTGGCGTTGTAGGTCCAGTCGGCAATCAGGCGGTCGGTGCTGTGACCGCCGAGTATGCCCAGATCGGTGGCAACGATCCTGGCGGTCTTTGGCATCACCTGCATGAGACCGCGAGCTCCGGCGCCACTGATTACCGATGCGTCGAACTCGCTTTCGCGCCGCGCTATGGCCAGCGTCATTTCCGCGGCCATCGGCAGATCGAGTTCGCCCACCGGATGCAGCGGGTAATAGGCGCCGTACAGGATCGTCGCATCCTGCGCCGCGCGCTTGGCGATCATCACCGCCAGGTGCGGATGTTGCGTATCCACTGCCATCTGGCCCAGTTGTCCGGCCTCTTGCGTATCGAGCCCTTCGACCAGATGCGCGAGGAACCGTTCGCCCAGGTCCGGTTCGCCCGCCGCGAGCAGAAGCAACCCTGCCTGCGCGACACTTGATTTCATGAACGCCGCATCGCGCCAGGGCGGCAGTTCGGGCGGATTGGCCAGGGTCTTGTCGAACGGCCGGCCGATGCGTTCGGCCGCCAGCAGGCCGTAAAACGAGGTCTGATGACCTGCTCCCGCCGCATAGGCATCGTGCGCCTTGTCGGCATCGCCCAGCGCCGCATAGGCGCGGCCCAGCCAATACCCCGCCCGCCCCTTCGATATGGGCGAGGCCACCGCGGCATCGAAACGCCGGAAATGCGTGACCGCGGTGCCCGGATCGTTCAGCTTGCGCAATGCGATATAACCGGCGATCCATTCCAGGTCGGCATAGCCATAGCCGGCTTCGGGCGTCATGTGATGGCGTGCGGCAATGCGGTAGGCGCGCAGCGGATCGCCGCTGCGCATCTCCTGGCGCGCCAGATCGCTGCGGCGGCGCGCCCATTTGTCCGGCTCGCCCAGGCTCGCGGCATCGGTGCTGCGCTCCAGCAGCAGTTCGATCGCGTCATCGTTGCGCCGCTTGCGGTCGCGCCAGACAAAGCGGGCATGCGCAAGCCCCGGGTCACTGGCCAGCGCCTTGGGAACCCGCCCGATCAGGGCATCGACCCCGGGCGCCATGTCCATCAGGCCGATGCGCGCCTCGGCCAGCGCACGCTGGTCCTGACCGACCAGCGGCAGCATGCGGCGGGCGCTGACAAGGTGGTCATCCCACAGCATCCGGTCCAGCCGCGCCGCATGATGCGGTTTCAGAAGGTCGCCGTGGCGGGCCAGAAACATCTCCTGCAACCCCGCCCCCATCGGCATGGTCCGCCAGGCCAGCACCAGGCCGGCCTGGGCGTCGCCGTCGCGGCCCCTGGCGATCAGGGCAGCGGCATGGTTCAGCGCGCCTTCCGGGGTCTGGGGCGGATGGCCCTCGTAGAACCGCAGCACCCGGTCGGGGTCTTCGCCGCTGAAGGAATCCTCGCTCTTGCGGCGCAGCCAGTCCAGGCCGGGCCAGTCGGGCCGACGGTCGAGAAACACCTCGACATCGCCGGCGCTGCCCTGCCCGGCGCGCAGCCAGTGCCAGACGATGATGTCTCGGGCCACGGATCCACGCGCCCCGGCAACGCTCAGCGCGATGGTCCAGTTGCCATCGCGCATCTCGCTCAGGGCGCGGCGCAGTTGATCCACTTCCGCCGACGCCACCGGCCGAATCAATGCGGCGCAGACCGCGACCGCGGCCATCACGCGAACCAGAATGCGCGTCTTCACTTGCCAACCCCCGCCATCCAAGGCTAGAGCCTGTGACGATAGACCTTGCCCGGCCCGGATCAACCACAATCCGGTGGCGGGCGCCAATCCGGCGGAGCATCGCGCCCGCCCCAACCGCAACCCAGGAAGCGTGCCCATGTTCAAAGGTTCGATGCCGGCCCTCGTCACCCCGTTCCGCAACGGCGAACTGGATCTCGACACGCTCAAACGACTGGTGGAATGGCAGATCGGCGAAGGCTCGAACGGGTTGGTGCCGGTGGGCACGACCGGCGAAAGCCCGACGCTCGGCCATGAGGAACACGAGATCGTGGTTGCCGAGGTGGTCAGGGCCGCCGCCGGCCGGGTGCCTGTGATCGCCGGCGCGGGATCGAACAACACCATAGAGGCGATTCGCTTCATGCGGCACGCCGAGAAAGTCGGTGCCAACGCGGCGCTGGTGGTCACACCCTATTACAACAAGCCGACCCAGCGCGGGCTGATCGCGCATTTCACCGCGTTGCACGATTGCTGCGAACTGCCGATCTTCATCTACAACATTCCCGGCCGCTCGGTCATCGACATGACGCCGGAAACCATGGGCCATCTGGCCCGGCTGCCCCGGATCATCGGCGTCAAGGACGCCACCGCCAGGCTGGATCGGGTCAGCCAGCAGCGCGCCGCCTGCGGGCCGGATTTCATCCAGCTTTCGGGCGAGGATGCCTCGGCGCTGGGCTTCAACGCGCATGGCGGGGTCGGCTGCATCAGCGTCACCGCCAACGTGGCGCCAAGGCTGTGCGCCGAATTCCAGGCCGCCACCCTGGCCGGCGATTATGCAAAGGCGCTGGACTATCAGGACCGGCTGATGCCGCTGCACGAGGCGATTTTCATCGAACCGGGGCTTGTCGGCGCAAAATATGCGCTGTCGAAACTGGGCCTGTGCAGCGAAGAGGTGCGCCTGCCGCTGACCGGCCTGTCGGACGCAACGAAATCCGCGATCGACGCCGCGATGCGCCATGCCGGGCTGATCGGCTGACCCCGCCGGGGCGCCCGCCGCCCCGGACTTTCCGCCCTTTCACAACCTGCCTGCCAAAGTGCCCCCGCATTGATCGTGCCGGGATAGACCGCGGTTCGAAACGCCATCCGGCGTCGGATCGCGATGCAATCCCCCTGCACGAGCCTTTCCCGATCATTGCCCGGATTTCCCGCCGCCGCGCCGGGCCGGTCGGGCGGTTCGTGCCATCGCATGACGAAAAACGGCTGGACAAAACGCAAAAAAGTGCAAACCTGCACAAACAACCCCAAAGACCCGGCCCGGACCGGCCCCTTGCGGCCGGTACCGGAAAACCGAAGACAGAACGCCAACGAGGAGATCCAACATGCACGTTTCCAAGACCACCCTCGCCGCTTCGCTGATCGCGCTGGCCGCGTCGATGCCCGCCCAGGCGGGCGAAATCACCGTCTATACCGCCTATGAGGAAGACGAGATTGCCGATTACGTCGCGGCCGCGGAAAAGGCGTTGCCCGATCTCAAGATCAACGTCCTGCGCCTGTCGACCGGCAAGCTGGCCGCGCGCCTGATCGCCGAGGCGGGCAATCCGCAGGCCGACATGATCTGGGGTCAGGCCGTAACGGCGTCGATGGATCCGCAGATTCTGGATCAGCTTGAACCTTATGTGCCCAAGGGTATCGAGGTTCTGGATGCGAAGTACCGCGACCCGCAGGACCGCTGGTTCGCGCCGACCGGATATATGGGAACCTTCTGTGTCAACACGCAGCGTCTTAAGGACAAGGGGCTGCCGATGCCCAAAAGCTGGAAGGATCTGGAAGACCCCGCCTTCAAGGACGAGGTTCTGATGCCCGACCCGAATTCGTCCGGCACCGGCTATCTGCACGTCATCTCGCTGTTGCAGAGCCTGGGCGACGAAGAAGGCTGGGCCCAGCTTGAACGCGTCGACAAGAACATCGCGCAATACACCTCGTCAGGCTCCAAACCCTGCAAGTCGGCGCGGGCGGGTGAGTACACCGTTGGCATTTCGCTTGCGATCACCGCCCTGCAATCGGTCGAGCAGGGCTATCCGCTCAAGGCGGTGTTTCCCGAAGAGGGCACCGGCTATGAGCTTGAGGCGGCGGGGCTGATGAAGGCGTCCGACAACAAGGAGGATGTCAAACGCTTCATGGACTGGCTGCTGACCGACGACGCGGCCAGCCACTACAGCCAGTACAAGATCCTCATCACGATCCCCGGGGTGGAGCCGGCGGAATCCTCGGCCGAGGCCGGGCTTCCCAGCGATGTGAACGCCATTCTGGCCAATATCGACTTTCCCGATTCGGCGGCACGCCAGAACGAGGTGAAGGCAACCTGGAAAGAAAAGTTCGGGCGCTGAGCCGCCCTTGAACCATGGCGCCCGGTCCCAGGGCCGGGCGCCGCCTTCAATCAGCATCCCCTGGAAATCCATGTATCTCGACGTTTCAAACGCAACCAAGACCTATGGCAGCTTCACCGCGCTCGACACGGTGTCGATGTCGATCGAACAGGGCGAGTTCGTCTGCCTGCTGGGCCCCAGCGGCTGTGGCAAGACCACGCTGTTGCGGCTGATCGCCGGGCTTACATCGCTCGATTCGGGCACCATCACGCTTCAGGGCGACGACCTGTCGGCGCTACCGGCGCGCAAGCGCGGCTTTGGCATCGTGTTCCAGTCCTATTCGCTGTTTCCCGACATGACCGTTGCCGAGAACGTGGGCTACGGGCTGAAGATTCGCGGCACCGACAAGACGGCGATCGGGGCGCGGGTGGGCGAACTTCTCGACCTCATAAAGCTGCCGCAACTGGCCGACAGCTATCCCGGCCAGCTTTCGGGCGGCCAGCAGCAGCGCGTCGCGCTGGCGCGTGCCATCGCCGTCGATCCGCGCGTCCTGCTGCTGGATGAACCGCTTTCGGCGCTGGATGCCAAGGTGCGCTCGGATCTGCGTGGCGAGATCCTGAACCTTCAGAAATCGCTGGGCATCCCGACGCTGATGGTGACGCATGACCAGGAAGAGGCGCTTGCGCTGGCCGACCGGATCATCTGCATGAACCACGGCACGGTGATCCAGTCGGGCACGCCCGAAGACCTGTACCTGCAACCCAAAACCAGGTTCGTCGCCGAATTCATGGGTATCAGCAACCTGATCGCCCCGGCCGACCTGCGCCGCCTCGACCCCTCGCTTCTGACCGGGCGGCCGGCCGGGAGGGAGGACAATTTCCTTGCCTGTATCCGCCCCGAACAGATCGTACTGAAACCCGAGACGGGCGCCGACACGCGCATTGCCTCGGTCACGTTTCTGGGCAACCTGCGCCGCATCGAGCTTGACACTCCCGCCGGGCGGCTGATCGCGGAAGCCTCGGGCCGGGTCGATTTCGCCCCGGGCCAGGAGGTGCGCGCGACGATCCGCCCGGAGGATTGCGTGTGGGTTCTGAACGATACGGGCAGGACATGAACGCGCCCGCCCAGCAAGCCCGCGCAAAGCGGCGCGGGTTCGATGCCGATACGCTGTTCGCCGCCGCCTGCATCGGGCTGCCGCTGATCGGGCTGGTGCTGTTCTTCGTCTATCCCATGGTGGTGGTGTTCCTGCGTTCGATCACCCAGGCCGATGGCAGCATCGGTGCGGGCAACTATGTTCAGGTGCTCGGCTCTGCCGGCTTCTGGCGCGCTACGCGGCATTCGCTGGCGATGGGCGGCGCGACCACGGCGATCAGTGTGCTGGCCGGTTTCATCATTGCGCAGGGGCTGTACCGTTGCCGGTTTCGCGGCAAGTGGCTGATACGGGCGGTCATCGTTCTGCCGATGCTGGCACCGTCGCTGGTGCAGGGGCTGGGGCTGATCTTCCTGCTGGGCCGCAACGGGCTTGTCAGCCGCCTGACCGGGATCGAGATGGATATCTACGGTTTCTGGGGCCTGTTGATCGCCAACACGCTTTATGCGCTGCCCCAGGCGGTGATGATCATCGGCGCGGCGCTGGTGCTGCTGGATGCGCGCGTCTACGAGGCGGCCGAGGTGATGGGTACGCCGCCTTCGCGCCAGTTCCGCGACCTGACGCTGCCGGCGGCGAAGTTCGGGGTACTGAACGCGGCATTCGTTGTGTTCACCATTACCATCACCGATTTCGGCAACGCCGCGGTCATAGGGGGCGACTATTCGGTCCTGGCGACCGAGATCTACAGCCAGGTGGTCGGACAGCGCAATTTCAACATGGGCGCGGTCGTGGGCATCATGCTGCTGCTTCCAACCGTCCTGTCCTACCTGATCGAACGCCAGACCGCGCGCCGCCAGATCGGCCGGCGCGCCGGGGATATCCAGCCGTTCCGCCCGGTCTATACCCCCGGCCGGGACATTCCCGTCGCCGCGCTGTCCTTTCTGATCGCCGCCGGGATCGTCGCGGTGATCGGTATCGTCGTCTATGCCAGCTTCGTCAAGCTCTGGCCCTACAATTTCAGCCTGACGTTCAAGCACTACGACATCTCGCTTGCCGGCGGCTATTCCTCGCTCTGGATGACCATCGTCATTTCGGTCATGGCGGCGTTAGGGGGCACGGCGGCGGTTTTCGCGCTTGGCATCGGGCTGCGCCA
Organism: Jhaorihella sp.; assembly: GCA_047975215.1. GTDB lineage: Bacteria > Pseudomonadota > Alphaproteobacteria > Rhodobacterales > Rhodobacteraceae > JAGRMG01. The sequence goes on from JBKEDD010000050.1 coordinate 33,045, forward strand.
CGCGCCGGGCGTGGTTGCGCGCCCCCTGCAGGTGATGGCGGCGATGCCGGCAGCGGTGCCGGGCATGGTGCTGGGCCTGGCCTATATCCTGACGTTCAATTCCACCGCGACACCGCTTTACCTGCTTTACGGGACGGCGACGCTGATCGCGATCGTCAACTTCTACCACTACCACACACAGGCGTTCTTGACGACGCAGACGGGTTTTCTCCAGCTACCCGAGGCGCTGGAGGAAGCCGCCGGCAGCCTGGGCGCGGGCAAGGCGCGCATCGCGCGCGACGTGATCGCACCCTTCATGATGCCGATGCTGGTGTCGGTGCTGTTCTTTCTGTTCATGCGTTCGATGGTCACGCTGTCGGCGGTGGTGTTCCTGACCACGCCCGACCTCAGCGTCGCCGCCGTCACCATCATGCGGCTGGACGATTCCGGGCGCACATCGCAGGCAGCGGCCTTTTCCACATGCGTCATGCTGGTCGTCGCTGTCTCGCTGCTGGTGATGAAGGCACTATTGCGCCGGTACGCACGCGACCGAAACGGGGGCGACGCCTGAGATGTGGGCGCATGACCGCCATCAGCGCATCCTCTCCATGCTCGACGCACGCGGGCGGGTCGGGGCGCAGAACCTCGCCGATCTGCTGGGCGTGTCGCGTGAAACCATCCGCCGCGACCTGCTGGACCTGGACCGCGAGGGCCGTGTGCGCCGTGTGCATGGCGGCGCGGTCCTGCCCGAGGCGGCACCCGAAGCCCCCTTCGCCAACCGCATGGCGACGCATCTGCGCGCCAAGCGCGAGATCGCCCGCAAGGCAGTCGCCCTGATCGAGCCGGGGCAGTGCGTGATGATCGACGCCGGATCGACCACCGCGATCTTCGCGCAGGAACTGGCGCGACTGTCCGGGATAACCGTCATCACCAATTCGCTGGCGGTCGCGAATACCGTGCAGGGCGCGGGCGGTGGCATCGACCTGCTGCTTCTGGGCGGACGGATGTTCGCTGACGTGCCCGCGACTTTCGGCGAACTCACCCTGTCCGAGATCGCGCGGTTCCGTGCCGATCTTGCCTTTGTCGCACCGGTGGCCGTGGATCTGGACGGGGCGCATGATTTCGCGCTGCACGAGGCCGAGATCGCCCGCGCCATGAGCGGCCGTTCGGCGCGCGTCGCGGTGCTGGCCGACCGCAGCAAGCTGGGCCGCGCCAGCCGTGTGCGCTGTATCGAGGCCGACCGGATCGGGGCGCTTGTCACCGATGGCGGGGCCGATCCGGGGCTTCTTGCGAGCCTGCGCGGGCGCGGGATGGAGGTTATCGCCTGAAACCGGGTCGTATCCGCAGGCAACGGGATGAAATTCCGCGAAACCACGCTATCCTCCTGACGAACCGGAACCGATTCCGCCCGGCAAAGTCCGAGCCGGGTCTGCACAGGCGACAGGAATGACCGACGCACCGAAACTGACCTTTCACGTCCCCGAACCCGAGTTGCGCCCCGGCGACACGCCGGATTTCTCGAACGTGACCATCCCGCAGGCCGGATCGGTGCGCCGCCCCGAGATCGACGAACATCCGCAGGAGATTCGCGACCTCGCGTTTTCCATCATCCGCGTGCTGGATCGCGAGGGCCGGGCGGTCGGCCCCTGGGCCGGGGCGCTGTCCGAGGCGGAACTGGTCGAGGGGCTGCGCCACATGATGACGCTGCGCATCTTCGACAACCGGATGATGACGGCGCAGCGTCAGGGCAAGACATCGTTCTACATGCAGCACCTGGGCGAAGAGGCGGTAGCCTGCGCGTTTCGGAAGGCGCTCGACCCCGGCGACATGAACTTTCCCACCTACCGGCAGGCCGGGCTTCTGATCGCCGGCGGCTATCCCATGTCTAAGATGATGTGCCAGATCTATTCCAACGAGGCCGACCCGCTCAAGGGGCGGCAATTGCCGGTGCTCTATTCGGCGCGCGATCACGGCTTTTTCTCGGTCTCGGGCAATCTGGCCACCCAGTTCATCCAGGCGGTGGGCTGGGCGATGGCCTCGGCCATATCGGGCGACACGCGCATCGCGGCGGGCTGGATCGGGGACGGATCGACCGCCGAAAGCGATTTTCACGCCGCCCTGGTCTTTGCCTCGACCTACAAGGCGCCGGTGATCCTCAACATTGTCAACAATCAATGGGCGATCTCGACCTTTCAGGGCATCGCGCGGGGCGATGCCGGCACCTTCGCGGCGCGCGGCCACGGGTTCGGCATCCCGTCGCTCAGGGTGGATGGGAACGATTATCTGGCCGTCCATGCGGTCGCCAAATGGGCGGCCGAACGGGCGCGGCGCAACCTCGGCCCGACGCTGGTGGAATATGTGACCTACCGCGCCGGCGGGCATTCGACATCGGACGATCCCAGCGCATACCGGCCCAAGGCCGAAAGCGAGGCCTGGCCGCTGGGCGACCCGGTGCTGCGGCTCAAGGCGCATCTGATCGCCATCGGCGCCTGGTCCGAGGAACGCCACACCCAGGCCGAGGCGGAAATTCGCGCCGAGGTGATCGCGGCCCAGAAGGAAGCCGAAAAGATCGGCACGCTGCATACCGGCCGCCACCCCAGCCCGCGCGAGATGTTCGAGGACGTTTACGCCGAAATGCCGCCGCACCTGTTGCGGCAGCGCCACGAAACGGGGTACTGACATGGCCCGCATGACAATGGTAGAGGCGATCCGCGATGCCCATGACGTTGCCATGGGGCGCGACGACAGGGTCGTCGTGTTCGGCGAGGACGTCGGCTATTTCGGCGGCGTGTTCCGCTGTACCGCCGGGTTGCAGGCGAAATACGGGCCCTCGCGCTGTTTCGATGCTCCGATCAGCGAAAGCGGCATCGTCGGCGCCGCCGTCGGCATGGCCGCCTACGGGCTGAAACCCTGTGTCGAAATCCAGTTCGCCGACTACATGTACCCCGCTTATGACCAGATCGTATCCGAGGCGGCGCGGCTGCGCTATCGCTCGGCCGGAGAATTCACCTGCCCGATCGTGATACGGATGCCGACGGGCGGGGGCATTTTCGGCGGCCAGACCCACAGCCAGAGCCCCGAGGCGCTGTTCACGCATGTCGCCGGTCTGAAGACCGTGGTGCCGTCGAACCCGCAGGACGCCAAGGGGCTGCTTCTGGCGGCCATCGACGACCCCGATCCGGTGATCTTTCTCGAACCCAAGCGGCTGTACAACGGGCCGTTCGACGGCCATCACGACCGCCCGGTCGAATCGTGGAAAACCTCGCCGCTGTCCGAGGTCGAGGAAGGCTGGTGCCCGATCCCGCTGGGACGCGCCAAGACCGTGCGCGAGGGCGCCGACCTGACCATCCTCGCCTATGGCACGATGGTCCATGTGGCGCTGGCGGCGGTGGCCGAAAGCGGAACCGACGCCGAGGTGATCGACCTGCGCACGCTGATACCGCTGGATGTCGATGCCATCGTCGCTTCGGTGCAAAGGACCGGACGCTGCCTGATCGTGCACGAGGCAACGCTTACCTCGGGGTTCGGCGCCGAACTGGCCGCACTGGTGCAGCGCAACTGCTTCTGGCATCTCGAGGCACCCGTGCTGCGTGTGGCCGGCTGGGACACCCCCTATCCGCATGCGCAGGAATGGCACTACTTTCCCGGCCCGGCGCGCATCGTCGAGAACATCCGGGCCGTGATGGAGGCCTGAGCCATGGGCGAATTCACCATAAAGCTGCCCGACGTGGGCGAAGGCATCGCCGAGGCGGAACTGACCGCCTGGCACGTCAAGGTCGGCGACATCGTGCGCGAGGACGACATCATCGCCGAGGTGATGACCGAAAAGGCTGCCGTGGAAATCCCCACCGAAGTCACCGGCAAGGTGATCTGGCTGGGCGGAGAGCCGGGCGACATGCTGGCCATCGGCGGCGACCTGGCCCGGATCGAGGTCGAGGGCGAGGGCAACAGGCCCAGGGCGCAAGCCGCACCCGAGGCAGGAACGCCGCGCGAACCGCCCGAACCGCCCGAACAGCCCGCCGTAATCGCCCCCGAGCCCGCCCCCGCCGAGCCCGCGGCGAAGTCCGATCCGGGCGCCGGACCCGAAGCCGCACCGCGCCCCCTGCCCCGCCCCGCCGCGCGCCGCCGCGAGGG
>JBKEDD010000051.1:0-85000 GCA_047975215.1 Jhaorihella sp.
CAGCGTCACCAAGTCGAAATTCGACAACAAGTATGGCTGCAAGGAAAGCCTGGTCGACGGTATCCGCCGCGCCACCGACACCATGCTGGCCGGCAAGGTCGCGCTGGTCTGCGGATATGGCGACGTGGGCAAGGGGTCTGCGGCTTCGCTGCGCGGCGCGGGCGCCCGTGTGAAAGTGACCGAGGTCGATCCGATCTGCGCGTTGCAGGCGGCGATGGACGGTTACGAGGTGACGACGCTGGAGGACGAGGCCGCCAGTGCCGACATTTTCATCACCACCACCGGCAACAAGGATGTGATCCGCATCGAGCATATGCGCGAGATGAAGGACATGGCCATCGTCGGCAATATCGGCCATTTCGATAACGAAATCCAGGTCGCGGCGCTGAAGAACCACAAGTGGACCAACATCAAGGACCAGGTGGACATGATCGAGATGCCGTCGGGCAACCGCATGATCCTGCTGTCCGAAGGGCGCCTGCTGAACCTGGGCAACGCCACCGGGCATCCGTCCTTCGTGATGTCGGCATCGTTCACCAACCAGACGCTTGCCCAGATCGAACTGTGGACCAGGGGCGAGCAGTATCGGAATGAAGTCTATGTTCTGCCCAAGCATCTGGACGAAAAGGTCGCGCGTCTGCATCTGGACAAGGTCGGTGTCAAGCTGACCCGGCTTTCCAGCGAGCAGGCCGATTACATCGGCGTCAAGCAGGACGGTCCGTTCAAGCCCGAACATTACCGGTACTGACGAACGCCGCCGGTACACATCTTGCGCCCCGCCGATCCGGCGGGGCGTTTTTTGTTGCCGGCTGGCGGGGTTGAAGGGCGGGCAGGCGCGCGGAACGCACGACCGACGACGGGAGGAGGGGCGAAAACGACTGTCGCCACCCACAAGCGCAACACCAGGGACGGCGGTCCTGCACAACGACCCCGCCCCGATACCCTGCCGGGAGCACGCGCCCCGCAGTGGCGCGCATTTCGTTTGAGGATCGCGATGATCTTTTCCCTTGTCCACCTGTCTGGGGCGGGTAAGGTTTGGTCACGAAAATCCGTAGAGTTGATTTCTTGTCGAACCAGAGGGGGACATTCCATGGGAAAGCGTGACGATCTGATAGCCAAATACGCAGACGATCTGAAAAACAAGTGCGGCATGGTGCCGGATATGGATTTGCTGACCAAGGTCACGATCGGCTGCGGTCCGGCGATCTATGACGCCGACGCCTCGACCGTTGCGGCCAGTCAGGAAGGCGAGATCGAGACCGTGAGGAAGAACTTTCTGATCAAGAAGCTGGGCCTGCCGGACGGGCCCGAACTGACGGCGGCAATCAACAAGGCGATGGACACCTACGGCCAGTCCGAACGCAACAAGTACCGCGCGGTCGTCTATTACATGCTGACCAAGCATTTTGGCAAGGAAGCCATCTACCGCTGAGTCGCCCGGCGTGGCGCAGCGTCGTCCTGTCGTATTTTAGAAGTATCTTCATCGGTTCGGGTTTGCCTGACGGCACCGTGATCGTGTATCAGGGTATCGCGGCCAGGATGGCCGGAACCTGATATTTCTGAACGCGTGTGGTGGTAGTGGATACACGCGGGGTGAGGGAAGGTTCCGGCTCTGCCGGGGCCTTCCCGTTATTCAGATCGACACCAGCGTCAGACCCATAGCAGACCCTGCCATTCGACGGGTGACTTATTCCCGCTTAGTCGGGTCTTGTCTGGCCCATCTCGCAGATTATCGCCCACTCGGCCTCCGTGACCGGCTGCACCGACAGGCGCGAGTTCTTCACCAGCACCATATCGGCAAGCCTCTGCTCGGCCTTGATACGTTCGAGCGTTACGGGAATCTCGAAATCCCGCACCGCCTTGATATCGACGCATTCCCAGCGGGGATCGTCGGTCGTGCTGTCAGGATGGCTTTCGGCGCAGATCTCGACGATGCCGACCACCGATTTTTCCTTCATCGAATGATAGAAAAAACCGCGGTCGCCCAACTTCATCTCGCGCATGAAATTGCGCGCCTGATAATTGCGCACCCCGTCCCATTCCTCGCCTGCGCTGCCGCGGGCTTTCTGGTTCTCCCAACTCCAGGTCGAGGGTTCGGATTTGAATAGCCAATATGCCATCGGTCAATCACCTTTGTTCATGTTCGCGTTCGGAGTTTGAATGGTCCCCGGCCGGGCCACGGGCGCCGCGCCGTCCGGTCGCCGGATTCGTCGCCTTCGGAAGAATCGTCCATGTCATTCCTCCCTGAGGGGCCGGGCCAGAAGCCGGGCCATGACATCATCGACCGTCAGATCGCCATCGAGAAGCCCGGCCACTGATTGCGATATCGGCATGTCCAGACCCATGGCTTGCACCCGGGCCACGACGGCGCGCGCCGTTGCCGCGCCCTCTACGGTTACGCTGGGGTCGAAGGTTTCGCCACGGCCCAGCGCCAGGCCAAGCCGATAGTTGCGCGACTGTTCGGACGTGCAGGTCAGCGCGAGATCGCCTAACCCCGACAGCCCGGCCAGGGTTTCGGGCCGCGCCCCGCGTGCAAGTGCCATGCGTTGCATCTCGGCATATCCGCGTGTCATCAGTGCGGCGCGGGCGCTGTCGCCGAGCCCGGCGCCGATGACCGCCCCGCAGGCGATGGCGATGACGTTCTTCAACGCCCCACCCAGTTCGGCACCAACGGTGTCGCTGGTGCGATAGAGACGGATATTGGCCGTGCTCAGGCTCTGTTGCAGGGACTTTCCGCGTGTTTCGTCACCGCAGGCAAGGGTCAGCGCCGTAGGCAGACCGCGTGCAATGTCATGGGCAAAGCTGGGCCCGGTCAACAGGGCGGTCCGGGCTCGCGGCTGGGCCTGGGCGATCACGGCCACCGGGCCAAGCCCGGTCTGAAGTTCGATCCCCTTGCAACAGGCGACAAGCCCGCGCCCGTCCAGCATCCCGGCGTGTTCGAGCAGCAAGGCGCGCAGCTGCTGCATCGGCACCGCCAGCAGCAGCGTCTTTCGCTGCGCCGCCGCGCCGATATCGGCCGTGACCTCGACAGCATCCGGCAGAACGATGCCGGGCAGGCGTGCGGCGTTCCTGCGGGTTTGCCGCATGGCGTCGGCCTGTCCGGCCGAGCGGGTCCATAACGTGACCGGCCCGTTTCCCGCGAGCGAGATCGCCAGCGCCGTACCGAACGCGCCCGCGCCGAGAACCGCGATGGTCATGCCTTGGCCCCCTTCCTGCCGCCACCCAGCATGGCGGCCGCGTCATTGTCGAGCGGCCAGCGTGGCCGTGCCACCAGATCGGGCCCGTCGCGGTGCCCGGCAAGGTAAAGTTCCAATCCGGCATAGGCGATCATCGCGGCGTTGTCCGTGCAAAGGGCCAGCGGGGGTGCCGTGAACGTGGCGCGCAGTTCGGCGCAAACCGTCTCTAACGCCGAGCGAATGGCCTGGTTCGCGGCGACGCCGCCGGCAACGGCCAACATCGGAGCGGTCGGGTTTTCGGCCAGATAGAGCCGCAGCGCCCGGCGCGACTTTTCCGCCAGCACCTCGGCCACCGCCTGCTGGAAGGCGGCACACAGGTCGGCGCGGTCGCGGCGGTACAAGCCGCCCTGGTCGGATACGATGCGGTCGCGCGCCCGCAAAAGGGCCGTCTTGAGGCCCGAGAACGACAGGTCGCACCCGGGCCGGTCAAGCAGCGGCCGCGGAAGGTCGAACCGGGCGGCATCGCCGCCCCGTGCCTCGGCCTCGACCGCCGGGCCGCCCGGCTGGTCAAGCCCCAGAAGCCGCGCGGTCTTGTCGAATGCCTCTCCCGGCGCATCGTCGATTGTGCCGCCCAGGCGGGTGAAATCCTGCGCCCCGCGCACGATCAGGAACTGGCAATGCCCGCCCGAAACCAGAAGCATGAGATACGGATAGACGGCGGCGCCGGTCAGCCTTGGCGTCAGCGCGTGGCCCGCCAGATGGTTGACCCCGATCAGCGGCAGCCCGGTTGCGGCGCTCAGCCCCTTGGCGCACATCACACCCGACAAGACGCCGCCGATCAGCCCCGGGCCCGCCGTGACCGCGATAGCGTCCAGATCGCTCAGGCGGACCGCGGCCTGCGCCAGCGCGTCGCGTATGCAGATATCGAGCTTTTCGGCATGCGCGCGTGCCGCCAGTTCGGGTACGACCCCGCCATAGGCGCTGTGCAGGCCGGTCTGGGAATACACGACCGACGACAGGATATCGGCGCGCGCGCCGCCGGTTTGCCGGATCACCGCGGCGGCCGTGTCGTCGCAGCTGCTTTCCAGCCCCAATATGGTGAGTGTCCGCGCCATGCGCCCAGCCGTTGCATCCCCTTGCAGAGCGGCGTATCACCCAACCCCGGTGCAAACAATCCCGGGGCGCGATGGATGGCCTGCTTGCTGATGACCCGTCCGCGCGACGATTCCCTGCGGTTCGTGGCTGCCCTGCCGCCCGAACTGCGCGGGCGTCTGGCTCCGGTCTATTCGCCGCTGATACGGATCGAACCGAGAAGCCGCGAGATCGAGTTTGGCGATGCGCGCGCCATCGTGTTCAGTTCGCGAAATGGCGTCGCGGCCGCCGCGGCGCTGACCGGTCGGCGCGATCTGCCCTGTTATTGCGTCGGCGAGGCGACGTCTGCAGCGGCGCGGGCGGCCGGTTGGCAGGCGCAATGCGCAGGGCCGGATGCCCGGACGCTGCTGCGGAATTTCGCCGCATCGCCACCACCGTTTCCGCTTGTGCATCTGCGCGGCGCGCATGCCAGTGTCGATATCTCGGCGGAATTGTCGCGCGCCGGGTGCGCCGCTCGCGCGCAGGCGATCTATGATCAGCTGCTGTTGCCGCTGAACGATGCTGCGAAATCGGTTCTGGCCGGGCCGCGTCCCGTCATCGTGCCGTTATTTTCACCGCGCACGGCGCGACATTTCGTCGATGTTCACCGGGGATCGGCGCCTTTATATCTTGCCGCGCTTAGCGATGCGGTCGCCGCACCGCTGCGCGCCATGGTCCATACGGCGCTGGAAACCGCCGCACGCCCGGATGCGGAGGCGATGATCGACTCGATCGGCGATCTTGTCGAGCAGGTGAACCGGGTTGAGGGCGGTTCCGGGCCGCAGTAGGGTTGAGCGGCGGATTGCCGACATCCGACCGGACAAACGAAGAAGGGGGAGGCAGGTGGCCGACAGAAAGAAACCCGACCCTGACGCAGGCAACGGCGCAACGCCCGGCACGCCGGAAACCGATCGGCCGGCCCGGCCCGATCCGGCGACACAGCCGGAAAGCGGGGACATGCCGGGGCAGCCCGCGGATGCCGGTGCCGCCGACCCGGCGGCGGTTGACCCCGCGCCCGATGCAAGCCCGGACAAGCCTGTGGCTGCGGATGTTGCCGACGCGACGGCGGACCCGGGTGCGGCAGATGCCGATCCGTTGGCGCTCGATCCCGAACCGGAGCCGGCCGCCACTGCTGAAACCCGCCAGTCCGAACACGCCATTCCGGGCGGGCCGGTCGAACGGGTCGTTGAGAAACGCGGCGGATTCGGGGCGGCGCTGATCGGTGGTATCATCGCGGCCATGCTCGGCTTTTTCGTGGCCCGCAGCGATGTTCTCGATCCCTATCTGCCGCAATTCCTGCGCGGCGAGGATCACGCCCAGACGATTGCCGACCTGCGCGCCGAGATCGCCCGGCAGGGCGAACTGACCGAGGCCATGCGCCAGGCGGCCGAAGCCAACCCGCCGCCCGATATCGCGCCGTTGCAGGCCCGGATTGCCGAGTTGTCGGACAAGCTGGCGCCGCTGCCGGCAAAACTGGCCGCTCTGGATGAACGCGCCGCCGCGTCGCGAAACAATCTGGAGGCGATGGAAGCGCGTCTGAGCGAGGTCGAGAAGCGGCCTATCTCGGAAGGTGTGTCCGAAAGCGCGATTGCCGCCTACGAACGCGAACTGGAGGCGATGCGCCAGGCGGTCGCAACCCAGCGATCCGAGGTCGAGCGGCTTGTCGCCGATGCCCGCGAGATGGAGGCGCAGGCCCGGGAACTTGAGAAACAGGCGGACGAGCGGGCGCAACTGGCCGCCGCCCGCGCCAGTGCCGCGCGCCTTGCCGCCGCGCTGGACGGGGGGGCGGGTTATGCCGCGATTCTGGATGAGTTGAACGCCGCCGGGGTGGATGTTCCGGCCCCACTGGCCGCGCATTCAGGCGATGGTGTTGCCACGCTGAGCGCGTTGCAGGCGGCGTTTCCGCCTGCTGCCCGCGAGGCCCTGGCCGCCGCGCGCGAGCAGACCAGGGGAACCGGCGGCATCGGCGCCTTCCTGCAACGCCAGCTTGGTGCCCGGTCGGTCGAACCGCGCGATGGCGACGACGCGGATGCCGTGCTGTCGCGTGCCCAGGCGGCCTTGACCGACGGAGATCTGCAAGCGGCGCTGAGCGAGATAGATACCCTGCCTGGCGCAGCCCGTGACGCGCTGGCGGGTTGGGTGGCGCAGGCCTCGGACCGGGAGGCCGCCATCGCGGCCGCCGATACGCTCGCCCAGAGCCTGAACACCAATTGAAGGACCTGTCATGCTGTGGTCACTGATCAAGATACTCGCGTTCGTTGCGATCATCGCCTTGCTGGCGCTAGGGGCGGGGTACCTGATGGAAGCGAGCGGTGGCGTGCAGATCACCGTCGCGGGAACGGAATACACGCTGGGCGCGCTGCAATCGGTGATCGCGCTGCTGATTCTCGTGTTGGTGGTCTGGATCGCCCTCAAGCTGGTGTCGCTGCTGATTGCCATACTGAAATTTCTCAACGGCGACGAAACCGCGATCTCGCGCTATTTCGATCGCGGCCGCGAACGCCGCGGCTATCAGGCGCTGGCCGATTCGCTGATGGCGTTGGCCTCGGGCGAGGGGCGCCAGGCGATGTCCAGGGCCAACAAGGCCGAAAAGCTGTTGCAGAAACCGGAACTGACCAACCTGCTGATCGCGCAGGCGGCGGAAATGTCGGGCGACACGGCCAGGGCCGAAGCGGCCTACAAGAAGCTTGTTACCGACCAGTCAACCCGCTTTGTCGGTGTGCGCGGCATCATGAACCAGAAACTTGCCGCCGGCGACAGCGATACCGCCCGCAAGCTGGCCGAAAAGGCGCTGGCGCTGAAGCCGGCGCATGAGGCGACGCAGGATGTTCTTCTGGCGCTTCAGACCCGTGCGCACGACTGGGCCGGAGCGCGCAGCACGCTCGGTGCCAAGCTGAAGACCGGCACGTTGCCGCGCGATGTCTACAAGCGCCGTGATGCCGTGCTGGCGTTGTCCGAGGCGAAAGGCGTGATCGACGAGGGCGCCAGTGTGGACGCACGCGAAAAGGCGATCGAGGCGAACCGCCTTTCGCCCGATCTGGTGCCCGCAGCGGTGATGGCGGCCAATGGCTATGTCGAACGGGGCAAGCCGCGCAACGCCGCGCGGCTGCTCAGGAAAGCCTGGGAGGTTCAGCCGCATCCCGATCTGGCAGCCGCCTTTGCGCGGATTGCCCCGGACGAAACCCCGGCGCAGCGGATCAAGAGATTCGCGGCGCTGACGAAACTGCATCCGCAAGACCCCGAAACCCGGCTGTTGCTGGCGGAACTCAACATAGTTGCCGAGGATTTCCCCGAAGCGCGCCGCGCTCTTGGCGATCTGGTCGAGCATGGCGGCGATGCCCGCGCCTTTACCCTCATGGCGGCGATCGAACGTGGTGAAGGGTCGCCTGACCCGGTGGTCCAGGGCTGGCTGGCCCGCGCCCTGACCGCGCCGCGCGGTCCGCAATGGGTTTGCGACAATTGCAACCATATCCACGGCGACTGGGCGCCCGTGTGCGAGAATTGCGGTGGCTTCGATACGCTGAGCTGGGCCGCGCCGAAAACCCAGGACCGCCCAAGCGCCACCGGCGTACACATGCTGCCGCTGATCGTCGGCAACATCGAGGACCGCAGCGATGCCCCCTTTGGCACGCCTGACGAGTCCGCGGGTGCCGATGACGAAGATGCCGCGCCGTCCCCGGACGGCGGCGGGGATGGCGGCGAACCCGAAGTGACGGATTCGCCCGCCGATGAAGCCGAGGCGGGGAAGGGGAACAAATAACCTCTTTCCAGCGCCGCGCCGCGGTGCTAATCACCCGCCGCGCGGTGCTGCTTCCGGCAAAGGGACATGAGGCAGCGCGCAGATTCCGGGGAACGTTCCCGGACCGGGAAGTGCCGCTGTAGCTCAGCTGGTAGAGCACGTCATTCGTAGTGAGTGGTGCTGCGCCTGATTATCCAAGCATCATCAAGACGTCAGGCATTTTTGGGAATCCGGTTTTCAAGAATGTTTCGAGGATCTGCAGTGCAGGAGCGCTGTGTTCATGGTTGGGTAAGCTGGAAACTATATTGACTCCTAGGGCGTTTCGAGTCCTGCCGACTCTTGTCGCCGATTCGCTCTCAGGATACACTGCGATTCGAGCCGGAGGACGACGTGCCCGTTAGAGAACTGCCCAAGATACTCGAGCGCGAGCCGCTCGTGGATGCGCTCTGCGAACTGCGCATGGAGGCATCGGCGCCTCTTGCGGACATTCTGCCGGGTATTCTTTTCCACAGGCTTGAACCAAAACCTTCTATTAAGCGCTTGCCGGCGGCGGAAATTCCGCAACCCATGCGTTCAAATGACCCCTCACTGCATTACGCGCCGACACAACGGTTGGAGTGGGGTGACTACGTGATCGCTGTGGGCGACCGAAACGTGGTCATTAGTTGCAAAATGCCCTATCCGAAATGGCCGAGTTTCAAGGCTAAGATCCTCGAAGTGATCGGCCTTATCGCCGATGTCGGCGTTGCGGGCAGGGTTGACCGGTACTCCGTCAAATACGTCAACCTGATTGAGGCTCCGACGCTCGCTGAACAGATCGCGAAAATCGACCTCTCACTTCGCATTGGCACACTTGAAGTGAATGATGATCACATCGACATGAAAGTGCACCACACCGAAGGGGAAACCATCCATATCCTGACGGTGATAACCGGCGCACGAGGTAGGACGCCCGACGGACGAGAAGCGAACGGTGTGGTGGTTGACATAGACTCTATTAGAAACATTCAGCCCACTCCGTTCAACGAGTTCGCAGGTGGGTTGGAACCAGAACTTGAGACCCTTCGTCTGTCGAACAAGATCCACTTTTTCGGCTGCCTGAAACAAGAAACTATTGATGAGATGGGGCCTGTCTATGAATGAAATCGTACTTCCCCGCACCATGACCGCCACCGCCGCAATCGTTGGCTTGAATGCGGCGGTCGCCGTCGCCAATGCTTCGTGGCCTGCGCAAGAACCGGTCTATGTCACATCGCAGAGCAACCCGACCTTCAGTTTCTACGAGGCGGAGTTCGCTGTCATTCCAACGACCACTTCGAGTGATTTTGCTCAGGAGGTCGCAGACATTTTCGCGTCCCTGTCCGAAGGCCAAGAGCCGCTCGGCGCAGAGTTCGAAGCGGTTTGGGATGAGAATGTGGATGCCCTCTACCAATCCTAACTGAGCGAATGAACTTCGACGCCGAGAGCCTTCAGCAGCAGATACCATACTACCTGACGGCTGAAGATCGTCAGGTTCTCGTCGATCAATTGAAAGCGATCTCACGAGGCGGAACGGCTGACTACTTCCTCGACCCCTACCGTGACAACTTCAAGGCAGACATGTTGCAGGGGGATGGCTGGCGGGGGTTTCAGCTTTTCAAATTCGACACAGGGGAACGGCGTTCTGTCCAAGGCCTCGTATTGTCGAACTCCTGCGACGTTGACCCGGAAAATCCGCGCGATGTGCCAGCCCGCCTGATATTCGCCCCCTTGGTGAAGCTCGCAGCATATGAGGCGCTTCTGCGTGCCAGTGGCATCGACGAGCAGAAGGTGGACGTGAAACTCGCTTCAATCCGGGCGCAGAAGACCACCAACATGTTCTTCCTGCCCAGAGGTGGCCCGCTGGCCGAAGACCACGTTGTGCGGCTCGATGATGCGCATTCGATGCCGGTTGCCGCGCATGTCGAAGCTACGGATCGAGAGAAACTGTTCACGCTCAGCAACACCGGCTTCTATATGCTTGTTCTCAAGCTATCCGTGCACTTTTGCCGACTGCATGAAAAAGTAAACCGCAAGAACGTTCCTGCTACCGACTGATTCTGCGTCTCGCGCGTTTCTGCTAACCGCCTATTTGAAATGGTGCCGCAGAAGGGACTCGAACCCCCGACCCATGCATTACGAATGCATTGCTCTACCAGCTGAGCTACTGCGGCGACAGGCGCCCATTTAACGGCTGGGCGCCTGCCGCGCAAGGCAGAATCAGAACGGGATTTCGTCGTCGCCATCAGATGAAGCGATCCCGCCTTCCACATCGCGGATGTAGAACCAGTCTCTACGCTTCCGGTTCAGCGACCGTGGAATGGCGCGCAGGTTCCACGGGACATGAAGGCCGCGAATGACGATTTCGCCACTCTTGTTTTGACCGAACAGTTGGACGAGATGATCAACCTCATGCAGGATGCCCGTCACCTCGGTTAGACTTTCCGCCTCTTCGTAGATGTCGAGAATCTGCCGCTTGTGGTCTTAGGTCAGCCAGCGCGGCACTGCGTTCGCTTTGATCGCCCGGCGCATTGCCGTGTCACACTTCCGTTTGGCCTTGTGCCGCGCGTAGTAGCGAGCGTCCTTGGTCAGCGTGGCAGCCGCAGGGTTCCTCGGCATGGGTATGAATGTCGATGGCGCGAATGCGCGAGATGTCGATCAATTTCCGGTTCCTCGGGTTAGGGCGGTTTGCCAGATGCCTGTTGCGGATGACGAGAAGGCGGGTGCGTCAGATCAGCAGAACCGCCGCATCGCCGTCGTCGTACAGCCGTTCCAGCAGCCCGGCTCGGCGCGACAGCACGGCGCGGTTGTTCAGGCTGCCCTTGGCGGTGATTTCGCCATCGCCGACCGAGGGCGGTTCGGCCAGCACCAGTGCGCGCACGATGCGCGACGACGATCCGGTGGCGTGCGACGCCAGATCGCGCAGACGGGTGACGATCTCGGCGCAATAATCCGTATCGTCGATCACGGCCTGGCCGGCCCCGGCCTGGACCCGCGCGGGGTTGGGAAAGATCAGGAGCCCGAGATCTGCGCGCCCGTCGCCGGTCACGACCACATCCTGAACCAGCCCGCCAAGGGTTGCCAAGGCCGCAAGCCGCAGGGCGCTGGCATGCACCCAAATGCCTGTCATCAGCTTGAAATCCTCGGCCACGCGGCCGTCAAAGCGCACCCCGCGGGTTATGTCGTCGGGGTCGGCAAAGCGCACCGCGTCGCCGGTGACGAAGAATCCTTCTTCGTCAAAGCTCTCCGCGGTCCTCTCAGCGTCTTCAAAATATTCCGGCATGATGTTGGGCCCGCGCACCCGCAGTTCGTAGCGGCCCGGCTGGTCTGGGACGAGCTTGGTTTCAAGCTCGGGCAGCGGAACGCCGATCATGCCGGTCGAAGCGCCACCTTGGTAGTGAAGGATCGCCGCCGGAGCGGTTTCGGTCATGCCCCAGCTTGAGGTCATCATCGGAACGCGCCCGGTTTCCTCGAGCGCCATGTCCTCGAGCGCGGTCCAGACATCCTGCGGCAGCGAGGCGCCGGCATAGAAGATCAGGTCGAGATCGGCGAAGAACGTGCGCCGAAGGTCCGCGTTGTCGCGCATTGCCGCGATCAGCAGCGCATAGGCGATAGGGACGTTGCAGCTGAGCGTGGCGCCCTGCATCGCGAGGTTTTCGAGGGTGCGCTCAAACAGGGCCTTCACCGGCTTGCCATCGTCGAGATACAGCGTGCCGCCGTTGGACAGGATCATGTTGAAGTTGGAACTGCTGGCAAAGACGTGGTTCCACGGCAGCCAGTCGACCATTACAGGCGGCCGCGCGCCCAGCATCGGCAGGCAGGCCAGGTATTGCGCCTGGTTGACGCACATCATTCGCTGCGTCTGCGGCACGCCCTTGGGCATCGAGGTCGAGCCGGAGGTAAACAGGATCTTGGCCATGGTATCCGGGCCGACCGCCGCATGGGCGGCGTCCACGTCCGGGCCGGCGCGGCCCGACAGCAGGCTTTCGAAACGCGTCTGGTTCGGCCCGGCGCCCCGGCTGACCAATTGTTCGATTCCGGCGAGTTCGGGCAGCGCCAGGGCGGCGGCGAACCGGTCGCCGTCGCTGGCATAGATCATCGCCGGGCGAACCTTGTTCACCGCGTAGAGCAGGCGTGAATGCGCTTCGGTGATCAGCGAATACTGTTCGGCCAGCGGCACGATCGGTGCGCCGACATATTGCGCCGCAAGCGTCAGGATCGCGTGATCTATGCCCGGTCCGGACAGCGCGACGATCGTCCTGCCCGGCCCGAATCCGCGTTCCAGCAGCGCGGCGGCCACGGCGCGCACCTGTTCCAGCATCTCGCCATAGGTGGCCTTGCGCCAGCCCGCGCCCGAGCGTTCGGCCAGAAACACCCGGTCGGGCGACTCCTCGGCCCAGCGGTGCAGCCATTCACCGGAACAGCGTGCCACCGGCCCCAGATCTAGGCCCGATCCGAGGATGACGGTGCCGTCGTCGCGCTGTTGCCGCGTGACGTGATGGCGAAGATAATCGTTTGTTCCGGTCATGCGCCTTCTCCCTTGGTGCCGGTTTCGACCCGGTGCAGCGCCCGCAAGAGTGCTGCGCGTTCATCGTCTTTCAGAAACCCGAACAGCCGGGCCTCGTGGCCTTTCACGGCCCGAGTCGCCCGTTCGCAGAGTTGCCGCCCCTCCGGGGTCGGCATCAGCGCATAGGCGCGGCGGTCGGTCGGATCGCGGTCGCGCCGGATCAGGTCGCGCCGGTCCAGTTCGTCGATGATGACAGCCATGTTCGGCCGCTCCATGGCCAGCGCACTGGCCAGCTGCGCCTGGCGCAGGCCCGGATTGTCGACGATCAGCGTCAACGCGGAATAGGTCAGCATCCGCAGCCCGAACGGCCTGAGGGTTTGCGAAAGATCCGCCCACACCACGTTGAAGGCGCGTTTCATGTAATAGCCCGCGAACAGGCGAAGCGTGGCGTCCGATATTGCGCCGATGTGGTCCGGGCCGGTGGTCGCGGGATACTCGGCCATCGGATCAGCCGAAACTAGGCGCGCGCTTTTCCAGAAAGGCGGCCAGCCCCTCCATGGCGTCCGGGCTGGTCTGGGTCAGTGCCGCGCACAGGCTTTCGGTGAACAGGCCATCGGCCTTGGCCATGTCCTCGATCCGGCTGAGTGCCTGAATCATGATGTAGTTGGACAAGGGCGCGTTCGCGGCGATCCGGCGCGCCAGTTTTCTCGCCAGTTCCAGCGACTCATTCTTGCCGACACTGTAATGGGCAAGGCCCAGCGCGAGCCCTTGATCGGCGTCGTACTTACGCCCGGTTAGCATCATCTCGATCATGCGATCGGCGCCCAGGATGCGCCCGACGCGAACCGAGGCACCGCCGCCGACATAGATGCCGCGCCGGCCTTCGGGCAGCTGGAATATGGTCGAGGGTTCGGCGATTCGCACATGCGTCGCCGTGGCCAGTTCAAGCCCGCCGCCGATCACCGCGCCGAACATGGCCGACACCACAGGCAGGCCGCCATACTGGATACGGTCCATCACCTGATGCCAGTTGCGCGAATGGCGCATCGTCGCCTCGGCGTCGCGCGCGACGTGTTCACCAAGATCGAGGCCCGAACAGTAGTGCCCCGCCGTGCCGGTCAGAACGACGGCCCGGACATCCGCGGGAGGCGACGAAAAGAACCCGTCGATGGCCGCCAGCAGATCGTCGCACATGGCGTTGCGCTTGGCCGGACGGTTCATGGTCAGCGTGGCGATATCGCCATCCTGTTCGATCTTGAGAATGCTCTCGCTCATTTGGTTTCCGTTGGTGTGCTTGTTTCGAACTAACGAATATAGTTATGTCACATATCTATAATCCGTCAATCCCCTCTATCTATCTCCGATGTCATGGGGCGGCGCGAAGCCCGGCGCGGCATGCGTGCGCCACGGGCGTTTGCCTTGCGTTG
Source organism: Jhaorihella sp. (assembly GCA_047975215.1). Lineage (GTDB taxonomy): Bacteria > Pseudomonadota > Alphaproteobacteria > Rhodobacterales > Rhodobacteraceae > JAGRMG01. The sequence goes on from JBKEDD010000051.1 coordinate 13,999, forward strand.
CGCCATCACGGCCGCATAATGCGGGAAAATGTGCGCGGCCTGCTGGCGGCCCGCTGGCTGGTGCGAAGGATGTACCCTTGATGCAGATCATTGCCGCGCTGCTGTTTGCCGGCGGCCCCGCGCTCATTCTCCTGCTTGTGCGGCATGTGGGTGCGGCCCGTGCGCTGGGGCCGATCGTGCTGTGCTATGCCGCCGGTCTTCTGATCGGCCTGTCCGGCCTGTTGCCTGACGAAACCGATGCTATCCGCACCACGATCACCGAGGCCAGCCTTGCGCTGGCGCTGGCGCTGCTGCTGTTTTCGGTCGATATGGCGGCCTGGCGGCATGTGGCGGGGCGGGCGATGCTGTCCATGCTGCTGGCGGTGGTTGCCGTGGTGTTCGTGGCAACGCTGCTGTTTCACCTGTTCCAGGCGCGCGGTGTCGCGGCGCCGGAACAACTGGCCGGCATGGCGGTGGGGATGTACACCGGAGGCATCGCCAACATGGGCGCGATCAAGCTGGCGCTGGGCATCCCGGATGCGCGTTACCTGCTGTTCGCCACCGTCGATACCGTGATCGGCAGCCTTTATCTGCTGTTCGTCCTGACATTCGCACACCGGCTTTTCGCGCGTTTCCTGCGGCCGTTTCCACGCGCCCGTCAGGGCGGCGAGATCGCGGGCGAAGACGGTGAAACCTATGGCGACCTGCTGCGGTTCTCGTCCATTCCCGGCATCGCGGCCGCGCTGGGGGCGGCGGCGGTCTGTGTCGGGCTGGCGGTGGTGCTGGCGCCGCGTCTCGGCATCGGTGAACCGCAGATCATGGTGATCGTGCTGCTGACCACGTTCGGGCTCGTGGCCTCGCTGGTGCCGCGGATGCGGGCCAACCGCGCCGCGCCGAAACTGGGAATGTACCTGATCTATGTATTTTCGCTGGCGGTGGCGGCGTCGATGGATCTGTCGGCGCTGGCAGGGATGGATGCGTCGATACTGATCTTCATCGCCCTGGCCACGTTCGGCAGTCTCGTGCTGCATGCACTTCTTTGCCGCGTCGCCCGGGTGGATGTCGACACGTTCATGATAACGTCAGTGGCCGCGATCATGTCGCCGGCCTTCGTTCCGATGGTGGCACGCAGTCTGAAGAACCCGGCGCTTCTGATGTCGGGCATGGCGACGGGCATTCTGGGGTTCGCCATCGGCAATTACCTGGGCATCACCGTGGCGCTGATGCTGGCTTCCGGAGGGTGAGAATGACGCATCGCAAACTGCCCGACACGGGCCGGCCCGAAGCCGAGGTACTGGACGAGCTGCGCGGTTTCGCACGGGCCGACCCCGACTACAGGTCGGGCCGCATCTGGAGCCTGGTCTACCATCTGGACGAGGCGCATGACGATTTCGCGGCTGCCGCCTATCGTCAGTATTCTTCTGCAAACGGTCTGAATCCGGCGGCGTTCCAGAGCCTCAAGCGAATGGAAAGCCAGATCGTCTCGATGCTGGCGGGGCTGCTGCATGGCGGGCCGGACACCTGCGGCGTACTGACGGCGGGAGGCACCGAAAGCTGTCTGTTGGCGGTGAAGACCTACCGCGACATGGCGCGCAAGACGCGCCGGGTAACGCGGCCCAACATGGTGATCCCGGAAACCGCGCATGTGGCCTGGTTCAAGGCCGCGGAATATTTCGGGGTCCGGGCGCGGCTGTTGCCGGTGAACGGGGATCTGGCCACCGACATCACGAAACTCGGGCGCCGGATGGACGGCAACACTGTGATGGTGCTGGGCAGCGCGCCGGAATACCCGCATGGCACCATCGACCCGATTGCCGAAATGGGTGCAATCGCACAGCAGAAAGGCATCCCCCTTCACGTCGATGCCTGTGTCGGGGGGCTTATCCTGCCGTTCATGGAGATGAACGGTATCGACCTGCCCGACTGGGATTTTCGCGTGCCCGGCGTCACGTCGATATCCGCCGATCTGCACAAATACGGGTATGCCGCCAAGGGCGCGTCGACGATCCTTTACCGCGACCTCGACACGCTGAAACACCAGATGTTCGTGTATCAGGACTGGCCCGGCGGCGTCTTCGCCTCGCCCGCCCTGCTGGGGACGCGGCCCGGGGGTGCCTATGCCGCGGCCTGGGCGGTGATGCAGAAACTTGGCGTTTCTGGCTATCGCGATCTGGCGTCTCGGACGGCACAGGCGGTCGATGCGTTGAAGGCGGGGATCGCGAAGATCGACGGGCTGCGGCTGCTCGGCCATCCGCAGGGGCCGCTGCTGGCTTTCGGATCCAGCGATCCGGCGGTTAGTATCTATGCCGTGGCCGACCAGTTGGAACAGGACGGATGGTCGGTGAACCGGGTGCAGAACCCAGACGGCATACATGCAATGGTAACAGCCAAACACGCCGAGATCACAGATGCCTATCTGGCCGACCTGGCCCGCGCGGTAAGCACGGTGCGCGCCAACCCCGACCTGGCGCGGACGGGTCATGCGGCGGCCTATGGCATGATGGCGCATGTGCCGCTGCGCGGTATGGTCAAGTCCAGGGTGCTGGACACGTTTGCCGAAATGTACCGGGCTGGCGGCGGTGCGCTGGATCTGGGCGATGCCGGACAAGAGGCGCCGATGCTGGAACGCTGGATGGCGAAATACGTGGCCTGGCGGGCAAGGCGCGGTTAGCGCCTCTGGCGCGTCGCGCCATGGACCGGTTCAATCGGCCGGGAACCGGCCATCGGGTTCAGGGCGGGCAGCTTCCGGCCGGGACGGGCCGGCCTTTGCATATGCCGGGCGGTGCTGCGCAGGCGCCGATAGGCGGCCTCGGCACCGCGCCAATCCGACGGAGCGGCGGCCTGGCCCGTGGCGCCATAGCGGGCCTTGCCCAGTGGCGCGAGTGCCCGGGCCAGCCGCGCCGCATCTTCCGCAGGCGGGGCGGGGTGGTGTTCGTTCCAGATGTTCAGTGCCGCGAGAACCTGGCCGATATCGTGGCTTTTGAAGGCGTGCAGAACCGTCCGGTGGGCGCGGCGTTCGGAGTTCAGCCAGCGGCCGCGCAGCTCGGCCGCGACGCTGGCGATGCGCGGTGAGACGCGGCGCAGGACGAGATAGGCCAGCAGCGCGGCGACAAGCGTGGCAGCGGCCTTCAGCGCGATCGCGAGAGGATCGGGCGGCGGCGGGGGCGGCATCGCCACCTCGACCCGGATCGCGGCGAGCGTGGCCGTTTCCACGCTGCCGGTTTCGAGGTTGAACCAGTCAAGGCGGATCTCGGGAAGCTCCGCCGAACCGCCCGCCTGCGCGACATAGCTGACGGTTTCGCTGCGGCTGCCCGAGAGGGTGCCGCGGGTCTCGCTTTCGGCTACCTTCGGTTCGTCGGGATAAGCGCGCAGCGGGCCGGGGGTGCCGGGCGCTTCGGGTGTCTCGATCAGTTGCGGGATCAGGACCGGCGTCGTGCCTTCGATCGTGGCCGTGACGGTCCGCGTCAGGGCACCGCCGACCGTCAGCCCGGTATCGCCCGCCAACGTCTGATCCAGCGTGAAACGCTGTGCCACGATCGGCGGATCCAGCCCTTCGGCCTCCTTGGGCAACACGGCTTCGAACCGCACCGCAGCGACCGGCAGATCCAGCGTGACCGGCTGGGTCGTGTCCGGATCGGCATAGGTGACAGTCATGGTCTGGGCGGGGATCTCGAACGCGCCGGGTTCCAGCGGATACAGGCGATAGCCGCGCGTGGTGCCGGACCAGGTTTCGCCGCCAATCGTATCGCTGACCGGGTTGGTCGCGCGCTCGGGCAGGTGCACCATGAGGTTCGCAACCTCGAACGAAGGATATTCCGGCGGCTTTGGCATCCATGTCGGCACCAGTACCGTCAGCCGCAGCACCAGCGGCTGCCCGACGATTGCCGGGCCTTCGGGCATCTCGGAGCGCAATATCGGGCGCGGATCGTCCTGCGCCAGGGCCGCGCCCGCCAACAGCGCAAGCGCGGCAGCGATCGGCAGGAGCCAGCGCCGCATCATTGCCCGGCCTGCGCGTTTTCGAGAAGGAACCGGCTGCGCAGGAAATCGGTCATGTCGGTGTCGATGCTCGACAGCCATTGTTCCGCGCTCAGCGGCGCGGCGTCCTTGTCCTTGCCTTCGATCTGCGTGTCGGTTCCGCGGGCCTCCTTGTTGTCGAACACAACGTCGTCGGCACCGATACCGGAGTCTTCGCCGGTATCGGATTGTTCGCGCGCCGTTTCCACATATTCAACAGTCGCACGAGCGACCTCAAGATTATGTGCTGCCTCGGGATAATCCGGGCGGCGTGCCAGCGCCGTTTCATACGCGGCGATGGCGGGGCGGTATTCGCGGTTGCGCATCCGCGCATTGCCTTCGGCAAAGGCGGCTTCGGCGCTGTCGATCCGGGCGAACACCTCGGCGGCTTCGGCGTACTGGCCCGACCGGGAAAGGGCATGGCCGCGCCATAGCGGATCCTCGAACAGTTCGGCCGCCCGGCCGAAATTCTTGTTGCGAAAGGCGATCATGCCCTGCTGGTCGGGGGTCAGAAACCAGTCGGCCCAGCCATCGGCGTGCGCCGGGGCGGGCAGGCCCAGCCCCAGCGCCAGCGCCCCGGCAATGCCCCAGCGCATGGTCCAGCCGCGCCGGAACCACAGCACCGCCAGCAGTGCAGCGGGCCATGCCAGCAGCCCGCCGCGGTCTTTCCATTGCAACCGGTCGTCATCGGCCAGGGCCGCGGCATAGGCGGCACGCACCTTGCGTTCGATCCGGGCGATGTCGCGGTCGTCGGGGGTGACATGAACCGTCGTGGCATCCTCGATCCGCTCAAGCTGGGCCAGGGCTTGCCCCTCGGGCAGCATCACCAGGAACAGGACCGGCGGGCGCGGCGGATCCGTGGCTGCGTTGAAGGCGGCAATGTCGGACGGGTCGAGATCATCGAGGACGAACAGGACCGCGCCGGCGGTTCCGGCATCGGCAAGGATTTCGCCGGCCAGGCCCAGCGCCGCACCGGCGTTCTGACCTTCCAGCGGCATTGCCGCCGGAGTCAGCCCCTCGAGCAGCGGGCGCAGGATGTTCGGATCTTCGGTCAGCGGTGCTACCCGGTGCGCCGTGCCGGCATAGGCCACCAGCGCCGTGCGCGCCCCGGCGCGCCGGTCGATCAGATCGAGGATCTTGAAGCGCGCCCGGTCGGCCCGCGTTGGGGCCAGGTCGGGCGACTGCATGCTGGTTGTCACCTTGAGCGCCACGACCAACGGCGCGGTGTCCGCCACCAGCGGGTTGGGAATGCGGCTCCAGGTCGGGCCGGCGGCGGCAAGGGCCAGAAGTACCGCACCCAGCAGCACGCCGTCTATCGGCTGGATACGCCGCGCTTCATGCCTGCCGACAGTCATCGCCCGGGCAAGGTGCGGCGCGATCCCCTGCGCCTGGGGGTCGTCGGCGCTGTTCCGGCGCCGGACCAGAACCCACAACAGCACCGCCAACGGAATCGCCAACAGCAGCCATGGCCGCAGGAAATGAAAGAGCTGCAGCGCCTCGGTCATGGCCGCACCGCCTTGCGTCGCGCGCTGAAGTGCAGCGCCGCCACCGTGCCCAGCACGAGGAACAACGCCGTGGCCAGCGGCAGGTAGGCCAGATCGAGTGCCGGGCGGTAGGTCAGGGTTTCCACCGTGCGCGGGTTCTGGCGGTCGATCTCGGCGTAGACTTCGCTCAGCGCCGCTTCGTCATCGGCATAGAAGAACCGCCCGCCCGTCTGACGGGCGATGTTCTCCAAACCCGCGAGGTCGACCTTGTCTTCGCCCGACGCCTCGGGGTCGCCGACGCCGATTGCGTAAATCGTGACGCCGCGTTCGGCGGCAAGCGCGGCGGCGTTGACCGGCGTCATCCGCGATGCGGTGTCAGCGCCGTCGCTTAGCAGGATCATCAGCCGCTGGTCGACATCGCTGGCGTCGAAGGTGCGGATACCCAGCCCGATGGCGTCGCCCAGCGCCGTGTGCGGCCCGGCCATGCCCACGGCCGTCTGATCGAGAAAGCCGTTCAGGCTTTGCAGATCCTCGGTAAAGGGCGCCTGCACGAACGCGCGGCTGCCGAATACGATCAGCGCCATGCGGTCGCCGTCGCGCCCGGCGATGAACTGACGCATCACGCCCTTGACCGCCTCGAGCCTTTGCTGCCGGTTGCCGTCGGTATCGGTGAAATCGCGTTCGTCCATCGAACCGGAGATGTCCAGCGCCAGTACCACGTCGCGGGCGGCGGTTTCGATCACGACGGGATCACCCAGCCGTTCGGGCCGTGCCAGCGCCAGCACGACGAGACCCCAGACCGCGACCGCGACAGCCATCTGGACCCGGCTACGCGACAGCACGACCGCACCCTCGCGGGCGGAAATGCCGGCGGCTTCGGTCACCTGCCGGAAGAACGGGATGCGGATCGCCGGCACCCGGTCGCGGTAGGGCGGAACGAAGCGCCAGACCAGCCACGGCAGAGGCAGCAGGGCCAGCGCCCAGGGAACGGCCAGCGACAGCATCAGCCCGCCCCTTGCCGGTGTTTGCGTACCCAGTCGCGCGCCAGCCGCGCCAATGCCGGATCGTCACGGCTTTCCCGATAGGGCGCGGTCAGCATTCCGTTTCCGGCGGCACTGTCAAAGCCGCCCGGCCCGGTGCGGTCGAGAAAGGCAAGCCAGCCCTGCCCGTGCAGGCCGGCCACCTGTGCGCGTGGAAACCCGGCCAGCGCGGCGCGACGCAGCACATCCGCGATGCGCGCCGCATCGTCGCCCGCGCGGTCCAGTTCGCGCAGCGCGGCACGGCGATAGGCGCGGGCCCGGCGATGCAGAACCAGTTTCCGGATTGCCCAAAGCGCCGCCAGTGCGAGCACGGCCCCCAGCACGATCCATCCCGGCGTCTGCGGGGTCATCGGGATCGGGGCCGGCTCTGGCGTCGGTTCGAGCTGGTCCAGCAACTCGATCAGGTTGAGACCTTCATAGTCCGGCGTCATGTGCGGCCTCCCGCATGACCGAACAGGCGCAACAACTGATCCAGCGCCGGTGTTTCGGTGTCCAGCGGCACTAGCGGAAATCCATAGCGCCGCGACCAGCCATGCAGGTTGGTCAACCTTCCCCGCAAGGCGGCTTGCAGCCGTTCACGCCGGTCGTTGTCGGAGATGTCCAGATCGGCCTGCATCTCGCCGTCCGAAACCGCCATGTGCAGCGCGCGGGGCAGATCGGCCGATGTCCGATCCGCGACGTTGAACAGGATCAAGTCGTTTGCCATGGCGATTCGGCGCAGGGCCGCTTCGGTTTCCGTGTCCAGCCCGTCGAAATCGGAGAACACCAGCACCAGCGCATTGTTGCCCGCGATCCGAGCGGCTTGCCGCAGGACATGGTTGAGCTTCACGGCGCTGTCGGGGCGGTGGTCGGCCCGCAACAGGGCGTTTGCGTCGGCGATCGAGTTCAGCATGCGGTTCAGTGCCGCCGGGCGGCGCCGGGGTCTGTGTTCGGCCAGTGCCGTGTCTCCGAACACGATGCCGCCAACCCGGTCGCCCTGGCCAAGCACCCGATGCGCCGCGATGGCGGCGGCCTGCGCCGCGATCACCGATTTCATGTAGACGCGGCTGCCGAAAAACATCGACTGTCGCTGATCGACCAGCAGAAAGGCGGGTCGGTCGCGTTCTTCGGTATAGACGCGCACATGCGGCGTGCCGGTGCGGGCGGTTACTTTCCAGTCGATACTGCGCACGTCGTCGCCGGGCAGATAGGCGCGCAGTTCCTCGAAATTCAGCCCCCGCCCGCGCAAGCGCGAGGCATGGCGCCCGTTCAGGACCGATCGGGCCGGTTGTCGCGGCAGCAGGCTCAGTGCGCTTGCCCGCGCGCCCAGCCGCCCCAGACCCGCTGCATCGACATGTATGCGCGGGTCGTGCGGGGCGGCGGGGTCTGGGCGTGGCATACGCTTGTCTCGGCAGTCAGGGCAGGGCAACCAGTTTCACGATTTCGTCGGTGACATCGTCGGGACGCATCCCGTCGCCCTGCGCCTCAAAGCTCAGTGCGATGCGGTGGCGCAGCACGTCATGCACGATGGCGCGCACGTCCTGCGGATCGACATAGTCGCGCCCTTCCATCCAGGCATGTGTGCGCCCGCACTTGTCCAGCGCCAGCGAGGCGCGCGGGCTCGCGCCGACCTCGATCCAGCGGGCCAGATCGTCGCTCAGCGCCGCCGGCGTGCGGGTCGCCTGTACCAGATCGGCCATGTAGCGTTCCATCGCGTCTGACACATGAATGCGCCCGATCTCGGCCCGCGCCGAGAACACGGCCGCCTGGGGGATGGCCTGACGCGGCGCGGCGGGACTGGCGGCGCCCGTCGCGGCGGTACCTGTCAGCGCGGCGATCTCCTCGTTCCGCACCAGCCGGATGACCTCGACCTCGTCATCGACGGGCGGGTAGGTGATGTTAACATGCATCAGGAACCGGTCCATCTGCGCCTCGGGCAAGGGATAGGTGCCTTCCTGTTCAATCGGGTTCTGTGTTGCCATCACCATGAATAGCGGCTCCATCCGGTGCGTGGTGCCGGCCACCGTGACCTGGCGTTCCTCCATCGCTTCGAGCAATGCGGCCTGCACCTTGGCGGGTGCGCGGTTGATCTCGTCGGCCAGCACTATGTTGGCAAAGATCGGCCCCGGTTCGAACCGGAACGTACCGCCCCCCTCGGTCTGCGTGAACACCTCGGTTCCGGTCACGTCCGACGGCAGCAGGTCGGGGGTGAACTGGATTCGGCTGAACCGGGCATCCATGTTTCTGGCCAGCGCCTTGATTGCGCGGGTCTTGGCCAACCCCGGCAGCCCCTCGACAAGAAGATTGCCGTTGGCCAGCAGGCCGATGACCAGCCGGTCGATCACATCCCGCTGGCCGATGATGGATTGCCCCATGCGGGCCTTGAGGTCGAGAATGTCAGAATGTGCGGTCATGCGGGCGCCCGTTCCTGTCGGTCCGTGTTGTCGTTAGGTGGCGGCATCTTCGCGAGGATTGGGCAATGGTGCAACGGGTTGGTCCCGTGTTCAACGCCCGTATCCGCCCGTGGCGCAGCGCCAGGAAGGGCAACGGATTATTTCAAGCCTGAAGCTTTAACCTTGAAATATCTTTCGACCTGCAATAACCTGACCTCGAAACCGCCGGTTGCAAGCCCGCGTGCAGGACGGGCAGGGGAGGATGCCGAATGCGTGTCGCTTGTCTTGGAGGAGGCCCGGCGGGGCTCTACTTTGCCATCAGCATGAAGCTGCGCGACCCGTCCCACCAGGTCACCGTGATCGAGCGCAACAAGGCAGACGATACGTTCGGCTGGGGTGTGGTTCTGTCTGACGACGCGCTTGAGAACATGCAGGGCAACGACCCGGCCAGCACTGCCGCCATTCGCGAGAATTTCGCCTACTGGGACGATATCGCGGTGGTTCATGACGGCAAGCGCACCGTTTCGGGCGGGCATGGTTTCGCCGGGATCGGGCGGATGCGGATGCTGTTGATCCTGCAGGAACGCGCGCGCGAACTGGGTGTCGATCTGCAATACGAAACGCCGTTCACCTCGGCCGAGGACTACCGGCACGACTTTGATCTGGTGGTTGCCGCCGACGGCATCAATTCACGCATCCGCAACGAATATGCCAGCCATTTCAAACCCGATGTCGACACCCGCAAATGCAAGTTCATCTGGCTGGGCACGCATCAGAAATTCGATGACGCCTTTACCTTCATCTTCGAGAAGACAGAACACGGCTGGATGTGGATCCATGCCTATCAGTTCGACGCCGATACCGCGACGGTGATCGTCGAGTGCAGCCAGGCGACCTGGGACGCCTGGGGGTTCGAGCATATGTCGAAGCAAGACAGCATCGCCACCTGCGAGCGCATCTTCGCGGGCCATCTGGACGGGCACCGGCTGATGTCGAACGCCAATCACCTGCGCGGGTCGGCGGTGTGGATCAATTTTCCCCGCGTGCTGTGCGAGAACTGGCATCACGAAAACGTGGTGCTGATGGGCGACGCGGCGGCAACGGCGCACTTCTCGATCGGGTCGGGTTCGCGGCTGGCCTTCGACAGCGCCATTTCGCTGGCCACCTACCTGCACTCCGAACCGAGCATGGAACTGGCCTTCGAACGCTATCAGGAGGAACGCCGGCTCGACGTGCTGCGCCTGCAATCGGCGGCGCGCAACTCATTGGAATGGTTCGAGGATGTCGAACGCTACCTGGAACATGATCCGGTTCAGTTCACCTATTCGCTGCTGACCCGGTCGCAGCGAATAAGCCACGAGAACCTGCGCCTGCGCGATCCGGCCTTCGTGGAGCGCGCCGAACGCTGGTTCAATGCGAAGGCGGGAATCGACAGCGCCCGCGCGCCCATGTTCGCGCCCTTCAGGCTGCGCGGCATGGACCTCAAGAACCGCGTCGTGGTCTCGCCCATGGCGCAGTACAAGGCCGTCGACGGCTGCCCGACCGACTGGCATCTGGTGCATTACGGCGAACGCGCCAAGGGCGGTGCCGGGCTGGTCTATGCCGAGATGACCTGCGTCAGCCCGCAAGGGCGCATCACGCCGGGCTGTCCGGGGTTGTACGCGCCCGAACACGAAACCGCCTGGCGCCGGATCGTCGAATTCGTGCACACCCAGACCGACGCGAAGATGTGCATGCAGATCGGTCATTCCGGGCGCAAGGGATCGACCCAGCTGGGCTGGGAAGAAATGGACGCGCCCCTTGAATCGGGCAACTGGCCGGTGCTGTCGGCATCGGCGCTGCCCTGGTCGCGCGGCAATGCGGTGCCCAGGGAAATGGACCGTGCCGACATGGACCTTGTCCGCGACCAGTTCGTCGCATCGACGCGGATGGCCGCGCGTTGCGGCTTTGACATGATCGAGCTTCATGCCGCGCATGGCTATCTGATCTCGTCCTTCATCTCACCGCTGTCCAACCGGCGCGGCGACGCATATGGCGGTAGCCTCGAGAACCGGCTGCGCTATCCGCTGGAGGTGTTCGCGGCCATGCGCGCGGCCTGGCCCCAGGCAAAACCGATGTCGGTGCGAATCAGCGCGAATGACTGGGCCGGCGATGACGGCGTGACGCCGCAGGAGGCGGTCGCGATCGCCCGCGCCTTTGCCGCCGCCGGTGCCGATATCATCGACGTATCCGCGGGGCAGACCTCGGCCGATGCCGCGCCGGTCTATGGCCGCATGTTCCAGACGCCGTTTTCCGACCGTATCCGCAACGAGGCCGGAATCGCCACAATGGCGGTGGGCAACATCTACGAGGCCGATCACGTCAATTCGATCCTGATGGCGGGCCGGGCCGATCTGGTCTGCCTGGCGCGTCCGCACCTGGCCGACCCCTACTGGACGCTGCACACCGCCACGGCGCTGGGCGACCGGCAGGAACGCTGGCCCGATCCCTATCTGCCGGGCCGCGACCAGGCATGGCGGCTGGCCGACCGCGAGGCCGAGCAGGAAGTGATCCGGGCATGAGCCTCGCAGAGCGTCACATCGTGGTTTCGGGCGCGGGTTCGGGTGTGGGGGCCGATATCGCGGCGCTGTTCGCCGATGCCGGCGCGCGGGTCACGATACTGGGGCGGCGCCCGCAACCCCTGGAGGACGTGGCCGACCGCACCGGCGCGCGGGCCGAGATCTGCGATGTGACAGACCGGCAATCGCTCGATTCCGCGCTGGCCCGGGCGGCAAGGGCGCAGGGGCCGGTGGATGTTGCAGTCGCCAATGCGGGTGCGGCGGAAAGCGTACCCTTCGCCCGAATGACCGGCGCCGATCTGGAGGCGATGCTTTCGGTCAACCTGGGCGGCGTGTTCCATCTGTGGCAGGCGTGTTTTCCCGCGATGAAGAAACGCGGCTGGGGTCGGCTGATCGCGATTGCCTCGACCGCGGGGCTGAAGGGCTACCCCTATGTTTCGGCCTATTGCGCCGCCAAGCACGGGGTTATCGGCATGACCCGGGCGCTGGCCGTCGAACTGGCGAAGACGGGGGTCACGGTGAACGCGATCTGCCCCGGCTTCATCGAAACGCCGTTGCTGGAGCGGTCGATCGCGAGAATCGTGGAGAGTACGGGCATGAGTGCCGAGAAAGCCGCCGCCTCGCTGCGGGCCGGCAATCCGCAGGACAGGTTCATCGGTACCGACGAGGTGGCCGGCGCGGCGTTGTGGCTGTGCAGCGATGCAGCGCGGTCGGTCAACGGTCATGCGCTGAGTCTGGCGGGGGGCGAGTTGTGAGCCCGGCCGGACAGGCAGGGGGTGCCGGACCGACCTCCAAGACCCGGCTGCGGTTATGGCTGCGGTTGCTGAAACTCACCCGCGGCATCGAATCGGACCTGCGCGACAAGCTGCGGCGCGAGTTCGACAGCACGCTGCCGCGGTTCGACGTCATGTCGGCGCTGAGCCGCCGCCCCGACGGTCTGAAGATGAGCGAGATATCGGGCCTGCTGAAGGTGTCGAACGGCAACGTCACCGGCATCGTCGAGAGGTTGGCGGGCGACGGTCTTGCGCGCCGCGAGGCGATGCCCGGCGACCGCCGCGCCGCACGGGTGCGGCTGACAGCCGAGGGGCGTGCGGAATTTGCGCGCCAGGCGGCGGCGCACGAGGCGTGGATCGACACGGTGCTGGCGCGGTTCGACGTGGCTACCGCCGAGGACATGATTCGCGCAATCGACGGTTCGATGGCGCATGATGCAGGCACCGCACGGGAGGAAACATGAGACAGGCCACTGAAAACACCACACATTTCCTGTGCCGGATCGACGGCCGGGTTGCCACGATCTCGCTTGACCGGCCCGAGCGCAAGAACCCGCTGACCTTTGACAGCTACGCCGAGCTGCGCGACTGGTTCCGCGACCTGCATTACGCCGACAATGTCGATGTGGTGGTGTTCGCGCCGAACGGCGGCAATTTCAGTTCGGGCGGTGACGTGCATGACATCATCGGACCGCTGACGCGCATGAACATGAAGGAGCTTCTTGCCTTCACCCGGATGACCGGCGATCTGGTCAAGGCGATGGTGAGTTGCGGCAAGCCGGTGATCGCCGCCATCGACGGCGTGTGCGCCGGTGCCGGCGCGATCATCGCGATGTGTTCTGATCTGCGCATCGCCACGCCCGAGGCGAAGGTCGCCTTCCTGTTCACCCGCGTCGGGCTGGCGGGCTGTGACATGGGCGCCTGCGCCATCCTGCCCCGGATCATCGGCCAGGGACGGGCGGCGGAACTGCTGTATACCGGACGGGCGATGAGCGCCGAGGAGGGCGCCGCCTGGGGGTTTCACAACCGGGTGGTGAAGGCGGATGCGCTGATGGATGCGGCGCGTGACATGGCTGAGCGGATCGCCTCGGGCCCGAATTTCGCGCATATGATGACCAAGACGATGCTGGCGCAGGAATGGTCGATGGGACTCGAGCAGGCGATCGAGGCCGAGGCCCAGGCGCAGGCGATCTGCATGCAGACCGGCGATTTCGAACGCGCCTACAAGGCGTTCGCCGCCAGGGAGAAGCCGGTATTCGAGGGGGATTGAGGCCGCGCGCCGGAAATCCGCGCCTTGCGCGGATGCCTCCGGCGGGAGTTTTTCTGGCAAGATGAAGAGAAAGTGGTTCACATGGCTGACCGGAGCTTCCTGACCTGGCCGTTCTTTCACGACCGACACCGCGAACTGGCCGCCGGGCTGGAACGTTGGGCCGGTACCGGGCTGGGAGGGATCGACCATGCCGATACCGATGCGGCCTGCCGCGCGCTGGTGGTGGCGCTGGGCGGAGGGGGTTGGCTTTGCCATACGGGGGCGCGTTCGGGCGAGGCGCTGGATGTGGGCAGCTTGTGCCTGATCCGCGAGACACTGGCGCGCCATGACGGGCTGGCCGATTTCGCCTTTGCCATGCAGGGGCTCGGTACCGGCGCGATCTCGCTGTTCGGCACTCCGGAACAACAGGACGAATGGCTGGCGCTGACGCGGGCCGGCAAGGCGATTGCCGCGTTTGCCCTGACCGAGCCGCAGTCGGGGTCGGATGTGGCCAATTCGACCATGACGGCGGTCGAGGACCGCGATTGCTATGTGCTGAACGGCGAGAAGACCTGGATTTCCAACGGCGGTATCGCCGATGTCTATACCGTGTTCGCCCGCACCGGCGAGGCCGCGGGCGCGAAGGGGCTGTCGGCCTTCGTCGTGCCGGCCGATGTGCGGGGGCTGGAGGTCGTCGAAAGGTTGCAGGTTATCGCGCCCCATCCGCTTGCACGGTTGCGCTTCAGCGATTGCCGGGTGGCGAAATCGGCGTTGCTGGGTGCGCCGGGGCAGGGGTTTCGCATCGCGATGTCGGTGCTGGACGTGTTTCGCCCGACCGTCGCGGCGGCGGCGCTGGGATTCGCGCGCCGCGCCCTGGACGAGGCACTGGCCCGGGTTGCGGAAAGGCAGGTACAGGGCGCGCCGCTGTTCGATCTGCAGATGGTGCAGGGCCATATCGCCGACATGGCGCTGGACGTGGATGCGGCGGCGCTGCTGGTCTATCGCGCCGCCTGGGCAAAGGACAGCGGCGCCGCTCGGGTGACGCGCGAGGCGGCTATGGCCAAGCTGTTTGCCACCGACCGGGCGCAGGAGGTGATCGACCGTGCCGTGCAGCTGCATGGCGGCGACGGGGTGCGTTCGGGTCAGAAGGTGGAGGAACTGTATCGCGACATTCGCGCGCTGCGCATCTACGAGGGCGCCTCGGACGTGCAGCGCGTGATCATCGCCCGTCAGACGATGGGCGCATATCAGGGAGGCTGAGATGCTGGGACCGAGTGCCCATACCGATACGTTCACGCGCGACAACCTGCCGCCGCGCGAGCTTTGGCCCGAGTTCCGGCTGGCGGGGTTCGAATATCCCGAGCGGCTCAACATCGGGGTGGAACTGACCGACGCGATGGTCGCGAAGGGTTTCGGCGACCGCACCGCGCTGATCGGCCACGGGCGGCGGCGCACCTACAAGGAACTGGCCGACTGGACCAACCGGCTGGCGCATGTTCTGATCGAGGATCTGAAGGTTCGCCCCGGCAACCGGGTGCTGATCCGGTCGGCCAACAACCCGGCCATGGTGGCCTGCTGGCTGGCCGCCACCAAGGCGGGCGCGGTGGTGGTCAACACCATGCCGATGCTGCGCGCGGGCGAACTGTCCAAGATCGTCGACAAGGCCGAGATCACCCATGCGTTGTGCGACACGCGGCTGATGGACGATCTGGTCGTCTGCGCCCGCGCCAGCGGGTTCCTGAACACCGTGGTCGGTTTTGACGGCACCTCGAACCACGACGCCGAGCTGGACCGGCTGGCGCTGGAAAAACCGGTACAGTTCGACGCGGTTCAGACCGGGCGCGACGATGTGGCCCTGCTGGGATTTACCAGCGGCACCACCGGCAGCCCCAAGGCGACGATGCACTTCCATCGCGACCTGTTGATCATTGCCGACGGCTATGCCCGCGAGGTGCTGGACGTGGTGCCTGAGGACATCTTCGTCGGTTCGCCGCCGCTGGCGTTCACTTTCGGTCTGGGCGGGCTGGCGGTGTTTCCGCTGCGCTTCGGGGCGGCGGCGACGCTGCTGGAACAGGCCAGCCCGCCGAACATGATCGAGATCATCGAGAAATACCGCGCCACGGTCTGTTTTACGGCGCCGACCGCCTATCGTGCCATGTTGCAGGCAATGGACGAGGGCGCCGACCTGTCCTCGCTTCGGGCCGCGGTGTCCGCGGGCGAGACCTTGCCGGCGCCGGTCTATGACGACTGGATGGCCAAGACCGGCAAACCGATGCTTGACGGGATCGGTGCCACCGAGATGCTGCACATTTTCATCACCAACCGCTTTGACGATCACCGCCCGGCCTGCACAGGCCGCCCGGTCGGTGGATATGTCGCCAAGGTGGTCGATGACGACATGAACGACCTGTCTCCGGGCGAGATCGGGCGGTTGGCGGTGAAGGGGCCGACCGGGTGCCGTTATCTCGCCGATGCGCGGCAGAAGGAGTATGTGCGCGATGGCTGGAACATCACGGGCGACAGTTTTCGCATGGATGAGGACGGCTATTTCCATTTCGCCGCCCGCAACGACGACATGATCGTGTCGGCCGGCTACAACATCGCCGGGCCAGAGGTCGAGGCGGCGCTGCTGGCGCATCCGGCGGTGGCGGAATGCGCGGTGATCGGTGCGCCGGACGAAGGTCGCGGGCTGATTGTCGAGGCGCATGTGGTGCTGGCCGAAGGTCAAGAAGCCAGCCCGCTGACCGTCAGGATACTCCAGGATCATGTGAAGGCGATGATCGCACCCTACAAGTATCCCCGGTCGGTGCGCTTTTGCGACAGCCTGCCAAAGACCGCGACCGGGAAGATTCAGCGGTTCCTGCTGCGCCGGGAGGCCGATGGGTGAAAATGTGGGGCATCCCGGCGGTCGGATCGCGCGACGGCTGCATTTCTTCTCGACCTGCGGGCAGTTTGGCCCTTTACTGCACGTCGTCAGGGTGGTGAAAACGGCGGAGCGAGCGAAAAGTACGCGACGGAGACGTCAGGTTGACCCCGCGTAAGGTTAACATTGACAGTAAGGGGAATCACGAATACCGTAAATTGGTACTCATATACCAAATTAGTACGGTTCGGATGTACATCTGATCGGACATCTGCAAACTGAACTGGCTCGGAACGGCTGAATCCAACGCCCGATCCGGAACAACGATCAGGTCGAAACGTGGGAGGACTGACATGAACCTGAAGAAACTCATTGCCGCCGCATCTGTGGCGGCGCTGTCGGCGGCGGGGCTGAGCGCGCCGGCGATGGCGGGCGGCGCCAAGGTGGGCATGATAACAACGTTGTCGGGCGGCGGTGCCGCACTGGGCATCGACGTGCGCGACGGCTTCATGCTTGCGATCGAGCAGTCGGGAAACAACGATATCGAAGTGATCGTCGAGGACAGCCAGCGCAAGCCGGATGTTGCCGTGCAACTCGCCGACAAGATGGTGCAATCGGACAAGGTCGATGTGCTGACCGGCATCATCTGGTCGAATATCGCCATGGCGGTGGTGCCGGCGGTGACGGCGCAGGGCAAGTTCTACATCTCGCCGAATGCCGGGCCGTCCGGGCTGGCCGGCAAGGGCTGCAACAAGAACTATTTCAACGTGTCCTGGCAGAACGACGACTTCAACGAGGCCGCCGGCAACTACGCCAATGACGAAGGCATCGGCAAGGTGTTCCTGCTGGCGCCCAACTATCCCGCCGGCAAGGACATGATCGCCGGCTTCAAACGCACCTTCAAGGGCGAGATATCCGAGGAGGTCTACACCAAGCTCGGCCAGACCGACTATGCCGCCGAGATCGCGCAGATCCGTGCCTCGGACGCCGATCTGCTGTATTTCTTCCTGCCCGGCGGCATGGGGATTTCCTTCATGAAGCAGTATGCCGGCAGCGGCGTCGACAAGCCGGTGATGGGCCCCGCTTTCAGCTTTGACCAGGGCATTCTGGGCGCGATCGGCGACGCGGCGCTGGGGGTCAAGAACACCTCGCACTGGTCCAAGGATCTGGACAACGCGGCCAACAAGGCGTTCGTCAAGGACTTCCAGGAGAAGTTCGGCCGCCTGCCGTCGCTTTACGCCGCGCAGGGGTTCGATGCCGGGCTGCTGCTGGTGTCGGCGCTGAACAAGGCCGACATCAAGGATGCCGACGCTTTCCGCGCGGCGCTGAAAGAGGCGGATTTCGATTCGGTGCGCGGCAAGTTCGCGTTCTCGCAGAACCAACACCCGATTCACGACATCTACATGCGTGAAGTGATCAAGGAAGGCGATGTCGTGACCAACCGCGTCATCGGAGTCGCCAGCAAGGATCACAGCAATGCCTATAATGCCGAGTGCAAGATGTGATTGAACGCCTGCGACGGGCGGTGCTTTGCTGCCGCCCGTCGACGCATCCGGAATCCTGACCACATGTCCTTTCTTCTTTTTATCGAACAGGTCCTGAACGGGCTTCAGTTCGGCGTGATGCTGTTTCTGATGGCTGCCGGGCTGACGCTGATCTTCGGCGTCATGGGGCTTATCAACCTGGCGCACGGATCGCTTTACATGATCGGCGCCTTCGCGGCGGCGGCGGTTTCGGCGGCGACGGGGTCGTTCCTGCTCGGGCTGGTGGCGAGCCTGGCCGCGGCAGCGGCAGCGGGCGCGCTGATCGAGGTGGCGGTGATCCGGCGGCTCTACGACAAGGACCACCTGGATCAGGTTCTGGCCACCTTCGCGCTGATCCTGATCTTTTCCGAAGGCACCCGCTGGGTGTTCGGTTCGTTCCCTCTCTATCTCGACGTGCCGCCCTATCTTGCCGGCTCGGTCACGCTGCCGGGCGGCATCGAATATCCACTGTACCGGCTGACCATCATTGCCATCGGCCTGCTGGTCGCCGCGGGTCTGTTCGCCCTGATCGCCTGGACCCGGATCGGCATCCAGATTCGCGCCGGGGAAAGCGACCGCGAGATGATCGCGGCGCTGGGCGTCAACATCTCGGTGCTTTACACGATCGTATTCGCGCTGGGTGCGGCGCTGGCCGGGTTTGCCGGGGCGTTGATTGGCGCGATCCAGTCGGTGCAGGTCGGGATGGGCGAACCTGTGCTGATTCTCGCATTCGTGGTGATCGTGATCGGCGGTATCGGGTCGATCAAGGGGGCGCTGGTGGGTGCCATCCTGGTCGGGCTGACCGATACGCTGGGCCGCACGCTGCTGCCTGTCGCCTTCGATACGTTCATGAGCGCCTCGGCGGCCAATGCCGTCGGTTCGGCGCTGGCGTCGATGTCGATCTACATCCTCATGGCGGTGCTGCTGGTGTTCAAGCCCACCGGCCTGTTCGGGAGCACCTGAGATGCAGCGCGAGACCCTAATCAACCTTGTCGTGCTGGCGATGCTGGTACTTTTTCCGCTCTGGGCCTGGCAGGCGGACCAGCCGTTCATGATTACCCTGGCGACGCGGGCGGTGATCCTGGCGCTGGCCGGCGTCGGGCTGAACCTGGCGCTGGGGCTGGGCGGCATGGTCAGTTTCGGCCATGCGGTGTTTTTCGGCATCGGCGGCTATGCCATGGGCATCCTGGCCAGCCATGCGCAATCCTACGAGCCGATCTTCGAATGGCCGTTCCTGTTCGAGGGCAGCAAGTTCATGCCGCTGATCTGGCTGGTGGCGATCGTGTCCAGCGGTCTGGCGGCGCTGGCGATCGGGGCCCTGTCGCTGCGCACTTCGGGCGTCTATTTCATCATGATCACGCTCGCCTTCGGGCAGATGTTCTTCTACTTCACGATCAGCTGGCCTGCCTATGGCGGCGAAGACGGGCTGTCGGTATATGTGCGCAACGGCTTTCCCGGCCTCAACACGCTGGACCCGATCCAGTTTTACGGTATCTGTTTCGCCATCCTCGCAATCGTGCTGTTCGCCATGTCGCGGCTGGCGCGGTCGTCCTTCGGGCTTGCGCTGTCGGCGGCACGGCAGAACGAGGAGAGGGTGCAGGCGGTGGGTATCGGCGTGTTCCGGCTGCGGCTGATGGCGTTCACGATCTCGGGGGCGATCACCGGACTGGCCGGCGCGCTGTTTGCCGATCTCAACCGTTTCGTCAGCCCGGTCATGTTCAGCTGGCAGACCTCGGGCGAGATCATGATTTTCGTGATCCTCGGCGGGGTCGGGCGGCTTTACGGTCCGGTCGTGGGCGCGGTGCTGTTCATCGTGCTCGAACACGAACTTGGCGGGCTCAGCGAATACTGGCACATCTATCTCGGGGCGCTGCTGCTGGGCGTGGTGCTGTTTGCCCGCGGCGGGCTGATCGGGGTGCTGGCCGGGCGCGAGGTGGCACATGACTGAACCTATCCTCGACATTCGCGACATATCGAAAAGCTTTGGCGCCCTGACCGCCAGCAACAACGTGTCGCTGGATCTGCGCGCCGGCGAAATCCATGCGCTGATCGGCCCGAACGGTGCCGGGAAGTCGACGCTGATCAAGCAGATCGCCGGCAACCTGCGGCCCGATGCCGGAGTGGTCCGGTTCGACGGGCGCGACGTGACCGCGCTCGATACCGTGGCCCGCGCCCGCGCCGGGCTGGGGCGCACGTTTCAGATTTCATCGCTGGCGATGGAAATGACCGTGCTGCAAAACGTCGTGCTGGGGGCGATGGGGCACCGCACCGGGCCATTCCGGTTCTTTCGCCCGGTGATGAAGGATCGCGCGCTGCTGGAGCCGGCGATGAAGGCGCTTGAACAGGTCGGGCTGGAAGATTTCGCGACCACCCGCACAGCCGATCTGAGCCATGGCCAGCGGCGGCAGCTGGAAGTGGCCGTGGCGCTGACGCTTTCGCCCAAGGTTTTCCTGATGGACGAACCGATGGCCGGCCTTGGAACCGAGGGGTCGCACCGGCTGATGGGGTTCCTGGACGAATTGCGTCAGGAGGCGCCGATCCTGTTGGTGGAACACGACATGGACGCAGTGTTCGCGCTGGCCGACCGGATCAGCGTGCTGGTTTACGGACAGATCATCGCCACCGGCAGCGCCGACGAGATCCGCGCCAACCCGGAGGTGCGCAGCGCCTATCTGGGAGAGGAGGAGGACGCATGAGTCTTCTCAAACTCGCCCATGTCTCGGCCTTCTACGGACCGTCGCAGGCGCTGTTCGATGTGCATCTGAACCTGGCCGAAGGCGAGGTTCTGGCGCTGATGGGGCGCAACGGCATGGGCAAGTCGACCACCGTCAAGGTGATCTGCCGGATGCTGAAGCATCGCGGCGGGCAGGTGATGTTCGACCGTCACGACCTGGGCGGAATGCGGCCGCACCAGGCGGCGCGGGCCGGGATCGGGCTGGTGCCCGAGGGGCGGCGCTGCTTTCCCAACCTGACGGTGCGCGAAAACCTGATCGCCGCCGCCCGTCCCGGTGCATGGGATCTGGAAACGGTGGGCAGGCTGTTCCCGCGTCTGAACGAACGTCACGACCAGAACGCTGCTTTGCTTTCGGGTGGCGAACAGCAGATGCTGGCCATCGGTCGTGCGCTGATGACCAACCCGCGCCTGTTGATCCTGGACGAGGCGACCGAGGGGCTGGCACCGGTGATCCGGCAGGAAATCTGGCAGGCCGTGGCGCGGCTCAAGGCGGAAACCGGGCTGTCGATTATCGTGATCGACAAGTCGATCCGCGAACTCGCCGGCGTTGCCGACAGCGCGGTGATCCTGGAAAAGGGCCGTTCAGTCTGGACCGGAGCCTTCGCCGATCTGACCCATGACGTCACCGACAAGTATCTCGGGGTCTGACCGTCCGTCCTGCCGCCTGCCCGCAAGGGTGCGAGCAACGCGAGCCCGGCAACATCGTAGAGTAACGGCAATAAGCGCCGCATCGACGACGTTCGCCGGGTTCGGCCGGATCAAGGGCGCAATGCTGCACGAGTCTTGAGGCACCGGCCCGGCGGCGGCGAAACTCGGCGGCAAATCCGCTTGCGAAACGGCCGGAAACTGTTCAAACGGGCAGAGCCGTGCCGACGTCCGAGGCGCGATCATTCGACGAGATCATTCAAACGCACCGGAAACCGAACGTGACCCTTCCCGAAGTCGAAAAACCCGTTCTTTCCGTCATCGTCATCTTTCACAACATGGTGCGCGAAGCGGACCGTACATTGCGGACGCTGGCCGAGGCCTATCAGGCGGGCGTATCTGCGGCCGACTATGAGATCATTGCCATAGACAACGGTTCAAGCCAGCCGCTTTCAGCGGACCGGGTGGCCGCCATTGGCACCAACATCAGATACCATTTCATGCCCACGGACTCGGTCTCGCCTGCCGATGCCGTAAATCTGGGCGTCGAGATGGCCCGTGGCATGTTTGTCGGACTCATCGTGGACGGGGCCCGAATGGTGACGCCCGGGCTGATAGGTTCGACCATTTCGGCGCTTCGGGGGGTCAGGAGGCCATTCGTCTGCGCCCTTGCATGGCACCTGGGGCCGGATGTTCAGAACAGGTCCATGTCCGATGGCTATGACGCAACGGCCGAGGATGCGTTGCTGGCGTCGATAGACTGGCACACCAGCGGATACCGGTTGTTCGAGATATCGACGCTTGCGCAATCATCGGCTGTCGGTTTTCTCGGCGGGCTGCCAAGCGAGTGCAGCTGGCTGGCAATGCCGCGCGACGCGTTCAAGGCGATGGGAGGGTTCGACACCCGGTTCAAGACGCCGGGCGGAGGTCTGGTCAATCATGATTTTCTCAAACGTGTCATGGCCGACCGCGATACCAACTTTGTCGTCCTGCTTGGGGAAGGTTCCTTCCATCAGGTTCACGGCGGCATAGCAACCAACTGCCCCCCGGAAGAACACCCCATGAGGGCATTCCAGGAGGAGTATCGCGGGATACATGGCGAGAGCTATGTCAAGCCGCGCTTTCCCGAGCCCTTCTATTTCGGTTCCATTCCCCCGCAAGCGATGCGATTCGTGAAAGGGCGTCACGAATGACCGGCCGATAGCCCGGCCGCGACGCGTGGTATTGAGGTACTCCATGAACTATCTGACAGCCCTCGATCTGTTGCATGACAGGCTGGCTCCCGCCTCCTATGTCGAGATCGGCTGCCGCGAGGGCCGAAGTCTGAGCCTTTCGCGCTGCCCTGCGCTGGCGATCGACCCGGAATTCGAGATCCGCGTCGGCCTGACCAGCCCGACGCGGCTGTTCTGCCAGACCAGCGACGAATTCTTCGCCACCCGGAATCTGAGCGAACTGCTTGGTGGGCCGGTCGATCTGGCCTTTGTCGATGGCATGCACAAGGCCGAATTCGCGTTGCGCGATATCCTGAACCTCGAGGCGCACGCAACGCGGCACAGCATCGTCGTCGTCGACGATATCCTGCCCGGGCAAATCGAATGGACAAGCCGCGAACGCCAGACCCGGGCCTGGACGGGCGATGTCTACAAGGTGGTCCCGTTTTTGCGCAAGCACCGGCCGGACCTTGATATCCGGGTCTTTGACATCGAGATGAAGGGGCTTGCCATCATTACCGGATTCAACCCGGGCAACAGGACCGTGCAACAGGAACTTGCCCGCCACGAAGCCGAGCTGGCCGGCGAGACGCTGGCGTTCGCCAGTATTGATGCCCTGCGCCGCACACTGGCGCCCGAGCCCGTTGCCGCCCTGCCGGATTACGTTGAAACGCTTCGTGACCGGCGTCGTTCGGCCCGCCCGGTCATGCCGGGAGATGACGCGCCCGGCGCACTTTATCTGGACTTGCTGAAACGCAGCCTTCTGAACGAAATCTATCTCGACGACGAAATGCGGCTGTTGTACCTGCGCGACTGCCTGTCGGGGGATGACAGCTTTGACTACGGGGTGCTGCACGATATCCGGCATACCCGCGCCGAGGCGTTCGCGGATCTGAAAGCCAGCCGTCGTATCGGCCGTTTCCCTGAACGCAAGATCGCGCGCTCAGGCTTCAGCCACACGATGATGGGCCGGTTGCGGCTCGACAGTCTGCATGCCTGTCTCGATGATCTGGCCAAGCGCAACGTTCCGGGTGATCTTGTGGAATGCGGCGTGTGGCGTGGCGGTGGTTGCATCCTGATGGCCGGTTGGATGCGGGCGCATGGGCAGACGGATCGCAAGCTGGTGATTGCCGACAGTTTCGATGGACTGCCCTCGCCCACACACGAGCAGGACGGGCAGCTTGATCTGACCAAGGACAGGTTTCCTCAACTCGCGGTGTCAGAACAGACGGTCCGAGAGAATTTCTCGGCCTACGGGCTGCTTGACGAACGCAGCCAGGTTTTCCTCAGGGGCTGGTTCCGCGATACGTTGAACGACGCGCCGACAAGAGAGATCGCTCTCTTGCGGCTGGACGGGGACCTTTACGAATCCACGATGGATGCACTGACCGCGCTCTACGATCGGGTCGTTGCGGGCGGTATCGTCATCATAGACGACTATGGCGCGCTTGCCATGTGCCGCCAGGCGGTCAACGATTTCTTTGCCGCGCGCAAAGAGCCCGTCCCGGAACTTGCGCATATCGACTGGACCGGCGCGTTCTTCGTCAAACCCGCCGGGCAAGTAGCGTGAAGCCGCGGCCGTTTCAAACCGCCTTTGCCGGACCGATGCTGGACGGTTATCAGAAAGGCGTGATGTCTTATACCTACAAGGGCGTTCGCTGTCTCAAGAGCCCGATAGACCTGGCGATCTACATGCGTCTGATATGGGATCTGAAACCTCGGACGCTTATCGAGATTGGTTCGCACAGCGGCGGCAGCGCGCTGTTCTTCGCCGATCTTTTGGAGATGTTCGGCTGCGATGAAACGGCCGTCATCTCGATCGACCTGACGGTCCCCGAGGGGATCAAGGACAGCCGGATCCGCTTTCTCGAAGGCAGCGTGTTTGCGCTCGGGACAGCCCTGGAACCGGTGGGACTGACGGATCTGCCGCATCCCTGGTTTGTCACCGGGGATTCCGCACACAGCTATGATGGCTGCCTGTCCGCGCTGGGGTTCTTCGCCAAGCATATGCAGGCCGGGGACATCCTGGCAATCGAAGATGGTGTGCTTGACGATCTGGGGCTGGGGCCGGAATACCAGGGCGGGCCCAACCGTGCGATCGCCGATTTCCTGACCGCCCGCCCCGGAGTATTCGAGATTGAAACCGGGCTGTGTGACATGTTCGGGATGAACGCCACGTATAATCCGAACGGCTATCTCAGGAAGCTCTGAAGGCCACGCGGCCGCTTGCGCCCCGCTTCAGGTCTGGCGCCGCGCCGCGTTCGCGCCGGAAATATCGCCGCCCTCCTCGGGGGGCAGGCCAAGCTGTTGGCGGATCGCCGGGTTGTCCGGGTGGCGCAAGTCCGCACGCCGCAGAACCGCAACCGCCTCGTCCGGCCGTGACATCTTTCGCAGTACGCGTGCCAGGCTCAGATGCGGGCCGATGGGGGTGTCATCCACGGCGAGGGCCTCGCGCTGTGCCGCGGCGGCCCCCTCCAGATCGCCGGCCTGTTCGAGACATATACCAAGCTGGTGGCAGATCGACACGTTGCCAGGGTGCTGCATGTTCGCCTTGCGCAGCACCACGATTGCCTCGTTGACGTTCTTCCCGGTCCTGAGTGCGCGCGCCAGGCCCAGATGATACGAGACCGGCCGGTTGTCCAGGGCGACGGCCCGCCGGAATGCGCCGACCGCGGCGGTGAGGTCGCCGGCCTTCTCGTTGAGAATACCAAGGTGGTATTGGTACTTCGCATCATCGCCGGCCCCTGCCGCGGCCGTCCTGGCAAGAACCAACGCCTCGGCGATCCGGCCTCTGGCCAACAGATCCTTGCTCTTGTCCAGCTGCACTTTCGGGATCCGGTCGACACAGGCCGAGCGGCCCTGCCCGGGGCTTTTTTGAGACCAGTACGCGCGCCAGTCGCTCTCGGGCCGAACGAAAACCGACTCGTCGCGGCCCTCGTCAAAGCGCCGGAACAAATCATAGACATGCTTGACGATCCCGGGAATTTCCGGGTCCGCATCGACATCGGCTTGCGATGCGGCGTGATGGCGGGCTCCGGGAGACAGGAACCGGTCGATACCAAGCGATTCGGGGTCGTCCCCGGCAACGAAACCCGGCAGGCCCGCATGTGCGGCCACGGGGCCAAGAGCCTGCCGCCAATCGCGCAGCAGGTCTTCGTAGTGGATGACCCGCCTTTGCGACCCGCGCGTGTGATACTCGGCCTCCAGCATATAGCTGAGCCAAAGCTGAAGCCCGTGCCTGACGCTCAGCTTGTCGCGAAAGGCCAGCGAACGCGCCACTTCCAGCGGATTGCGGCAGGCGATCAGGTAGACCGGCCTTGCGTTGCGCGAGCCAATGGCATTGCCCCAGACCGGCAGAACGCGGGACAGGCGCGGATCCTTGACAACCACCGTACCCGACCGGCCGAATTCCTCATCCATCGTCTCTTCGGCGCTGGTCGCGAAGCGTTCGAAGGCCGGCGAACCGGTCCAGTCCCCCGGGAACGGCTTGGGATCTGCCCAATGCCTGTCGAAATGCCCGATCACCTCGTCGTTGAGCCGCACGACCGATCGTGGCTCCCAATATCCGGTGGCGTTGAAGCTGTTGGCGGCCATGAGGTCATTGCAGATGCGCGCGCCCAGCAGGTTGACGCAACGCGCAAGTGCAGATGTGCCCGAGCGATGCATGCCGAGAACGACAAAGGTCGATGCGGCGTTGTCGTGCGTCTGGTTCAACTGGAACCCCCTCTGACTTGAAAGGCCCGATGACGGAATTGCGGAGTGGATGACAGTCCTTTCACAGGCCGCTGGGTGCGTCCGAAACAAGCGCCCGGCCGATGGGCAGACACTATCTTGCGCAACGGCACGATTGCAACGCGGGCCGTCGACAATGCGGTCCGTGCACATGTGCAGCCGACCGTACTGTTCCAAAACGAGCCGCCCGAACGGACGCCTTGCCGGAACTCTGCCGCAATAGGGAAACGCATCGCCCCGCCGGGCGGGCACCACCTTCGCTAAGCTGTTGTTTTTGCTTGTTGAAAGTGGTGAGCCGTGCAGGATTCGAACCTGCGACCCACTGATTAAAAGTCAGTTGCTCTACCAACTGAGCTAACGGCCCACTTTCTTGGCGGAACGCTGGAGCGTTCCCGCCCCGCTCTCTATGCCAATTGATCCACCGGGATCAACCGCCAAAATCACGGTGCACGCAGGAAACCCGAGATACCGATGTCCCGCTAGGCGGCGTAAGTAGAAAAGTGGCCGCGGCGGGTCAAGTCCCAATCGGGCGAAATCGCGGGAACGCTCTGGATCCGTCTGGGCCGGGGGGTTATATGCGCGCAATGCGTGGTCGCCAGGATAACGGGTTTCCCTTCATGAAGATGCACGGGCTGGGCAACGACTTTGTCGTTGTCGACGCCCGCGCGCAGGAATGTGCGATCACGCCGCAGCTTGTCCGCGCCATTGCAGACCGGCGTTTCGGGGTCGGGTTCGACCAGCTTGCGGTGATCGGCCCGGGGCCGGGCGATGCGCATCTGACCTTTTTCAACGCCGACGGGTCGGTGTCGGGCACTTGCGGCAACGCGACCCGCTGCATTGCCCGCTACCTGATGGACGAAACCGGCAAGACCGAACTGAGCCTGACCACCGAAGGCGGTGATCTGGTGGCGCGCGATGCCGGGGCAGGTCTGACATCGGTCAACATGGGCGCGCCGCGTCTGCTGTGGAACGAGATACCGCTGGCCGAGGAGATGGACACAGCGGTTCTGCCCATGGAAGGCGGCCCGACGGCCACGGGCATGGGAAACCCGCATTGCACCTTCTTCGTCGAGGATGCCGAGAGCGTTCCGCTGGAGGAGTTCGGGCCGCGCCATGAACACCACCCGCTTTTTCCCGAACGTACCAATGTGCAGGTGGCCCAGGTTATCGGCCCCGACCGTATCAGGATGCGGGTCTGGGAACGCGGCACCGGCATCACGCTGGCGTCGGGCTCGTCCTCGTGTGCGACCGCCGTTGCGGCGGCGCGGCGCGGGCTGACAGGGCGGCAGGTCACAATCGACCTGGACGGCGGCGCCCTGAAGGTGGATTGGCGCGATGACGGCGTATGGATGACCGGTCCAACCGCGCATGTGTTCACGGGGATGTTGACGCGCGACTTTCTGGACAGCGTGACATGAGCGCACCCAAATTCAGCACGCTGGGATGCCGCCTGAATGCCTACGAGACCGAGGCGATGAAGGCGCTGAGCGCGCGCGCCGGGCTGAGCGATGCGGTGATCGTCAACACCTGCGCCGTGACATCCGAGGCGGTACGCAAGGCGCGGCAGGAGATCCGCCGGTTGCGCCGCGACAACCCTGGCGCCCGGATCATCGTCACCGGTTGCGCCGCGCAGACCGAACCGGACAGCTTTGCCGCGATGGCCGAGGTCGATGCGGTGATGGGCAATGCCGAGAAGATGCGCCCCGCCACCTGGGCAGGGTTGGCGGGCGGTTCCGGCTGCGCTCCGGTGCAGGTCGGCGACATCATGTCGCTTGCCGAGGCCACGCCGCAACCGATCGACGGCTTCGGCAGCCGTTCGCGCGCCTATGTGCAGGTACAAAACGGTTGCGATCACCGCTGTACCTTCTGCATCATCCCCTTTGGCCGGGGCAATTCCCGGTCGGTGCCGGCCGATGTGGTGGTCGATCAGATCGGCCGGCTGGTTGGGCGCGGCTACAACGAGGTGGTGCTGACAGGGGTCGATCTGACCGGCTGGGGCGCCGATCTGGCGGGCGGTCCGCGTCTGGGCGATCTGGTCGGGCGCATCCTGCGACTGGTGCCCGATCTGGCGCGACTGCGGATCAGTTCGATCGATTCGATAGAAGCCGACGATGCGCTTTTGAACGCCATCGCCACCGAGCCACGGTTGATGCCGCATCTGCACCTGAGCCTTCAGCATGGCGACAACCTGATTCTCAAGCGGATGAAGCGGCGCCACGCGCGCGAGGATGCCATCGCCTTCGTCAGGGAGGCCCGGCGCCTGCGCCCGGACATGACCTTTGGCGCCGATATCATCGCGGGATTTCCCACCGAGACGGATGCGATGTTCGACAATTCGCTCAGGCTGGTCGAGGAATGCGGCCTGACCTGGCTGCATGTGTTTCCCTACTCACCGCGCCCCGGAACCCCGGCGGCGCGGATGCCGCAGGTGGACGGGCGCACGATCAAGGCCCGTGCCGCCCGCCTGCGCGCCGCCGGTGCGGCCTGTGTGGCAGATCATCTGAACGCACAGGTCGGCAAGTCACATCGCATCCTGATGGAAAACCCGCATATGGGCCGGACCGAGCAGTTCGCCGAGGTCGCGTTCGAAACACCCCGGCCGGCCGGCCGGATCGTGACGGCGACCATCACCGGAGTGGACGGCGCCCGCCTGATGGCCTGACCCGTGCTACTCCCGCAGGGCGCGCCGGCCCGGGTGGTAGGAGTTCGTCCAGCTGCTGCAATTCGTCATCGCTTGTCATGAAGCTTCCTTGCGATTGCAGTCTGCCGCTGCCAGCCGCGCGCACCGGGCAAGTGCGAAACCGCGCGGCTTTTTTTTCTCGCCCGGTCCAGGCCCGGCGGCGGGATCCGCACCGGCAAATGCGCATGAAAAACCCCCGCGGCCAGGGGCGCGGGGGTCATGTTTGTCGCCGGGCATGCCGTGCTCAGACCGTCTTCTTGCCCTTGACGGGCGCCCACAGACGCTTGTTCGTGAGGTACAGCAGCACGGTCAGTACCGTCAGCATAAGCACCCCGATGAAACCGGCCTGCTTGCGCGCCATCATCTTGGGTTCGGCCGCCCACATCAGGAAGGCGGCGACATCCTGCGCCTCGTGATGCAGTTCGCTGGAGTGGCCATCGGCGAACTCCACGTCCTCACCATAAAGCGGCGGTGCCATGGCGATCCAGCCGCCGGGAAAGGCGGTGTTTTCGTAAAAGACGGCGCCGGCCTCTTCCTTTTCCTCGCCGGTATAGCCGGTCAGGATCGAGGCGATGTATTCCGCCCCGCCCATGCCTTTGACAAGCTGGTTGATGCCCAGCCCGTAAGGGCCGTGGAACCCGGCCCGGGCCTTTGCCATCAGCGACAGGTCGGGCGCGCCTGCAGCGGTGTTGGCCGGGAAGTGATCGGTCGGCTTGGCTGGCCGGTCGTCGTCCAGTTCCGGATCGAACACGCTGAAGTTCTCGGCCGCGTAGGCGCGCACCTGCTCCTCGGGCAGACCGGGGCCGCCGGGATCGCCCAGCGTGCGCAGCGGCACATATTGCAGGCCATGGCAGGAGGAGCAGACCTCGGTATAGAGCTGCAAGCCGCGTTGCAGCTGGTTCTGATCGTAGGTGCCGAACGGACCTTCGAAGGAAAAGGCGAAGTCCTCGGTATGGCTTTCCCCGCCGGCCGCAAAGGATGCGGTGGGGGCGGCTAGGGCGAGGGCGGCGCCGATTGCGAGTGTCTTGAACATGGTCGGTCCCTTCCCTTACTCGGCCGGAGCAGCGTCGGCCGAAGCCGCGCCCTCGCCATAATGGGCCTCAAAGTCGTCTTCGATGGTTGCCGGCGGCTGCGTCGGTTTCTCGATCACGCCGAGAATCGGCAGGATGACCAGGAAGTAGGCAAACCAGTAGGCCGATGCGATCAGCGCGTAGGAAGCGTAAGGCTCCTCGGCCGGCATCGCACCCAGCCACATCAGGACCACGAAGTCGATGACCAGCAGGTAGAACCACCAGCGGAACATCGGGCGGTACCTGCCCGAGCGGACCGACGAGGTATCGAGCCACGGCACCAGCGCCATCACGATGATCGCGCCGAACATGGCAAGCACACCGAAGAACTTGGCGTCGATGATGCCGCCGGTGATGAAGCTGGCGAACTGCACCACCCACACATCGGAGGTGAAGGCGCGCAGGATCGCGTAGAACGGCAGGAAATACCATTCCGGCACGATATGCGCCGGCGTTACCAGCGGGTTGGCTTCCATGTAGTTGTCCGGGTGGCCCAGGAAATTCGGCATGAAGCCGACGATGGCCCAGAACCCGATCATGATGACGCCCAGCGCGAACAGATCCTTGATCACGAAATAGGGCCAGAACGGCAGCGTGTCCTTTGCGGCCTCGGCCTTGGATGTGCGCCGCACCTCGACCCCGGTAGGATTGTTGTTGCCGGTGGTGTGGAAGGCCCAGATATGCACCACGACCAGCGCCGCGATGATGAAGGGCAGCAGATAGTGCAGGCTGAAGAAGCGGTTGAGCGTGGCGTTGTCCACCGCCGGACCGCCCAGAAGCCAGGTCTGGATCGGCTCTCCGATGAACGGGATCGCCCCGAACAGGCCGGTGATCACGGTGGCGCCCCAGAACGACATCTGCCCCCAGGGCAGCACATAGCCCATGAACCCGGTGGCCATCATCGCCAGGAAGATCAGCATTCCGATGATCCAGGTGATCTCGCGCGGGGATTTGTAGCTGCCGTAGAACAGGCCGCGGAAGATGTGGATATAGACCGCGAAGAAGAACAGCGATGCCCCGTTGGCGTGCAGATAGCGCAGCATGTGGCCGCCGTTAACGTTGCGCATGATGTGCTCGACGGACGCGAAGGCCATGTCGACATGCGGGGTGTAATGCATCGCCAGCACGATGCCGGTGACGATCTGCAACACCAGGCAGAAGGCCAGGACGATGCCGAAAATCCACCACCAGTTCAGGTTTCTGGGCGTGGGAATCATCAGCGTGTTGTAGATCAGGCCGATGATCGGCAGGCGGCTTTCGACCCACTTTTCGCCGCGGGTCTTGGGTTCGTAATGGTCGTGCGGAATTCCGGACATATCTCAGCTCTCCCCTAACCCAGCTTGATCGTGGTGTCGTCAAGGAATTCCGCGACCGGAATATCCAGATTTCGCGGCGCCGGTCCCTTGCGGATGCGGCCGGCGGTATCGTAGTGCGAACCGTGGCAGGGGCAGAACCAGCCGCCGAACTCGCCGGCCCCGTCTCCGATCGGGACACAGCCCAGATGGGTACAGACGCCGATCATCACCAGCCAGTTCTCGCGATCGCCGAGCACCCGGTTGCTGTCGCTGGCGTCGGTGTTCGGCTTGTTGGGGTTTTCCGAGGCCTTGTCCACCAGTTCCGACAGCGGCACGGCCTTGGCCGCGTCGATCTCGTCCTGCGTCCGGCGGCGGATGAACACGGGCTTGCCGAGATACTTCACCGTCAGCTGGGTTCCCTCCTCGACGCCGCTCACATCGACGATGATCGAGGACAGCGCCTGAACGTCGGCCGAAGGGTTCATCTGATTGACCAGCGGCCAGACGGCGGCACCGGCGGTGACGGCACCTGCACCGGCGGTGGCGTAATAGAGGAAATCCCTCCGGGTGCCGTCGATGTCTTCTGCGTGGGACACGAGGTTTTCTCCGTTTCCAGCGCCCGATTGGGCAAACATGCGAATGCGCCGCTCTTGCGCGGCGTCTCAGGGCGGCTGTCTAACGGGGTGTTGCAGTTTCGTCCAGCGGTCAAACACGCGCAGGGGGTTGTAATCGCCCCGGCTTGTGCCCAAGGGGTCACACGCATTCGGTGCAGACAATGTGTCGTTCCGGCGGACCGGAGCAGGCCTGACGTTTCGCCGGTGCCGTCGACGCCATCGCCCGGCGGGCGGCAACGCGCTTGCACCAGCGCGCCACCCGGAAATCGCCCCGGCGCCAGTCGCGCACCGCATGACGAAACTCGGGATAGCCGAGCGCGATCGGCGCTGCTGTCGTTGAGAAGCCCGACCGTCTGCGCCGCTGCGCAAGGCGTTTGTGAATGCCTTGCAAGGGCTTTCCAGTGTCCGGGTCAGACCTCGCGCATCAACGCACCCGGAACGCGGATTCCGGGCCGGGCGCGGCCCTTCCGGCATCCGCGGCGATCTTGCCCGCCCGATGCGGCCGTCACATTCTGCCGTCGCCAAGATAGCTGCGCAGCGCCGGTGGCGGGTTGTCCAGCAACGAAGCGGTGTCTACCGGCGCGTGTACCCGCCCGCCTTCCACGAGGATCACTTGATCGGCGATGCGCCGGGCATCGCCCGGGTCGTGGCTGACCATCAGCAGCGTCGCGCCGGTTTCGCGCGCCAGACCGGCCACCAGATCGAGCATGTCGGCTTTCAGTGCCGGCCCCAGCGCGGCAAAGGGTTCGTCCAGCAGCAGAAGCGGGCGGGCCTGCACCAGAACCCGTGCCAGCGCGGCACGGCTTTGCTGACCGCCCGACAGGGCTGCGGGCCTGCGCCCCTCCATCCCGGCCAGCCCGACCCGGTCTATGGCGCGCGCCACTTGGTCCTTCTGGCCCGGGTCGAGCTTGAGGTCGGCGCGCAGGCCCAGGGCGATATTCTGCGCCACGCTCAGATGAGGAAACAGGTTGCCGTCCTGGAACAGCATCGCCACCGGGCGCTTGCCTGGCGGTGTATCGCCGATATCGCTCCCCTGCCAGGTGATGCGCCCGGAAATGACCGGCAAGAAGCCCGCTATCGCCTCGATCAGGGTCGATTTTCCCGCGCCCGACGGTCCGATCACCGCAACCAGGGATCCCGCCTCGATGGCGAGATCGGCGGTCACCTGGAACGCGCCGTTGCGGATGGTAACGTCTTCAAACCTCAGCATGTCCGCGCCCCCCGCGATCCAGTATCCAGAACGCCGCGACCGAAAGCAGCAGCAAAAGCAGTGCCGCACCCGAAGCCGCCTGCATCCGGTAGGCGCCCATCAACCGGTAGATCTGCAACGGCAGCGTTGCCTGTTCGGCATCGGCGAACAGGGCGATCACGCCAAGATCGCCCATCGACAGTGCCGCTGTCAGCCCGGCGGCAAAGCCGATCTGGGGCCGCATCCGCGCCAGCAGCACGCGGCGCACGAACGGCCATCCGGCCATGTCCAGCATCAGGCCCAGCCGCCCGTAGCGTTCAACCACCTGAATCGCACGGGGCACGAGAATGCGCAGCGCGAAGGGCAGCGCCATCAGCGCGTTGACCAGCGCCGTCACCGGCAGCGCCAGCGCGAAGGGGTCCGCCAGCGGATAAAGAACGACGAACAGCCCCGTGCCGATCACCAGCGGTGAGGCCGCGAGCCCCAGCAGCCCGGCGAGTTCCACTCCGGCGCGCCGGCCCACAGCGGCCGCCGCCGCCATCGGCAGCGCGAGCGCCAGCAGCAGGCCGGTGCTGGCAACCGCCACACCGCCCGAGAACAGCGCCGCCCGCCAAACGCCGGCCGGAAGCGAGAACAGCGCGGGCAGGCCCGCACTCACGATCGCCGCCAGCGGCAAGACAAGAAACAGGGCCGCCAGCGCGATTACACCGCCATCCAGCAGTTTCGCCGCCCGCCCCTGCGCGTCCCAGCGCCGCAAGGCCCGGTCCAGACCGCCCCCCGGGCCCTCGCCGCGCGCCGCGCGCAGCGCCGCCAGCGCGGCCAGCCCGGTCAAGGCGATCTGGATACAGGACAGCAGCGCCGCCCGGCCCAGGTCGAAATCGAACCGGAATGCCTGATAGATCGCCAGCTCGATGGTGGTCGCGCGCGGCCCGCCGCCCAGAGTCAGGGCCACCGCGAAACTGGTCAGGCATATGGCAAATACCACCGCGAGCGCGCCGGGCGCCACCCGCGCCAGCATGGGATATTCCAGCAGCCGGCGGATCGCCCCCGGCCCCGCTCCCAGATGCGCCGCCAGGCGGAACCGTTCGGCCGGGATCTCCTGCCAGCCCTGAAGGATCAGCCGCGTCGCCAGCGGCAGGTTGAAGAACACATGCGCCAGGACCACGCCGTGCAGACCGTAGATCTGCAAGGGCGGCAAGCCTGCCCAGCCCAGCGCCGTGCTGATCCAGCCGGCCCTGCCGAACACCGCTAGAAGCCCCAGAACCGCCACGATCACCGGCAGGATGAAGGGCGCGCCCATCAGCGCGATCAGCGCCCGCCTCCCGGCAAAGCGCCGCCGCGCCAGGGCGCGCGCCACCGGCACCGCCAGCGCCACGCTGAAACCCGCCGACAGCGCCGCCTGTACCAGCGTGAAACGTACCGCCGCCCAGTCGGCCGGGCCAAGCCCGCGCCCGGCCTCGGCGCGCAGCGCCACCGCCGCCAGCGCACCCAGGATCAGCGCCGCGACGAACCCCGCCGCGCCCAGCCCGGGCGCCGCTCCTAGCGGCTGAGCGCGTCGAGCCATTCGGCCAGCGCCGCGTCGCGCACCTCTGCCGCGCGTTCCGGGGCGACCAGCAACGCCTTGCCCGGCCGGGCAAGCCCGGCGAAACCGTCCGGCAACCCGCTTGCGGGCAGTACCGCCGGATACATCCAGTTGGTCGTGGGAATCGCCGACTGGAAGGCATCTGACACCATGAATTGCAGGAACGCGTCGGCCAGTTCCGGCTGGTCGCTGGAGGCCAGCTTGCCGGCCACCTCGATCTGAAGGTAGTGGCCTTCCTCGAAGACCGCCGCGGCCTTGCCGTCATCCTCTTCGGCAATCAGGTGGTAGGCCGGGGACGTGGTATAGCTCAGCACCATGTCGGCCTCGCCCTCGAGGAACAGCCCATAAGCCTCCGACCAGCCCTTGGTGACGGTCACGATATTGTCGGCCAGCCCGGCCCAGATTTCCGCCGCTTCGTCGCCATAGGCCGTCTTGACCCACATCAGCAGGCCCAGACCGGGTGTCGAGGATCGCGGATCCTGGATCACGATCCCGAGGTCGCTGTCGGCCAGCGCCCGCAAGCTTTGCGGCGCGTCCAGCCCGGCATTGTGGACAAAGGCGAAATAGCCCCAGTCATAGGGCACGAAAACCGGATCGTTCCACTCCAGCGGCAGATCGTAGGCAGTCTCGACCGAATGCGGCGCGAACAGCCCGGTCGCGCTTGCCGCCGCCGTCAGGTTGGTGTCGAGCCCAAGCACGACATCGGCTTCCGAGCGCGCCCCTTCCAGCCGCACGCGCGCCAATAGCGCGGCGCCATCGCCCGCGCCGACCAGTTTCAGATCGCAGCCGCAGGTTTCCTCGAAAGCCTTCTCGATCACCGGGCCGGGGCCCCAGTCGGAAACAAAGCTGTCATAGGTATAGACGGTCAGTTCGGGCGTATCGGCGATCGCCGCCGAGGCCGAGAGAATTCCCGCTGCAAATGCAAGCTTCTTCATGGCATCCTCCATTGCGGCGACAGGGCAAGGGTGGACGCTGATCCAGTGGCCTTCCCTCCGCCGGTACTAGCCGGTTCAGGTTCAACGGGTCTGCAAATGCGCATCTCAGCCAATCAAGGCACCCCGAGGTGGCTTCTTCCTAGGCCCGAATCCCGCCGGCAACAAGTGCCTATCCACCCGTTCTTCTGACCGCAAATATCCCGGGGGAGTCCCGGGCACCGCCCGGGGCGGGGGCAGCGCCCCCAATTCCCGCTTGAGGCATCGCGCCCCGGCCGTTAATCAACCGGACAAAGGAGCGCCGCCAATGTCCATCAACAGTTTCGGACACCTCTTTCGCGTCACCACATGGGGCGAAAGCCACGGGCCCGCGCTGGGCGCCACGGTGGATGGCTGCCCGCCGGGGATCGCGATCGGCGAGGCCGCGATCCAGCACTGGCTGGACCGGCGCCGCCCGGGGCAGAACAGGTATACCACCCAGCGCCGCGAGTCGGACGCGGTGCGCATCCTGTCGGGCGTGTTCGAAGGCCGCACCACCGGTACGCCGGTGCAACTGATGATCGAGAACACCGATCAGCGGTCGAAGGATTACGGCGAGATTGCCGAAAAATTCCGCCCCGGCCACGCCGATATCACCTACTGGCAGAAATACGGGCATCGCGACCATCGCGGCGGCGGCCGGTCCTCGGCGCGCGAAACCGCCGCGCGGGTCGCGGCGGGCGGTCTGGCGCGGGCGGCGCTGAAGGCGCTGGCGCCGGGGATCGGCATCCAGGGGTACATGACCCGGATCGGCCCGCACGAGATCGACCGGGGCCGGTTCGAAGCCGATGAGATCGAACGCAACCCCTTCTGGTGCCCTGATGCACAGGCGGCGGCGCAGTGGGCCGGCTATCTCGACGGGCTGCGCAAGGCGGGCAACTCGGCCGGTGCCGTGGTCGAGGTGGTGGCGCGTGGCGCGCCCGCCGGGCTGGGCGCGCCGGTCTATGGCAAGCTCGACACCGATCTTGCGGCGGCGATGATGTCGATCAATGCGGTCAAGGGGGTCGAGATCGGCGAGGGCATGGCCGCAGCCACCCTGACCGGAGAGGAAAACGCCGACGAGATCTTCATGGGCAATGACGGCCGGCCGGTCTATTCCTCCAACCACGCGGGCGGAATTCTGGGCGGTATCTCGACCGGGCAGGACATCGTGGTGCGTTTTGCCGTCAAGCCGACCTCATCGATCCTCAGGCCGCGCCGCACCATCACGAGATCGGGCGAGGCCACCGAGATCGTCACAAGGGGGCGCCACGACCCCTGCGTCGGCATCCGCGCGGTACCGGTGGGCGAGGCGATGATGGCTTGCGTGATCCTCGACCATCTGTTGCTGCATCGCGGCCAGATCGGCGGAGATACCGGCCACACGCCGGGCCGGATCGGCTAGCGGTTTGGGTGCGATACTTTCCATAACCTTTCCAATCTATGCCGCCATCGCCATCGGGTTTCTGGCGGTCAAGCGCGGCTGGTTCGGCCAGGCGGACATGCGCGTTCTGGGCAAGTACGTGCTGAACATCGCGCTGCCCGCGCTGCTGTTCAACGCCGTGGCCTCGCGCGATTTCTCCGAAGTCATCCATGCCGGATACATGTTAGTGTTCGCGGCCGGAGGGCTTGGCACGATCGCGGTGTCGTTCCTGTGGTTCGCCTTCACCGGCATCGACACGCGGCGCCGCGCGGTGGCGGTCATGGGGTCGTCCTGCCCCAATTCAGCCTATGTCGGCTATCCTGTCCTGCTGCTTGCGCTGCCCGATCTGGCGGGTGTGATCCTGGCGCTGAACACGCTGATCGAGGTTCTGCTGCTGGTGCCGTTGTGCCTGTTCCTGATGGATCTGGCACGCCATGAAAGGGCCGTACCGCTGCCGGTCAAGCTGTTCTCGATATTCTGGGGCGTGACCAGGCGGCCGATGGTGATCGGCCTGATTCTGGGTCTGGCGGTATCGGTCGCGGGCCTGCCGGTTCCCGATACCGTCATGCGGCTGTTCTCGATGCTCGCCGCCTCGGCCTCGGCCTTGTCGCTGGTCGCCATCGGCGGCTCGCTGGCGGTGTTGCCGCTTGGCGGCAACCGTATCCTGGCGGCCCAGATCGCCGCCGGCAAACTCGTCCTGCACCCCCTCATGACAGGGCTTGCGCTGGCGGCGCTGCCGGTGCTGGGCATCGCCGCGCTGCCGCCCGACATGGCGGTTGCGGCGATCCTGTCCACGGCCATGCCGATGTTCACGATCTATGTCGTCTTCGCGCAGGAACAGGGTCTTGAGGGGGCGGCCTCGCTGGCCATGCTGACGGCCACCACGTTCAGTTTCGTGACCCTGTCGGCATTGCTGTTCTGGCTGACCTGACATCGTTGCGGAGCCGGCCGGCCTCGCATAATCCGCCCGTTGATCTTTGTCACGTCCCGGCGCAGGGTTCCGCCATGTCGATTTCGTTAACATCGCATCGGCCGAACCTTGCCATCGCGCTGAAACTCGGCGCGATCTTCCTGTTTTCGGGCATGTCGGCGATCATCAAGGCAACGTCGGACGCGGTGCCGCCTGGCGAGGCGGTGTTCTTCCGGTCTCTGTTCGCCATTCCGGTGATCGTGGCATGGCTGGCACTGCGCGGCGAGCTGTCGCAAGGGCTGCGAAGCCGCAACCCGATGATGCATGTCCGGCGCGGCATTCTCGGCACCACGGCCATGGGAATGACGTTTGCAGGGCTGGGGCTGCTGCCGCTGCCCGAGGTTACGGCGATCGGCTTTGCCACGCCTGTCTTTACCGTGATCCTGGCGGCGCTGATCCTGGGCGAGACTATACGGGTTTTTCGCATCAGCGCGGTGTTGATCGGGCTGATCGGGGTTCTCATCATGCTATGGCCGCGGCTGTCCGGCAGTAGCGGACTCGAGCAGGGCGCGACCCTGGGGGCCCTGCTGATCCTGGGCGCGACGCTGTGCAGGGCGCTGGTACAGATACAGGTGCGCATGATGGTCGAGACCGAACCGACATCGGCCATCGTCTTCTACTTCTCCGCCACCGCCGCGGCGCTGTCGTTGCTTACCCTTCCCTTCGGGTGGGTCGTTCCCGACCCTGGCGTGGTGGCGTTGTTGATCCTGGCGGGGCTGGTTGGCGGGGTGGCTCAGATCCTGATCACCTCCGCCTTCCGCTTTGCCCCGGCCTCGACTCTGGCGCCCTACGACTACGCCTCGATGCTGTTCGCGATTCTGCTTGGCTATGTCGTGTTTGCGGAACTGCCGACGCTGGTCATGCTGATCGGCGCCGCCGTTGTCATCGCCAGCAACGTGCTGGTCATCTGGCGCGAACACCAGCTTGGGCTTGAGCGTGCCAGGCTACGGTCAATGGCCGATCCGAAGGGATGATTGCCCTTTCTCGAAACCCTATTCGCCCTATTCGCGCACCAGCTTTTCGTAGCCTTCCGAGATCTCGCGCGTCAGCGCCCCGACCTCGAAATTCCAGTCGCCGATCTGGCCGACCGGCGTGACTTCGGCGGCGGTGCCGGTCAGCCAGCACTGTTCGAAACCTTCCAGTTCCTCGGGCATGATATGGCGTTCATGGACCTTGATCTGCTTGTCCTCGAGCATGCTGATCACCGTCTGCCGGGTCAGCCCGTTCAGGAAACAGTCGGGTTTAGGCGTGTGCACCTCGCCATCCTTGACGAAGAATATGTTTGCGCCGGTCGCCTCGGCCACATAGCCGCGATAGTCGAACATCATCGCGTCCGAACAGCCCCTGGCCTCGGCCGCGTGCTTGGACATGGTGCAGATCATGTAAAGACCCGCCGCCTTGGCGTGGCTGGGGATGGTTTCCGGGCTGGGGCGTTTCCATTTGGAAATGTCCAGTTTGGCGCCCTTCATCTTGGCATCGCCATAGTAGTTGCCCCATTCCCAGCCCGCGATGGCCAGCCGAACCGGGTTGCGCCGGGCCGATACGCCCATGTCCTCGCCCGCGCCGCGCCAGGCGACGGCGCGCACATAGGCATCCGACCAGCCGTTCGCCTCGAGCATGGCGTATTTCGCCGCCTCGATCTCCTCGACGCTCCAGGGGATTTCGAAATCCAGCATCTCGGCGGACCGCCTGAGCCGTTGCGAATGCTCGACGCCCCGGAATATCCTGCCATTGTAGCAGCGTTCGCCTTCGAAAACCGAACTTGCATAATGCAGCGCATGGGTCAGAATATGCACATTCGCGTCCCGCCAGGGAACAAGTTTGCCATCCATCCAGATCTGGCCGTCCCGGTCGTCATAACCTGCCATTGTCGCGCCCTCCTGCGGGTGATACAGAATTTCCATATGTTGCGCAAAATAGCATCGCGCCAGACACGATATTGCGCCAAAACTGCGATTCGATACCGCTTCACGCTTGGAATGTCAACAAGACTGACGTAAACTGACACAAAGCAAAGAAAGAGGGCGCCGATGTCGGAGGGACGGGCGGCACCGGTCTACAGCGGCGAAAGCCTGCTGTTTCTGACCGACGAACAGTTGCGGCAGGGGATCGAGGCGATGTTCTTCGCCTATCGCGGCTTTACCGCCGATCCCGACCGCATCCTGGCCGATCAGTCCTATGGCCGCGCGCATCACCGGGCGATCCATTTCATCAACCGGGCGCCGGGAACGACAGTCAACAACCTCCTGGCGATCCTGGGCGTCACGAAACAGTCGCTGAACCGGGTGCTGCGCGCGCTGATAGCCGACGGGCTGGTCGAAAGCCGGGTGGGAAATGTCGACAAGCGCGAACGCCATCTCTATCTGACAGAGGACGGGCGGGCGCTCGAGTCCCGCCTGTCGGATGCGCAGCGCGCCCGAATGCGGGCGGCCTATCGCGATGCCGGACCCGAGGCGGTGGCGGGGTTCAAGCAGGTACTCGAGGCGATGATGGATCCGGACATGCGGCGCGCCTATGTGCGCCTGCGGGATGGCATGCCATGACCTTGCTGGATTCGCACCTGCTGATCGTCGACGACGACGAACGCATTCGCGACCTGCTCAGGAAATTCCTGATGCGCAACGGTTTTCTGGTCACGGCGGCACGGGACGCGGCGCATGCGCGGCGTATCCTGGCGGGCCTGGATTTCGACCTGATCGTACTTGACGTGATGATGCCGGGCGAGGACGGGCTGGCGCTGACCCGCGCCCTGCGCGAGACCAGCACGACGCCGATCCTGCTGCTGACGGCGCGCGGCGAGACCGAGCACCGCATCGCCGGGCTGGAGGCGGGGGCCGACGATTACCTGACCAAGCCGTTCGAGCCGAAGGAACTGCTGCTCAGGATCAACGCGATCCTGCGCCGGATGCCGCAAAGCCGCGCACAGGATACCGGCCCGAAAACCCTGCACCTGGGAACGATCCGCTACGATGTCGAACGCGCCGAGATGTGGCAGGGCGAGTTGCTGATCCGCCTGACCGCCACCGAAAGCCAGTTGATGCGCATATTCGCAGCCTGTCCGCACGAGCCGGTGAGCCGGACCAAGCTGGTCGAGGATCTGGGCCGCGACCGTGGCCAGGCGCAGGAACGCGCGGTCGACGTGCAGATAACGCGGCTGCGGCGCAAGATCGAACCGAACCCGAAACAGCCGCAGTATTTGCAGACGGTGCGCGGCGAGGGTTACATGCTGGTACCGGACTGAACCGGCAGACGGACCCGAAACGAGGGGAACGGAAATTGGGAACGAAGACGGCGCTGATCTCGCATGCCGATTGTCTTGTCCACGCAACGCCCGAGGGCCATCCCGAACGCGCCGCGCGGCTGGATCATGTGCTGCACGCGCTGGAAACGCTCGATCTCGAGCGGGTGACGGCGCCGCTGGCGGCCGAGGACGACATATTGCGCATCCATCCGGCAGACTATCTGGCCGATCTGCGCCGTAACCTTCCGGACGAGGGGTTCTTTCGCATCGACGCCGATACATGGATGTCGCCGGGATCGCTGGACGCCGCGTTTCGCGGTGCCGGTGCCGTGGTGCGCGCGGTGGACATGGTGCTGGGTGGCGAGGCGCCCAACGCGTTCTGTGCGATCCGCCCGCCCGGTCATCACGCGGAAACCGCGACCGCGATGGGGTTCTGCCTGTTCGGCAATGCCGCGCTGGCCGCCAAGCACGCGCTGGACCATCACGGGCTGAACCGCGTCGCGGTGCTGGATTTCGACGTGCATCATGGCAACGGCACCCAGGATCTGCTGTGGGACGAGTCGCGCACGCTGTTCGTGTCGAGCCACCAGATGCCGCTTTGGCCCGGCAGCGGGCGCGAGGACGAGACCGGCGCGTATGACAACGTGCTGAACCTGCCGCTTGCCCCCGGCACCGGCGGAGCCGAAATGCGCGCCGCCTGGAGCGAGCGGGCGTTCCCGCGCCTGCGTGAATTCGCGCCCGAACTCATCGTCATATCGGCGGGTTTCGATGCGCATCGGGACGACCCGCTGGCGCAACTGGCCTGGACGACCGACGATTTCCGCTGGATCACGGCCGGGATTTGCGCCCTGGCGGGCGATCTGTGCGGCGGGCGTGTCGTATCGACTTTGGAGGGCGGGTATGATCTGACCGCGCTGGGCGCCGCCGCGAGGGCGCATGTGGAAGAACTGATGAAGGCAGCGACATGACCGGAAAACCCGTGAGCGAGATGAGCTTTGAAGAGGCCATGAAAGAGCTGGAGGCGGTCGTTGGCCAACTTGAACACGGCGATGTGGCGCTGGATGCGTCGATCACGCT
The DNA here is from genome assembly GCA_047975215.1 of Jhaorihella sp. GTDB lineage: Bacteria > Pseudomonadota > Alphaproteobacteria > Rhodobacterales > Rhodobacteraceae > JAGRMG01. The sequence goes on from JBKEDD010000051.1 coordinate 56,267, forward strand.
GTACGAACGCGGCGCGGCGTTGAAGAAGCGTTGCGAGGAAGAACTGGCCCGGGCGGAAGAAAAGGTCGCCCAGATCACCATGGATGCCGACGGCAACCCGACCGGGACCAGACCGGTCGAAGGAATGTAGATGTTCCGCGACCGGCTGGCCGAAGACGCGGCGCTGATACAGAGACACCTTGACAACGTGCTGGCAGGGTTCGAAACGCTGCCGGTGACAGCCGCAATGGCCTGGGCAACCCAGGGCGGCAAGCGGCTGCGCGGCTTCTGGGTGCTGGAGAGTGCGCGGCTGCACGGCATCGCGACCGAACAGGCGATCTGGCCAGCCACCGCGATCGAGGCGTTGCATGCCTATTCGCTGGTGCATGACGATCTGCCCTGCATGGACGATGACGACCTTCGCCGGGGCCGCCCAACGATTCATGCCAAATGGGACGAGGGGATTGCCGTTCTGGCCGGTGACGCGCTGCACTGTCTGGCGTTCGAACTGGCGGCGCATCACGAATGCGGCCCGGCTGCCGTGCGCGCCGAACTGGTCCTGAGCCTGGCGCGTGCCGCCGGTGCCGCGGGCATGGTGAAGGGGCAGGCGCTTGACATTGCCGCCGAATCCGCGCCCGAGCCGCTGACGCTGGAGCAGATCACCACATTGCAGGCGGGCAAGACCGGGGCCTTGATCGAATGGTCGGCCTGCGCCGGGGCGCGGCTGGCGCAGGACGATCCGGCGCCGCTGCGGGAGTATGCCCGTGCCCTCGGGCTTGCCTTTCAGATCGCCGACGACATTCTAGATGTCGAGGGCGATGCAAAGAAGGCCGGCAAGCGGTTGCAGAAGGACGCGACCAAGGGCAAGGCAACCTTCGTGTCGCTGCTGGGGCTCGATGCCGCCCGGGCCCGGGCCCGCGAGCTTACGGATGCGGCCTGCGACGCGCTTGCGTCCTATGGCGCGCGGGCGGAAACCTTGCGGCAGGCGGCGCGCTTCGTTATTTCGCGGCAAAGCTGACCCCTGCCGCCCAAGGAGGCGCGATGCAAGACCGACCCAAGACGCCGCTGCTTGACCGGGTGCAGCGCCCCGCGGACCTCAAGGCGTTCAGCGATGCCCAGCTTGCGCAACTGGCGGGCGAGGTGCGCGCGGAGACCATTTCGGCGGTATCGGAAACCGGCGGTCATCTGGGTGCGGGCCTGGGCGTCGTCGAACTGACGGTGGCGCTGCATGCGGTGTTCGATGCGCCGCGCGACAAGATCATCTGGGATGTCGGCCACCAGTGCTATCCGCACAAGATCCTGACCGGCCGGCGCGACCGTATCCGCACGCTCCGCCAGAAGGGCGGGCTGAGCGGGTTCACCAAGCGCAGCGAGTCGCCCTACGACCCGTTCGGGGCCGCGCATAGCTCGACCTCGATCAGTGCCGCGCTGGGCTTTGCCGTCGCCCGCGATCTGGGCGGCGTGACGTCCGAGGGGCTGGGCGATGCCGTCGCGGTGATCGGCGATGGCGCCATGAGCGCGGGGATGGCCTTCGAGGCGCTGAACAATGCCGGCCACCTGGGCAAGCGGCTGATCGTCGTTCTGAACGACAACGAAATGTCCATCGCGCCGCCGGTGGGTGCGTTTTCGACCTACCTGTCGCGGCTCTATGCCGGCGCGCCCTACCAGGATTTCAAGGCGGCAGCGAAAAGCGCCGTTTCGCTGCTGCCCGAACCTTTCCGCGAAGGCGCCAAGCGCGCCAAGGAGGTGCTCAAGGGCATGACCATCGGTGGCACGATGTTCGAGGAACTCGGGTTTTCCTATGTGGGGCCGATCGACGGCCATGACATGGGCCAGCTCATGCCGGTATTGCGCACGGTCAAGGCGCGGTCCACCGGGCCGATCCTGATTCATGTGCTGACAAGGAAGGGCAAGGGATACCCCCCCGCCGAGTCCGCCCGCGACAAGGGCCATGCCACCGCCAAGTTCGATGTCGTGACCGGCAAGCAGAAGAAAACGCCGTCGAACGCGCCCAGCTATACGCGCGTGTTCGGTGAAACGCTGGTGGATCTGGCCGCCGCCGACGACCGGATCGTCGCGGTGACCGCCGCCATGCCCGACGGTACCGGCCTGAACCTGATGGCCGAGCGTTTCCCGTCGCGCTGTTTCGACGTTTCCATAGCCGAACAGCATGGCGTGACGTTTTGCGCCGCCCTTGCCGCTGGCGGGCTGCGGCCGTTCTGCGCGCTATATTCAACCTTCCTGCAACGCGGCTATGACCAGGTGGTGCATGATGTGGCGATCCAGGGGCTGCCGGTGCGCTTTGCCATCGACCGGGCCGGGCTGGTCGGGGCCGACGGGCCCACCCATGCCGGAAGCTATGACATTGCCTATCTGTCCAACCTTCCCGGCTTCACGGTCATGGCGGCCGCGGACGAGGCTGAGCTTGTGCATATGGTGGCTACGGCGGCGGCGCATGATACCGGGCCTATCGCCTTCCGTTATCCCCGTGGCGAAGGCGTCGGCGTCACGCTGCCCGAAACCCCGCAGGTGCTGGAAATCGGCAAGGGCCGGATGATCCGCGAAGGCTCGCGCGTTGCGATCCTGTCCTATGGCACGCGCCTGGCCGAGGTCGAGAAGGCCGCCGAGGCGCTGGCGGCGCGCGGCATATCGCCCAGCGTGGCCGATGCCCGGTTCGCCAAGCCGCTCGATCGCGATCTGATCCTTTCGCTGGCCACCCGGCACGAGGCGCTGATTACCATCGAGGAAGGCGCGACCGGCGGCTTCGGCAGCCATGTGGCGCAACTGCTGGCCGATGAGGGCGTGTTCGACGCCGGGCTGAAATTCCGCTCCATGGTGCTGCCCGATGCGTTTCTCGAACAGGCCAGCCCGGAGCAAATGTACCGCGATGCCGGGCTCGATGCCGCCGGGATCGAGGCCAGGGTTCTGAGCATCCTCGGCGTGGCGAGCATCGCTGGAAAGCGTGCCTGAGGCGCGCCGCGATCAGAATCGCCCGCAGGTCGCCAGCTGTTGCTGGTACATGTCAGCCCGCGCCTGCACCTGATCGGCGACCCGCAACAGCCAGCTTTTCGATTGATGCGAGCCGCGGGCATAGCCGGTATGGCCCTCGTGATAGGCCAGGTACTGATTGCGCGCGTCGGTCAGCGCGATACCGTTCTTTTCATAGCTCTTGGTCATGTACCAGCCCATGAAATCGGTGGCATCGCGGATATCGTCGCGCTTGGCCCGGCGTTTGCGGGTTTCCTTCAGGTAGTGATCCCAGGTTCCGTCCAGCGCCTGGCTGTAGCCGTAGGCGCTGCTTTGGCGGCCCATCGGGATCACGCCCAGGACAAACCGGAACGGTGTGCGGGCATCGGCGCGATACCGGCTTTCCTGATAGATCGTGGCCATCTGTACATGCGCAGGCACACCCCACCGGCGCTGCGTCTTCTTGAAGGCCCGCTGGTACTCGGGCCGCTGCGCGATGATGCTGCAGGCATCGTCCAAATTGCGCGGCGGCGCCTTGTAGCCACCGCCGCAGGATGCCAGAATCAGCATCACGACCATTGCGGTAACGGTTCTGCTCATCTGTCTCTTGCCTCTGCTGGGGCACGTTCGCCGCGACCCGGTTTTGCGCCGACACTACCGCAACCGGGCCGGCGATGGAATCACATTCGCAAGAGCGGCATCCGCCCGCGGGGCCGCACGTTTCCGCGGACGCCGCAGGAAACTGTGGAAACATGGTTCACAGTCTGTTTCCCGGATTCTCGATGCTGGCATTGGACAACGGGGGCTTGAACCGGCTACTAACTGCGGGTAGGGGCTTTTATGATGATGTTGAAGACACGCGCAAAATATTATTTGGGTCAAGTTGTTCGTCACCGGAAACACCCGTTCCGCGGTGTGATTTTCGATGTCGATCCGCAATTTTCCAACACCGAGGAATGGTATCAGGCGATTCCCGAGGACAGCCGGCCGTCAAGGGAACAGCCATTCTATCACTTGCTGGCGGAAAACGACCAAAGCTACTACGTCGCCTATGTCTCGGAACAGAATCTGGTGGCCGATTATTCCGGCGAACCGGTCGAACATCCCGACATTCCCGACATGTTCGGCCCGTTCAGCGACGGCGCCTATCCGTTGCATTTCCAGCTGAACTGACGGACGGAGCCAGAGGGTCGCGCCCCACGCGGTCCAAACGATGCCCCTGAATTGAAGCGGGCCGGTGCGATCACCCCTCCAGAAGATCGAACGTCGGGCCGCCCATGCTGCGCATGAAAATATGGTCCAGCTCCGCGCCGTCGGCGAGGATCCAGAAGTTGCCCGTTGTTCCCCCCTCCAGACCGATCCGGACATCCATCACATCGTCATCGCCCAGCGCAGCGCCGGACGCGTCTTGAAAATGTCCGACGGTGGCAACGAATTCGGACCTGCTGGATGGCCGCCGCGCAAACACCAGAACGTCGCCCTCGGTATCGCTGTAGTCGAGAACGATGTCGAAGACACGGGTTCCGCCAAAGAACCTGTCGGCGCCATCACCGCCCATCAGCGTATCCTCTGCCAGGTCTCTTCCGAATCCTCTGCCGCCTTTGAGGAAATCGTTGCCGTCGCCGCCCGAAATGAAATCGCTGCCATCTCCACCGCCAATGGCGTTGTCGCCATCGTCGCCATAGAGAAAATCGTCGTGGGACGAACCGGCGATTGCTTCGAATCCGGAAATGACGTCGCCCTCGGCGTGCCCGCCCGAAGCGGTGCCGGCGCCAAGATCGACCGTGACCGCGGAACCGGACCGGCTGTAGGCGAGGAAATCCAGGGTTCCGTCACCGCCCGACAGCGTGTCGGCGCCGGCCCCGCCCTCGATGCGGTTGTCGGCCGCGTCGCCGGAAATACGGTCGGCGAAACCCGATCCGATGACGTTTTCGATGTGCAGAATTGTGTCGCCCTCGGCATCGCCGCCAAGGCCGGTGCCGGCGGCCAGATCGACCGTCACCGCGGCCGGCGAGGCGTAGTATTCGAGCCAATCGACCCCGTCGCCGCCGTCTATCAGGTCGGTGCCGGCGTCGCCCCAAATCCGGTCGTAGCCATCGCCGCCGAACAGTGAATCGTCACCGGCACGGCCCACCAACCTGTCGTCGCCGCCCCGACCGTGCAAACGGTTGGCAGCGTCGTTGCCCCGGAGCGTTTCACCGTTTTCATGGCCGTTGACGTGTTCGACGCCGCTCACGCTCACCTGTCTGAAACTGCCCACCTCGCCCGTGGCAAGGTCGAATTCCTGGTGTCCCCAACGGCCCGTGAATTCGATCAGGTTCTGACCGTCGCCACCGATCACTTCAAAACGAGGGACACCAATTCTGGATACAAAGAACGTGTCGTCCCCCGCACCGCCATCCAGAATGTCGTACCCTTGCCCATTCCAAAGCGTGTCGTTGCCGTCGAGCCCGAGAAGCGTGTCGTCATAACCCCGAATCCGGTGAACCCGTCGGGGCGGAGCATGTCGTCGCCTTCGGTTCCAACCACTCTGCCGAGCGTCAGCAGATCGACCGTCGCGCCGCCCGGCTTGCGTATGAATATCCGCTCCAGCCCCCCACCGTCGGCGACGATCCAGGCATCGCCCCGTTCCCGCCCTGTCAATTCGATCATGACATCCATGATGTCGGGATCGCCCAGCGTGGCGCCTGCGGCATCCGTGTGGTGCGCGCGGGTTATCACCAGTTCCGATCGAAAGAGGTCTGCGTCAAGTACCAGAACGTCGCCCTCGGCATCGCTGAAGTCGAGGATCGTGTCGGTTCCCTGAACAGGGCTGCGGTCGTCGCGAAAGTTGCTGCTGAAGTAGAACCTGTCGGCCCCGGCGCCGCCGGTCAGGGTATCGTCGCCGCCGCCGCCATTGATGAAATCGTCGCCCGCACCGCCCGCGATGGTATCCTCGCCCAGCGCGCCGCCAAGCAGGTTGTTGCCGGCATCGCCGGTCAGAACGTCGCCGAATGCGCTGCCGCCCAGTCCCTCGAAGCCGGAAAAAACGTCGCCCTCGGCATGGCCCCCGGCCGCCGTGCCCGCACCCAGATCGGCGTGCAGCGCGGCATCCGAGCCGCGAAAGCTCAGCAGGTCGATGCCGTCGCCGCCTTCCATCGTGTCGGCCCCGGCGCCGCCCTCGATCCGGTTGTCGCCGGCATCGCCGCGCAGCAGATCGTCAAACGCGGTTCCGATGACACCCTCGACATTGGCGAAACTGTCGCCCGTCGCATCGGTGCCGGCGGCCGTTCCGGCGGCCATGTCGAGCGTCACGGCCCCCGCTGCGGCGCTGTAATCCAGCAGATCGAAGCCGCTGCCGCCATCCATCGCGTCGGCGCCGGTGCCGCCCTGCAACATGTCGTCGCCATCCCCGCCCAGCAGCGTGTCGTCGCCCTCGCCGCCGATCAGGGTGTCGTTCCCATGTTCGCCCAGCAGGCTGTCGTTGCCCTCGCCGCCCTCCAGCCGGTCGCTGTAGAGCCACCCGTTGATGATGTCGTCCTCGGGCGTGCCGATCAGCGTGTCCCTTCTCCAGGTGCCCTCGATCGTCGCCATGTCGCCCTCTCCTCGTGCCGGGTCCAGAGCACTCGTCTGAGCGCCCTGACGGGAGAGTATCGGTGTGAGAGTGGGCTATCAATAGCCCAGCGCGCAGCCGTCCTTGCGCGCATCGCTGGCGCCTTCGAGCACGCCGTCGTCGCGGATGCGGATCGCCTGCGCCCCGCCCAACGGTTTTTCGACGATGCCTACATCATGGCCCAGATCGGACAGCGCCCGGCGCGTCGCATCGTCATAGCCGCGTTCGGTGTTCAGCCTGCCCTCATCGGCGAAGCAGCGGGGCGCATCCATTGCGGCCTGAAGGCCCATCCCGAAATCGCGCAGGTTCGAGATAAACCGCGCATGTCCCGTTGGCTGGTAGGCGCCGCCCATCACGCCGAACGGCATCGTCACCCGGTCGTTCTCGGCCAGCATGGCCGGGATGATCGTGTGCATCGGCCGTTTGCCGCCGCCCATTTCGTTGGGGTGGCCTTGCCGGAGCGTGAACCCGGCACCGCGGTTTTGCATCAGGATGCCGTATTTCCGCGATGCGATGCCAGACCCGAAGGGGTGATAGATCGAATAGATCAGCGACACCGCCATCCGGTCGCGGTCAACCACGCACAGATAGACGGTGTCGCGATGCACGGCCTCTGTCAGCGGCGCCGCCGCCGGCATGGCCCGGCGCGGGTCGATCAGGGCCGCCAGTTTCGCCGCGGTTTCCGGGGCAAGCATGTGATCCAGCCGGGCGGTATGGTCGGGGTCGGCAAGAAAGCGGTTGCGCGCGTCATAGGCAAGCTTGCTCGCCTCGGCCTCGATATGGGCGCGGGTGGCACCGAACGGCGCCATTGCGGCGATGTCGAAATGCGACAGGATATTCAGAAGCAGGATCGCGGTGGCACCCTGGCCGTTGGGCGGGTGTTCGATCAGATCGACACCCTTGTAGGATCCGCTTGTGGGCCGTGATTCGATACAGGCCGTCGCGGCGAAATCGTCGAGCGTGTGCCCCCCGCCCAGAGCGGCCAATGTGGCGACCATGTCCTCGGCGATCTCTCCGGTATAGAACGCATCGCGCCCCTCGCGGGCGATGCGGCGCAGTACCTCGGCCTGTCCGGGCGCGCGGAAGATCTGGCCGGTCTTCGGCGTGCGGCCTGCTAACAGATAGGATTGCCGGGCGCCGCCCTGCAGGGTTGCGGCGCAACTTGCCCAGTCGAATGCGACCCGGGGCGCCACGGGCACACCGGCTTCGGCATAGTGGATGGCCGGGGCCAGGACCGCGTCCAGCCCCAGTTTGCCGACGCTGTCGGACAGGTGGCAGAAGGCATCGACGGCGCCGGGTATCGTGACCGAGTGAGGGCCATGGGCCGGCACCGCTGACTCGCCGGCGGCGCGCAGGGCCGCAGCATCGGCCGCCGCCGGTGCCCTTCCCGAACCGTTCAGCGCCCGGACCCCGCCGCCGGGCTGCGAATGGAGCACGAAGCAATCGCCACCAATGCCGGTCATGTGCGGTTCGCACACGCCCAGAAGCACCGCCGCGGCGATTGCGGCATCCATCGCGTTGCCGCCGCGTTTCAGGATGTCGATGGCGGTTTGCGCGGCCAGCGGATGCGAGGTGGCGCACATGCCCTCGACGGCCAGCGTTTCCGATCGTCCGGGCAGGTGGAAGTCGCGCATGAATAGGCCCTGTCGGTTTTCGCTCAGCGCCGCGCGGTCCAGCTGGCCGAGGCATGGCGTCGGGTGTAGAATTCGCCCATCAGCCCGATCATCGTCAACACGATACCGACCCACAGCGCATATTCCCAACTGCTGAAATGCGGATTGTAGTTGATGAAGACATAGCCGCGCGCCTGGTCGATGCAGTGAAACAGCGGGTTCCAGTCGAACATGGCCAGCATGAAAGCGGGCAGGGTATTGGCAACGAACATCTTGCCCGAAGCGACCATGTTGGCGCGCTGGTAGATAGTGGTGGCCAGCCCGGTAAACGTCGGGAACCAGGGTTTCAACGCCATGAACACCAGCCCGACGGAAAGGCCCGTGAACCAGGCCAGCAACAGCATGCCGAAGGCGGGAATCGGTTCCTGGATATGAATGGGTGTCCAGGCCGCGTGATAGAGAAACAGGATGATCGCCGCGGTCAGCACCTGGATGTAGAGCGTCGAAAGCGCCGCCGCCAGGATCGCGACGATGGTGTTCATCGGCTTGTGCAGCATCATCGGGCTGGCGGGGCCTTCGGCGCCGGCCACCGCACCCACCGTCTTGGTGTGAACCATGAACAGGAAGATGCCCGACATCATGTAAAGCAGGAAGTCGCCGCGAATCGAGGTGCTGCGCAGTCCGAGTACCGCGAACATCAGATAGAAGGCGGCGACAAAGACGATCGCCTGGAGGATGTTGATACCGATGGCTATGAAGGCGTTGTTGTGTTTGGCGCGCACGGCGCGCGCCGTGGCGTGAAAGACCACCTCGGCCATGACGAGGCCGCTGCTCAGCTTCGATCTGTAAACCCGATGTCCGAACATCCGCCGTCTGTTCCGCTATCCTGCCCAGCCTTGCACGGAATTCTTGCCGTTCCGTTGCAAGCGCAGCATAAGAAGACCCGGATCAATAATCAACAAAGCACAAGGCACGGAGTCTGTTCGTGAATTATGATACTCTCATCCCGGTGATCCGCAATCTGGCGATCCGGGCCGGTGGCCGGATCATGGAGATCTACAACGGCCCTGATTTCGACGTGAAGACGAAATCCGACGACAGCCCGGTTACCGAGGCGGACGAGGCCGCCGACGCGCTGATTTCGGACGGGCTGCGCGCGGCCTTCCCCGACATGATGCTTGTGACCGAGGAACAGGCGGCGACGCATTCGGCCCGCGGCGATACCTTCCTGATCGTCGATCCGCTGGACGGGACCAAGGAGTTCATTCACCGCCGCGGCGATTTCACGGTCAATATCGCGCTGGTGGAAAACGGCGCGCCGACGCGCGGCGTGGTCTATGCGCCGGCACGGGGGCGCATGTTCTACACCCTGCCCGACGGAACCGCCGTTGAGGAAACCGGCGCGCTGGATCCGGACATGCCCGGCCCGACCCGGCCGATAAAGGTGTCTTCGCCCGACAACGAGGCGCTCTTGCTGGTGGCGTCGAAATCGCACCTGACCGACGAAACCCGGGACTATATCGCCAGGTACAGCGTTGTGGATTTCAAGAGCGCAGGATCGTCGCTCAAGTTCTGTCTCGTGGCCACGGGCGAGGCCGATCTCTATCCCCGGGTCGGGCGGACGATGGAATGGGACACGGCCGCCGGCCATGCGGTGCTGGCGGGTGCCGGCGGCCGGGTGGTGCGCTTTGACGATCACACGCCACTGACCTATGGCAAGGACGGCTATGCCAATCCGTTCTTCATCGCCTATGCGCCGGGCGTCGATCTGAAGGTGCCGTGAATGCCGGTTCTGGTAGTCATTCCGGCGCGCTACGGCTCGACCCGCTATCCGGGCAAGCCGCTGGTGCCGCTGACCGGCGCAACCGGCGTGGCGCGCACGCTGATCGAAAGATCGTGGATCGCCGCCCGGTCGGTTGCCGGTATCGACCGCGTGGTGGTGGCGACCGACGACAGCCGCATCCGCGATGTTTGCCGGGGTATTGGCGCCGAGGCGGTAATGACCTCGCCCGATTGCGCGAACGGAACGGAACGCTGCGCCGAGGCGCACGAGATTCTGGGCGGCGGCTTCGATATCGTGGTCAATCTCCAGGGTGACGCGCCGCTGACCCCGCACTGGTTCGTCGAGGATCTGGTGGCCGGTCTGCGTGCCGCGCCCGAGGCGCAGGTGGCAACCCCGGTGCTGCGTTGCGACGGCGCTGCGCTGAACGGGTTTCTGGCCGACCGTCGGGCAGGCCGGGTTGGGGGCACAACGGCGGTCTTTGCCGCCGATCGCGGGGCGATGTACTTTTCCAAGGAGGTGATCCCCTTCACCTCCGAACGCTATGGCGACAGCGATCCGACGCCGGTGTATCACCATGTTGGCGTCTATGCCTACCGGCCCGAGGCGCTGGCCGCCTATCCCGGCTGGCCGACCGGGCCGCTGGAGCGTCTGGAGGGGCTGGAACAGCTGCGCTTCATGGAGCATGGCCGCAAGGTGCTGTGCGTCGAGGTCGAGGCGCGCGGCCGCCGGTTCTGGGAACTGAACAACCCCGAGGACGTACCGCGTATCGAGGCGATGATGGCCGGCATGGGGCTGGAGTGAGCGCCGCCGGAGGCGTCAGCGTTGTGGTCGTCAGCCGCGACCGGCCCAAGGCGCTGCGCCGCTGCCTGATCGGAATCAGCCAGATGTTCTACGACCCGTTCGAGGTCGTGGTGGTTGCCGATCATGCCAGTTGCATCGCGCTTCGGACCTTGCCGCAGGCGGCGCATGTCAAGCTGGTGGAATTCGGCGAGGCCAACATCTCCGCCGCACGGAACGCCGGTATCGCGGCGGCGGCGGGCGATATCGTGGCCTTCATAGATGACGATGCGGTGCCCGAACCGACCTGGCTGACCAACCTGACGGCGCCTTTCGCCGATCCGGCCGCGATGGCCTCGGGCGGGTTTGTGCGCGGGCGCAACGGCATTTCCTGGCAAAGCCGGGCGCGGGCAGTGGACCGCGAGGGCCGCAAGACGGTGCTGGACGTTCCGCCGAACCGGGCCACCCTGCCCGAGCCGGGCCAGGGGAGGGCGGTCAAGACTGAAGGCACCAACATGGCTGTTCGGCGGTCGTGCCTGGCGGCGCTGGGCGGTTTCGATCCGCGCTTCCATTTCTTTCTGGACGAAACCGACCTGAACCTGCGGCTGGCGGCGGCCGGGTACGGGACCGCCGTCGCGCCGCTGGCCGAGGTGCATCACGGATTTGCGGCCAGCGACAGGCGCAGGCACGACCGGGCACCGACCGACCTGCGCCAGATCGGTGCGAGCTGGGCCGTGTTCCTTGCCCGGCATTGTCCCGAAGACCGCCAAGCCGCCGCATGGGCCCGGGTACAGGCGGACGAGCGCCGCCGCGCGCTGCGCCACATGGTTTCGGGCAGGCTTGAGCCGCGCGATGTCGACCGCCTGTTGCACGGGTTGCGCGAGGGATTCGCCGAAGGGGCGAAACGGAGCGAACGGCCGCTGCCGCAACTGCCCGGCCCGTCGCAGCCGTTTCGCCCCTATCCGTCGCGTCGCGGTGCCCGGCCGGTGCTGATCGCCGGCCGCCTGTGGTCGCGCGCGCGCCAGCGCCGCCAGGCCAGGCAGGAGGTCGCGGCGGGCAATATCGTGACGGTGATGCGGTTTTCCCATACCGGGCTGTTCCACCGTGTCGCGTTTTCGCCCGAGGGCTATTGGGAGCATATCGGCGGTCTGTTCGGGCGCAGCGAACGCAGTCAGCGCCTGTTGCGGTTCCACACCTTCGCGGGCCGGGTTCATTTCGAGGCCGGCCGCGTGCGCCTGGTTCGCGGGCTGGATGAATCCGTTGGCACGAAGCGCGGGCTGCTGTAGGTTATTGAGTGACGTTTCGAAGGATTTTCGAAAGGCCGTATTGTTACCACATCGGTTTTGTATTAGCCGAAACGTGATACATCTTCGATATTGAATTTAGAGTTCGAGGGAAAACCATGCGCAAAAAGGTCAGCAAAGCCATATTCCCTGTCGCCGGTCTGGGTACCAGGTTCCTGCCTGCCACGAAATCGGTGCCCAAGGAGATCATGACGCTGGTCGACCGTCCGCTGGTTCAATACGCGATCGACGAAGCCCGCGCCGCCGGGATCAAGGAGTTCATATTCGTTACCTCGCGGGGCAAGGGCGCGCTGGAGGACTATTTCGATCACGCGCCGATGCTTGAGCAGGAACTGCGCCGGGCCGGCAAGACCGAGCTTCTCGAAACGCTCAGGGCCAGCAACATGGAAAGCGGTGAGATCGCCTATATCCGCCAGCATCGCGCGCTGGGTCTGGGTCACGCGGTATGGTGCGCCCGGCGTCTGATCGCCAACGAACCCTTTGCCGTCATGCTGCCCGACGACGTGATCGCGGCTGAAAAGCCCTGCCTGCAACAGATGGTCGAGGCCCACGCGGAGACCGGCGGCAGCATGGTCGCCGCTATGGAGGTCGCCCCCGAAAAGGCATCGGCCTACGGCGTTCTGGACGTGGCGGAGGATCTGGGCTCTGTCGTGCAGGTCAAGGGCATGGTCGAAAAACCGGCGCCGAAAGATGCGCCGTCCAACCTGGCCGTGATCGGGCGCTACATACTGACGCCATCGGTGTTGCAGAACCTGAACCGGATCAAGTCCGGTGCAGGCGGCGAAATTCAACTGACGGACGCCATCGCGGCGGATGCGGCGGCCGGCCGGCCGGTCTACGGTTACCGTTTCCGCGGTCAACGGTTCGATTGTGGGTCCAAGGCCGGGTTCCTTCAGGCCACGGTGGCATTCGCTTTGGCCCGCGACGATCTGCGCGAAGATCTGCGCCGCTATCTGAACGAAATCACGGCGGTGGACCGGGCCGCGCAGTAAGGCGCGACCGGCGGCGCGCAGTTTTTTCAAGGCGCTGTTGTCTGCCGGGAAACCGAGAGCGCCTCTGGGTGACGATACACTGGACAGAGCGACGCACAGCCCGCCGCCCGCGCGGCTATTGGACATCACCCGCACGATCCGTCGTGCCGGGCGGGTGCCTACCGGGGTGGACCGGGTCGAACTGGCGTATCTGACGCATCTCGCGTCATGCCCCGAGCCCCTTTTTGCGATCGCCCGAACGGCGCTGGGCTATGTGCTGCTGGACGCCGACGGCGCCGCGGCCATCGCCGGTCGCGCAACCGGGGCGGTGCCATGGGGGTCGCCAGACGGGTTGTCGCGAACCATGCGCGCCTTGCCCCGGGCGCAGCGCGAGGCCGAAAGCGATCTGCGCCGCCTGGCGCTGGACCGGTGCCTGCCAATGCGGCTTGCGCACATGCTGGCCCGGCATCTGCCGGCCGGGACGGCCTATCTGAACGTCGGGCATTCCAACCTGACCGGACGTATGCTGCACGGCGTTCGCCACGGGATAGGGGCCAGGGTCGCGGTATTGCTTCACGATGTCATTCCGCTGGACTTTCCTCAGTACCAGCGCCCCGGCACGCGCGAAACCTACCGCGCCATGCTGCGCCGCGTCGCTGCAGCGGCCGATCTTGTGATCTGCAACACCGCGCACACGCGCGCCCGAGCGACGGCGCACATGAGGCGTTGGGGCCCGGTGCCGCAATCGGTCGTCGCGCATCTGGGCGTGCCGGTGCCGGTGCCCGGCGCCTTGCCGCCCCGGGTCGATCCCTTGCGTCCCTGGTTCGTGGCGCTGGGCACGATCGAGCCGCGCAAGGGCCATGACCTGCTGCTTGACGTATGGCAGGCGATGCGGGACGGCATGGGGGCGGCTACGCCACAACTGTTGATCTGCGGCGCCCGCGGCTGGAACAACAGGGCCGTGTTCGACCGTCTGGACGCGCTTGAGCCGGACGGCGCGGTGCGCGAGATGGCCGGCCTTGGCGATCCGCAGATCGCGGCGCTGCTGGCCGGGTCACGCGGGTTGCTGTTTCCCAGCCGGGCCGAAGGGTTCGGGCTGCCCGCTGCCGAGGCCGCGGCGCTGGGCGTGCCGGTCGTGTGCGGCGAATTGCCCGCCCTCCGCGAGGTTCTCGGCGACATACCAGTTTACGTTGATGAAACAGATCGTTATCAATGGCGAAACGCGATCGAGAGCCTGATCAAGGGCCGGCAACACGAAAGTCAGGCGGCCGCCGAGTCGGTCTTTGCCCCGCCGACCTGGGCAGACCACTTCAACACCGTCTTAAGGTTCACTTGATACGCCGGCTACGCGTGCGGGTCATGTGACAAGGGCGAGGGGCAAGATTTGGGCGTATGGCAGTCATACCGCCTGAGGCTCCAGCGGAAACGCTGGCGGATCCGCGCGTTTCGCAAGCGCCGCGAACTAAAACCCGTCGCGGATCGCGTCGGCCGGATCCGCCCCGACGACCTTCTGGTGTTTTGCACCCAGCGCAATGAACGCGTGCGGCTGCCCTATTTCCTGCGCTACTATCGTGACATGGGCGTCAATCATTTCCTGTTCGTGGACAACGACAGCACCGATGGATCGCTGGACTATCTGGCCGACCAGACCGATGTTTCCGTCTGGCACAGCGCCGCAAGCTACAAGCGCGCCCGCTTCGGGGTGGACTGGCTGAACTGGCTTCAGATGAAGCACGGCCACGGGCATTGGTGCCTGGTCGTCGACCCGGACGAGTTTCTGATCTACCCGTTCTGCGACACCCGGCCGCTCAGGGCGCTTACCGACTGGTTGGACGCATCGTCGATCAAATCGTTCTCAGCCATGCTTCTGGACATGTATCCCAAGGGCCGGCTGGACGAACAATCCTATGTGGAAGGCCGCAACCCGATCGACATCGCTTGCTGGTTCGACAGCGGCAACTACACGCAGCGCAGGAACAAGGCGTTCGGCAACCTGTGGATCCAGGGCGGGCCGCGCAGCCGGGTGTTCTTTCGCGACAACCCGGCCAATGCGCCCGCACTGAACAAGATCCCGCTGGTGAAGTGGGATCGCAAATACGCCTATGTCAGTTCTTCGCACATGTTGCTGCCCCGAGGGCTGAACCAGACCTTCGACGAATGGGGTGGGGAAAAGGCCAGCGGCATCCTGCTGCATGCCAAGTTTCTGGATACCTTCACGGCCAAGGCCGCCGAGGAGCTGGAACGCGGACAGCACTATTCCGCATCGGTGGAATACAAGGCCTATGCCAGCAGCCTGCAGGACGATCCCGGCCTTTGGTGCAAATGGTCCGAAAAATACATCAACTGGCGGCAACTGGAAATTCTGGGCCTGATGTCCAAGGGAAACTGGGCATGAACGCGCGTGCGGACGGGTTCATGTCTGTCGGTATCGTCATGCTCGTCCATACCGCGCTGGACCGTGCCGAACAGGTGGCCCGCCACTGGACCGCCGCGGGCTGCCCGGTGGTGATTCACGTCGACAGGAACGTGCCGCGGCGCATCTTCCGGGCCTTCCAGCGCGCGATGTCCGACGATTCGATGGTGCTTTTCTGCAAACGCCACCGCTGCGAGTGGGGAACTTGGGGTATCGTCGCAGCGTCGCAATCGGGTTCCGAGATGATGCTGGAACATTTCGCCGAGGTGCGGCACGTCTATCTGGCGTCGGGTTCGTGCCTGCCGTTGCGTCCGGTACAGGAACTGGTCGGCTATCTGGCCGCGCGCCCGCAGACGGATTTCATCGAAAGCGCCACCACCGCCGATGTGCCCTGGACGGTGGGCGGGTTGGACAGCGAGCGTTTCACGCTGCGGTTCCCGTTTTCCTGGAAGAGACACCGCTATCTGTTCGACCGATATGTCGAGTTGCAGCGCAGCGTCGGCATGAAGCGCAAGATACCCAACAACCTTGTTCCACATATGGGCAGCCAGTGGTGGTGTCTCACGCGGCGCACCCTGTCGGCGATCCTGCAAGATCCCGAGCGTGAGAGATACGACCGCTATTTCCGCCGCGTCTGGATCCCTGATGAAAGCTATTTCCAGTCGCTTGCGAGGCTTTATGCGACCAGCATCGAAAGCCGGTCGCTGACGTTGTCCAAGTTCGATTTCCAGGGCAAGCCGCATATCTTCTATGACGATCACCTGCAATTGCTGCGACGGTCCGACTGTTTCGTCGCGCGCAAGATCTGGCCCCGCGCCGAAAGGTTGTACCAGGCGTTTCTGAACGACAATACCGGCGCCATGAAACGTACCGAACCCAACCCCGGCAAGATCGACCGCATATTTGCCAAGGCGGTGGAACGGCGGACCCGGGGGCGGCCGGGGCTTTACATGCAAAGCCGCGCGCCGAACCGGGGATGGGAAAACGGGCTGACCAGCAACCCCTATTCGATGTTTCAGGGTTTCGCCGAACTGTTCGAGGGCTTCGAAGCGTGGCTGGCAAAGGCGACTGGCGCGCGGGTTCATGGCCACATATTCGCCCCTGAACGGGTCGAATTCGCGGGCGGCGAAAGCATGACAAACGGTGCGCTTTGCGACAGCGCGGCCAAGCGCGACTATGCGCCCGAGGCCTTTCTGACCAGCCTGATCTGGAACACCCGCGGCGAACGTCAGTGTTTCCAGTTCGGGCCGCGCGACAACCAGAAGATCACGCCGTTCGTGGCTCGTGACCCCAATGCGCAGATATCCGTCATCACCGGTGCCTGGGCGGTGCCGCTGTTCAGGTCGAACCGCAACTTCGCGGATCTGCGCAAGGCCGCCGCCAGGCTGCAAAAGATCGAAAGCGATCATCTCGACGTGTTGCGGGCGCAATATGCCAAGGCCCGCACCCGTATCTGGACCATGGCGGAGTTTGTC
This sequence comes from Jhaorihella sp., assembly GCA_047975215.1. GTDB lineage: Bacteria > Pseudomonadota > Alphaproteobacteria > Rhodobacterales > Rhodobacteraceae > JAGRMG01. The sequence goes on from JBKEDD010000051.1 coordinate 73,141, forward strand.
GAATCGCCGATGGAGCCGATTCAGACCATCGTGGACGAGATCGCGCCGGCGAGCCAGCGACGGCTGAGCGAGGCGCCGACCATGGTTGATCTGAGCGGTTTCGGCCAGTTCCTTCAGAACCTCAAGAACCAGGGGATGCACCCCTATCTGATGGGCGACTTTCCGGTCGAACCCGGCCCGGTCAATGCGCCGAGACCGGCGCGCAAACCCTATCTGGTGCGATAGTCCGGCATGTCCGACGCGTTCGATTATTTCATCGTCTTTGCCGAGATGCGCACGGGGTCCAATTTTTTGGAAACCAACCTGAATGCGCTGACCGATGTCGCCTGCCACGGTGAGGCGTTCAACCCGCATTTCATCGGCTATCCTGACAAGGCCGAGATCCTGGGAATAGACCAGCAGGCTCGTGACCGCGATCCGGCCCGCCTGATCGGTGCGATTCGCGACGATCCCGGCCGGCTGGGGGGCTTCCGGTTCTTTCACGACCACGATCCGCGAATATTGAATCTGGTGCTGGACAACCCGCGCTGCGCCAAGATCGTACTGACCCGCAATCCGCTGGACAGCTATGTATCCTGGAAGATCGCCCAGGCCACCGGCCAGTGGAAGCTGACCGATGTCAAACGCCGCAAGGCCGCGCAGGCCGTTTTCGATGCGGCCGAGTTTTCGGCGCATGTCGAGGCGTTGCAGGATTTTCAGGTGTTGCTGCTGAACCGGCTGCAACGCAGCGGCCAGACCGCGTTCTACCTTGCCTACGAGGATTTGCAGGATCTGGGCGTGATGAACGGGCTGGCGCAATGGCTGGGGGTGCGCGGCCGGTTGGAGGCGCTCGACCAGAGCCTGAAACGCCAGAACCCCAGCCCGGCGGTATCCAAGGTCGTCAATGCCGACCGGATGATCGAGGCTATGGGCGGGCTGGACCGCTTCAACCTGGCGCGGACCCCGAATTTCGAACCCCGCCGCGGCCCCGCCGTGCCCGGCTATGTCGCGGCTGTCGGTTCGCCGCTCTTGTACCTGCCGGTCCGTGGCGGGCCGGAAATCCTGGTTCACAAATGGCTGGCTGCGCTGGACGGGGCCACGATCGACGATCTGATTACCGGGATGACTCAGAAACAATTGCGGATCTGGAAACGCAAGCGCCCCGGCCACCGCAGCTTTACCGTTTTGCGCCATCCCGTGGCGCGGGCGCATGCGGTGTTCTGCAACCGCATCCTGACCACCGGGCCGGGGTGCCTGACGAAGATCCGCGAAACCCTGCGGCGCCAGTTCAAGCTGCCGATCCCCCAAGGCGAACCGGGGCCGGGATACGGCGCGGCCGATCACCGCGCCGCTTTCGAGGCATTTCTTGAGTTCGTGCGGATGAACCTGGCGGGACAGACCGCGATCCGGGTCGATGCGTCATGGGCAACCCAGGCACAGGCCCTGGCGGGGTTTGGCGACTTCCTGCCGCCCGATCATGTCCTGCGCGAGGATGAATTGCCCGCGATGCTGCCTGATCTCGCGCGCCGCGTCGGCCACTCTGACCCGCCGCCGCCGGAAACCGCCGGCCCCGACACGCCCATTGCGCTGGACGAAATCTATGACCGAACGCTGGAGAACCTCGTGGGCGATGTCTATCAGCGTGACTATCTGATGTTCGGATTCGGCCCCTGGCGGATGGGGTGAGCGGCGGTCCTGGATCGCCCGGGCCTGCCTGTCAGGCCGCCTGAACCGACTGGGCCTGCGAGAGCAGGGCAAACAGCTTGGTCGGATCGGGGTTGGCGCGCAGCTTGGAACAAAGCGACACATCGCGCAGAGTGCGCGAAACCAGCGCCAGCGCCTTGAGATGCTCGACCCCGGCATCTTCGGGGGCGAGCAGCGAAAACGCGATATCGACGGGTTGGCGGTCCACCGCGCCAAAGTCGATCGGCTTTTCCAGCATCACGAAGACGCCGACCACCCGGTCCAGTTCGGACAGGTGGGCATGCGGCAGCGCGACGCCATGGCCGACACCCGTGGGCCCAAGGCTCTCGCGCTCCATCAGGGCGTCGACGGTCGCCTGCGGGTCGAGAGCATAGGCGCTCTGGGCGACCTCTCCGATCTCGCGGAACAGGCGCTTCTTGCTCGACGCGGCGGCAAACACCTTGACCGCCTCGGGCTTGAGAATGCTGGAAAGCTGCATATCGGCCTTCTCTGCGATGGTGCCCTTTGTCGGGCGCCGGGTCAGGTTGCGATCTGCGGATCAATCCAGCCGATGTTGCCGTCATCGCGGCGGTACACGACGTTCAATCCGTTTTTTCCCTCGTTACGGAAGACAAGCACAGGCGCGCCCGCCAGCTCCATCTGCATGACCGCCTCGCCGACCGACAGCGACGGGATCGCCGTTTCCATCTCGGCGACGATAATCGGCTGAAGCGTTTCTGGCTCGGAATCCCCGGACTGCTCTTCCGAGGCGAGGATATATGAGGACGCACCAAAGAGTTCAACCGGCTCGACCCGGTCGCGGTGGTGATCCTTCAGGCGCCGCTTGTAGCGGCGGAGCTGGGTTTCCATCTTTTCGCTACAGGCGTCGAAAGCGGCATAGATCTCGGAGGCATGGGCCCTGGCCGAGGTGGTCAGCCCGGTGGAAAGATGCACCGTGGCCTCGCAGACATATTCATGCGCCGAACGCGAAAACACGACGTTGGCATCGGTCGGACGTTCGGCGTATTTTTTCACCACTTCGTTCAGTTCGGTCTCCACATGGGATTGCAAGGCCGCGCCGATGTCTATCTGCTTTCCGCTGATTTGGTAACGCATGTGATCTCCTTCACAACTCTCGTCCGGGACCGGGCCGGAACACTGGCGCGGACTTATAGCCGGGTGACGGGGATTGGCAATGCCGCCATTTGTTTCCTTTCCGATCCCGGAAGCGAAGCCGAACGAATGACTGCAACGTAGCCCACAGTAGCAACGCCTCAATTGAGGCGCGACCGGCCGGGAAAGTCAACGGATACCGCCGCCGATTCTGCGCAATACCCTGTTTCCGGAACCCGCATAGTGCTGTCGGGTCATGAGATCCTGAAGTTTTCGCCCAGATAGACCCGGCGCACGTTCTCGTTGTCCACGACCTCGCCCGGGGTGCCCGACATCAACACCTGTCCATCATGCAGGATATAGGCGCGATCCACGATTTCGAGCGTCTCGCGCACGTTGTGATCGGTGATCAGCACGCCGATCCCGCGCTTTTTCAGATCCGCGACCAAGTGCCGGATGTCGCCAACCGAAATCGGATCAACGCCGGCAAAGGGTTCGTCCAGCAGCAGGAATTTGGGTTCGGCCGCGAGGCAGCGGGCGATTTCGACGCGGCGGCGTTCACCGCCCGACAGCGCCATCGCGGGCGCGCGGCGCAGATGCTCGATGGAAAACTCCGACAGCAGTTCTTCCAGCCGCTCGCGGCGCTTGTGCCGGTCCAGCCGGCCGATATCGAGAACTGCGGCGATGTTGTCCTCGACACTGAGGCCGCGAAAGATCGACATTTCCTGCGGCAGATAGCCGATACCCATGCGGGCACGGCGGTACATCGGCAGCGTGGTCACGTTCTGGCCGTCGATGACGACGCGGCCGGCCTCGGGAAATACCAGGCCGGCGACCGCGTAGAAGGTCGTTGTCTTGCCTGATCCGTTTGGACCCAGCAGCGCCACGACCTCGCCCCGGTTCAGCGACATGGTGACATCGCGAATCACGACCCGGCGCCGAAACGACTTGCGAAGCTTGTCGATCCGCAACCCGGAGGTTCCATCGGTGACGGTCAGTTCGGGCCGGGCCATCAGTCTGAGTCCGATTGCAGGATCGTCTTGACCCTTCCGGTCATGTTGGCGGTGCCGCTGGTAAGGTTCACGGTCATCCGTTCGGATGTCAGCGCGTTCGATCCCTGGGTCAGCAACACGTTTCCCGTCATCACGATCTCGCCGCTGGCGATGGAATAGTCGGCCCGGTCGGCTTCGGCCGCGTCCGGGCCGTTGACCAGCACGACGTCGCCGGTGGCCTCCATGCGGTCAATGCCGTCGGCTTCTTCGTTGTAGACCACCAGAACCCGGTTCGCCGAAAGCCGCATCTCGCCCTGGGCGATCACCACATGGCCGGTAAAGACCGCCGTGCCATCGGCCTGACTGACATCGAGCGTGTCGGCGGTGACTTCGACGGGCAGCGTCGGGTCGGCCTTCAGCGAGCCGAAGGTAACGTTTGCCCCCTGAGCGCCGGCAACGGCGGCGCCAAGCGAGAGCGGGATGCACAACAGGAACGCGCGCAGATGCAACACAGGGGTCATTCTTCCGGCTTTTCAGGGTCGTATATCAGCTTTATTCCGTCTTTGAATACCATATGTACCGGCCCGCCATCGGTTTTTGCGGCAAACTCCATTCGTCCGGCGGTGAACCTGCCCAGCGGGCCGGTACCGCGCACCATGCCGGGGGTGTTGCCCGCGACCTTGCGCAGGGCCGTGTTCAACGTTTCCGTCAGTACCGTGAAACCGCTGGTCGAGGCCATGCTGACATCGCCCGACAAGGTTGCCATGTCGGTGTCGAAGGCGACGCGGGCGGTATTGGCGCGAAGGGCGATGCGTACCCCGTCGGTCATGATGATCCGCGCGCTGATGTTCTCCGCCTCGGCCGGTTTGTCGGGGCCACCGGGATGGACGAGGCCGGCATTCACGATGATGTCGTCACCCGATGACGTAGTGCCCGAGAAGAAGGGACGCGTCACCTGCTGGTTGCCGATCCGGTCGCTGACATCCTGTTGCGAAAACGGAATCGTCGCGGTCGGGTCGATGCTGCGCGACAGAAGGAACACCGTCGATAGGAGCGCCAGCGCCGCAAGCGGAAGCAGCACCTTGAGCAGTCTCACCATGCGGGAATAGGTATCCACCGCCGCCGCCAATCAGCCCAGACCGGCCCGCAGGCAGTCGTGAATATGCAAGAGCCCCAGCGGCACCGCGGCGCCATGCGGGGCGACGACGAATAGGCAGGTTATCTTCGGCCCGCGCAGAGTCATCAATGCCACCCCTTCCTCGGCGAGCGCGTCCGGCCCTATGGTACGGGGGTTCGGTGTCATCACCTCGCCGGCGGTATGGCTCAGCAATCCGTCCATCTTGCGCCGCAAGTCGCCGTCGGTGATGATTCCGGCCAGGATGCCATCGTCGTTGCAGACACCGGCAACGCCAAATCCCTTGCGTGTGATCTCGATCAGCGTTTCGCTCATCGGGGTATCGAGCGCGACGAGCGGCAGTGCGTCGCCCGTGTGCATGAGATCCCGAACCTTCGAAAGCCGCGCGCCCAGCTTGCCGCCGGGATGGAAGTCGCGGAAATTCTCGGGTGTGAAGTCGCGCCGTTCCATCAGCGCGATGGCCAGCGCGTCGCCCAGCGCAAGGGTCATGGTGGTCGAGGTGGTCGGCACGATGCCCCTGCCGCATGCCTCCTGCGCCGCGGGCAGTACCAGTGCCACGTCCGACTGCCGCAGCAGGGTCGAATCGGCCCGCCCGGCCACGCCGATCAGCGGGATTTCAAAGCGGCGGGTATGGGCCACGAGATCGGCCAGTTCCGGGGTCTCACCGGAATTGGACAGCACCAGGACCGCATCGCCGCGCGCCATCATGCCCAGATCGCCGTGGCTGGCCTCGGCGGGGTGGACGAAATGTGCCGGCGTCCCGGTGCTGGCCAGGGTCGCCGCGATCTTGCGCGCGATATGGCCGGACTTGCCCATGCCGCTGACGATCACCCGCCCCGGCGCGGCGAGCAATGTCTCCACCGCCCGGTCGAAGCTGTCGTCCAGCGTGTCGGCCAGCCGGGTCAGCGCGTCGGCCTCGATCCGAATGACCCGGCGGGCAATATCCTGAACCCCGGTATTCATGAATGCGCGAATATGTCGGTTTCGGGCCAGCCTTCGAGGTCGAGCAGCGCACGCATGGGCAGAAACTCGAAACAGGCTTGCGCCATCGCGGTGCGGTTCTCGCGGTCTAGCCGAAGATCGAGCTCCTGGCGCAGCCTGTGCAGATGCAGCACATCGGATGCGGCATAGTCGAGCTGCGCTTCGGTCAGGGTTTCGGCGCCCCAGTCGCTCATCTGCTGCTGTTTGGAGATGTCGATGCCCAGCAGTTCCGACGTGAGGTTCTTCAGCCCGTGGCGGTCGGTATAGGTGCGCACCAGACGGCTTGCGATCTTGGTGCAGTAGACCGGCGCCGCCAGCGCGCCAAAGGCGTGATACAGCGCGGCGATGTCAAACCGCCCGAAATGGAACAGTTTCAGCACCCGGGGGTTTTCCAGCATGGCGGCCAGGTTCGGCGCGGCACGTTGCCCGTTGGCGACCTGCACGATATGGGCGTTGCCGTCACCGCCGGACATCTGCACCACGCACAGCCGGTCGCGGTGCGGGTTCAGCCCCATGGTTTCGCAGTCGATGGCCACCACCGGCCCCAGGTCAAGCCCGTCGGGAAGGTCGTTTTGATAGAGATGGTTCGCCATGTCGGGGCCTCCTCGGCAACGGCCGCCACGGCGGCCTTGCGCCGAAATAGGCGCTTTGCCGGTCGAACTCAACAGCGACAGGGCGGGGCGCATCGGGACGCCGTTCTACGGCCGGCCGTTCAATGGCGTGCCGGTGACACCGGGTCGGTGCTGCGTTTCGCTGTTATGCCATTTCGGGCGGCGGGCAGCCCACCAGATCGGGGGAAAACTCCAGCCGGTCGCGCCCCGACCGGATTTCCGGCATCCGGCAAAGCTGCCGGGTGGCTTCGCCCACGAAGGCACGGGCACGGAGTCTCGGGCTTTCGTTTTCCGGCAGGTCGAGTTGGCAGAACAGTGTGACGATGCGGTCCTTCAGGGTCAGGCAGACGCTGGCCAGGTGCCGCGCCGAGATCGGACAATAACGGTAATGTGTGATTTCTATACCTGTGACGAGCATTCGTTCCTCCGCTTCCGGACATATCCCGGGGCCAAGCATCGCGCCGAATTGTCACCAAATTGCGGCCCCTTGGCGGAGAAACTGCGAAAATTGCATATATCCGGCTAAACCGGGCCGGCAGGGCTTGAAGCCGCCCGCCCGCTTCCCAAATTGAAGTGGAAGGCCCGGACCGGGGCATGCCGCATCGCGGGTGCAAACAAGTCGGGCGCTTGAAAAAGGAGAAGATTCATGGACTTGAACAAGTTCACGGAGCGTTCGCGCGGTTTCGTGCAGGCGGCTCAGACGATCGCGATGCGCGAAGGGCACCAAAGACTTTTGCCCGAACATATTCTCAAGGCATTGATGGACGACGATCAGGGGCTGGCCAGCAACCTGATTACCCGTTCGGGGGGCGCGCCGGGCCGCGTGGTCGAGGCGCTGGATGCGCAGATGGCCAAACTGCCCAAGGTCAGCGGCGACGCGGGGCAGGTCTATCTTGACAGTCTGACCGGCAAGGTTCTGGGCGAGGCCGAGAAGGTCGCCAAGAAGGCCGGCGACAGTTTCGTGCCGGTCGAACGCATCCTGATGGCGCTCTGCATGGTCAAATCCAAGGCCAAGGATGCGCTGGATGCCGGTGGCGTCACCGCGCAGAAACTCAACGAGGCGATCAACGACATCCGCAAGGGGCGCACAGCCGACAGCGCGTCGGCGGAAGAGGGTTATGACGCGCTCAAGAAATACGCCCGCGACCTGACCGAGGCCGCGAGCGAGGGCAAGATCGACCCGATCATCGGGCGCGACGAGGAAATCCGGCGCGCCATGCAGGTGCTGAGCCGGCGCACCAAGAACAACCCGGTGCTGATCGGCGAACCCGGCGTCGGCAAGACCGCCATCGCCGAGGGCATGGCGCTGCGCATCATCGACGGCGACGTACCCGAAAGCCTGAAGAACAAGAAGCTGCTGGCGCTGGACATGGGCGCGCTGATCGCGGGGGCGAAATACCGTGGCGAGTTCGAGGAACGTCTGAAGGCGGTCTTGAAGGAAATCGAGGCCGCGGCCGGCGAAATCATCCTGTTCATCGACGAGATTCACACGCTTGTCGGGGCCGGAAAGGGCGACGGGGCGATGGATGCCGCCAACCTGATCAAGCCGGCGCTGGCGCGCGGCGAGTTGCATTGCATCGGCGCCACGACGCTGGACGAATACCGCAAGTACGTCGAAAAGGACGCGGCACTCGCCCGCCGGTTCCAGCCGGTGTTGGTCACCGAACCGACGGTAGAGGACACGATTTCGATCCTGCGCGGCATCAAGGAAAAATACGAACTGCACCACGGCGTGCGCATCACCGACTCGGCCCTGGTGTCGGCGGCGACGCTTTCGCACCGCTATATCACCGACCGGTTTCTTCCCGACAAGGCGATCGACCTGATGGACGAGGCCGCCTCGCGGTTGCGCATGGAGGTCGACAGCAAACCCGAGGAACTGGACCAGCTCGACCGCCAGATCCTGCAATTGCAGATTGAGGAAGAGGCGCTCAAGCTTGAGGACGATGCCGCCTCCAAGGACAGGCTGGCGAATCTGCAACGCGATCTGTCCGACCTTCAGGATCGCAGCGCCGAGATGACGGCGGCCTGGCAGGCCGAACGCGACAAGCTGGCCGGGGCGCGCGACCTCAAGGAACAGCTTGACCGAGCGCGCGCCGAACTCGACATTGCCAAGCGGGAGGGCAACCTCGCCAAGGCCGGGGAACTGTCCTATGGCGTGATCCCGCAGCTTGAACGGCAACTGACCGAGGCCGAGAGCCGCGAGGAAGGCGGCGTGATGGTCGAAGAGGCGGTGCGCCCCGAACAGATCGCCCAGGTGGTCGAACGCTGGACCGGAATCCCTACCAGCAAGATGCTGGAAGGCGAGCGCGAGAAGCTCTTGCGGATGGAGGAAGAGCTGCACCGCCGGGTGATCGGCCAGAATACCGCTGTGACCGCCGTTTCCAACGCCGTGCGCCGGGCGCGTGCCGGGCTGAACGACGAAGGCCGGCCGCTGGGCAGTTTCCTGTTTCTCGGCCCGACCGGCGTCGGCAAGACCGAACTGACAAAGGCGGTGGCCAACTACCTCTTTGACGACGACAACGCCATGGTGCGTATCGACATGTCGGAATTCTTGGAGAAGCATTCGGGCGCGCGCCTGATCGGTGCGCCGCCGGGCGATGTCGGCTAGGACGAGGGCGGCGTGCTGACCGAGGCGGTACGGCGCCGGCCCTATCAGGTGGTGCTGTTCGACGAGGTCGAGAAGGCGCATCCGGACGTGTTCAACGTGCTGTTGCAGGTGCTGGAGGATGGTGTGCTGACCGATGGCCAGGGGCGCACTGTGGACTTCAAGCAGACGCTGATCGTGCTGACCTCGAACCTTGGATCCCAGGCGCTCAGCCAGTTGCCCGAAGGTTCGGATGCGGCCGAGGCCAAGCGCGACGTGATGGATGCGGTGCGGGCGCATTTCCGCCCCGAATTCCTCAACCGTCTGGACGAGATCGTGATCTTTGACCGGCTGAGCCGTGCCAACATGGACGGTATCGTCGATATCCAGCTGGCCCGGTTGAAGAAACGGCTGGCGGCGCGAAAGATCGACCTCGAGCTTGACGAGGCGGCGCGCAAGTGGCTCGCCGACGAAGGCTATGACCCGGTGTTCGGCGCGCGCCCGCTCAAGCGGGTGATCCAGACGGCGTTGCAGAACCGGCTGGCCGAAATGCTGCTGGCGGGCGAGGTTATGGACGGAGACACCGTTCCGGTATCGGCCGGCGCCGAAGGGCTGTTGATCGGTGAACGCATCGGTGCGTCGAACCGGCCGCGACCGGATGACGCCGTGGTGCACTGAACGCGCCGACCGAACGATGCCATGGCCCGCCCAAACCGGCGGGCCATTTCTTCACGACAACCATGCCCTTCGCATCGCAGCGCAATCCGCCACGCCGATGAACGAACCGCGCCCCGGGTTACAGTGCTGTCGCGTGATCGTGAGGCAGTTGTGTTTGGTCTTGTTCGCGGCGCCGTATTATCCCGATCCGTAGCGATCGAGGAGTAGAGAGAATGGCCTACCGCTGGACCAACGACCTGACGGCCGCCGACGCGACGCCGGTCGATGCCTATTTGAACCGACGCCAGATCATCGCCGGGCTGGCCGGGCTGGGTCTGGGGGCGATCGCCGCGCCGGTCGCGGCGTCGGCGCCGGCCGGTGACCTGACGCCGAATACCTGGGAAGAGATCACCAGCTACAACAACTTCTACGAATTCGGCACCGACAAGGGCGACCCGGCGCGATATGCGGATCAGCTGACGACCAGCCCCTGGAGCGTGACCATCGACGGGCTTGTCGACCGGCCCGGCGCATATGATTTCGCCACGATCATGGACAAGATGACAATCGAGGAGCGGATCTATCGTCTGCGCTGTGTCGAGGCGTGGTCCATGGTCGTTCCCTGGAGCGGGTTCGAACTGTCCGACCTGCTGGACCTGGCCGGGGTGCAGGACGGGGCGCGTTACGTTGCCTTCGAAACTCTCAACTGGCCCGAAGAGATGCCGGGCCTTCGCAGCCCGATCCTGCAATGGCCCTATGTCGAGGGCCTGCGTCTGGACGAGGCCATGCACCCGCTGACGATCATGGCGACGGGGATCTACGGCAAGACCATCGCCAAGCAGAATGGCGCGCCGATGCGTCTCGTGGTGCCGTGGAAATACGGCTACAAGTCGATCAAGTCGGTGGTACGCATCACGCTGACCGACAAACAGCCGCCGACCAGCTGGAATCGCTATAGCGCCCGCGAGTACGGCTTCTATTCCAACGTGAATCCGAATGTCGATCATCCCAGGTGGAGCCAGGCCCAGGAGCGCCGCATCGGCGGCGGGCTGTTTTCGAGAAAGCAGCCGACCCTGATGTTCAACGGCTACGACAAAGAGGTGGCTGCGCTTTATGACGGCATGGACCTGGCCGAGTATCACTGACCGGCCCGTGAACTGGCTGAATGCGCGGCTGCGGCGTCTGCCGGTCTGGGCGCTCTATGCCGCCGGTGCCGCCTGGCCGGCGATACTTCTATATATGGGTGCCACGGGTGGCCTCGGGGTCGAGCCGATCACGGCGCTGGAACACGAGTTGGGCAAATCCGCGCTGAACCTGCTGGTGTTCGGCCTGTCGATCACCCCGTTGCGGCGGTTTTCCGGCCTGAACCTCATGCGCTTTCGCCGCGCCATCGGCGTGATCGCCTTTTCCTATGTCGGCCTGCATCTGATGGTGTGGCTGGTGCTGGACGTGCAGTCGCCTGCGATGATCTGGGCCGATATCGTCAAACGGCCCTACGTGACCGTGGGCATGGCCGCGTTCCTGTTGTTGTTGCCCCTGGCCGCGACCTCGAACAACTGGTCGGTGCGACGGATGGGCGGGGCGGCCTGGCGGCGGCTGCACCGGCTGGTGTACCCGGCGGTTCTGGTGGCCGCGCTGCATTTCGTGATTCTGGTCAAGGGCTTTCCGGTCGAGCCGTTGATCTACCTCGCGGCGATTGCGGTGCTGCTGCTGTCGCGACTCGACTGGCGCGCCTTCGCGTGGCGCCGGGGAGGCCTGACCCGGTCACGCTGAATCGCGGTGCGGTGGTCTGGCCCCCGGGCGAGTCGCCATCAGATCGGATGATTCTTGCGCCAGAAACCGCGAATCCGGGCCGGAGCCGCGCCGATTCCCCGAATCTGATTCCCGAGTCGCACCCGTAATCGCGCCAGCTTTGGGTGAGTCTTGGGGCCAGATCGGGCCACGGCTCTATATCTGGTGACACCCCTTTCCGCGGTGCAGCAATTTAGTTGCGCCCGCGCCCCGGATTTTGAAATCGACCCTCGGTAACTTGCTGTTTTTTGGGTAAAAACCGGAAAATCCCAAAAAAAACGCGGTTTCCGAAAAAAAGGGGTTGCGGGTACGGACGGCAATCCGTAAATAC
>JBKEDD010000052.1:0-31046 GCA_047975215.1 Jhaorihella sp.
GACATCCCACCCGCAGAACATGGATGATGCCGCTGATCACCCGTCTGTCGTTCACCCGCCGCGCGCCCGGCTGGTTCTTCGGCAAGAGAGGCTCGATTGCCGCCCATGCCCTGTCCGAAAGCCAATACTCAACCGCCATGACTCTGCTCCTGTGATGCTTCGCCAATAGAATCAGAGAAATACCGATCCTTCAATGATCTGATTGGGTTCTGAGCCTAGGCGACCTTGAGGGGACAATTCACACCGATCCGGAAAGATGGTGCTGCTGGACAGGATTGAACTGTCGACCTCTCCCTTACCAAGGGAGTGCTCTACCACTGAGCTACAGCAGCCCGCTGTATTCCAGATAGCAGCCCCGGGCACTGGCCCGATGCAAGCGGGCCCTGGAAAAGCCCTTTCGTTCCGGTCGCCTTGCCGTCCGGGGCGTTCCCATGTCGGAGGATTGCCCCGCCACCGAGCCACCATAGCGCCGTGGGCGGCTGATTAGACGCAAAAACCTTCTCGTGCAAGGGCAATCTGGACGGTTTTCGACGACTGGGATAGAGAGGAAGCATGACGGAACGCCCCCCCTCGGACAGACCTGCAAAACCGCCTCGGCGGGCCGGCTCCGGGTGCGACCGCGAGGCCCGGCTGGGGGCGGCCCTGAAGGCGAACCTGGCCCGGCGCAAGGCTCAGGCACGGGCGAAGGCACAGGCGCAGAACGACGCCGGGACGCGCGCGGGCGGGCCGGCAAGCGAGAGCAAGAGCGAGGACTAGAGCGGATGGATTCGATACTGGTGACCGGGAATGGCCCGCTTGAGGGCCGGATTCCGATCGCGGGCGCCAAGAACGCCTGTCTCACGCTGATGCCGGCGACGCTGCTGAGCGACGAACCGCTGACGCTGACCAACGCGCCGAGGCTGTCGGACATCCGCACCATGACCGAACTCCTGGCCTCGCTGGGCGCCGAGGTCCAGAGCTTGCAGGATGGCAAGGTGCTGGCAATGTCCAGCCACGACCTGAACAACCATACGGCGCATTACGACATCGTGCGCAAGATGCGGGCCTCTATTCTGGTGCTGGGGCCCATGCTGGCCCGGCATGGGCGGGCGGTGGTATCGCTTCCCGGCGGCTGCGCCATCGGGGCGCGGCCGGTCGACCTGCACCTGAAGGCGCTCGAGGCGCTGGGTGCTGTGATGGATCTGAAGGATGGCTATGTCCATGCCTCGGCGCCCGGCGGGCTGAGGGGCGGAGTGGTGGATTTTCCCTTCGTCTCGGTCGGCGCCACCGAGAACGCGCTTATGGCGGCGACGCTGGCCCGGGGTACGACCGTCCTCAAGAATGCCGCTCGCGAACCCGAAATCGTCGATCTGGCACATTGTCTGCGCCGCATGGGGGCGCAGATCGAGGGCGAGGGCACGGGTGTCATCACCGTTCAGGGCGTGGATCGTCTGGGCGGGGCGACACATCCGGTGGTGAGCGACCGGATCGAACTGGGCACCTACATGCTGGCCCCGGCGATCTGCGGCGGCGAGGTCGAACTGCTGGGCGGGCGCAAGGATCTGGTTGGCGCCTTCTGCGACAAGCTGGACGAGGCGGGGATCGACGTGAGCGAGACGCCGGACGGTCTGAAGGTGGCGCGGCGCGGCGACCGGGTCCGCGCCGTGAACGTCCAGACCGAGCCCTTTCCCGGCTTTCCCACCGACTTGCAGGCGCAGATGATGGCGCTGCTGTGTACCGCCGAAGGGGTCAGCGTGCTTGAGGAGCGCATTTTCGAGAACCGTTTCATGCATGCGCCCGAACTGATGCGGATGGGGGCGCGCATCGACGTTCATGGCGGTACGGCGACGGTTACCGGCGTCGACCGGCTGAAGGGCGCGCCTGTGATGGCCACGGATCTGCGTGCCAGCGTGTCGCTGATCCTGGCCGGGCTGGCCGCCGAGGGTGAAACCATCGTCAGCCGGGTCTATCATCTGGACCGCGGATATGAACATGTGGTGCGCAAGCTGCGAGGCGTGGGCGCCAGAATCGAACGGATCAAGGCACGGTGACGGGCGACGCGACATTCGAGGACGGGCGCGAGAGCCCCCTGAACCTGGGCGCGCGGGATGCCGAGGATCTCAAGGTCGTTTCCGCGCTGGTGCAGGACGCCGTGTTTGCCATCACCGAAATGACGTGGCGGGCGGCTGACCGGCGCTTTGTCGTGCTGCTGAACAGGTTTCGCTGGGAGGACGGGGCGCGCGGCCGGCACGGGCCTGAGAGGGTCCGCGCCCTGCTGGTGGTGGACAACGCGCTGCGCGCCGCAAGCCAGGGGATCGACCGGAGCGATCGAGATGTCGTCCTGTCGGTTCTGGCCCTGTCGTTCGAGCCGGACGGCGAGGGTGGCGGGCAGATTCTGCTGACGCTGGCCGGCAACGGCGCGATCAGGCTGGATGTCGAGGCGCTGGAGGTCACGATCAAGGACGTGACCCGGCCCTACCGGGCGCCTTCCGGGCAGGCACCGGCGCATCCTGAGTGATCCGGCCTTGCGGGTGGCGGCGGGCTTGTCCGGCGCCGCGCCGGTTTTGTGCCTTGCGCCGCGCCGCCCGTGCCTGTCCGGCATTGGCGATCACGCTGACGCCGCGGTTTGTCTGAACCCGGACAAATCACGAATTTTCTTGCATACAGTCCCGTTGCCGTAAAGAATAAGATGTGCGGGCAAGACATCTTAGGCGATCCTGTATACCAGGGGCTGACACGATGTTTTCAGGGGTTTGCGACAGAAACGCCGCCGCTTTGTCGGCCGTTCGGGTGCTTGCGCTTGCGCTGCCGGCCCTGATGGCGGGCCTTTGCGAACCGGCAGCGGGCGAAACCGACCCGATGGATGCGCCGATGCAACTCGTGCGGTTCGGCGAGGCCGACACCATCCGCGGCATTGTCGGCCGGTATCTGGGCGATCCCGACCTGTGGCCGACGGTGCTGGCGCTGAACGATATCGAGTCGTCTGCCGATCTGGTGCCCGGGGCGCAGCTGCGACTGCCGGTGCGTCAGGTCGCGGCGGCCGATCATGCGCTCGTGACCTCGCTGGATGCGATTCAGAAGGCCAATGCCGAGGGCGCGCGGATATTCGCGCCGGCCGAGATCGGCAGCGCGCTGGAAAACCGCAACACGGCGGTTCTTCGGCGCGTCGAAGGCGAGTGGCGGCAGGTGGTGAGCTTTGCCGGGCGCGCCACCGCATAGGCCAGGGAGGCGCTGGATATTTCGGTGGCGCAGCGCGACCGGTCGGCAGAGGCTGTCCTTTCGGACGTTCAGGGTGCTGTCGAAGGCCGCGCACCGGCCGAAGCGCGCTGGTCCGGGCGCGACCTGAACGACATTCTGGTTGAATTCGAACGCCTGCGCACCCTGTCCTCAAGCACCGCGCAGGTGACGTTCCGCGATCTCAGCCGGCTCCGGCTGAACGCCAATTCCAACGCCACCATCCAGCGTATGCGGTCCGATGCGCTGACCGGCGGCGAAGTGACAAAGGTGTCGCTGGCCGAAGGCGATTTCTATGCGCTGCTGAACCAGTTGTCGGAACGGAACACCTTCGAGATAGATGTTCCGGGGATCGAAACCACCACCAGATCGGCGGATTTCTGGGTCAAGAACGATGCGTCGGGCGCGCGGTTCGTGAACTACGACGAGCCGGGGCTCGAGGTCAGCCGCGACGGCCGCACCGAAACGCTGGGCCAGGGTGAAGGTCTGGTCGTCAGCGGGCGGGGCAGCGAACGCGCCCAGGTGCTCGACAGTCCGCTGCCTATGGCGCCCGAACCCGGGGCGGTGATCCATGCCGATACCGCGGTTCTGGGATGGCAGGCTTATGAAGGCGCCGAAGCCTATTGGCTCGAGGTGGCGTCGGATCCCGGTTTCAACCACATGCAAGTGTCAGAATGGGGTATCCGTGCCACCGGCTTTCAGGCCCGGGGCCTGCCGCCGGCGCAGTATCACTGGCGGGTGGCGGCGCTGGACCGGCTGGGCCTGCCGGGCGAGTGGAGCACGCCACGCGATTTCATCCTGCGCCAGGATGCGACACCGCCGTTCCTGACGCTGCTGTCGCCGGCCCCCGGCACCATCGTCGCGCAATCGCGCATCGAAGTGCTGGGCGCATCCGAACCGGATGCTGCGGTCGAGATGAACGGGCAGGCACTGAAGCTTGGCGGCGATGGCAGTTTTCTGTCTCCGATGTTGCTGAAACCCGGTGAAAACCGGATCACCCTGCGCGCCACCGATGCGGCGGGCAACTCCAGCACCCGTGAAGGTACCGTGATCTACAGGCACGCCGCGGCGGTCGAGATCGCGCTCTCACCGGCTATTCCGCGGCTGAACGGCGCACTGGCGGCGCGTTCCGACCAGCTATCGGTGGCCGCGCAGACCGATGCCGAACCGGGGGCGGCGGTGCAGGTGCGCGACGCGACCGGCGGGCTGGCCGTGCAGACACGGGTGGCATCGGATGGTTCGGTGCAGTTCGTCGTGCCGGTGGAGCCGGGCGAACGGCGCTATGTCATCGAGGTGCTGGCGCCGGGCGGCGCGGTCGAGGGGCGGCTTGAATTCGGCGCCATGCGTGACAGCGATGCGCCGGTGGTGTCGCTCGACCAGCCGCCGCCGCGCGCCACGAGCGAGACCGTCGTGGCCCTGGCCGGAACCGCGGGCGATGCGGTGCGCCTTGAACTGGACGGAACCGCCGTGCCGTTGCGCGACGGCCGGTTCGACCTTTCGCTGACGCTGGTGCCCGGGCCGAACGGTTTCGACCTGGTGGCCTCGGATGCGGTTGGCAACGTTTCGCTGGCCCGGCTGAGTACGCTGCTGGATGTCGAGCCGCCCGAACTGCTGCGTGCCGACCTGTCGCGCCCGGAGGGCGCGGGTGGACCGATCCGGCTGCAAATCGAGGCGCGCGACGAAAGCGGGCTGCGTCAGGCGGCGCCCTTCGTGATCCGGGTCGGCGATGGCGAACGATCCGGCTTTCTGCGCTGCGACGCGCAGACCGGGATATGTTCCGCAACCCTGCCGCCCGAATCCGGGACGCTGGCCATCGTCGAGATCGCCATCGAGGACTACGCCGGAAACGTGGCGTTTCAATGAGCACGGGAGAGAACAAGGCCCCGGCCCGCGAGCGGCCAGGCCGGGGGCGGAGGGTGAACGTGATGCGGATGATCGCGAAACGGGTTGGTGCGGGGGCGCTGGCGCTGGCGCTGGCGTGGCCGGGCGGGACGCTGCGGGCACAGTCGGACGCGCCGCAACAGGGAATGCTCGTCGTCTATGGCAGCGGCGCGCCATCGCGCGAGGGCGACGCGGACTGGCGTGAACAGGTGTTCTTTGGCGTTCCGGCCGATCACGGGGGGCGGCTCTATGTCCGGCTGTTCGATCCCGAGACCTTCGGCAGCGGCGATTTCACCTATGGCGGCGGCGCCGATTCCGAAACCACGTTTCGCCTGTTCGGCGGGGCCGGCGCGTTCAGCGCGGCCGACCGGCCCGT
Organism: Jhaorihella sp.; assembly: GCA_047975215.1. Classification (GTDB taxonomy): domain Bacteria; phylum Pseudomonadota; class Alphaproteobacteria; order Rhodobacterales; family Rhodobacteraceae; genus JAGRMG01. The sequence goes on from JBKEDD010000052.1 coordinate 5,471, forward strand.
ACCCGTGCCGGATGGCGAACGCGGTCCGCGCGGCGGCGACCGCGCGCCGGTCACGGGGCCCGGCATGTTGCTCGGGGAAAGGGCATGGGCGGATGATCCGGCCAGCGACGGGCGCTGGGTCAACCTGGTTGCGGTGAGGCCGGGCCAGGGCGAGGTCATCGACGGTCTTGCCTGGTTTCGCATTGATGTGCAGGGCACGCGCGGCAATGACGGCAACGGCTATTCGCTGGATGTCAGCCAGGCGCGCGACCGGTCCCGCCCGCCCGACGGGCTGAGGATGTTCTCCTACCGTCCGACGGTGCGCTGGAACAGGGGCGATCCGCCGACGCAGGTCCGCTTCACCCGTTCGACCGACGGGCCGCTGACGATCCAGAGCTTCGATGCCGCGGGCGGGCAACTGGCGCTTGTCACCGATTTCAGGGATCTGGGCCTGCGCGTGTCGGGGCAGGATTTCTGGACCTCCGATGTGGTGGAAACCGACGAAACCAACCTCGCCCTGAACCTGCTGGGTGGCCATGAACAGCCAAACGATGTAACGCTTGCCGTGTTCGATGCGGCCGGCGCTCCGGTGCCTATCGCCATGCCGCCGCGCCGCGCGCCGCTGCCGGGCCGGCCAGCCGCAATGGCGACGGCCCGGCCGCTGGCCGATTGCCGGTCGGTCGCCTTTGATGCCAGCGCCACGACAGGGCGCGTCCCGCTGGGGTTCGGCTGGGAATTCGGCGACGGCAATACCTCGGATGAACCGGTGATTGCCCACCGTTACGGCAAACCCGGCCGCTATACCGCGCGTCTGAGCGTGCTTGAGCCCGGCGACCGGCCCGGCCGCGGCGACCGTGCCGAGATCGAGGTACATGTGCGTAACGCGCCTGTGGCGGTGCCGGGGGCAGACGTGGTAGTGGCGCCCGGCGAGAGGCTGGAATTCGACGGTACCGGCTCGCAAGCGTCCGACAGCCCGATCAGCCGCTATCGCTGGGAATTCGGCGACGGCGCTGCCGCCGACGGCGCCGAGGCCATGCACGCCTATGCCCGGCCGGGGCAGTACCGTGCCGTGTTGCGGGTCGAGGACGACAGCGCGCATCCCTGCGATTTCGGTGTCGCCGTGCGCCGGGTCAGCGTCAATTTTGCCCCCGTGGCCGAGGCCGGCACCGACCGCTCCGCGGTGGTGGGGCAGCCGGTCGTGTTCGACGGTGCCGCCAGCTATGACATCGACGGCGCCATCGGGGCATGGCATTGGGATATGGGCGACGGCACCGTGCTGGAGGGCGAAACCGTAACCCACGCCTATGCCGGTTCGGGCGATCATGTCGTGACGCTGCGCGTGACCGACGACAGCGGGGTTGCCAATGCCAGCGCCAGCGACCAGCTACGCGTGGTCGTGAATGCGCCGCCAAGGCCGCTTTTCACCATTCCGCCACGCCCGGTTTCGGTATCGGAACTGGCGGTTCTGGATGCCTCGGGTTCGACTGACGCAGACGGGCGGATCCTGTCCTGGCTGTGGGACTTCGGCGATGGCGTGTCGGGCGAGGGTCAGACCGTCAACTATGCCTGGACCCGCCCGGGAACATATGACGTGACGCTGCGCGTGACCGACGACAGCGGCACGGCATCGGCCGTGCAAAGCACGTCGATGCAGGTGCGGGTGGACGCCGCGCCCAAAGCCGACGCCGGGGCAGATCAGTTCGTGACCGCCAGCGAGGTCGCCTTCGATGGCAGCGGATCGACCGACAGCGACGGCGCAATCGCCGCCTGGGAGTGGGATTTCGGCGATGGCGCCACCGGGTCGGGAAAGACCGCGCGCCATGCCTATCGGCGCGCCGGCAGCTACGAGGTGGCGCTGGTGGTGCGCGATGACAGCGGCGCGCCGCTGAACACGGACCGCGACACGATGCGCGTGACCATCAATGCCTCGCCCATCGCCGACGCCGGCCCGCCGCAGATCGTGGCGCCCGGCGAGGAATTCATCCTTTCCGGTGGCGCGTCGGTCGATCCCGACGGCGAAATTGCCGAATATGTCTGGACATTCCCGGATGGCGCGACGGCGACCGGTCAGCGGGTCGCGCACAGGCTGAACGAGCCCGGCCGGCACCGCATCGGCCTGACGGTACGGGACGATTTCCCCGGCGGTGCCGCCGCGGACGAAGCCGAGGTTCTGATTGCCGTCAATGCCGGCCCGGTTGCGGTGGCGGGCGCCGACCGTCTGATCGCGCCGGGCGATACCGTGGTCTTCGATGCCGGGCAGTCCTTCGACCCGGATGGCAGGCTGGTCGCGTTCCGCTGGGAATTCGACGACCTGGGGGCACCGCTGGATGCCGAGCGCGTCGAACGTGCCTATGTCACGCCCGGCGTCTGGTCGGCGCAACTGGTCGTGACCGATGACAGCGGTGTGCTGAATGGAACGGCGGTTGACGATGTGACCATAAGGGTGAATCACCCGCCCTTGTCCGAGGCAGGCGCGGCGATCGACACCGAGCGCCTGCATGTCGTTTTCGATGGTTCCGGTTCGAGCGATGCGGATGGCGATGCGCTGATCTACACTTGGGATTTCGGCGATGGTTCAGAACCCGGCCAAGGCGTGCGGGTGACGCATGTCTATCCGCGGACCGGCAAGTTCCCGGTGCTCCTGACGGTAGACGACGGCACCGGGCTTGCCAATGCGCGGGCGGTGGATGCCACCACGGCGACCATCCGCGCCCGCCCGATGGCCGATGCCGGCGGCAACCGCGACGTGTGTTCGGGCGAACCGATCCTTTTTGATGCGTCCGACAGCGTCGATCCCGATGGCGGGTTGCTGCAATACGCGTGGGATTTCGGCGACGGCACCGTTTCGGACCTCGTCAACCCGAACAAGACCTATGAACGGCCCGGCATCTATCCCGTGACCCTGACCGTGCGCAACGAAACCGGCACCGAATACGGCACCGATCTCGACCGTATCGCGGCGCTGGTTCGCGAAGGCCCCATCGCCGATGCCGGAGAGGACCGAACCGTCTGCTCCAACCAGAAGGTGCGTTTTGACGGCTCAGGCTCTACCGATGCCGATGGCGCGGTGAATGCGTTCAACTGGACCTACGGCGATGGCGGCACCGGCAATGGCGAAACGCCAAGCCATACGTTCATCCGGCCGGGCAACTACGCGGTGACGCTGACCATCACCGGCGATGCGCAGGGCGCGTGCAGCCCGCTCGATTCAGATGTTGCCAACATCACCGTGATCGCTGCGCCGGAACTGTCCATCGAGGGGCCGCGCCGCACCGCCGCGGGCAGGGAGGCGGCCTATGCCGCGCGCCTGGGCGAACTGGCGGGCGCCAGCCCGGGATCGTTCGCCTGGGATTTCGGCGATGGCACCGCCGCAGAAGGCGCCGAAGTACTGCATGTCTATGACGAACCCGGCGAATACCTGATCCGGCTGAGCGTCGATCTGAGCGGGGGCACCGAAGGGTGCAGCGAACTCGAGGTGGTTCGCAAGGTCGTCGCGAATGCCGCCCCCGCCCCCGTGATCGACGGCCCGGCGCAGGTCGCGGCCGGTGCGTCGGTTGCGTTCGATGCCGCCATGTCGGCCGACAGCGACGGCGCGATAACGGGCTATGCCTGGGATTTCGGCGACGGCGGTGCCGCGGGTACGGTCCTGGCGGCGCATCGCTTCGAGACCCCGGGAACCTACGATGTGCGCCTGACGGTGCGCGACGATGCCGGGGTGGCCAACAGCGAGGTTTCCGTGACGCGCGCCGTCGAGGTGCTGGCCGCCCCGGCCACCGATATCGTGATGCCGCCAGCGCTCTGCCCGGGCGAGGCGGCGCCGTGGTCGGTGCGCGCCGTAGGGGATGGCGATGTGCAATGGCAGTTCGGCGACCTTGCACCGGCGCGGGGCGCTTCGGTCAGTCATGCCTTCGACCGGCCAGGGCTGTATCCGGTACGGGTGATTGTGGACAATGGCCGCGGCCTCGTCAACAGCCGCGCCAGCCGCGAGGTCTATGCCCGCGTCAACGCATCGCCGAGGGCGTTCGCCGGGCCGGACCGGGTGTCGTGCCCGGGGGATGCGCTGGTATTCGATGCCGCGGTCTCGGCCGATCCGGATGGCGATATCACCGGCTACGAATGGACCTTCAGCGATGGGGCGGTACTGCGCGGACGGCGCGTCGAACGGGTGTTCGACAGCCCGGGCGAGGTGCTGGTGCGGCTGGCGGTGCGCGACGACAGCGGCGCGGCGGGTTGCGATACCGGCGCCGATACGGCGCGGGTCCTGGTCAACGCCGTGCCGCGAATCGACGCCGGCCCCGACCGCACCGTGCCGGTGGGCGGCGCCCATGACGAGGTGAGCTTTGATGCCGGCGATGCCGCCGATGGGGGGCTACGCTTCAGTTGGGATTTCGGGGACGGATCGGGCGCCGCCGGCGCGGTGGTCCGGCATGCCTATGGCACGCCGGGGAGTTACACGGTGACGCTGCGGGCGCAGGACGATACCGGCCTGGCCTGCGGCAGGGCGAGCGATACGGCCACCATATTGGCCATGCCCCGTGAGTGACCTGCCGCCCGCGACCGGCGGGCCGCGGGCGGCAAGCTGTTCGTGAATCGGAAACTGCGCAATACGGTCGGATCATGCGAATACCGCTGCGCCTCAAGTTCTTCGTCTTTTCGGCGCTGTTGGCAGTGGTGCCGTTGGCCATGGTCGGCCAGAACCTTACCCGCCTGACGCGCGACGAGTTGAAAAGCGCGGCCAACGAGGATCTGACAAGCGTCGCCGCCAGTCTGCGCACCGCGTTCGACAGCACCTTCGAGGGCCGCTGGCTGAACCCGCTGAGCGTGATCCGCAACGGCGTGGACAGCGCCGACCTTGGCGTGGCGCAGAAGGTGTCGCTGCTGACGCTGGGCTTGCAGGAATTGCCGCGCGTGGTGGCGCTGCAATTGTCCATCGAGGGATCGGACCTGCCGATACTGGTGACCAATGAAGCCTTCGCCGCGCGGTTGACGCGCGCCGGGCTGGATCCGGTTGCGGTGCTGGCCACTCCGCCCGACCTGATCAAGGCGATCGGGGGAACCGGCCAGTACGGCCGTCCGGTGGTTGGCCGCATCGACGCCACGGGCGATTGGCTGGCAACGCTGGCGCTGCCGCTGAGCACGACCATCGCCGGGCGCAAGGTTACGATGGCGGCCAGGATCGACCTGTCGATTCTGGGTGACATGGTGCGCCGCCACCCGTTCGCCCAGCGTGGCGAAATCACCGTGATCGACCATTCCGGGCGCACCGTTCTGGGCGGTGATGTGCGGCTGCTGGCTGACCGGCGCATCGTCGCTTCGGCGATGCCGCTTATCGTGGCCGGCGCCCGTGCCGATGCCCTTGAGCCCTATACCCGGCCCGAAGGTACGGCGATGCTGGCTGCCTATGCCTTTCCTGACTGGTTTCCCTGGGCGGTGATCACCGAACTGAGCGAGGCAAACGCCTATGCCGTGGTCAATGCCATCACGCGCCGGATTCTGCTGGTGGGTCTGTTGGGGTTCGCAATTGCCGGGGCCGGTGCGCTGGTTTTCGCCCGCCGCCTCACGCGGCCGATCCTGCGCATCGGAACCGTGGCCGAACAAGTTGGCGGCGGCGATTTCGGCGTGCGCGTCGAGGATGTGAGCAGCCGCGACGAGATCGGCGATCTGGCGCGCCGGTTCAACCAGATGATCGCGGAACTGGCCGAGCGGCTGGAACTGACGAAGTTCGTCTCGCACGGCACGCTTTCCGCGATCCGGAACGCCCGCGAGGGCGGCGTCCATCGTGGCGGCGAAAGGCGACGGGTATCGGTGATTTTCACCGACATCCGCGGCTATTCCGAATTTGCCGAGAGCGTGCCGCCGGAACGCGTAATCGAGGCGCTGAACAGCTATTTCGACGTGCAGGCCGATATCGTCGAGGCGCATAGGGGCGATGTCGACAAGTTCATCGGCGATGCGCTGGTGGCCATATTCGATGGCGAGCACATGGAACGCCGCGCCGTTGCCTGCGGTGTCGAGATCACCGCGGGCCTGGCCCGGCTGCTTGAAGAACACCCCGAATTCAACCTGCACGTCGGCATCGGCATCGCGTCAGGCGAGGTGGTCATGGGGGCGATGGGGGCGCACGACCGGATGGATTTCACGGTGCTCGGCTCGACCGTGAACCTCGCCGCCCGGCTGTGCGGCAGGGCCATGCCGGATCAGATATTGCTCGACCGGGCCACGCGGGAGGCGGCCGGCGAACCGGACGGGGTGCGGTTCTCGCCGCTCGACCCGTTGCCGCTGAAGGGATATGCACAGCCGGTTGCGGTGTTTGCGGCACATCGCGCGGACGTCCGCATGGCGGATCGGGCGGGCGACGTCTGAATCGGGCGCGGGGGGTAAGCGGCAGGAAAATCAGGCGGCAAACAGCACCCAGGCCGAGACCATCGCGATATAGGTGAACTGGTGCAGCGCCTGGTCGAACCCGGCGGCGCGCCAGAAGGCGGCGTCTGCCGGACCCAGGCCCTTGCCATCGCAGTAATGCGCCTTGCCCCAGTCGATATTGAAATGCACGACCCATTCCAGCGCGGCAATGATGATGACGAATCCGAACTGGGCGCCGGCCGCCAGGAATGCGACCGCCGATCCCAGCGCGTGCACTCCGGCGTGCTGGGCGCGGCCCAGATGCAGGTATTGCCCGCGTCCTGACAGCATGCGCGGGGTTTGCAGAAAATAGTCCGCGAACATGTGCTTGATCTGCAAAAGGCAGAACAGCAGCAGGACGGTGCCCAAAGTGGCCGACACGCCGTTCCTCCAATACGGTCCGACCCGGCAAGTTTAGGGGTTTCGCTGCCGGGCCGCAATGTCGTCAAGGGCGGTGGCGCGTATCGTCCGCCCGTGGCGCGAACCGGCCGCCGCGATGCAGCGCGGCCATGCTGCAATTGCGGAACGGGCCTTGCGCCGGGCCGCGCAATTTAATACCTCCTGACGCAGAAAACCCGCAATTTCCTTGCCTGAAAGGTTCCGCTCCATGAGCTTCCGCATCCAGCCGGCCGCCCCGGCCCGACCCAACCGCTGCCAACTGTTCGGCCCCGGTTCCAATACCAAGCTGTTTGCCAAGATGGCCGCCAGCGAGGCGGACGTCGTCAACCTCGACCTGGAGGATTCGGTGGCACCCAGCGACAAGGACAGCGCCCGCGCCAACGTGATCGCGGCGATCAACGACATCGACTGGGGCAGGAAATGGCTCAGCGTGCGGATCAACGGGCTGGACACGCCCTATTGGTATCGTGACGTGGTGGACCTTCTGGAACAGGCCGGTCCGCGGCTCGACCAGATCATGATTCCCAAGGTGGGCTGCGCCGCGGATATCTACGCGGTCGATGCCCTGGTAAGCGCGGTCGAACGTGCGAAGGGGCGGGAAAAACCGGTATCGCTTGAGGTCATCATCGAATCCGCCGCCGGCATCGCCCATGTCGAGGAGATCGCCGCCGCCTCGCCGCGTTTGCAGGCAATGAGCCTGGGCGCCGCCGATTTCGCGGCCTCGATGGGGATGCAGACCACCGGCATCGGGGGCACGCAGGAAAACTACTACATGCTGCATCAGGGCCAGAAGCACTGGCCGGATCCGTGGCACTGGGCGCAGGCCGCCATCGTCGCGGCCTGCCGCACACACGGCATTCTGCCGGTGGACGGCCCGTTCGGCGATTTCGGCGACGATGAGGGTTTCATCGCCCAGGCGATGCGTTCGGCGACGCTGGGCATGGTTGGCAAATGGGCGATTCACCCCAAGCAGATCGCGCTGGCCAACCGGGTGTTCACGCCTTCGGACGAGGCGGTGGCCGAAGCGCGCGAAATTCTGACGGCGATGGAAGAGGCGAAGGCCAAGGGCGAGGGCGCGACCGTCTACAAGGGCCGGCTGGTCGATATCGCCAGCATCAAGCAGGCCGAGGTGATCGTGCGCCAGGCCGAGATGATCGCCGGCTGACCGATGGCAATCGGAGGCCCGCGCGGCGCGCGCGGGCCACGTCTTTTTGCAGCCGCGCCTGACGGCGCGGCGGTGCCTCCGGCGGGGATATTTTCGGCCAGAAGAAGACCGGGAGCTTGCCATGCCCGGCCTTGCGCCGCGCCCTGGCGTCGGGGCGGGCAATTGCGGGTCCGGGTGCGCCGCCGCTCCGGGCGAGTTGCATCCGCGTCCGCGCGGCGTCATATATCCACAGGATCGATCTGCACGAGGGCCCATGACGCATTATCTGGATTTCGAGAAACCGCTGGCCGAAATCGAAGGCAAGGCCGAGGAACTGCGCGCACTGGCGCGGGGCGATGCGGAAATGGACGTGTCCGATGCGACGCGGGCGCTGGATGCGAAGGCGGCCGCCCTTCTGGATGAACTGTACAAGACTCTGACGCCCTGGCGCAAATGCCAGGTTGCGCGCCATCCCGAGCGGCCCCATTGCAGGGATTACATCGCGGCCCTGTTCACTGAATTCACCCCGCTGGCGGGCGATCGCAACTTTGCCGACGATCATGCGGTGATGGGCGGGCTGGCGCGGTATCACGACCGGCCGGTCATGGTGATCGGGCACGAGAAGGGATCGGACACGCGAAGCCGGATCGAGCGGAATTTCGGCATGGCCCGGCCCGAGGGCTATCGCAAGGCGATCCGGCTGATGCAACTGGCGGACCGGTTCGGCCTCCCGGTGGTGACGCTGGTCGATACGCCCGGCGCCTATCCTGGCAAGGGCGCCGAGGAACGTGGCCAGTCCGAGGCGATCGCCCGATCGACCGAGACCTGCCTGCGGATCGGCGTGCCGCTGGTCAGCGTGATCGTGGGCGAGGGCGGGTCGGGCGGCGCCGTCGCCTTCGCCACCGCCAACCGGGTCGCGATGCTGGAGCATGCGGTCTATTCCGTGATCACGCCCGAGGGCTGTGCGTCGATCCTGTGGAAAGACGCCGAAAAGATGCGCGAGGCGGCCGAGGCGATGCGCCTGACCGCGCAGGATCTGAAGAAGCTCGACGTGATCGATGCGATCATCCCCGAACCCCGGGGCGGGGCGCATCGTGACCCCGCGGCGGCGATTGCCGCGGTGGGCGAGAGTATCGGCGCGATGCTCGAGGAACTGGGCGGCAAATCGGGCGCGCAGCTGGTCAAGGACAGGCGGGCCAAGTTCCTCGACATGGGTGCCAAGGGTCTGGCGGCCTGAACCGGTCTCTCAATCGCCGCGCAGCCGTCTGAGAAGCGCCGCCGAAGGTTCGCCGGTCACGGGTATGCCGACGCTTTGCTGGTAGGCGCTGATCGCGGCGGTGGTTTTCGCCCCGATCACCCCGTCGGCACCTTCGGTATCGAACCCCCTGGCGGTCAGGGCGCGCTGTATCTCCTTGCGGTCCTCCAGCGTCAGGCCCCGGGCGTCGGCCCCGAAGGGCGTGACGAGGGGCCCGCCGCCCGCGATCCGGTCTGAAAGATGGCCGATGCCCAGGGCGTAGCTGTCGGAGTTGTTATACCGCTTGATGACCTGGAAATTGCGGAACACGGCGAATTCCGGCCCCGGAACCTGCGGCTGAAGGATCGCCAGCGGCGCGCCCGACCGGGCAGCCGCCGATCCGGCCTCGCCGCCCCAGGGTTGCCCCGCCACCCAGCCCGAGCGTTTGAGATAGGCGGCGGTCGAGGCCAGCGCGTCGGTGGGATCGTCCGACCAGATGTCGCGCCGCCCGTCACCGTTGAAATCGACGGCATAGGCCTCGTAGGAGGTCGGGATGAACTGGGTGTGTCCCATCGCGCCGGCCCAGCTGCCGGTCATGCCGGCCGGACTCGTGTCGCCGTTCTGAAGGATCTTCAGCGCGGCCATCAGCTGTTTCTCGTAGAATTCGCCGCGCCGCCCGTCGAAGGCGAGCGTCGAGGTCGCCGAGATCACCGGGATATCGCCGCGCCGCGCACCATAGCGGCTTTCCAGCCCCCAGATCGCGAGGACGATCTGCGGCGGCACGCCATAGGCGGCCTCGATCCGTTTCAGCAACGCGTTGTGCTTGCCAAGCATCCGGCGTCCGGTGGCGATCCGCTCGTCCGAGGCGGCGATGGCGAGGTAATCTTCCAGCGAACGGGTGAATTCGGTCTGGTTGCGGTCGCGTTCGATCACCTCGGGCAGATAGCCGGCGCCGGCGAACGCCCGATCCAGCGTCGCGGCGGAAATGCCGCGCGCCGCAGCGCGGGTGCGAAAGTCCGCGACCCAGGCGTCATAGCCCGCGTTCGGCACCGGCCGTGGCGCCGCGCCCGGCCGGGGCGCGGGTGCCGGCGTGGCGCCGCCGCAGCCGGCCAGCACGGCCGCCAGCCCGAAACACACGAATCGCCTGTCTGGTGTCATTGTACTGCCCTGCCCTGAGTCTTCTGTATTCTGCCCGCTGTCAGGTTATCGCAAAGGCCCCGGCGAAAAAAGTGTCGCCGGCAGAAGTTCGCCGCCCGCGCCGGATCGGGAACGCGCCATGCGGCCATGAACGACGCTGCATCGCCCGGCGCGTCGTGCGCATCGCGAGCGCGCACCGGCGGTCTTGTGCTCCCCGTAAACCTGCCGCTTCTTTCTGGTCGTAAATACTCGCGCCGCAGGCATCGCGCGCAGCGCGATTTCCGGTGCCGGGCCGATACGTGTGACGCTGGGTCATTGCACTTGGCCGTTGCGTGGCATCATCAGCCATGATCCGATCCCGGGCAAACCCGAAGCCCCACGGAGGACCGAGGATGGACATGAATTTCGCAATGAAGCCCGAGAATCGCGAATTGCTGGCGCGGGTGGCCACGATGATCCGCGACGAGATCATGCCGCTGGAGGAAGAGTACCAGGCCGAGATCGGCAAGGGCGACCGCTGGCAGTACACCGAACGCCAGTCCGAAATTCTCGAAGGGCTCAAGGCAAAGGCGAGGGCGCAGGGCCTGTGGAACTTCTGGCTGACCGACAGCGAGCGCGGATTCGGTCTGACGACCGTTGAATATGCCCATTTCGCCGAGGAGATGGGCAAGACGCCGCTGGCGGCGGAGGTATTCAACTGCTCGGCGCCCGATACCGGCAACATGGAGGTGTTCGAACGCTATGGCAGCCAGGCGCAGAAGGACAGGTGGCTGACGCCGCTGCTCGAAGGCAGGATCCGGTCGGCCTACCTGATGACCGAACCCCACGAGGCCAGTTCGGACGCCACCAACATTTCCATGCCCTGCGTGCGCGACGGTGACGACTATGTGATGAACGGCGAGAAATGGTGGGCCAGCGGTGCTGGCGATCCGCGCTGCAAGGTCTATATCGTCATGGTCAGGACCGGCGGCGAGGAGCAGCCCAAACACAAGCGCCAGTCGATGATCGTTGTGCCCGCCGACACGCCGGGCATCGAGGTTATCCGCCCGATGGAGGTGTACGGCCATGACGATGCGCCCCACGGGCACATGCACATCCGCTTCACCGACGTGCGGGTGCCGGCCGACAGCATCCTTCTGGGCGAGGGACGCGGGTTCGAGATCGCCCAGGGGCGGCTTGGGCCCGGGCGCATCCATCACTGCATGCGCGCCATCGGCCAGGCCGAGGCGGCGCTTGAACAGATGTGCAGGCGCGCGCTGGCCCGCGAGGCGTTCGGCAAGAAGCTGGCGCAGCTCGGCGCCAATTACGACATCATCGCCGAATGCCGGATGGAGATCGAGATGGCCCGCCTGCTGTGTCTGAAGGCGGCGCATTACATGGATCAGGGCGACGTGCGCGCCGCGGCGCCGTGGATTCACCAGATCAAGGTGGTGGCGCCCAGGGTTGCGCTGAAGGTGATCGACGAGGCGGTTCAGATGTTCGGCGGGCAGGGGGTGTCTCAGGACACGCCGCTGGCGACGGCCTGGACGCATGTGCGCACGCTGCGGCTGGCGGACGGCCCGGATGCCGTTCATCGCCGGCAGGTCGCGCGCACGGAACTGCGCAAGTACACTCAGGAGAAGGTCTGAGCCGCGCGCCGATGCAGCAGGTACCGGCATATTTCACTCGCACCGAGGAGGGGCTGTTTGTCGGCAACGATCCGGCGCGCGGACCGTGGGCGGCGGATAGCTGCCATGCCGGCCCCGTCACCGGCCTGATCGCGCGCGCCGCCGAGGCTCTGGCGGGACCGGGCAAGATGCTGACCCGGCTGACGGTGGATTTCCTGCGCCCGCTGCCTATGGCGGGGATGCGGATCGAGGCGGCAAGCGAGCGCGACACGCGCACGCTCAGCACGACGCGGGTACGTCTGTTCAGCCACGATGGAACGCTGTGCGCCACTGCCACCAGCATGCATCTGGCGCGGCAGTCCTATGGCGCGATCCCCACGGTGCCGGTATTGCCGCCGGATTTCGCCGGGGCGCGGCCCGGCGCGTTTTCCATCACCGCCGGCCATCATTCACTGCCGATGTTCGGCAATTTCGTGGAGGTGGCGCTGCCGCCCGGCGAGACGGCCGATCCGGGGCCCACGAGCCTCTGGATGCGCACGCCGCCGCTGCTGGCCGATGAAGTGCCTTCGCCCGTGCAAAGCCTGTGTCCGCTGGCCGATTGCGGCAATGCCATCTCGCGCAACGCCGAATTGACCGAGGTCGGGTTCATGAACACAGATCTGACGCTTCAGGTGCATCGCGAGCCGGTCTCGGATTGGCTGGCGTCGCAGGCGGTATCGCATTGGCACGACAGCGGCATCGGCATGTCGCATGCCGTTCTGAGCGACCGGGCCGGACCCGTCGCCGTGGCGATGCAGACACTGGTGCTGCGCCCCGTGTAGGGCGCGATGACAAGCCGATTTCGGCAGCGCCACCCGGTGCGCGGGCGACTGCGATGTCTGCCACAATATTGCCACAATAGCTAATGTTGGGTGGTGCGACCGCCGCCCCTCAACATGTTGAATTTGCCCCATGCGGATTTCCGGAAAGGCCCGTCTTATTCGGGTTTAATTTGTTGAATCCATGTGTTAGCGTTATTTGGAGCAATTCAATACGCCAGCCGGAAAATCGGCGGCATGAGGCAGACAGAGGCATAATCGTGCAGGTTCCGCGCATCGCAGCGGCCCGTGTCGGGCTGATTGTTTTCACCGCGTTGTGGGTTTGCCTGCTCGGCCCGCTGGCGGTGGCGGCGGCGCCATACGCGGCCGTGGTCATGGATGCGCGCACCGGCGAGATCCTGCATTCCCGCAATGCCGACGCAAGGCTGCATCCTGCCTCGCTGACCAAGATGATGACGCTTTACATCGCGTTCGAGGCGATCCGCAATGGCGAGATCACGCTGGATACGCAGGTTCGTGTCTCGTCCAACGCCGCTTCGGAACCGCCGTCGAAGCTGGGCCTCAAGGCGGGGCAGAGGATCGCGCTGCGCTATCTGATCCGGGCCGCGGCGGTGAAGTCGGCCAACGATGCTGCCACCGCAATCGGCGAGGCGATCAGCGGCAGCGAGGCGGCCTTTGCGCGGCGCATGAACGCCACCGCCAAGGCGATGGGCATGACCCGGACGACATTCCGCAACGCCAACGGGCTGACCGAAAGCGGGCATTTGTCCTCGGCCCGGGACATGACGCTTCTGGGGCGTCACCTGCTTTATGACTATCCGCAATACTACAATCTGTTCTCGCGCCGCTCGACCCATGCCGGGATCAAGACCGTGAGCAACACCAACCGGCGCCTGCTGGATGCCTATCGCGGCGCCGACGGAATCAAGACCGGCTATACCCGCGCCGCCGGGTTCAACCTGGTGGCCTCGGCGCAGCGCGGCGACGAGCGGGTGATCGCCACCGTGTTCGGCGGCAAGTCCACGACGGCGCGCAATGCCAAGGTGGCCGAACTTCTCGACCTGGGGTTCCGGCGGGCGCCTTCGCGGGCGCCGCTTCGCAAGCCCGCCGTTCCGGCCGCCTATGCCGGCGGCGGCCACGGCGCCGCCGTCGCCGATGCGGGGCCGGTCGGAAAGAGCCTGCGGCCAAGGGCGCGCCCGTCGGTGCCGGTGCAACTGGCCGAAGCCGTCGCGGCCGCGGCCAGCGAGGACCAGGCAAGAATCCAGGCAGGGATCGACGCCGCCATCGCCGCGGCGCGGCCCGCGGCACAAGCGGACGCGCGGGTTGCCACGGCCGGGCCTGTCGAAACCGTTCCCCGCCCCGAGGCACGTCCGGCCGATATCGTCATGGCGTCGGCGGAGGCGGTGCGGCGCGATTCGCCCGATCGCGAGGTCGTGACCCGCGTCTCGACCTCCGGCGGCCAGCACTGGGGTATCAATGTCGGCCGCTACACCAACCGTTATCAGGCCGAAAAGGTGCTGCTGCGCACGGCCCTGGCCGAGATGTCGACACTGGACGGCACCTTGCGCAAGGTGGTGCAGTCGTCGCGCGGTTTCGACGCCAATTTCATGGGCATGAGCCGGGAGCATGCCGATCTTGCCTGCCGTCGTTTGCAGGCGCGCAATGTCACCTGCTTCATGATCGGACCGTCCTGAGCGGCGCAGCATCGGATCGCGCCGCGATCCGACCGGGTGGGGGCTCTGCCCCCACACCCCCGGAGTATTTGCGACCAGAAAGAAGGTTTGAGGGCGCGGCGTCAGGGTGACGCGCCGGCCTTTGCGAGCCGCAGGATTTCAGCGACCGTCGAAGATACCGGACCCGACGAATCCAGCCGTGCCCAGGCGATCCGGCCCGGGCCGCGGGCAAGCTGGCCCTCGAGCACCGCTACCGTGGCGTCGGAAGGGCCGCCGCGCCGGTCGCGCACGCGCGCGCGCAGCGCCGCGGCGCCGGCCTCGAGCCAGATGCAGGTCAGCGCGGCGTTCGTGCCCGCCAGCGCCGCGCCGATGGCGGCGCGCCGGTCCTCGCGGTCGAACACCGCATCGGCGATGACGCTGGCGCCCGTGTCCAGCACCGCGCGCGCCCGTTCCGCCATGGCGGCGTAGACCCGTTCGGAGACGTCGTCGCGATAGGCCCGGGCCGGCAGCCGGGTATCGCCGGGCACGCCGAACAGCGCCTTGCGGGTGCGGTCGCTTTCGACGATCCGGGCGCCCGGCGGCGGGCCGACATGGGCTGCCAGCGCCTCGGCCAGCGTGGTCTTGCCGGTGCCGCTGAAGCCGCCGATCACGACCGCGTGGAGCGGCGCCGGTTGCAGCAGGGCGCGGGCGAGATCGAAATAGCGCCGGGCATCGGCGCCAAGACCGGCCGCGCCGGGGCCGCCGCGTTCGGCCTGGGTCGCGATAACATGCGCGCGGACCTCGGCCCTGACCGCCATCAGGAAGGGCAGCAGCGCAAAGCCGTCGTCGTCGCCGGTGGCGTCGAACCAGCGGTTCGCGGTCAGGCTGGCCAGATCGTGCAGGCCGCGCGCCCACAGATCCATCAGCAGGAAGGCGAGGTCGTATAGCACATCGACACTTGCCAGCCGGTCGCTGAATTCGATGCAGTCAAACAGCGTGGGCCGGCCCCGGAACATGCAGATGTTGCGCAGGTGCAGGTCGCCGTGGCAGCGCCGCACCAGCCCCTGCGCCTCGCGCCGGTCCAGCGTGGCGGCGTGCCGGTCCAGTGCGCCGCGCAACGCCGTGTCGAGCGCGCCGACCTCGGATGGCGGGAACACGGTGCTGGTGGCAAAGCCGGCGCGGTTGATGTCGAGCACCCCGGCGATGTTGGCCGCGCCGCCGCCCGCGTGCACCACGGGCGCGGCGGCATGGAATGCGGCGATGGTTTCGGCCAGCCCGGCCATCAGTCCGCCCGTCAGCCGTCCCTCGCGCGCCATGTCGCTGAACAGCGCGTCGGCGTCGAACCGGGCCATTTCCACCACGGCATCGACCAGTGCGCCGGGGCCGTCGAATTCCAGCCCGCCGCCGGGCGCGCCTGTGATCCGGCGCATGCCCAGGTAGAGGCCCGGCGCATGCGGCGCGTTCAGGTCGTATTCCCTTTGGCAGGTGGCCAGCCGCGCCTTGACCGTCGTGAAATCCGCATAGGGCAGGCGGATCGCGCGTTTCAGCTTGAAGGCGCGCTCCCCCGTCAGGAAGATCGTCGAGATATGCGTCTCGATCACTTCCACGGATGCGCCGCCATGGGTTTCGGGGCGGGCGAGATATGCGCGCACCCGCGCCTGGTCGTTGCCGCTCATGGCGTCTGGCCCTTTTTTGGTTCCGGCACGGGTCAGGGTTTTGGATGATCGTCCCATTCGCCCGACAGGATGCGGCGGCTGTCGCCATCCGGGTCGTCGTACTGGTTGGTCCTGAGCGTATAGAAGAACGCCCACAGGCCAAGCCCGCCGAGGATCAGCGAAACCGGGATCAGCAGGGCGAGGATGTTCATGCCTTCACCTCAGGCGCAATGCGTTCAGCGACACCGTGATCGAGGATGTGGACATTGCCAGGGCCGCGATCAAGGGGGTCGCCAGCCCGGCCACCGCCAGCGGCACCGCGACCACGTTGTAGACCGTGGCTATGCGGAAATTCTCGCGGATGCGCCGTGTTGCCTTCTGCGCCGTGTCGCAGGCGTCCGCGATCGGCGCCAGATCCCGGCCCAGCAGAACGATGTCGGACGCCACGCGGGCCGCGTCGAGCGCAGAGGCGGGCGAGATCGACACATGCGCCGCCGCAAGGGCCGCGGTATCGTTCAGCCCGTCGCCGACCATCAGCACGCGCCGGCCCTGCGCCGACAGATCTGCGATGCGCGCCGCCTTGTCTTCCGGCAAGGCCTCGGCCAGCCACTTGCCGATACCCAGCTGACGGGCCAGCGTCTCGACCGTGCCGGGGGCGTCGCCCGAGATCAGCAGGATCTCCTTGCCGGCGGCCTGCAGGTCGCGCACCGCCTGTTCGGCGCCCGGGCGCAGCGCATCGCGATAGCGGAAGGCTTGCGGCGCGCGCTGCCCGATCTGCAGCCAGGCGGCGGTTTGCGTGCCTTGCGTGGCGCCGACCCAGGCGGCCCGGCCCAGCCGTACCTCCTGGCCGCGCAGCCTGCCTTGCGTGCCGTATCCCGGCACTTCGGCGATATCGGTCACGCCGGCGGGCTTGATGCCGGCGGCGCGGGCGGACTTGGCCAGGGCAACCGACAGCGGATGCGAGGAGGCCTGGGCCAGCGCCAGCGCGATTTCGAGATCGGCGCGGGAGTGATCGCCCAGGTTGGTGCATTCCGGAATGCCCGAGGTCAGCGTGCCGGTCTTGTCGAACACCACCGTATCGGCCTCGGCCAGCCGTTCGAGCGCGGTGGCGTCCTTGATCAGCAGCCCCTTGCGGAACAGCCGCCCCGAGGCGGCGGTGGTCACGGCCGGAACCGCCAGACCCAGCGCGCAGGGGCAGGTGATGATCAGTACGGCAGCGGCGATGTTCAGCGCCGTGCGCATGTCGCCGGAATATAGCAGCCAGCCCAGGAAACTGAGTGCGGACAGAATATGCACCCCCGGCGCGTAGAGTTTGGCGGCGCTGTCGGCCAGCGACGTGTAGCGCGACCGCCCGCTTTCGGCGATGGCCACCAGATCGGCCATGCGATGCAGCGAGGTGTCCTCCCCCACCGCCGTCGCGCGGATGGTGAGCGGGCCGGTCAGGTTGACCTCGCCGGCACTGACCGCGCGGCCCGGTTCGGCAAAGACCGGCAGCGACTCGCCGGTCAGCAGCGAGCGGTCCAGCTCCGAGCGCCCCGAGACGATTTCGCCATCGACCGGCATCCGCCCGCCCGGCCGAACCAGAACCAGATCGCCAACGGCAAGGCGCGCGGCGGCGATTTCTTCCTCGCCGTCCCCGGTCAGGCGAAGGGCGCGGGGCACTTCCAGCGCGGCGAGTTCCTGTGCCGCCGAACGGGCCATGGCGCGGGTGCGGTGGTCGAGATAGCGCCCGGCGAGCAGGAAGAAGGTCAGCGTCAGGGCGGCGTCGAAATAGGCGTGCTCGCCGGAAAGCGAGGTTTCCCAGAGCGAGGTTGCCAGCGCCAGCACGATGGCCAGCACGATGGGCACGTCCATGTTCAGCCGGCGCGCCGAGAGGGCACCCCAGGCGCTGCGAAAGAACGGCTGCGCCGAAAACGCGATGGCGGGCAGCGCGATGGCGGCGGAGATCCAGTGAAACAGGTCGCGGGTGGCATCGGCGGCGCCGGACCAGACCGACACCGACAAGAGCATCACGTTCATCGAGGCAAAGCCCGCAACCGCCAGCCGCATCAGCAGGTCGCGCCCGGCGCGGTCGTTTTCGGTTGCCGACAGGGCGCCGGGATCCAGTTCGTGCGCCTCGTATCCGATGCCTTCGAGCGCCGCGATCAGGTCGGCGGCGCGCAGATCGGGCGCGGCTTCGATCAGCGCGCGTTTCAGCGTCAGGTTGACCCGGGCCGAAACGACGCCGGGATATGCGGTCAGCGCATGTTCCACGTCGGTAATACAGCTCTGGCAGTGGATGGTCGGCAGCGACAGAGCGAGGCGCGCATCCATGACCGGCTCGGTGATCGCCTCTTGCGGGGCGGCCAGGCAGCCGGGGCAGGCCGCTGCGGCGGGGGGGCGGATCGGGGTCGGGCGCGAACCGGATCGCGCGCGATCCGGGGGGCTCTCGCTCAGGGTGGCGCGTTCGAGCGTGGCAGGGCTAGCCATCGACGTGCAGCGCGATCCGCTGGGTGAATTCGGTGCCGTCCCCGGCCCGTGCCTTCAGGCGGATGCTCCAGTTGCCGGGCGCAAGTTCGGCGGGGGCGACATAGGCCGTGCCGTCAAACGCGAAACCGGGGGTGAAATCGTCGGCCATCTCGGTCGGGCGGCCTACTGTGGCGTTCAGTTCTCCGGCCTCCACCGGGGCGCCCGCGGCATCGGTTATCGCAAGGCGCAGCACTCCGCCGGCGGCTTGCGCCGACACCTGCCAGCCCAGCGCCTCCTGCGCCGTGCGGCGGGCGTCGAATTCCTGGCTGGCGACATAGGAATTGGCGACTTCGAGCCCCGGAAACGTGCGCACCGCGCTGACCGCCAGCGCGATATTGGCCGCGATGATCACGCCGAAGGCGGAAACGAAAACGATTGCCGCGTGAGTACCGGTGAACTGGCGTTCGGACATGGCTCAGTCCCCTTTCCCGTTGAATGTCGTATCCTTGAAGGCGCGCTCGCCGCTGGCCATATCCTCGACCCAGATACGCAGATCGGTCAGCCCCGATGTTGCCGGTGCCGAACCCTTCGGTGCAACCACATATACCCTTTGCAACAGCGCCGTGTCAGCAGGAACCGGCACGGTGATGCCGTCGCGGCCCTCCAGGTCCAGCACCAGCGCCGGATCGCCCGCTATCGAAAGCTGGAAGGGGCGTTCCTCGCCGTGCTTGTTGCGCAGACGCACGTCATAGGTATTGCGGATCGAACCGTCGGACAGGGTGACGAAGATCGGGTTGCGAACCGGCGCGACGGTCACTTCGATATCCGAGCGGACGAACAGCGCAAATACCAGCGCGATCCCGAACAGCGACCAGAGCGTGGTATACATGATGGTGCGCGGCCGCAGGATGTGCTTCCAGACGTTCTTGGGCGGCAGCCCGGCGCGTTCGCGCGCCTCGTCGCTCAGCGCCATGTAGTCGATCAGCCCGCGCGGCTTGCCGATCCGGGCCATAACGTCGTCGCAGGCGTCGATGCACAGCGCGCAGGTGATACACTCCAACTGCTGCCCGTCGCGGATGTCGATCCCCACCGGGCAGACGTTGACGCAGGCCATGCAGTCGATGCAATCGCCCGGTCCGGTCCCGGCGGCGACGGGTGATTCCGCCTCGGCCTGCGCTGCCTGGGCCATGGAGCGGCGGCGGACATTGCCCTTGCCGCGCGGCTCTCCGCGCCATTCGCGATAGCCCACGACCAGCGTATCCTCGTCCATCATCGCGGACTGGATGCGCGGCCATGGGCAGGCGTAGATGCAGATCTGTTCGCGTGCGAAACCTCCGAAGAAGAAGGTGGTAAAGGTCAGGATCGCCATGGTGGAATAGGCGATCGGGTGGGCGTTGCCGGTAACCAGATCGCGCGCCAGCGTCGGTGCGTCGGCGAAATAGAATACCCAGGCCCCGCCGGTCGCCAGGCCGATCAGCAGCCAGAGCGTCCATTTCGTCAGCCGCAGCCGCGCCTTGCGGAAATCCATCTTTTTCTGCCGGTGCAGGCGCAGTTGCGCATTGCGGTCGCCCTCGACCCAGCGTTCGACCAGCAGGAACAGGTCGGTCCAGACGGTCTGCGGGCAGGCATAGCCGCACCAGACCCGGCCCAGCGCAGAGGTGAAGAGGAACAGCCCCAGCCCGGCCATGATGAGAAGGCCGGCGACGAAATAGAACTCGTGCGGCCAGATCTCGATCCAGAAGAAATAGAAGCGCCGGTTGGCCATGTCCAGCAGCACCGCCTGATCTGGCAGGCTGGGGCCGCGGTCCCATCTGATCCATGGGGTGAGATAGTAGATGCCCAGCGTCAGCGCCAGGATGAACCACTTGAGGTTGCGGAATGGCCCCGAAACGCGGCGCGGAAACACCGGTTCGCGCGCGGCATAGAGAGGCTGGGAGGAATTGGAATCGCTCAAGGGAATTCGCTCCGGCTTGGGGATGCTGCTGCGCCTTGTCGCAGATGCAACGCATGTTAACTTTGACATGTGTCAACAATCACATCCTGCAAGTAGGTTTGAGGCGCTACCGCGCCAGCGTGACCCTCGGTCGCAGCGGACCCGGGCCGCGTTGTCCGCGACTCCGCCGGTCTGTCTCATGTTGACCCACGTTCGCTTTTCCATCAGGCTGGCCCGACTGCAACGACATAATTCGGGGAGCATTTTGGCGTGCGCGATTACATACGAGACCCGCTGGGCGACGAGGACACCCCGTTTTCCGAGTGGAGCGACGCCATCAACGGTTTCCTCGACTACGACCGCGGCAGGGACAGCTATCATCTGGCCTCGGACTACAACTGGGGCGCGATAGGCGAGGACGCCAATCAGCAGGTCTACGCGATCGCGAACGGCGAGGTCGCCCATATCGCAACAGGGTACGGCGGCTTTGGCGATGCCGTCGTACTCTACCATACCCTTGCAAGCGGGCGGCAGTTCACTTCCGTCTACGGGCATCTGGACAGTTCGGTCACGGGCGGGCCGGTCTCCTATGCCGATCAGTTGGGAACCTTGCACGACTGGGATGCCGACCATCTGCATTTCGCCATTGCCGAAGGTCACACGCTGGGCGCCCTCAGGGGGTCCACCGACAGGGAAACGCGCGACACCAGGGCAATCGGCGCGGACGGCGTGGAATATGTCGATGTCCCGGTCGATTCCGAAACCGTCCGCTTCTACGACCCCGCCGGTTTCCTTGCGGCCTATCTCAATCCGGTTGGCGCTGCGCCCTCCGATCCGGACACGGTTTCGGGGCTGATGCTGGTCGACTCGCGTGGAGGCGTCTACCGGACTGACGTTCTGACGCGGGAAACCGAACTTCTGGCCGACTATTCGATGACCTTCACCGATATCGCGATCACCCCGGACGGACGGGTTTACGCCAACACCTTCAACGCCTTGTACGAACTTGATCTCGATGCCGGTACGTCCGAACGGATCTATCTGATGGAGGATATGGCCAACGGCCTTGCATCCGACAGCGACGGCCGGCTGTACATCGGCTATCTGGGCGACGACCGGATCGACGTGTTCGACCGGGAAACGGGGACGATCGGCACCCCGATAGACCTGCCCGACCGAACGCGGTCGGCGGGGGATATCCATATCGTCGACGACCGGCTCTATTACACGACCTCGACCCGCGACCTCCTGACAGTGGATCTGGCGACCGGCGCGGTACTGAACAGCGCCTATCACGGGCTGAGCGCGGCATACGGGCTGCACTATGTCAACGAGCAGATGTATGCGTTCTCGGGTCGCGAGCTTTACTCTATCAATGCTTTCACCGGCGCCACCGTCGAACTTGCGCAGCTCGAGGTGGAAGGATCGATCTATGGCGCGGCGACGGTCCCGTCGCGCACGATATCCGGTTCCGATGCCGATGATGTGCTGGTGGCATGGTTTTCCGATCTCGAACTTTACGGGTATGGCGGCGATGACCGGATGATCGGCAGCGAATCGGTCGACCGGATGAATGGCGGGTCGGGCAACGACACGCTGCGCGGCAATGGCGGCGACGATCTGATCGAGGGCGGAAGCGGCGCCGATACCCTGAACGGCGATGAGGGCAACGACACCATTCTTGGCTGGCAGGCGCCCGAAGGGGACGACCTGACCGCAGGCGCGGCGGCGGGTGCGGCGGCCGAGGATCTGCGCGACGTGATCTATGCCGGGGCGGGCGACGATTTCGTCGATGGCGGATATGGCAACGACCTGATCTATGGCCAGGGCGGCAACGACACGCTCGCCGGGGGCTTTGGCGCCGACGAGTTGCAGGGCCAGGACGGGAACGACGTGATCACGGGTTCCGCCTTCGGCGATATCGTGTTCGGCAATGCGGGCGACGATTTCGTCAATGGCGGTTTCGGGCACGACCTGATCAACGGCGGCGCGGGGGCGGACAAGTTCTTTCACGCCGGCGGCGACGCCGATGCCATTCTGGGCCATGGCAGCGACTGGGTGCAGGATTATGACGCCGCCGAGGGCGACGTTCTGGTGTTTGGCGGAACCGCCCCTGCCTCCGATTTCCAGGTCAACTTCACCCACACCGCCAGCCGCGACACCGGAGAGCGTTCGGGCGACGACGACGTGGAGGAGGCGTTCGTGATCTATAAACCGACAGGCCAGATCCTCTGGGCACTGGTGGACGGTGGCGGGCAGGGGGAAATCAACCTTCAGATCGGGGCCGAGGTGTTCGACCTTCTCGCCTAGGGCGGAAACCGCGCGCATCACGCGCCCATTGGGGCGATTTTGCCGCGGCAGACCTGAAGCGGCTGTTGGGTAAAGGCAAGGAGATTGAAAAAAATGACAGACCTCAGATTGGTTTCGGACATTTACCCCGGCCACCCGCTCTATGCGGATCTGCACGCATGGGCGCAGTCCGTTTCGGAGCTTTCGGGCGGGGCGCACAGCGTCACGGTGTTCGACCCAGGTGAGCTGGTTAGCCCCTACGAGAGCTTCGACGCGGTGGCGACCGGGACCGTTGACATGGCGTTTCTTAACCCGCTTCACTATCCGTCCCAACTGCCCGGGGCCGCTGCGTTGGCGCTGCCCTTTCAGGCCAGTGCCGGCGCCAACGGATCGGCAAAGCTGTACGAGGCGCTGACATCCCCTTCCGTCGCGGCCGATTTCGGCGTATACGGCATGTCGGTTCTCGCGGCGGCCTACGATGCGCCCCAGGTTCTATATACCAGTGACGCGGTGTCCGGTCCTGACGGCCTTGAGGGGCTGAAGCTGGTCGGCGCAGGTCCGTTCGCCGACCCATCCGGTTTCGTTGCGGTGCGAATGCCCTGGGCCGAGGTCTATGCGGCGCTTCAGACCGGTGTGATCGACGGTGTCTTTGCGTCTCCGGCCCAAAGCGGGCACTTCCACGAGGTGACCGGAGGCCAGCTCGCCTTGCCGGGCGATACCGGCTTCATGACGCATTACGCAACGATGGTGATCAACAGCGACACCGCCGCCGGGTTGCCCGCTGACCTGCGGGCGTTGCTTGCCAGCAGCACCGGGTCGGATCTGTCGGCTTCGCTTGGTGCCACTTCCCTGACCGCCTATCGTCAAAACCTCGACGATCTTGCTGCAGTCGGCAACCTGACAACGGCGAGCGGCGCGGACCTCGCCGCCTGGCGCGAATTGACCCTGGTGGTGCAGGAAGAACTCATCGTCCAAAGCACGGTCGATGGATCCTCGCAGGCCCGGGAGTGGCTGGATGCCCTGGCCGCGGCCGGGGATGCCACCACCCCCGCGGGCACCGCGGGCGACGATGTTCTGGAAGGTGGTGAAGGCGCCGACCTTCTGGAAGGTCTGGATGGCGCCGACCGTCTGCTGGGCATGGGCGGTAACGACACGCTGGAGGGCGGCGACGGGCCGGATACGATCAACGGCGGCGATGGTGATGACCTGATCCGCGGCGGTGCCACGGAAGCCGACAGGCGCGACGTGATCTATGGCGGCGCCGGCAACGACAGCATCGACGGCGGATATGGCAACGACCTGATCTATGGCCAGGGCGGCAACGACACCATTGCGGGCGGTTTCGGCGCCGACGAGTTGCAGGGCCAGGACGGGAACGACGTGATCACGGGGTCGGCGTTTGGCGATATCGTGTTCGGCAATGCCGGCGACGACTTCGTCAACGGCGGCTTTGGACACGACCTGATCAACGGCGGCAGCGGGGCGGACAAGTTCTTTCATGTCGGTGGCAGCCGAGAACAGATGCTGGGCCACGGGTCGGACTGGGTGCAGGATTACAGCGCGGCGGAAGGCGACGTTCTGGTGTTCGGCGGGTCGGGCAATGCCGATCAGTTCCAGGTCAATTTCACGCACACCGCCAACCGCGAGACCGGCGAGCGTTCGGGCGATGACGACGTGCAGGAGGCATTCGTGATCTACAAACCGACCGGCCAGATCCTCTGGGCGCTGGTGGATGGCGGCGGCGAGGCGTCGATCAACCTTCAGATCGGGGCCGATACGTTCGATCTGCTGGGCTGAGGCGGCGGCTCCGCTCAGCCCTCGGCCGCCTGCCTGCGCAGCCAGGCGATGAAGGTCCGCGCCACCGGCCGCACCGGGCCGGGGCGCGTGACGATGTGATAGCCCAGTTCGTCGCTGTCCTCGAATAGCAGCCGCAGCCGCCCCGATGCGATGTCGCGCCCTACCGATGAGTCGGTCGTCACCACTACGCCCTGTCCTGCGCGTGCCGCCTGCAAGACCATGTCGCCCGGCATGTGGACCATACCGCCGCGAAGGGTACCCGCGACGCCCTGCCGTTCCAGCCAGTCGGCGGCTTCGGATGTGCCGATCTGTTGCAGCCAGGGCAGATCGAGCAGTTGCGCCGGATCGGTGATCTGGCGCCGCCGCAATGCAGCACCTCTCCAAAATAGAAGAAACTTTGTGGATGAAGACATCTAAAGAGATGGAAACACACAGTAAATCACGTTTTACGTTTGAGTGAATATCTCCAATTATGGGCATTTCCCGCAAGTGCAGGTCACCACTTGAGCGACGCGGGCCACCGCCCTGCGTCACCTCTCCGCATGTGGAAATGTCACCGCATGTCACTTCCACGTCACCAGTGACGCGGTCCCCCATCCAAAAAACCCACCCCCTTGCCCCTGCGGTTGCCCCTTAGAGGGCACCTTAAAGGGCACGTTAAAAGAGGACGTCTCCATGGAAGCTATCAAACCTAAGGCAGACCTGATCGTGCAGCAGCATGAGCTTGAGAGTGAAATGACCATGCTGGGCGTTGAGGCGTTCCGTCAGAGGGTCAAGAACGCTGTCGAGAAGGGTGTCGAAGATCGGACGATCTACGGGACATCACTCCTTGATGGTCTTCTCCCCAAGGTGGTTGGGACGCTGGAGGGCCTGATCGCTGAACGGACCTCTGGCAAGGCTGGTCGCCATGGACAGGCGTTCAAGTACCTCAAGCTGTTTGAGGACCGCCTCGACGCCGTGGCCTTCATCGCCCTGCGTCTGGTTATCTCCAACCTCTCGGGCCGGGACGTGAAGTACAACTCCCTGGCCGTCCGCATTGGCCGTGCCTTGGAAGACGAACACCACTACGGGAAGGTTCGGGA
>JBKEDD010000053.1:0-8397 GCA_047975215.1 Jhaorihella sp.
AGCGTTCCTCCATCTCGCCCACGACCCATTTCAGGGCGACGACCGCCTTTTTCGGGTCGGTTACGACGGGGGAGAGCAGATGCGGGATGCCGTCATAGACGGAAAGCTCCAGCATCTTCGGGTCGATCATGATCAGGCGGCACTCCTCGGGCGTCAGCTTGTAAAGCAGGCTGAGGATCATGGTGTTGATCGCCACCGACTTGCCCGAACCGGTGGTACCCGCGATCAGCAGATGCGGCATCTTGGCCAGGTTCGCGACGATCGAGTCGCCGCCGATGTTCTTGCCCAGCGCCAGCGGCAGGCTCATGTTGCTGTCGCCGAAATCGCGGCTTGCCAGGATTTCGCGCAGCACCACCTTTTCGCGGTTCTCGTTGGGCAGTTCGATACCGATCACCGACCGCCCCGGCACGGTGGAAACCCGCGCCGAAAGCGCCGACATCGAGCGCGCGATATCGTCGGCCAGACCGATCACGCGGCTGGCCTTGAGGCCCGGCGCCGGTTCCAGTTCGTACATGGTGACGACCGGGCCGGGGCGGACGCTGACGATCTCGCCCTTGACGCCGTAGTCGTCCAGCACGCTTTCCAGCATGCGGGCGTTTTCCTCAAGCGCCTCGTCCGAGAGGTGATGGCGCTGGATGACGGCCGGATTCGTCAAGAGGCTGAGGGGCGGCAGTTCGAACGCCTGGGTATCGTCTTCGAAGGCCAGTGCCGGCTGTGCCTCGGCCCGGGCGCGGCGCGAGGGTGCGGGCGCCTTGCGGGCCGGGTTCTGCACCACCTTGCGCGGCTCGGCCGGGGGCACCTGCACTGCCTGGGGCTCGGGTTCGTTCAGCGGCAGCGGCACCGGCTGCGCCACGGGGGGCGGCGGCGCGTCGGCCCGGGTCAGCGGCGGTTCGGGGCGCAGATTGCCCGGACCGGCCGGGTTCAGCACTAGCGGATCGGGGCCGCGCCCCAGGCCCCTGGTCAGCGGCCGGTCGGACACCGGGGGCGGCGGAGTTTCGTCCTTGGCGCGTGACCTGATGACATCGGCGATCTTGGCGCGGATGCGCGCGTCGTCCGCGGGCAGACCGTCATCACCCAGAGGTTGCGGTTCCACGAGTTCGGGTTCGGGCATCGGGTCGGGCCGGCGCATCAGCGCGGGCATCCGCGACAGGAATCCGGCACGTTCGGCCGGCACGTCGCCGGCCTCGGCCTGCGGCGCCTGCGTCAGAGGCGGTTCACCGGCATCCACACGCACCACCTTGGGCGCGATGGCTGCTTCGGCGGCGGCCTCCTGGCGTGCTGCGATGCGCTCGGCCCGCCTGGCCCTGCCGGCGCGCGCCGCCCGCATGGCCGAAACCGCGCCGCGGCCCAGAAGGGACACCAGCGCGCCATAGGCCATGACGACGCCAATCAGCGACAGTTTCAGCAACCGGCCCATTTCGGCGCGGGTAAAGCCCAGAACGAAAGCGCCCAGGCCCAGCATGGCGCCCGCTGCCAGGATCGACACCACCCGGACCGCGAAATGCGACCCCACCGGCAGCAACGTCAGCAGCGCGCCCAGCACGGTTTCGCCGAACAGGCCGCCCAGATCGAAACTGTGGGTTGCGCTCCATTCCGGGCCGGGCACCAGCGTTGCGGCATAGACCGAACTCACGGCTATCGCGATCGGGGCGAAGATCAGCCGCGCCGCGGCGCGTTCGTCGCCCAGGTGCAGCACAAAGCGCAGCCCCCAGACCAGCAGCACCAGCGGCAGGCCCCAGCAGGCCCAGCCCGCGATCATGAACAGGGGCGCGGCCACCGAGGCACCGAAATGGCCCAGCCAGTTCTGCACCGGCGCATCGGTCGAGACCAGCCAGTTCGGATCGTCCGGCGAATACGATCCGATCATCGCCGCCGCCGCGAGGCCGAGAACGATCAGCAGAACCCCGATCAGTTCCTTGCCGCGTTTCTCGATCGCCGCCTGCGTGGTGCTGTCCAGAAGCGGATCGCGGCCGCGTGTCTGATATGCCATACCCTGTCCTCGGTCTTATCCGTAAAGGCAGTCGCGAAGCGTGATAAGCCCGCGCTGCAATTCGTCTTTCGCGGCCACCATCGCGACCCTGATATATCCCTCGCCCGGGTTCTGCCCCGGCGCCCCCTGCGCCAGGTAGGCGCCCGGCAGCACCCGCACCCCGGTTTCGCGCCACAGCCGCAGCGCCGCCGCCTCGCCGTCATCGACCGGCAGCCACAGAAAGAAGCCGGCCTCCGGGGCCCGGTAGCCCTGAACGCGACCCATCACCTCGTCGGCCAGTGCGTATTTTTCCTGATAGAGCGCACGGTTCTCGTCCACATGCGCCTCGTCGACCCATGCCCGTGCCGCGGCAGCCTGCAACGGCCCCGGCAGCGGCGCACCGGCATAGGAACGCAGCAGCTTGATCCGGGCGATGCTGCCGGGTCCGCCCGCAACAAAGCCCGAGCGCAGCCCCGGCAGGTTCGAGCGTTTGGAAAGCGAATGAAACACGGCCACCCGTTCGGGATCGGCGCCCATGTCGCGGGCGATCTGCAGCGCGCCGGCGGGCGGTGCGTCGCGATATATTTCCGAGTAGCATTCATCGGCGAAGATGCGGAAATCGTACTGTTCGGCCAGGGCGAAAAGGTCGGCCCAGTATTCGCGGCCGGCCACCGCGCCCTGCGGATTGGCGGGCGAGCAGACATAGGCAATAGCGACGCGGTTCAGCACCTCGGCGGGCAGCGCGCCGTAGTCGGGCAGGAAACCGGTAGCGGCGGTGGCGGGCACGAAGACCGGTTCGGCGCCCACAGAGATCGCGGCGACCATATAGACCTGGTAGAACGGGTTCGGCGTCAGGATCACCGGACGCTGGCCGTTCTTCGTCTCGGGGCACAGCGCCATCGCGGCATTGTACAGCCCCTCGCGGGTACCGTTCAGCGCCATAAGTTGCGTTTGCGGGTCAACGCTCACGCCATAGCGGCGGCGCAGCCACGCGGCAATCGCGCCGCGCAACTCGTCCGAGCCGTCATTCGGCGGATAGCTGTTGAAGCCGGCGGCGTTCTCGACGATGACATCCGTAACCCATTGCGGAAAGGCGTGTTTCGGTTCGCCGATGGTCATATGCACGACCTCGCCGCCGGGTGCATGCGCATCCAGAAGCGTCCGCAGACGTGGAAAAGCATAGGGCGGCAGGTTCGAAAACCGCTCGGGAAATTGCATCTTTACTGCCTCGGCCGGGATCGTTGGTGCCCCGTTCGCGTTCAGGTTACATATGCCGCCCGCGCCAGTCCAGCCAAAGCCGCGCACGAACCGCCATTTGTGGCATTCAGGTCAATGCGGCCTCGGCCGCCGCCCCGATCCGCAGCAGCGCCTCTTCGCCATTGGCCCGGCCCAGCAGTTGAATCCCGCAACTGGGCACGCCGGTCGGCAGCGACAGGGCGCAGACACCCATCAGGCTTCCGATCCGCGTATTACGCAAGGTCAGCAGATTCTCGTTGACGTAGTAGTCATCGTCGCGCAGCAGCCGTTCGTGGTTGGGCGGAAGGTTGGGCGCCGTCGGGCAAACCACCGCATCGAACCCCGCCGCGGCATGCGCCCAGGCGGCACGAAGCGTACCGAGCCGCGCCCAGGCGGCGACATAGTCGGGCCCGGAAAAGGCACCGCCGCTGCGAAACCTGTCGCGGATCTGCCCGAACATCGCGTCGGGCCTGGCCTCGATGATGTCGCGCCAGAGGCCATAGGCTTCGGCGGTGAACAGGATCGCGGCCAGCCCGATCGCCTCGGCCACCTCGGGCACGTCCAGCGCCACTATCGCGGCGCCCGCCGCCTCAAGCCGCGCAACCGCGGCCTCGAAAGCCGCGCGCGGTTCTTCCTGCATGTCGTCGAGCACGACGGTTCGCAACAGCGCCAGCCGCCGCCCCTCCAGCGACGCGCCGCGCAGGTCGGCGGGCCGTCCGCCCTCGAGTACCGCCAGCATCAGCGCCGCATCCTCGACATTGCGCGAAAGCGGCCCCACGGTATCGAACCGGTTGCAAAGCGGCACGACGCCGTCATTGCCCAGCCGCCCCGCGGTCGTCTTCAGGCCCACCAGATCGTTCCAGGCCGCGGGTATGCGCACCGACCCGGCGGTGTCCGATCCGACGGCGCAGGCCGCCAACCCGAAGGCCACCGACGCCGCCGCACCCGATGACGACCCGCCCGAAACCGCCGCCGCGTCGTTGACGCAGGGCGGCGTTGCCTTGACCGGGTTCAGGCCAAGCCCGGAAAAGGCCAGTTCGCTCATATGCGTCTTGCCCAGACAGACCGTGCCCATCGCCGTCGCGTTGCGCAAAACCAACGCGTCACGGTCGGGCACGCGGCCCTTCAGCAGGTCCGATCCGGCCTCGGTCGCGGTACCGGCGCTGTCGAACAGATCCTTCCAGCTTACCGGCACCCCGTCCAGCGCCGAACGCCTCAGCCCGGCGTGCGCACGCGCGCGTGCGGCGCGGGCCTCGCCCAGCGCCCGCTCGCGGGTGACGCGCGCATAGATGCGTTCTCGCAGAGGGTGCGCGTCGATCGCGTCCAGATAGGTTTGCGCCAGGTCCAGCGGGTCGATCCGCCCCGCGCCGATGCCGCGCCCAAGCTCGCCCGCGCTCATGCTCAGCCAGTCCTGCATCCGGTTTTCCCCTTGCCGATCCGTGGCGGACCGTAGCGCGCGGGCCGGGCATGGACAATCCCGGCGATGGGCGCATATTGCACCCCATGACCAAGGACACCGATATCCTGATCGTCGGCGGCGGCCTGAACGGCCCGGCGCTGGCGCTGGCGCTTGCGCAAGGCGGGCTGAACGTCGCGGTGATCGACGCGTTGGACGAAACGGTGCGCCGGGGCGATGCCTTCGATGGCCGCGCCTACGCACTGGCGTTGGCCTCGCAGCGGCTGCTTGCCGCCATCGGCATCTGGCAGCGCCTTGCCGATCACGCCCAGCCGATCCTCGATATCAAGGTCAGCGACGGCCATGCCGGCGCCGGTCCATCGCCGTTCTTCCTGCATTTCGATCACGCCGAGATCGAAGAGGGGCCGATGGGTTTCATGATCGAGGACCGGTTCCTGCGCCGCGCCCTGATGGATGGCATGGACGCCATGCCGGGCATCGTTCGTATCGGCGCCAGATCGGTGGTGGCGCAATCGGCCGGGCCCGAGGGTGCGACGGTCACGCTGGACGACGGCACCACGCTGTCGGGCCGGCTGCTGGCGGGTTGCGACGGCCGCGCAAGCGGCACCGCGCGCCGGGCCGGCATCCGCCGCACCGGCCGGGATTACGGCCAGACCGCCCTGGTCTGCGCCATCGCGCACGACCTCCCGCATCACGGCATTGCGCATCAGTTCTTCATGCCGGCCGGGCCGCTGGCCATCCTGCCGCTTCCGGGCCATCAATGCTCGATCGTCTGGAGCGAAAGAACCGCCACCGCGCGAGCCATCGACGCGCTGGACGATGCCGCCTATCTCGAAGTTCTGCGGCCGCGCTTTGGCGATTTCCTGGGCGGGATCCGCCTGTCCGGCAAACGCTGGAGCTATCCGCTGAACCTGACGCTTGCCGACAGCCTTGTCGCCGAGCGTCTGGCGCTGGTTGGAGATGCCGCCCACGGTATGCACCCGATCGCCGGCCAGGGCCTGAATGCCGGGCTGCGTGATGTCGGGGCGCTGGCGGAAACGCTGGTCGACGCCGCGCGCCGGGGCGAGGATATCGGCGCGCCTTGTGTGCTTGAGCGTTACCAGCAATGGCGCCGCTTTGACACCGCCACGCTGGCCCTGGCTACCGATGCCCTCAACCGCCTGTTCTCGAACGACAATCCGCTGTTGCGACTGGGCCGCGACCTGGGCCTGGGATTGGTTGGATCGTTGCCCACCCTGCGCCGCGGCCTGATCCGCGAGGCCGCGGGGCTGACTGGCGATCTGCCGAAACTGATGCAGGGCAGACCGCTTTAGGCCGGGTCGCGATTGCCTGCGTTCGCCCGCCGGGCCGCAGTAGCGGCCCGGAAACGAAGATTCACGCTATTCGCCGCCGCCCAACTGGTGAACATAGGTAGCGACGGCACGGATCTCGGCTTCGGTAAGACGCGACTGCCAGGGCGGCATCACGCCAAAGCGGCTGTTGGTGACGGTTTGTACGATGGTGTCGTAGTCACCGCCATAAAGCCAGATCGCATCCGCCAGATTGGGCGCACCCTGAGAGCGGTCACCGGTGCCGTCTTCCATGTGACATGCCGCACAATTGTCAGCGAAGATCTCGGCGCCGGCTTCGGCCATGGCCGCATCCTGCGGTTCGCCCGACAGCGACAGGACATAATTCGCGACCTGTTCGATCTCTTCTTCGCTCAGCAACTCATCGCGTCCGAAGGCGGGCATTTCCGAATATCTCGCTTCGTCGTCGTCGGTGTTGCGGATACCATGGGTGATAGTGGTGTGGATGGCTTCGATATCGCCGCCCCACAGCCACGCATCGTCCAGCAGGTTGGGATAACCGACCGCGCCCTTGGCGCCGGTCTGGTGGCACTGGACGCACCAGGTGTTGAACACCGCATGGCCGGCATTGACGGCATAGGTCTGCAATTCCGGGTCGCCGGTGATCTCGGTCAGCTCGACTTCGGCCAGACGCGTGTTGATGGCCGCGTTGGCCTCTTCCGCGGCGGCGATGTCGGCGGCGACGTTGGCGCGGGTGGACCAGCCCAGCAGGCCGGCGGTCGCGCCATTCACCATCGGCCATGCCGGATAGGCGATGGAATAGGCCACTGCCCAGAAGATGGTGACATAGAATGTCCAGAGCCACCAGCGCGGCAGCGGGTTGTTGAATTCCTGGATGCCGTCCCATTCGTGGCCGGTGGTCTCCGGGTCATCCTTGTGCAGTTCGGGTTTCTTGCTCATTTCCGAGACTCCTTGTCGTCGGCGGGCGTGTCGTCTTCGGCGGACGGGTATTGCGCGGGCCGGTCTTCATGTCGGAACGGGATATTTGCCGTATCGCGATGGGTCTTGCGGCTTCCCGGCCGGAACACCCAGACAACGACGCCGACAAAGACCAGAACCAGCAAAAGCAGGCCCCAACTGTCCGCCAGTTGCCGAAGGAACGTGTAGTCTTCCATCGGTTGGCCTTAGCGGCTGGGCGCGGGCGTGAAGGTCGTGAAATCGACCAGCGTACCCAGCATTTGCAGATAGGCGATCATGGCATCCATTTCCGATATGCCCGGCTGGCCGTCGAAATTGCGCACCTGCGCGCCGGGATAGCGCTCCAGCAGGGCATCGAAATCGCTGTCGGGGTCGGCCTGGGCAGCAAAGTCGGCCTGCGCGAGCTGGATCATCTCGTCGGTATAGGGAACCCCGACAACCCGGTTCGTCGCCATCAGGTCGCCGATATGTTTCCCGTCGATCATCCGGTTCTCCAGGAACGCATATTTCGGCATCAGGGATTCGGGCACAACCGATTGCGGGTCGCGCAGGTGATCGACATGCCATTCGTCGGAATAGCGCCCCCCGACGCGGGCCAGGTCCGGCCCCGTCCGTTTCGATCCCCACTGGAACGGATGGTCGTACATCGATTCCGCCGCCAGGCTGTAATGGCCATAGCGTTCGACCTCGTCGCGCATCGGGCGGATCATCTGGCTGTGGCAGGTATAGCAGCCTTCACGGATGTAGATGTCGCGCCCGGCCAGTTCCAGAGGCGAATAGGGGCGCATCCCCTCCACCTTCTCGATTGTGTTCTCGAGATAGAATAGCGGCACGATCTGCACCAGACCGCCAACGGTCACGACCAGAAAGCTGAAGATCAGCAACAGCGTGGCATTGGTTTCAAGGATCTTGTGCCGATCGAGGATCGACCGCCTTTTGGGGCGCTCGCCGACACCTGTCGCCGAAGCCGGCATCGCGGATTTCTTGTCGGTGCTCATTTCCCGAGCCCTCCTTATTCTGCCGGGACCGCGACGGTCAGACTGGCCTCTTTGGCCGGTGCCTTCCGGACGGTCATCCACAGGTTGTAGCACATGACGATGGCACCCAGCAGGAACAGCACTCCGCCCAGGCCGCGCACCACATACATCGGAAACTTGGCCGCCACCGTGTCAGCGAAGGTGTTCACCAGGAAGCCGTTGGCGTCGACCTCGCGCCACATCAGCCCTTCCATGATGCCCGTGACCCACATCGACGCCGCGTAAAGCACGATGCCGATGGTGGCGAGCCAGAAGTGCCAGCTGACCAGGGAAAGCGAGTAGAGCCGTTCGCGCTTCCACAGCACCGGCACCAGATAGTAAAGCGCGCCGAAGGTGATCATGCCGTTCCAGCCAAGAGCACCGGAATGCACATGGCCGATGGTCCAGTCGGTGTAGTGGCTAAGCGAATTGACCGCGCGGATCGACATCATCGGCCCCTCGAAGGTGGACATGCCGTAAAATCCGATGGAC
>JBKEDD010000054.1:0-6207 GCA_047975215.1 Jhaorihella sp.
AGATCGGCCGCACCCATACCCAGGACGCGACACCGCTGACACTGGGGCAGGAATTCTCCGGCTATGCGCATCAGATCCGTCAGGGTATTGCCCGGGTCAGGGCCGCGCTGCCGGGGATTCATGAACTGGCACAGGGCGGCACGGCGGTCGGCACCGGCCTCAACACCCGCAAGGGCTGGGGAGAAACCGTCGCCGGCAACATGGCCGGAATCACCGGCCTTCCCTTTGTCACCGCCCCCAACAAGTTCGAGGCGCTGGCCGCGCATGACGCCATGGTGTTCATGTCCGGGGCGCTGGCGACGGTGGCGGGCAGTTGCTACAAGATCGCCAACGACATCCGCTTTCTCGGCTCGGGGCCGCGCTCGGGTCTGGGCGAACTGATCCTGCCGGAAAACGAACCCGGAAGTTCGATCATGCCCGGCAAGGTCAACCCCACCCAGTGCGAGGCGATGACACAGGTCGCCGCGCATGTCATGGGCAACGATGCCGCCATCGGGTTCGCCGGCAGCCAGGGGCATTTCGAACTCAATGTCTACAACCCGATGATGGCCTATAACCTGCTTCAGTCCATCCAGCTTCTCGGTGACGTTTCCGACAGCTTTACCAAACGCTTGCTGAACGACCTTCAGGCAAATACCGATCGCATCGAAAAGCTGATGCGCGAAAGCCTGATGCTGGTCACGGCGCTGGCGCCGACCATCGGATACGACAACGCCACCAAGGTCGCCAAGACCGCGCACAAGAACGGCACCACCCTGCGCGAGGAAGCCATCGCGCTTGGTTTCGTCGATGGCGAAACCTTCGATCGCGTGGTGCGCCCCGATCAGATGATCGGGCCGAAGTGATGGCGCAGCCGGTCAGCCTGAACCGGTTTCGCAAGAACAGGGCGCGGGCCGAAAGCAAGGCCCGCGCCGACGAGAACGCGGCACGGTTCGGCCGCAGCAAGGCCCAGCGCGATCTTGAGCGCGCCCGCGCCGACAAGGCCCGCCGTGATCTTGACGGGCTGAAATCCGACGACCCGTCCGGCGGGAAATGACCGGGCGGCCCGTCAAACGCTCGCTCACGCTCCGGGGACACCGCACCTCGGTATCGCTGGAAGACGCGTTCTGGTGTGCCTTGCGGCGGATCGCCGAAAGCGAGGGCAAGCCGATCAACGTGCTGGCCGCCGAGATCGACGCGGCGCGCGATCTTGAAACCGGCCTTGCCTCGGCGATCCGGGTGCATGTCCTGAACTGGTACCGGACCCGTTCAGAGGGCTGAAACGCGGGCAAAATGACGCAGGAGCGCGCGAATTCGCCGCTGCCCGCCTTTCCCTTTCGCGTGCGCGCCATATTGTCCCCATACGCGCAACAGGAAGGCCCCCCGATGAGCAACGATCCCGCCGACCCTCTCGTCGTCTTTACACCCTCCGGCAAGCGCGGGCGCTTTCCTGTCGGCACCCCTGTCCTGACCGCCGCGCGGCAACTGGGCGTCGATCTGGACAGCGTCTGCGGCGGCCGCGGTATCTGTTCCAAGTGCCAGATCACACCCGGCTATGGCGAGTTTCCCAAACACGGCCTGAGCGCGCGCGACGGCGCCCTGTCGGAATGGAACGCCGTCGAGCAACGCTACAAGGACAAGCGCGGGCTGAAGGAAGGCCGCCGGCTGGGCTGCCAGGCGAAGGTGCAGGGCGACATCGTCATCGACGTGCCACCCGAAAGCCAGGTCCACCGCCAGGTGGTGCGCAAGGAGGCCACTGCGCGCGCCATTGTCATGGATCCGGCGACGCATCTGCGCTTTGTCGAGGTGGACGAACCGGATATGCAGGAACCCACCGGCGATCTGGAACGCCTGGCGCGCGCCCTGCGCGAGGAATGGCAGATCGAGGAGGTGACGGCCCCCCTGCCCGTCCTCGCCCGTCTGCAAGGAGCATTGCGCAAAGGCAACTGGCAGGTGACGGTGGCGCTGCATCGCGACCACCGCGGCGGCCCGGCGCGTATTCTCGATATCTGGCCCGGCTTCACCGAAGATCGCATCTACGGGCTGGCCATCGACCTTGGCTCGACCACCATCGCGGCGCATCTGTGCGATCTGCGCAATGGCGAGGTCAGGGCCTCCGCGGGTGTGATGAACCCGCAGATCCGTTTCGGCGAGGATCTGATGAGCCGTGTCAGCTATGCCATGATGAACCCCGGCGGCGACGCCGAGATGACGCAGGCCGTGCGCGAGGCGATAAACGATCTGGCCCGCGCCGTCGCCACCGAAGCCGGCATCGAACCGGCGCGCATCTTCGAATGCGTGTTCGTCTGCAACCCGGTCATGCACCATCTGCTGCTGGGGTTCGATCCGGTCGAACTGGGTCAGGCGCCGTTCGCGCTGGCGACTTCAAATTCCATGTCGCTTCAGGCCCGCGAACTGGGTCTTGGCGCGATCAACGACAACGCGCAGGTCTATATCCTGCCCTGCATCGCCGGGCATGTGGGCGCGGATTCCGCCGCCGTGGCGCTATCCGAGGAACCGGGCAAGTCCGACGATCTGGTGCTGGTGGTCGATGTCGGCACCAATGCCGAACTGCTGCTGGGCGACAGGCGCCGCGTCCTGGCCTGTTCCTCGCCCACCGGCCCCGCCTTCGAAGGCGCCCAGATCAGTGCCGGGCAGCGCGCGGCGCCGGGCGCCATCGAACGGGTCGAGATCGACCCCGCGACCAAGATCCCCCGGTTCCGGGTGATCGGGTCGGACCTGTGGTCGGACGAGGAAGGGTTTGCCGCCGCGACCGCCACCACCGGCATCACCGGCATCTGCGGGTCGGGCATCATCGAGGCGGTGGCCGAAATGCGCATGGCGGGGCTGCTGGACGCCTCGGGCCTGATCGGATCGGCGCAGCAGACCGGCACCCCCCTTTGCGTCCCCGAAGGGCGCACGCACGCCTATGTGATCCACGACGCGAGCGCGACGGGCGGACCGCGCATCGCCGTCACCCAGGGCGACATCCGCGCCATCCAGCTCGCGAAATCGGCGCTCTACGCGGGCGCCCGCCTTCTGATGGACGAAATGGGCGTGGACAAGGTTGACCGCGTGGTGCTGGCCGGCGCGTTCGGCGCGCATATCTCGACCCGGCACGCCATGGTGCTGGGCATGATCCCCGACGCGCCGCTGGACAAGGTGACAAGCGCCGGCAACGCCGCCGGGACCGGCGCGCGCATCGCGCTGTGCAACATCGCCGCGCGCGCCGAGATCGAGCGCGTGGTGGGCGAGATTACCAAGGTCGAAACCGCCATCGAGCCACGTTTCCAGGAACATTTCGTCGCCGCCAACGCCATCCCGCACGCCACCGATCCGTTCACGGAACTGGCCAGGGTCGTAACGCTGCCCGATGTCGGTTTCAACACCGGCGGCGGCGATGCGGCGGCCGGGCGGCGTAGGCGGCGGCGGGGTTGATCGCGCCGCCGTCCGCGTGCCATCCAAACTTGGAATCTCGCGAAACCCGTGCCCGCAGAGGCGAAGGCCGATCGGTTCCCGCCCCCGTCGCCACCCGAACCACGCGTCACTTCTCGGTTTTTTTAGGCGACTCAAGGCACCGCATCGATACTCGGAATTGTCTGACCACGCAGACTGCAGTAGACTTGCGGTGCCGGCCGGCAATCCGGGGGAACGGTCGGCTATTGCCGTCAGTGCGCGCGGTCTCTCAACTAACAAGCCTGCGTGCAGCAAATTCAGGGAGAATGATATGCTAGACTTGAACGGCCTTCATTACCGATGGCTCGGCGCCTCACGCCGCGTCGCCGCCATGGCCGCTGCCGTGCTTCTGGCCGCTCCGGCCTGGGCGCAAGACGAAAAGCCGAACATACTTGTGATCTGGGGCGACGACATCGGCCAGTCCAACATTTCCGCCTACACCATGGGCCTGATGGGATACCGGACGCCGAACATCGACCGGATCGCCAACGAGGGGCTGATCTTCACCGACTACTACGGCGAGCAGTCCTGCACCGCCGGCCGGTCGTCCTTCATCACCGGGCAGTCGGTATTCCGCACCGGACTTTCCAAGGTCGGGATGCCCGGCGCCAAGGAAGGCATTCAGATCGAGGATCCCACTATCGCCGGACTGCTGAAAGCGCAGGGCTATGCCACGGGCCAGTTCGGCAAGAACCATCTCGGCGATCAGGACAGCATGCTGCCCACCAATCACGGGTTCGACGAGTTCTTCGGCAATCTCTATCACCTCAACGCCGAGGAAGAGCCCGAGAACGAGGACTATCCGAAAAACCCGGAATTCCGCGAACGTTTCGGCCCGCGCGGTGTTGTGAAATCCTCGGTCGACGGCACCATCGAAGATACAGGACCACTGACCAAGAAGCGCATGGAAACCGTGGACGAAGAAACGGTGGCTGCCGCCATCGACTTCATCAAGCGCCAGGAAGAGGCCGGCGTGCCCTGGTTCGTGTGGTGGAACGGCACCCGGATGCACTACCGAACCCACGTCAAGGACGAGATGCGCGCCAAGGCCGACGAGATCGTCGGGCGTCATGTGGACGAGTACCAGGCCGGCATGATCGAGCATGACATGCATGTGGGCCAGTTGCTCGACCTGCTGGACGAGCTGGGCATCGCCGACAAGACCTTCGTGCAGTATTCCACCGACAACGGCCCGCACATGAACAGCTGGCCTGATGCGGCGATGACCCCGTTCCGTGGCGAGAAGAACACCAACTGGGAGGGCGGCTTTCGCGTCCCCGCCATGGTGCGCTGGCCCGGCAGGATCGAGCCGGGCAGCGTCAGCAGCGAGATCATGCACCACATGGACTGGCTGCCGACCTTCCTGGCGATGGCGGGCAACCCGGATATCAAGGCGCAACTTCTGGAAGGCATCACCGTTGCCGAGGTCGGCGGCGGGCGCGACTACAAGGTGCATCTGGACGGCTACAACACCCTGCCCTTCCTGCTGGGAGAAGAGGAAAAGGGCCCGCGGCACGAGATCTTCTATTTCTCGGACGACGGCGACCTGACCGCGCTGCGCTATGACGAATGGAAGGCGATCTTCCTCGAGCATCGCTATCCGCAGACCCTGCGCGCCTGGGCCGAACCCTGGACCGAACTACGCATCCCGCTGCTGTTCAACCTGCGCCGCGATCCCTACGAACGTTCGCAGATTACATCGAACACCTACTACGACTGGTACATGGACCGCGCCTATGTGCTGCTGTCCGCGGCGGCCTATGTGGACAAGTTCCTTCAGACATTCGAGGATTTCCCGCCGCGTCAGTTGCCCGGCAGCTTCACTATCGGAGACGCCAAGGACAAGATCCTGAGTTCGGCCATGTCCAAGTAAACGGACGACCCCGACGCAAGGCGGGCCGCGACAGCCGCGGCCCGCCCCCTTTCACACCGGGACGCGTGTCACCCCCGCCATTGCCACCTGCCGGGCGTCCACGCCAGGCTTTGCGGGCAATGCTGGTGCGTCAGATCCTCATGCCGCGTCCGCGGGAAACCGCAAGCGCCATCGCGAACGCGAGGCCGGCACCTGCCGTTCAAAGTTCCCAAAGTTGCGCCCGCTGCCTGCGAGTTTCGCGAAGACGACGATTTCGCCTTGTAAGTCCGGTACGTGCTTGGCTATACGCGTCGGTGGAGACGTGGCCGAGTGGTCGAAGGCGCTCCCCTGCTAAGGGAGTATACCGGGAACGGTATCGAGGGTTCGAATCCCTTCGTCTCCGCCATTGCCTATTGAATTCAATGGAAAATTGAACTTCGGCCGATCTACCCAAAGCCTGAAAGGGCTTTGGAATGGCCGATACCTTCGATCCAGACGGCTTCGACAACCCGCCCCCGCCGCCGCGATATCT
Source organism: Jhaorihella sp. (assembly GCA_047975215.1). GTDB lineage: Bacteria > Pseudomonadota > Alphaproteobacteria > Rhodobacterales > Rhodobacteraceae > JAGRMG01. The sequence goes on from JBKEDD010000054.1 coordinate 5,820, forward strand.
GTACAAGTACCTTTCTGCGGAGCGTGTCGGCAACGTCTTGGAGGGTGGAACGGTGCGTTTCACGCCTCTTATGAACGAGAACGATATCTTTGAGGTACGTTCGACGTTCGAAACGCTGGCAGGCCCTAAGTTCATTGCGATGCTAGAGCGTCGTCCCTGAAATCTGAATCGGCTGGATTCCCATGGGACCATTTTTGTGATTCACCATATGTGGAGGTGAATCATGGGCAAATCGCTATCACTGGATATACGAGAGAGGGTCGTCGCGTTGGTGGACGAAGGCCTGTCTTGCCATGAAGCCGCGCGGCGTTTGCGGATATCGGCTGCAAGCGCGGTACGGATCATGCAGCGCAAGAAGCGAACCGGTGGCGTCAAAGCCGCGCCGCAG
>JBKEDD010000055.1:0-8595 GCA_047975215.1 Jhaorihella sp.
CCTCTTTCAGGCTGCCGCCGCGGGCGGCGACGCGGGCGGCCGGGCGGTAGGTGGAGGTCACGAAATCGCGGGTGTTGCCTATCGCGGCGTTGACCATGTCGCGCCCGACAAGCGCATCGCCACGGCCTGGCGCGATGGCGTCCACGTCGAACCAACCGATCGCGTCCAGCGTATCGCCCCAGTCGGCGAAGTGGCCGTCGCCGCAATAGCAGGCCGAGTGGTATTCGACGATGTCGCCGGTGAACATCACGTTCTGGTCGGGAACGTGAATGACGATATCGCCCGCCGTATGGGCGCGCCCCAGATGCATCAGGTCGACCCGGCGATTCCCCAGATAGACAGTCATGGTGTCGGAGAAGGTGGTGGTGGGCCAGGTCAGGCCCGGGATGCTCTCATGGCCTTCGAACAGGCGCGGAAAACGCTGGAACTCGCTGTCCCAGTCTTCCTGGCCGCGTTCCACCACCATGCTGCGGGCGACATCCGACATGATGATCTGGCTCGCGCCGAAGGCCGAAGCCCCGAGAACGCGTACCGCGTGATAATGCGTAAGCGCGACATGGCTGATCGGCTTGTCGGTGACGGAGCGGATGCACTCGATCACCTTCTGCGCCAGGCGGGGGGTCGCCTGCGCCTCGACCACCATCACCGAATCGTCGCCGATGATGACGCCGGAATTGGGATCGCCCTCGGCGGTGAAGGCATATAGCCCCTCGCCCACCTGGGTAAAGCTGATCTTCTTTTCGCCGGTGTCGCCTTGCGATGCGAATGCCTTGGCCATGGTTTGTCCTTTCGACGTTGCGCCGGTCGAGGGTTCGGGAGCCTCCGGCGGGAGTTTTTGAGGCAAGATGAAGCCTATCTTGCGAACGGATTCTGAAGCGCCGGCAACACCTGGCCCATGCAGTCGCCAAAGCCGACGCGATAGCCGTCGCCCTGGGCAAAACCGTGCAGGCCAAGCGTGTCGCCATCCTCGATGAAGCTGCGGGTCTCTCCGGTCTCGAGCGTTATCGGTTCCTTGCCGCCCCAGCTGAGTTCGAGAAGCGAGCCGCGTTCGGACCTGGTAGCGCCCGATATGGTGCCGGACCCCAACAGATCGCCCGCGTTCATCGGACAGCCCGAGGTGGTGTGATGCGCCAGTTGCTGGGCGGCGGAATAGTACATTTCCTTGTAGTTCGTCCGCGCGATCGTGGTGGCGGGCGCGCCCTCGGGCGCCAGCGTCACCGAAAGCTCGATGTCATAGAGCATCGGCCCGCAGTCCCTGAGATGGTCCAGCAGTTCGAATTCGCGCGCTGGCGTATTGGTGCGGAACGGTTCCAGCGCGGCCCTGGTCACGATCCACGGGCTGATCGTGGTGGCGGTGGCCTTGGCCTGGAAGGGCCCGAGCGGCTGGTATTCCCAGGCCTGGATGTCGCGCGCCGACCAGTCGTTCAGAAGCACATAGCCGAAGATGTTCGCATCCGCCTCGGCCACGGTTATCGGCCCGTCGCTGGGGGTGCCGACGATCGCGCCCATCTCGAGTTCGATGTCGAAGCGGCGGCATGGCAGGAAGGCGGGCGCATCGTGGTCGGGCGATTTGAGCTGGCCCCAGGGCCGGCGCACCGGCGTACCCGACACCACCACCGAGGAGGCGCGGCCGTTATAGCCGATCGGAATATGCAGCCAGTTCGGCGGCAGCGCGTTTTCGGCGCCGCGGAACATGGTGCCGACATTGGTCGCATGATGCCGGCCGGCGTAGAAATCAGTGTATTCGCTGACCATGAACGGCAGGTGCATCCGGGCGCCTTCCCGCGCCACCAGCAACGGTTCTACGCGGGCGCGGTCGGGCGAACCCTCGGCCAGAAGCGCCGTCAGCCGGTCGCGCAGGGCGGCCCAGACCGCGGGGCCTTCCTCCATCAGTTCGTTCCAGAACGGAACATCGAACAGTGGCCATTCGCTCAGCGCGATCAGGCCCGATTCTTCGGCGGCCTGCATGTCCAGGATCATGTCGCCGATGGCGACGCCGCAACGCGGATCAAGATCGCCGGTCGAGAACACGCCATAGGGCAGGTTGTTGAGCGGGAACGGATGGTCTGGCGCGTTGGCGCTTTCGACCCAGCTTTTCATAAGGGGCATCGGGTTTTCCTTTGCGGTACCGGCGGCCCGGCGCCGCCGCGTGTCTCACTTCTTGCCGGGCGTGCCGTCGAACTTCTTTTCGATGCCGGCCCAGCAGTCGATATAGTCGTCCTGCAACGGTGCCTCCTGCGCCGCGAACCGGGTCAGGTGTTGCGGGAACCGGGTTTCGAACATGAACGACATCGTGTTGTCGAGCTTTTCGGCCCTGAGATCGGCATTGGACGCGCCCTCGAAGGCCTCTCTGTCCGGCCCGTGCGGGAGCATCATGTTGTGCAGCGACATCCCGCCGGGGATGAATCCCCTTGGTTTGGCATCGTACTGGCCATGGATGTTGCCCATCAGTTCGGACATGATGTTCTTGTGATACCATGGCGGACGGAAGGTATCTTCGGCCACCATCCAGCGTTCGCGGAACAGCACGAAGTCGATATTGGCGGTGCCTTCCACACCCGAAGGGGCGGTCAGCACGGTGAAGATCGACGGGTCGGGATGATCGAACAGGATCGCGCCGACAGGGCAATAGGTGGAAAGGTCGTATTTCACCGGCGCGTAGTTGCCGTGCCAGGCGACCACGTCGAGCGGTGAATGCCCGATTCGTGTCTCGTGGAACTGGCCGCACCACTTGATGGTGACGGTCGATGGCGTTTCGCGGTCCTCGAACGCGGCCACCGGCGTCTTGAAGTCGCGCCGGTTGGCCATGCAGTTGGCCCCGATCGGGCCGCGGCCGGGCAGGTCGAACTTCTGGCCGTAATTCTCGCACACGAAGCCGCGCGCCGGACCTTCCAGCACCTCGACGCGGTAAAGCAGCCCGCGCGGGATGATGGCGATCTCGCGCGGCGCCAATTCGATGATGCCCAGTTCGGTACAGAACCGCAGGCGGCCCTCCTGCGGCACGATCAGAAGTTCCGAATCGGCCGAATGGAAGTAGGCATCAACCATCGATTCGGTAACCAGATAGATATGGCTGGCCATGCCGACCTGCGTGTTGACATCGCCGGCGGTGGTCATGGTGCGCATGCCGGTGAGCCAGGTCAGACCCTCGCCGCCATGGGGCAGCGGATCCCATCGGTACTGGCCCAGCGACACGACGCCGGGGTCGACATGGGGCGCCGTTTTCCAATACGGCAGGTCGATGCGCGTGTAGCGGTGCGCGTGTTTCACCGATGGCCGGATGCGATAGCACCAGGTGCGTTCGTTCTGGTGGCTGGGCGCGGTGAAGGCGGTGCCGCTTAGTTGTTCGCCATATAGTCCATAGTTACATTTCTGTGGAGAGTTCATTCCCTGCGGCAGCGCGCCGGGCAGCGCCTCGGTTTCGAAGTCGTTTCCAAAGCCGGGCATGTAGCCCGGAAACGGGCCGGAAGGGCTGTTTGCCTGAACGAATCCGTGCTGTTCGGGTGAACGATTCATCGCGTATATCTCCGATTGCTGCTTGCTGGGTAATAGTTGATTTTGTAACTAACAAGGACGCGAGGGACCAAAATGCAAAATAATGATGACTTCGATCTGCAGAGTTTCCTGCCTTTTCTGCTGAACCAGGCGGCCGAGGAAAGTTCGCTGGCCTTCCAACGCGTCTACAAGGGACGCTACGGCATGTTGCGCACCGAATGGAGGGTACTGTTTCATCTGGGCATCTACGGCCAGATGACCGCCAAGGAGATCGCCGAGAGGTCAAAGATGCACAAGACCAAGATCAGCCGCGCGGTGCAACGGCTGGCCGAGCGCCGGTATCTGACTCGAACCCGCGATGGGCGTGACCGGCGGTCCGAGCGTCTGGAACTTACTGCCCTGGGCCAGTCGGTCTATCGTGACTTGCGTGGAGTTGCCGAGGACTATGATTCGCGGCTGGCCCGCCAGTTCACGCGCGGCGAGGAGGCGCTCTTGCGGATGATGCTGCGGCGGCTGGCCGGGATGGGCTGAGGCGAAAGCCGACAGCCGGTTGTACCGCTATGGCAACGCCAGGTCATCGCGTCGCCCGGACTGCCCATGCCAGTTGGGCGTCTGTTTCCACCGCGCAGGGCCGCACTGCGCGCAGATGCACCAGTGCAGGGTCTGCCGGTTCGCCGCATTCGACCATCAGCCGCAGCGCCGCCATGCCCGACCGGCCGCAGCCGCCCTTGCAATGGATCAGCACCCGCCCGCCGCCAGCAAGCGCCTGGCGCGCCGACAGGCTGACCGCGGGCCAGCGCGCGGCGACATCGGGCGGCGGCGTGCCCATATCGGGGACCGGCAGATGCGCCCAGCGGCTTGCGATGCACTGAATGTCGGCGCCCAGATGCCGGGCTCCGGCCTCCAGCATCTCTGCCTCGGTGGTCAGGCTGATCACAAGACCCGGCTGCCAGTCGTGGATCAGGTCCAGATCGTCGCGGTAGGCGCCACCGCTGCCGGGCAGGCGGCAGATCGCCAGCGTGCCCCCGCCCACCCGCAGCGCGAAGATCACCAGACCGCTCACCGGCCCGGACCCCCGCCCAGCCCCGGGCATGGCAAACCGGTGCAACCGGCAAGCGCGCCGCTGGGTATCATGTCCCTTCTCCCCCCGCTGGACGCAGTTGTATCCGCCCGCGATGCGGGGACAAAGCGATTTTGCGCCGGTGGCGCCGGTCTCAGTCCAGCGTTCTCGCCTCGTCGGCCAGCATGACGGGGATGCCGTTGCGGATCGGAAAGGCCAGCCCGGCCGCTCGCGAAACCAGTTCCTGCCGGCCGGCGTCAAAGTCCAGCCGGGTCTGGGTCAGCGGACAGACCAGCGCCTCGAGCATACGGCGGTCAAAGGCCGGTTCCTCGGTCATTGCAACATCTCCTCGTCAGATCCGCCCCGCATGGAAAACTCGATCAGCGTGACAAGAGTTTCGCGCCGCGTCGAAAGGCAGGGCGCTTCCAGCAGGGCCTGTTTCTCTTCCGGCTCGAAATCGAGCAGCATCGACAGCGAGTTGATGAGCAACTCGTCCTCGGCCTCTTTCAGGGTGTCCCAGTCGGTCGACAGCAGGCGCGCCGAAAAGAACCGCTCTAGCAGGTCTAGGAACCGGGGCCGGTCGAAATGCCGGTCAACCTCGGTGTTGCCCAGATCGCGCCCGAATCCGTCCCAGGCCACCTCGCAGCGCCGGTAGGGCGAAAAGCACTCTATCTCGCGCAGCACCCGGAACCGGGACTGGCCGGTCAGCGTGACCAGATAGCGCCCGTCCTCGGTTTCGGAAAACTGCGTCACGCGTCCGGCACACCCTATCCGGTGCAAGGCATCGCCCTGCCCCGGCAGGGGCCGCGGCTGCACCATGCCGATCAGACGCTGGGGGGTCTTCAGCGCATCTTCCAGCATTTGAAGATAGCGTGGCTCGAACACATGCAGCGGCAACCGCGAACGGGGCAGCAGCAGCGCCCCCGGCAGGGGGAACACGGGCAGGGCGTCCGGCAGGTCGGCGGCATGCAACATATGCCTTAGTGTAGTCTCGAAACGCCGTCAGGCAAATATCATCGAACTCAGCTTGCGGCGGCCGTTCAGAACCACCGGGTCGTTGGGCTTGAGCGCCTCGAAGATCGTGAACAACTGCGCCTTGGCGGCGCCATCGTTCCAGTCGCGGTCGCGGCGGAACAGTTCCAGCAACTGTTCGACCGCCTCTTCCACCCGGCCATTGGCATGCAGCGCAAGCGCCAGGTCGAACCGGGCCTGGGGGTTGTCCGGGTCGGCCTCGACCGCAGCCAACCGTTCGCTGACCGGGCCGGCATCGGCGGCCTGCCGCGCCAGTTCAAGCTGGGCATGCGCGGCTTCCAGTTCGGGCGCCGCGGAGATGTCCGCCGGCGCCCCGTTCAGGATCGCTTCGGCCTGATCCAGATCGTCCATGGCGATATGGGCGCGTACTAGGCCCCCATAGGCGGCGGCGTGGTTGGGATTCTCGCCCAGAACCGCGGCAAAGGTCTGGGCGGCATCGACCGCCGCGCCCTCGGCCAGCATGCTCTCGGCGGCTTCGACCGCTTCGGCCAGTCCGTCGGTTTCGGCACCGCCACCGGCTGCCTGGATAACCTTGTCGATGAACGCCTTGACCTCGGATTGGGGCAATGCCCCCTGGAACCCGTCGATCGGCTGGCCCTGCCAGAAGGCATAGACTGTCGGGATGGACTGGATGCGCAGTTGCCCGGCGAGGTTCTGGGACTGATCGACGTTGATCTTGACCATTCGGACCGCGCCCCGGGCCGCCCTTACCGCGTCTTCCAGCGCCGGACCCAGTGTCTTGCACGGGCCGCACCAGGGCGCCCAGAAATCGACGATCACCGGCACCTCCCGCGAGGCTTCGATCACGTCGGCCATGAAGGCGGCCTCGGTCGAGTCCTTGATCAGGTCGCCGGCCGGGGCCGCGCCGCTCAGAATATCGCTCATGTGTTCGCTCCGCTTCGGGGTCGGCCTCTATATGAAGCCTGCCGGGCCGGAAACCAAGAGCCGCAGAAGCGGTTTTTGACCCGCCTCGCGGGCTATCACAGATCGAACGCGGCAAGGACCGGGGCATGATCGCTGGGCTGATCCCAGCCGCGCGCATCGCGAAGGATGCGGCTGGAATGGCCCGCCCCGGCGATATCGGGCGTGGCCCAGACGTGATCCAGCCGGCGGCCCTTGTCGGCCGCCGACCAGTCGCGCGCACGGTACGACCACCAGCTGAACAGCGGCCCGTCGGGAATGTCCTTGCGCGTGATGTCCACCCAGCCGCCGGCATCCTGGGTCTGCGCCAGGTGTTCGACCTCGACGGGCGTATGGCTGACCACTTTCAGAAGTTGCTTGTGTGACCAGACGTCGTCTTCGCGCGGCGCGATGTTGAGATCACCCACCAGGATCGCGCGTTGCGGTCTTTCGTCATGAAACCAGTCGCGCATCTGCGTCAGGTAGTCGAGCTTCTGGCCGAATTTTTCGTTCACTGCGCGATCGGGCACGTCGCCGCCCGCGGGAACGTAGAAATTGTGGATCACGACACCGTTTTCCAGCCGCCCGGCAACATGGCGGGCATGGCCGAGCCCGGCGAAATCCTTGTCGCCGATATCCACGATCGGGCGTTTCGAAAGAATGGCGACACCGTTATAGCCCTTCTGCCCGCGCGCGATCATGTGGCCATAACCCAGCGCCCGGAATCCATCGAGCGGAATCTTGTCGACCGGCGACTTGCATTCCTGAAGGCACAGGATGTCGGGCGCCTGTTCGCGCAGGAACCGGCACACGATGGGTTCGCGCAGACGGATCGAATTGATGTTCCAGGTGGCAAGCGTGAAGGGCATCAGGCGGCTCCGGCATTTTGACAGGCCGACCCTAGCGCGTGCGCGAAGCGGTGGAAAACCGATTCTTCCCAATGCCGGATACATGCGCGAACCGGCAGCATTGCAAAAAAAGGCCGGGCACCAGGCCCGGCCAAGTCCAACAGGGAGGTGCGTATCAGGCCCCGGATACGCGACGGGTCACCTTGAGACTAGCGGTCCTGCCGCATCGCGGCATTGATCTGCATCAAGGTTTGCGCAAGTGACCTAGCGTCACAGTGCCAGGCGGTAGCCGCCGGATTCAGTCACCAGCAGGCGGGCGTTGGAAGGGTCGGGTTCGATCTTCTGGCGCAGCCGGTAGATATGGGTTTCCAGCGTGTGCGTGGTCACGCCGGCGTTGTAGCCCCAGACCTCGTGCAGCAGCACGTCGCGGGCCACCACCCCGTCGGTGGCGCGATAGAGATATTTCAGGATGTTGGTTTCCTTCTCGGTCAGCCGGATCTTGCGGTCTTCCTCGGTGATCAGCATCTTCATCGCCGGCTTGAACGTGTACGGGCCCATCCGGAATACCGCATCCTCGGATTGTTCGTGCTGGCGCAACTGCGCCCGGATGCGCGCCAGCAGGACCGGAAACTTGAAGGGCTTGGTGACATAGTCGTTGGCTCCGGCATCCAGGCCCAGGATGGTGTCGGCATCGCTGTCATGGCCGGTCAGCATCAGGACCGGCGCCTTGACCCCCTGCTTGCGCATCAGCCGGCACAGTTCGCGCCCGTCGGTATCTGGCAGGCCGACATCCAGAATCACCAGATCGAACAGCGATTCCCTGACCCGCTCCATCGCGCGGTGCCCGTCATCGGCTTCGAACACGTCGAAATCCTCGGTCATGATCAACTGTTCGCTCAACGCCTCGCGCAGGTCGTCGTCGTCGTCGACCAGCAGGATTTTCTTGAGTTGCGGCATGGCCTTGCCCTCTTTCTGCCCCCCTGTCCCGATGCAGATGCGCGCCGCCGCGCGCAACGGCAAGGCTTGGCGGCACGCGCTCACGCCGACGTGTTCGCAGGCGGGGAAATGTTTCACATTCCTGCAATCAGGGCTTAGGTGAATGGAAACATCTTTCGGAACCGCCCGCAATGAGCCTGCAACCGGACATCACCGAACTTCTGGCCCGCGCCCGGGCCGATCTGCGTATGGGCGTGCCGGTCGTTCTGACCGGCGGCGCCGGGTCGGCCGTCGCGGCGGCGGCGGAAACGCTGGGCGCCGAAC
>JBKEDD010000056.1:0-3157 GCA_047975215.1 Jhaorihella sp.
CCCCTGGCTGCATCAGCGGCGCCATCTGCGTGACCAGACCTTTGTAGTCGCGCGGCGAGCCGGGCATCTTCCACGAATATGGCACGCTGGCCGCGCCTAGCAGCAGGACCAGCGCAAGGGCCACGGGGCGGACGGCGCCGCCCCGTGGCAGGCGCGCGATGGGCGAGACCAGAAGCAGCAGCAGATAGGGCACGAAGGCCAGAAAGGCCCGGTCCGCCAGAAGCGACATGACCGGCGCGGCGGCATAAAGGACCAGCGGCGCGCCAAGGCCAAGAAGCCAGTTAAGCACGACCGGCGCATCGGCCCGCCGCCGCCAGGCGTCGAAGACACCGAACCGGGTCGCGGCGCCGTCGATCGCGGCGGCAAGGCGTGGCAGCGTCAGGACAAGCAGCGGGCCGGTGGCGACGACATAAAGCGCCCAGTTCCGGTGCAGCGCGATACCGGCCAGCCAGACCATGACACCGCAGGAGAGGACCGCCAGCAGCGCCACCGGCCAGACCGGCAGGGCCGAGGCTGGGGCCACGACGCGCGCCCGCCGCCCCGGCGCGCGCAGCGCCAACAGAAGCAGCATCAGCGCCAGCGCGACCAGCAGAAGCGCCGGTGCGGACGCGATCCTTTGCGGGCCATCGACCCCGTCGACGGTGCGAAAGAGAAACCCGAAGGAGAGGTATTCCCGCATCCATTCGAGGGTTGCGGGTTCCGCCGCACCGCGCCGGGCGCGGTAGACGCCGTGAAGCAGTTCCGGCGCCGCGAGAATGATCCCGACGGTCTGCAACCCGACGAGCCGGTGCGCGGCGGCGAAGAGCCCCCCGGCGCGCGGCACGGAGCTGTCGCGGGGCAGCAGCAGCACGGCCCAAAGGACATGTATCCCGATCAGCGGCCAGAACAGTTCCACCGTGCTGACCCCGGCGACCAGCGTGGCGACATAACCCGCCGCGACGCCGCGCCCGGCGGTCCTGTCGGTCGCCAGCCGGATCAGCAGCCAGGTCGCGAGGATCGAGAGGAACCCGCCCGTGACATACATCCGTGCCTGCTGGCTCCAGAGCAGGTGGAAGCCGTGCAGCGACAGAAGGATCGCGGCGGCAAGGCCGACCGCCGGGCCCCAGACGCGCCGCCCCAGAAGGAACATCACCGGCACCGAGGCCGCGCCAAGGATCGCGCTTGGTAGGCGCAGCGCCAGTTCGCCGGTTCCGAACAGCTTTACCCAGCCGAACATGGCCAGATACCAGCCGATCGGGTGCGGCTCGTCATGGTAGTGCATCCAGAGCATGTCACGCAGCGTCAGGCGCGGCTCGGGGACGGAATGACCGGGGATAAGCTCGATCCCCGGTACATAGACCTCGGGATGCGAAAGCGAGCGGGCATCAAGCTCGTAAAGGCGCAGCAGGAAGGCAAGGGCCGTGAGACCGACGAGGACCGGAACGGTCCAGGCAGAGACGCCGGGCTTGACCGGGCCGGACGCGCCGGACTGAAGGTCGAATCTGCCCTGTTCGGGCATTTGGGATCACCATGGCACCCCGCGCGCGGATCCATCACTCCGGCGGGGGCGCTGCCCTTAACCTTGTCATGTGGTCAGGAAATTCAATTGCGGAGCGGCTGTAGGCGACAAAATGTCGCATAGGCACGGCTGGGTCCGCGTCGCGGGGCGCCCACCCGCACCCGACCTCCCTCTGAATTTTCGCCACATGCCGGGCAATTGCCTGACTTTCAGGCATCAGCGCGTCAGCCGGGCAAAGACCCAGAGCGCCGAGATCAGGACCGGCTGGTGCAGCAGATAGACGGTCAGCCCGTGGCGTCCGGGCCAGACCAGCGCCCGGCGCCAGCGGCCCGTCGCCCCCGCAGAGCGGGCAAGATGCTGCCAGAGGCCACGCGCCCCGGCGATCCGCGCAAAGGCAATCCCGGCCAGCGTCGCCGCGAACCACGGGAAGACCGGCACGAAATCGGCCGAACGCACCGACCAGCTCGTCAGCCCCAGCCCGGCCAGCACCGGCGCGTCGAAAAACCCGGTTGCCGACAAAGTGGACCTGCCAAAGACGATCAGCGCAGCGACGGCCAGCGTCATCCAGGACGGCAGGCGCAGGAAAGCAAGACCCAGAAGGCTCGCCACCGCGATGGAATGGAGGATACCGAAGAAAATGTAGGTTTCCGGCATCGCCTGGCGCGTCACGGCGGTGATGAGGGCTGCGGCCAGAACAAGCACGCCGAACCGGCGCAGGAAGGGCCGCCAGCGGATGCCGCACCCATGCGCAAGGTAAAGGCTGATCCCGGCCATGAAGAGGAAACTGCCCGCGATCATGCGGGCGAAGATCGCCCAGCCGCCGGTCACGGCGGTATAGGGCGCGACATAACCGAACATCTCAAGATCGTAGGTGAAATGGTAGATCGCCATGCAGATCAGCGCGAAGGTCCGCGCCAGATCAAGCGCATCGACCCGCCCCCGTGCGGGCGGGAAGTCAGGCCCTGCTAGCGGCATGGCCTGACCCGTTTCATCCTGCAAGAGTCGCCCTGCCCGTCAGTAGACCACGACGGAGCGGATCGATTCCCCGGCATGCATCAGATCGAAGCCCTTGTTGATGTCGTCGAGCTTCAGCGTGTGGGTGATCATCGGGTCGATCTCGATCTTGCCGTCCATGTACCAGTCGACGATCTTCGGCACGTCCGTCCGGCCGCGCGCGCCGCCAAAGGCCGTGCCTTTCCAGACCCGGCCGGTGACAAGCTGGAAGGGCCGCGTCTCGATCACCGCGCCGGCAGGCGCCACGCCGATGATGATCGATTGGCCCCAGCCGCGATGGGTGCATTCCAGCGCATCGCGCATCACCTTGACGTTGCCGGTGCAGTCGAAGGAATAATCCGCCCCGCCGATCTGGTCGAAGGGGGTTTTCGTCAGGTTGACGATCTCCTGCACGACGTTGTCGCAGTTCTTCGGGTTGATGAAGTGGGTCATGCCGAAATGCTCGGCCATCGGCTTCTTGTCGTCGTTCTGATCGACGCCGATGATCATGTCGGCCCCGGCAAGACGCAGGCCCTGAAGCACGTTCAGGCCGATCCCGCCCAGACCGAAGACGACGGCCTTGGCGCCGATCTCCACCTTGGCGGTGTTGATGACGGCGCCGATGCCGGTGGTCACGCCGCAGCCGATATAGCAGATCTTGTCGAA
>JBKEDD010000057.1:0-117236 GCA_047975215.1 Jhaorihella sp.
AAGTGCCAGTTGACCAGCGACAGGCTGTAAAGCCGCTCGCGGTTCCAAAGGCGCGGCACCAGGAAGTAAAGCGCGGCAAAGGTGATCATGCCGTTCCAGCCAAGCGCGCCGGAATGGACATGGCCCACGGTCCAGTCGGTGTTGTGGCTGAGCGAGTTGACCGCCTTGATCGACATCACCGGGCCTTCAAAGGTCGCCATGCCGTAAAATCCGATGGACACCACCATCATGCGGATCACCGGGTCGGTGCGCAGCTTGTCCCAGGCGCCCGAAAGCGTCATCAGGCCGTTGATCATTCCGCCCCAGGACGGCATCCACAGAACCACCGAGAACACCATGCCCAGCGTGCTGGCCCAGTCGGGCAGCGCGGTATAGTGCAGATGGTGCGGCCCGGCCCAGATATAGATGAAGATCAGCGCCCAGAAGTGGATGATCGACAGCTTGTAGCTGAACACCGGGCGTTCGGCGCGTTTGGGAATGAAATAGTACATCATGCCCAGGAACCCGGCGGTCAGGAAAAAGCCGACCGCGTTGTGGCCGTACCACCACTGCGTCATCGCATCCTGCACCCCGGCCCATGCGATAACCGACTTCGAACCCCAGATCGAAACCGGGATCGTGGCGTTGTTGACCAGATGCAGCATTGCAACGGTGACGATGAACGAAAGGTAGAACCAGTTGGCGACGTAGATGTGGGGTTCCTTGCGCTTGATCAACGTGCCCATGAACACCGCCAGATAGGCGACCCAGACGATGGTCAGCCACAGATCGACATGCCATTCCGGTTCGGCATATTCCTTGGACTGGGTTGAACCCAGAACATAACCGGTGGCGGCCAGCACGATGAACAGCTGATAGCCCCAGAAAACGAACCAGGCCAGGTTGCCGCCCCAGAGCCGCGCGGCGCTGGTGCGCTGCACGACATAGAAGGAGGTCGCTATCAGGGCGTTGCCGCCGAAGGCGAAGATCACGGCGCTGGTGTGCAGCGGTCGCAGGCGGCCGAAGTTGGCATAGCCCTGGGCCCAGTCGAAGTTCAGCGAGGGAAAGGCCAGCTGAAAGGCGACGGTGACACCGACCAGAAAGCCGACAACGCCCCACAGGGCGGTCGCGATCACGCCGGCGCGCACAACGCCGTCGTTATACTGCATGCTCACATCGACCGGCGGTCCGGGTTCGTCCGTGCGGCGCAGGGTCCAGATGAACAACCCGATGGCCACCAGCATCACGATGATCGCATGAACCTGATAGGCAAGGTCGCGGGCATTGTTGATCGCGATCATCGCAAACAGTGCGATCAGACCAAGCACGATCAGCTTTATGTAATTTGACATAATGCGTCCCTTCGTCTTGTTCCCCGCGATTCTTAACATCGCATGGAACGGATATGGTTGCGGGCTTCATGAAGAACGGTCGGTTCCGCCGCTTTGATCTGCATCAAGACGCAGGCCGCATTTCTGTGACACGCATCGCACAAAACCCGATCTGTCCCGGTACGATACCGGGTATCGCCTACATTCGCGAGGTTCCATGGCATACAAATCGCTTCTGACCGTTCTGACCGACATCAAGATCGCCGATGCGCCATTGGCACAGATGGTCGCGCTTGCCCGATCCTGGGACGCACATGCCGAGGCGCTGTGCCTGGGCGTGGACCGGACCCAGACCGGATACTACTACGCCGGGGCCAACGCGATGATACTGCAGGAAACCCTGTCGCGCGCCACATCCGAGGCGGCCGAGATACTGGAACATGCGCGCAAGGCGCTCGGCCGGACCGATATCCGCTGGGCGGCCGAGGACGGCGTTGCCCAGATTGCCGATCTGGGCCGGCATGTGGCGCACCGGGCGCGGTTTTCCGACCTGGTGGTACTGCCCCGCCCCTACGGGCCGGAGCGCGGCGCCGAGGTCGAACCGATCGTGGAGGCGGCGCTGTTCGAGGGCCGCGCACCGGTGCTCGTGGTGCCGGACGGGCACGAACCGACAATCCAGCCCCGGACGATCATCGTCGGCTGGAACGAAAGCGTCGAGGCGCTGACGGCGATCCGGCAGGCGCTGCCCTTCCTGATGGCCGCCGACGCGGTGCGAATCGTGGTTATCGACCCGCCCCAGCACGGGCCGGACCGGTCCGACCCGGGCGGTCTGCTAAGCCAGATGCTGTCGCGCCATGGTGTGCGCTGCGAAATCGACGTGCTCGGCAAGACCCTGACCAGGGTTTCCGACATACTGAACCGCCACGTCACCGATACCGGCGCCGACATGATCGTCATGGGTGCCTATGGGCATTCGCGGTTCCGCGAGGCAATTCTTGGCGGCGCGACCCGAAACATGCTCGAACGGGCCGAAGTGCCGGTGTTCATGGCGCACTAGATAGGTGTGGCCCTGAAGGGCCGCCCCGCCTCAGGCGCGTTTCACCAGGCCGATCACGAACAGCAGGATCACGGCGCCGATGGTGGCATGAATGATCGACGCGACGATGCCGCCGCCGACGGCAAAGCCGAGGGCGGGAAAGATCAGCCCGGCCAGGAACGCGCCAACGATACCGACGATGATATTGCCGATCAGGCCGAAGCCGCGGCCCTTCATAAGCTTGCCCGCGATCCAGCCGGCGATTGCGCCGACCAGCAGCATGGCGATCAGACTTTCGAATTGCATTACCGCCTCCCGAAGGTTCTCCGGGGTCATGCTTGCACCGGTCACGACGCAATGCAAGCCGCCGCGTCATGCCCGGATGTGGTGAACCCCGCGAAAAAGAGCCCGAAACGCGGCGGTTCGGGTCGCGATTTCCGCCGGTTCGTCCGCCCGCAGCGCCTCGGCGATCAGGGTCGCGAGGTGCGGGGCGTGTTCTGGCGCGACGCCGCGGCGCGACAGTTCCGGCGTACCGATCCTGAGCCCGTTCATATCGCCCGCGACGGGCGCGACAGGCAGGCCGATACCACTGGCGAGGAACCCCGCGCGCCTCAGCCTCTTCGATGCGTTCTGACCGCCGCCGAACGCCGCGGCCTCGACCGCGAACTGATGCGATGACGTGGCGCCCCTCGCGGTCCTGAACACCGGCAGATCCCTTGCTTCGAATTCTTGTGCCAGCGCCTGCGCCAGATCGACCATCGCCTTGGCATAGCCGGCCCCATGCTCGACCCAGTCCAGAAGCGTGATGGCCAGCGCGGCGGATTTCGCGGCGTCGAAATTCGCGGTCATGCCGGGAAAGGCGATGGCGTCCAGCCGCTCGGCAATCGTGGCGTCGTTGGTCACGATCAGCCCGCCGGCGGGGCCGCCGAGGCTTTTGTACGTGCTCATCGTCATGAGATGCGCGCCCTGCTCCAGCGGGTTGGCCCAGACGCCGCCGGCGATGATGCCGCACTGGTGCGCGGCGTCAAACAGAACCTTCGCCCCGACCTCGTCGGCGATGGCCCGGATATCGGCCACCGGATGCGGGAAGAGGTTCAGACTGCCGCCAATGGTGATCACCCGCGGACGCCGCGCGCGGGCCAGATCGCGCAGGCCATCCAGATCCACGGTATAGCCGTCGGAGCCGACCGGGGCGGGCAGGCTGATCAGGCCGTAAAGCCCGGCGCAGCCGTCATGGTGATGCGTGACATGGCCGCCGATGCTGGCGGGCGGCGCGATGATCCGGTCGCCGGCCTCAGCAAGCGCCATGAAGCCGTAGAGATTGGCCAGCGCCCCCGATCCGACCCGGATTTCGGCATAGCGGGCGCCGAACACGCGCGCGGCCAGTTCGGCGGCGATCACCTCGATCTCCTCGATGGCTTCCAGGCCCATCTCGTACTTGTCACCGGGATACCCCAGCGACGGACGGCTGCCCAGACCGCTGGCCAGCGCCGCCTCGGCCCTCGGGTTCATGACGTTGGCGGCCGGATTCAGGTTAAAGCACTGCTCGTCATGGATCGCCCGGTTGCGCGCGATCAGTTCGACGATCCGGGCATCGGTCTGGCCGGCGGTTTCACCGGCGACCCGGGCGGCAATATCCTGCACGCGGGTTTCGCAGTGGCCGGGCACCCAGGGCCGGCGGGCGAGGTGGGGCATGGGGTTCCTCCGTTTCGGTACGCGATGAAACCACGTTCGGAGACCGGGGCAAACCGGATTTGCGAAGCTGGGGGCTGGCAAGCCCTGGGGCAGAAAGGCAAAACCGGTTCCAACCCAACGGCTTGGGGTGCGACGCGATGTCAGACCAGGAAACCGCCGTCGCTGTCATCGCCGGCCTCTTCCATCAGGCGGCCCATGTCGGGGATGGTGACGTGGCGCTTGCCCTGCAACTTGATCACCCCGTCCCGCTTCAGGGCCGAGATCTGGCGGCTGACCGTCTCAAGCGTCAGGCCAAGATAGTCGGCCATCGCCTCGCGGGTCAGCGGCAGGTCGAAAACCATGGTCGCCGAACCCCCGGACGGTTTCAGCGACGCGTCACGCCGCGCGATGATCGACAGCAGGCTGGCGATCTTTTCGCGCGCGGTCTTTCGGCCCAGCACCAGCATCCATTCGCGCGCCGCGTCCAGTTCATCGAGAGTCATCTGCAACAGGCGGTGGGCGATGTGCGGGGTGCGCGCCATCAGGTCCTCGAACGGCTTCTTGCGAAAACAGCACATGACGATATCGGTGGTCGCGATAACGTCGTAGGCCGCACCGTCGCGGCCGGGCCGGCCAACGAAATCGCTGGGCAGCAACAGGCCAACCATCTGCGTGCGCCCGTCCTCCATGGTCTGGGTCAGTGTCGCGATTCCGGACACGACACTGCCGACGAACCCCATCTTGTCGCCCGACCAGATGATCGTCTGGCCCGCCTCGAAGCTGCGGTAGTACTTGATGTCCTCCAACTCGGCCAGTTCCGCGGCGTCGCAGTTCGCGCAGACGGCACGGTGCCGGATCGGACAGTCGGTGCAGGAATGGGCGACGGTATGGCTGGGTGCGTTCATGTAGTCGGTCACTTGATCTGGGTCAAAGTTGAGGTAGGCGGATCGCGCCTAATGTACAGGGATGATACCTGTTTCACAATTGGCGGGGCTGGGTCTTTTTGACGCCAAGGTTCCGCGTTACACCAGCTACCCTACCGCGCCTCATTTCAGCAACGATGTGGGGCCTGATCTGTATGGCGATTGGCTTGAGCAGATACCCGCCGGCAGCGCGGTATCCCTTTACGTCCATGTGCCGTTCTGTCGCAACCTCTGCTGGTTCTGCGCCTGCCGGACACAAGGCACGCAGACCGATTCTCCGGTTGCCGCGTATCTGGAAACGCTGAAGGCGGAAATCAGGCTGCTGGGCGCCAGGCTGCCGGATGGCATCCGGCTGTCGCGGCTGCACTGGGGCGGGGGAACGCCGACGCTCTTGCGCCCCGCGATGATCGAGGAACTGGCAGGCGCCATCGCCGAGATCGCGCCCATGGCGGAGGGAGGCGAATTTTCGGTCGAGATTGACCCCAACGAGATCGACGAAGACCGCATGGACGCGCTGGCGCGCGCCGGGCTGAACCGGGCCTCGATCGGGGTGCAGGATTTCGACGACGAGATCCAGAAATCGATCGGACGGATCCAGGGGTACGAGGTGACGCGCGACGCGGTCGCCATGATCCGCGACCGCGACATCGCCAGCCTGAACGCGGACATCCTATATGGCCTGCCGCATCAGACCGGCCGCAAGATCACCGAAAGCGTACAGAAACTCTTGTCGCTCAGCCCGGACCGGGTGGCGCTTTATGGCTATGCCCATGTTCCCTGGATGGCCAAGCGGCAGCAGCTGATCCCGTCGGATGCACTGCCCACCCCGCAGGCGAGGCTGGACCTGTACGAGACAGCGCGCAGGCTGTTCCTCTGGGACAACTACACCGAGATCGGCATCGACCATTTCGCCACTCGCGACGACGGGCTGAGCCGGGCCTTGCAGGCGGGAACGCTGCGGCGCAATTTCCAGGGCTATACCGACGACACCGCCGACGTTCTGATCGGAGTGGGTGCGTCTTCCATCTCGAAGTTTCCGCAGGGTTTTGCCCAGAACGCTCCGGCCACCGGCGCCCATACCGCCAAGATCCGCGACGGGCGGTTCTCGATCACGCGCGGGCACGCGTTCAAGGGCGAGGACCGCGTGCGCGCCCGCATGATCGAGGCGCTGATGTGCGATTTCCGCATCGATTCAGCTGAGATCCGTGCCGCGTTCGGAGTCAGCGGGGCCTGGCTGGACGAGGCATTTGCGGCGGCCGATCGCGCCTTTGCGGGGTTGTTGCAGATCTCCGAGGAGGGCCTGTTCATCCCCGAGGAAGCACGGCCGCTGACAAGGATGATCGCGCGGACATTCGACGCCTACGACCTGAGCAAGGCAGGCCACAGTTCGGCGATCTGAACCCGAACGCATACCGGCCAACGCGCCGGATACGGCGTGCCCGCACGCGGTGAAGGCGCTGTCCCGCGGCTGCCGTGCGGGTTGCGTGATTCCGGTAACGTCTTGAAAAACCGACATGTCGAAATTCGACTGAATCACTTGACGTGACCGGGATAGGCTTTCAACAATCGTGGGGCAGGCGGCGCGACAATATCGCCGGTTTGAAAGCCGCGCATACGCTCCCTGCTTCGAGGCGGGCCGATTGAGTCAATGCAAACCTGCGGATGCCCGGCATCCGTCTGTATTCAGGTCGTGTGGTTAACGGACCTGAACCATGCAACGGACAAACAAGGCAGATCATCATGCGAGTCTTCACCGTCATCGGCCCGACCCAGTCGGGCAAATCCACACTGGTCGACGCGCTGAGCAGTCTCGATGGCCGCGCGAGCCGGTTCGACATCTCGGGCGTCGTCAATCTGCGGTCGTTCGAATACCTGGGCGAACCCTGGATGGCGATCGACATCGACGGCGGAGCCGACAGCCTGGCATATGCCGGCCCCGCCGTCGCGGTCAGCGATGCCGTGGTGCTGTGCGTACCGCCCGACCCGGATGCGGCAGTGCTGTCGGCACCCTATCTGCGCCTGGTCGAGCAGTCGGGCGTGCCCTGTTTCCTGTTCATCAACCGCATGGACAACCCCAACGGCCGGATTCGCGACATCGTGGCCGGGCTGCAAAGCTATGCCCGCCATCATATCACCCTGCGCCAGATCCCGATTCGCGAAGGCGACACCATCGTCGGTGCGGTCGATCTGATTTCGGAACGTGCATGGAAATATCGCGAGGGCGAACCATCGGCGCTGATCGAACTGCCGCAATCGGCCGAGCAACGCGAACAGGCGGCCCGCGCCGAACTGCTCGAAGAGCTTTCGGACCACGACGATCATCTGCTGGAACAGCTGATCGAAGACAAGCAGCCGCCGAGCGAGGAGATCTATCATCTGGCCGCCGAGGTGTTGCAACATCACGAACTGATTCCGGCCTATATCGGGGCGGCCGGTCACGGCAACGGGCTGCGCCGCCTGATGAAGGCGTTGCGCCACGAGGCGCCCGGCGTCGAGGTCGCCCGCGACCGCGCAGGGGCGGGTCAGGACGTTCTGGCCATCGCGGCCTTCGCCGACATAAAGAAGCATATCGGCAAGCTGGTGGTGCTTCGCGCGCTTGGCGAGGGGCTGAAACCGCATGACCAGCTGGGCGGCGGCAGTATCGGCAGCCTCACCGCGATAGATGCCAAGACGCAACTGGACGGGTTGAAGGCGGGCGAAATCGGGCTGGCGGTCAAGTCCGACCACCTGAACCCGGGGCTGCTTCTTACCGCGATGGGCGGGGCGGAATTTCCCCGGTGGGCGGCGGCGCGGCCGGCCGGGTTCCGCCAGGTCGTGCGGCCGGTGCATGAACGCGACGATGTGCGCCTGTCCTCGGCACTGTCGCGCCTGTCCGAGATCGACCCGGGCATGTCTCTGTCGCAGGACGAGCTTTCCGGCCATGCGGTTGTCGGCACCCAGGGGCCGCTGCATATCCGCCGCATCACCGAAAAGCTCGAATCGGATTTCTCGCTGGAGATCACTGCCGACCCGGTGCAGGCGGAATACCGAGAGAGCATCACCAAAACGGTCGAGCATCGCCACCGCCACCGCAAGCAGTCCGGCGGCGCCGGGCAGTTCGCCGATGTGGTGATCGAAATCGCGCCGTTGCCGCGCGGGTCGGGTTTCGAGTTTGCCGAGGTGGTCAAGGGCGGGGCGGTGCCGCGCAACTATATCCCGGCGGTCGAGAACGGCGCGGCTGACGCGCTGAGCGAAGGGCCCAAGGGGCATCCGGTGGTCGACCTGAAGGTGACTCTGAAGGATGGCAAGCATCACTCGGTGGACAGTTCCGATTTCGCGTTCCGTACCGCCGGCAAGATGGCGGTACGCGATGCCATCCTCCAGGCCGGGCCGATCCTCTTGCAGCCGGTCACGAAGGTCGAAATTCACCTGCCTTCGGTATTCGTGGGCGAGCTGGTCCCGACAATCAGCAGCCTGCATGGCCAGGTTCTGGGCTTTGCCGGGCATCCGGACGTCGAAGGCTGGGACGTGTTCAACGCCCTGTTGCCGGCGGTGACGCAAGACGAACTGAACCGCGCGCTGGCGTCCTCCACGCGTGGCGCCGGCTGGGCGGAATTCACGTTCGATCACTACGAGGAGGTGCGCGGCCCGATCCCGGAGGCGGCACAACGGGGCAACATGGCCTCTGCCTGACGGACACGCGGGCAAGGGGGGCTCTGCCCCCCTCGGCCTGCGGCCTCACCCCCCGGAATATTTGCGGTCAGAAGAACGGACCCGGGAGAGCCGCCGCTGTCAGCGCGCCGCCGCGATCAGCGCGGCCGTATAGTCGGTCCTGGGGTTTTCGAACAGGTCGCCGGCGCGACCAGCTTCGACAATTTCGCCCTGTTTCATCACGATGACCTTGTGCGACATGGCGCGCACTACCTTGAGGTCGTGGCTGATGAACAGGTAGGCCAGCCCGTACTTGCGTTGCAACTCTCGCAGAAGTTCGACGATCTGGACCTGTACGGTCATGTCCAGCGCGCTGGTCGGGTCGTCCAGCACCAGCAGCCGGGGCCGCAACACCATGGCGCGGGCGATGGCGATGCGCTGGCGCTGACCGCCTGAGAACTCGTGCGGGTAGCGATCCATCGTCGCCGGGTCGAGCCCGGTTTCAACCATCGCCTCGGCCACCAGATCGCGGCGCGCGCGGCCTGGATCGACCTTGTGGATGCCCAGGCCCTCGGAGATGATCTGGGCGCAGGTCATGCGCGGGCTGAGGCTGCCGAACGGATCCTGGAAGACGATCTGCATCTCGCTGCGCAGGCGGC
Organism: Jhaorihella sp.; assembly: GCA_047975215.1. Lineage (GTDB taxonomy): Bacteria > Pseudomonadota > Alphaproteobacteria > Rhodobacterales > Rhodobacteraceae > JAGRMG01. Next base: position 9,233 of record JBKEDD010000057.1, read on the forward strand.
GCAGTTGCCGGGTGGACCATTTGCGCAGATCCTGACCGCGGAACGCGATGCCGCCTTCCGATGCGATCAGCCGCATGATCGCCAGCGCCAGCGTGGTCTTGCCCGAACCGCTTTCGCCCACGATACCCAGCGTTTCGCCGGCACGCACGGAAATCGAGGCATCGTTGACGGCCTTCACATGACCGATCGTGCGCTTGAGAAACCCCTGCTGGATCGGAAACCAGACCTTGAGATGATCGGTGCGTACCATCTCATCGGCATCATCGGGAACCGGGTCCGGTTGTCCCTTCTGCTCGGCCGCCAGCAACTTGCGGGTATAGGGATGCTCGGGATTGGCGAAGATCGCCTCTGTCGGACCGGCCTCGACGATCTCGCCGTCCTTCATCACGCAGACCCTGTCGGCGACGCGGCGCACGATGCCCAGATCGTGGGTGATGAACAGAAGGCCCATGCCCTCGGTACGCTTCAGATCGGCCAGCAGGTCGAGGATCTGTGCCTGTATGGTGACATCGAGTGCGGTGGTGGGTTCGTCCGCGATCAGGATGTCGGGCTTGTTGGCCAGCGCCATGGCGATCATCACGCGCTGCCGCTGGCCGCCCGACAACTGGTGCGGATAGGCGCCAAGCCGCGTTTCCGGGTCGCGGATGCCGGTCTTTGCCAGCAGTTCCAGGATCCGGGCACGCGCGGCATCGCCGGTCAGCCCCTGATGCAGGGCCAGGGATTCCGACAGCTGCCTTTCGATCGTGTGCAGCGGGTTCAGCGAGGTCATCTGCTCCTGATATATGAAGCTGATATCGTTTCCGCGCACGTCGCGGAGCAGGTCGTCGGAGGCGCAGATCATCTGGCGTCCGTCATAGGTAACGGAGCCTTCGACCATGGCCGAGGCAGGCAGCAGCGACACGGTGGAAAGCGCGGTCACGGATTTGCCCGAGCCGCTTTCACCGACGAGGGCCACGGTTTCGCCGCGGGCGACGGTGAAGCTGACGCCGCGCACCGCAGGGCTGCTGCGGCCATCCTGCCTGAAGGACACCGACAGGTTTTCGACCGTCAACAGACTCATGCGAAGGTCTTTCTGGGGTCGAAGGCATCGCGCACCCCTTCGAAGATGAATACCAGAAGCGACAGCATGATGGCGAAGGTGAAGAAGGCCGTGAACGCAAGCCAGGGCGCCTGAAGGTTCTGTTTTGCCTGCAAGGTCAGTTCGCCCAGAGACGGCGCCGAGGCCGGCAGGCCGAAGCCGAGGAAGTCGAGGCTGGCCAGCATCCCGATGGTGCCGGTGACGATGAAGGGCAGCATGGTCAGCGTCGCCACCATGGCGTTGGGCAGCATGTGGCGGAACATGATGGTGAGGTTTCCGACCCCCAGAGCCCGCGCCGCGCGTACATATTCGAGGTTGCGGGCGCGCAGGAACTCGGCCCGCACCACGCCCACCAGCGAGGTCCAGCCGAACAGGATGGCAATCACCACCAGCATCCAGAACGATCGCTGGAAGATCGCGAACATGATGATGATGACATAGAGCGAGGGCGTCGCCGACCAGATCTCGATCACCCGCTGAAAGATCAGATCCAGCCGCCCGCCGAAGAACCCCTGCGCCGCGCCCGCGGCGATGCCCAGCACGCTGGCCAGCACCGTCACGATCAGGGTGAACAGGACCGACAGGCGAAAGCCGTAGATGACGCGCGCCAGCACGTCGCGCTTGGTGTCGTCGGTGCCCAGCCAGTTCTGCGCGTTGGGCGGCAGCGGCGCGGCGCCGGGGCGGTCCACCGAAGTGTTGAATGAGTAGGGGATAGGCGGCCAGATCGCCCAGCCCCGTCGTACCGCCTGGCCGTCCACGGTGCCGGTTTCGGCCTGCGCCATCACGCCTTCGGGATCGTCGAAACAGGCATCCATGCCGCCGCTGGCGATCAGGCATCGCACCTCGGGGTCGCGATAGATCGCCTCGGTCTCGAAATCGCCGCCGAACGCGGTTTCGGGGTAGAAGTTGAACAGCGGCATGAAATACTCGCCGCGATACTGCACCAGGATCGGCTTGTCATTGGCCAGGAACTCGGCAAACAGCGACAGGCCGAACAGCAGCGAAAACAGGATCAGCGACAGGTATGCGCGGCGGTTGCGGCGGAAATTGCGCCAGCGGCGCCGGTTGAGAGGCGATATCGCCATCAGCCCGCACTCCGGTCGCTGCCGCGCAGGGCAAGGCTATCGCTTTGGCCTTGGCACAAGGCGCCTGGAAGCGCCTTGGCGGTGGCCGACAATCGGGCGCGGCGCATCAGCCTTCCCTCCGTTCAAAGTCGATGCGCGGATCGACCAGGACATACATCAGGTCCGAAATGATGCCGACCACCAGGCTCATCAGGCCGAAGATGAACAATGTGCCGAAGATGACCGGATAGTCGCGCGCAACCGCTGCCTCGAACCCCAGCCGGCCCAGCCCGTCGAGCGAGAATATCGTCTCGATGATCAGCGACTGGCCGAAGAACACGCCGATGAACACCGCCGGAAAGCCGGCGATCACGATCAGCATGGCATTGCGAAAGACGTGACCGTAAAGCACCTGCCGTTCGCTCAGCCCCTTGGCGCGGGCGGTCATGACATAGTGTTTCTTGATCTCGTCGAGAAAACTGTTCTTCGTCAGCAGCGTCAGCGTCGCGAAGGCGGAAATGGTCGAGGCCAGAACCGGCAGCGCGATGTGCCAGAAATAGTCGCCGATCTTGCCCGGCAGGCTGAGGCTGTCCCAGTTGTCCGAGGTCAGGCCCCGCAGCGGAAACCACTGCCAGTAGGACCCGCCCGCGAACAGAACCAGCAGCAGAATCGCGAACAGGAACCCGGGTATGGCGTAGGCGATGATGATCGCGCCGCTGGTCCAGGTGTCGAAACTGCTGCCGTCCCTGACTGCCTTGCGGATGCCCAGGGGGATCGACACGAGATAGGCGATCAGCGTGGACCACAGACCCAGCGAGATCGACACCGGCATCTTTTCCAGCACCAGGTCGACCACGCCGACCGACCGGAAATAGCTTTCACCGAAGTCCAGCCGCATGTAGCTCCACATCATCGACAGGAACCGCTCGACGGGCGGTTTGTCGAATCCGAACTCGCGTTCCAGTTCCTCGATGAATTCGGGTGGCAGCCCGCGGGCACCGATATAGCGGTCGCTGCCACTACCGACCTCGTCAAGCCCGGTGTTCATCCCCGGTTCGCCCTGGGTGCCGGCAAACCCGCCGAACACGTCGCCGCCGCCCTGGGCGCGTGCGATGGCCTGTTCGACGGGGCCGCCGGGGACGAACTGAACCAGGGTGAAGTTGATGACCATGATGCCGATCAGCGTCGGAATCACCAACAGCAGCCGCCGGAGGATATAGGCGCCCATTGCGGCGCCTTATCTCAGCGCGCCCGCGGCCCTGAGCGCGGCGGCCTTGTCGGCATTGAACCACCAGAAATCGAGATAGCCCAGATCCAGCGGCGGCAGCGGGTCGGGATGTTCGTACTGGTCGTAGTAGGCAACCCAGTAATCGGCCTTGTACCAGACCGGGATCATGAAGAACTCGTACCGAAGCGCCCGGTCCAGCGCCCTGAGCGAGGTATCCTGATCTTCCTTGCTGGTGGTCAGAAGCGATTTCTCGATGATCGCATCCACCAGCGGGCTGGCCAGACCGGCCGGGTTGAACAGCGAGAACGCGGCCTCTGACGAACCGTACCGCTGCATCAGCCCGGTGCCGGTGCCCAGGAACGCGGCATAGGCATCAAACACCATGTCGTAGTCGCGGTCGCGTTCGCGCAGCGTGTATTGCGCGGCATCGACCTTTTCCAGATGCGCCTCGATCCCCATGCGTTCCAGATTTGACATGAAGCTTTCGACCACCGCGCCCAGCGTTCCGTCGGCGGAGGAATTGAACAGGAAGGTGACGCGCAGCGGCTGGCCGGCGGCATCGCGGCGCTTGCCGTCGCTGCCCACGGGCCATCCCGCCTCGTCCAGCAGTTTCATGGCACGGCGCAGATTCTTGCGGTCGGTCAGGCGCGACGGATCCGAACTGTGCGGCATCCGCGCCGGTTCGCTCAGCATCTCGGGCGGCACCACGTCGCCCAACGACCTGAGAAACGCAAGCTCGGCCCCCTCGGGGACGCCTTGGGCCATGAGCGGTGTGTCCTGGGTGAACGAGGCGCGCTGATCGAACAGGCCGTATTGCAGCGACTCGTTGGTCCATTCGAAGTTGAAGCCAAGGGCGATCGCCTCGCGAACCCGCTTGTCCCGCATCACCTCGCGGCCGAGGTTGAACACGATGCCGGTGGGTGTGGGCGGGGTTCCGTCGGGCAGTTCGGCCTTGATCACATACCCCGCGCGAACCTTGGGAAATTCATAGGCCGTGGCCCACTTCTTCGAATCGCCCTCGACGCGGAACGTATACTCGCCCGCCTTGAACGCCTCGAACGCCGCCGTGTCGTCGCCGAAATACTCGACGCGGATACGGTCGAAATTGTGCCGGCCCCGGTTAATCGCCAGATCCTTGCCCCAGTAGTCGGGGTTCCGGCGATAGACGATCTGGCGGTTGATCTCGACCCTGTCCACCATGTAGGGGCCCGACCCGGGCGGGGTTTCCAGCCGGCTTTCATCCAGACGGGCGCCGGTCTCCTCGAACCATTTCTTCGGCCAGACCGGGACGCCGCCGACCTGGTCGATCAGAGAGCGGCGCGAAATCCCGTCTGCGAAGTAGAATTTTATCGTGTGATCGTCGATCACCTCGGCCCTGGGGATGCGTTTTTTGACCGCCACCGCATAAGAGGGCAGCCCCTGTTCCAGGAGCAGGTTGTGGGAAAACAGCACGTCATGGGCGGTGACGGGCGTGCCGTCGGAAAACCGCGCCTCGGGGCGCAGGTGAAAGATCACCCATTCCTTGCCGGCCGGGTATTCCAGGCTTTCGGCCAGCAGCCCGTAGCCCTCGCCATAGGCATCCGCCGGCCCCTCGCCCAGCAGGCTTTCATACATCATCGAACTAAGCAGCCCGCCCCGCCCCTTGCGCGAATAGGGGTTCATCGAATCGAACGTTCCCAGGGCCGAGATGGAGATTTCGCCGCCCTTGGGCGCATCCGGGTTCACATAGTCGAAATGCGCGAAATCGGCCGGATATTTCAGATCGCCGAAATAGGAATAGCCGTGCGAACGGATCATGTCCTGCTCGGCCCGGGCCAGCCCGGCGCTGGCAAGGCCGGCGATCAGCGCGATCAGGCCAAGCAACCATGGCCGCAAGTCGATTGCACGGATCGGGGCGCGGGCACTGGGCATCTGGCAAGTCCTCCGTTGGGCCGGCCGGGTGGGGCCTTCTGGTGCTGCAAGCTAATGGCGCGCAAGCGGGATGTTCAAGGTGCGATTGGTGACAAAGACGTTAATGCGGCCCGGTCCGCGCCCGCGTGGCGCGGGCAAAGGAAAGGCCGCTGCGCCGGGCAGCGGCCTTGGCGGTCGGGTGAACCCCCGTGGGATCAGCCGCCGATGCTGTTCAGGTAGGCGATGACGTTCTGACGGTCTTCTTCCTTGGACAGGCCGGAAAACGTCATCTTGTTGCCCGGCGCGAAATCGCGCGGCTTGGCCAGGTATCCATCCAGACGCTCGGGCGTCCATTCACCGCCCAGATCGGTCAGGGCCGACGAATACTTGAACCCGTCGATCGATGCGACCGAGCGCCCCACCACACCGAACAGCGACGGTCCGACCACGTTCTTGCCCTCTTCGAGCTTGTGACAGGCGGCACATTTCTTGAAGACCTTCTTGCCCTTTTCGACGTCGCCGGCGATCGCGGCGGTTTGCTCCGGGGCGGCTTCGGTCGCGGCGGGCGCCTCGGCGGTATCAGCCGGAGCTTCATCCGCCGGAGCTTCAGCGGCCGGGGTCTCTGCGGCTTCGGGCGCCTCTGCCGGTTCGGCGTCTGTGGCAGGTTCATCCTTGTCGCCGGCGTCCGCCGCTTCGGCGGGTTCGGGCGCGGTCTCTTGCTCGGCGGGCGCCTCGGCTTCCGGTTCTTCCGCCGCGGGTTCTTCCGCAGCCGGTTCCTCCGCCGCCGGTTCTTCGGCCGGGGCGGCGGCAGCAAAATCGACCGGGCTGGCGCTGTTCTCGTTCAGGAACGCGATCACGTTAGCGCGGTCGTCGGCCTTGGACAGCCCGGAAAACGTCATCTTGGTGCCGGGCGCGAACTCGCTTGGCTTGTGCAGGAATTCATCCAGCGCCTCGGGCGTCCAGTCCCCGCCCATGCCGGCCAGCACATCGGAATAGCCAAAGCCCGCAACCGACGCGATCGGGCGGTCCACCACGCCATAGAGATAGGGGCCTGTGGCGTTGGCGCCCTCTTCAAGCTTGTGACAGGCGGCACATTTCTTGAAGACCTTCTCGCCCTTGCCGGCATCGGCCTGGGCCAGCATTTCGCCAAGGCTCAGCTCTACTTCTTCCTCTGCCGGCGCGTCGGGTTCTTCGGTCTCGATCACATAGGCCGGATCGCCATGCCCACCGACATGGTAGAGGGCTTCGGCAGCCCACTTGCCGACCAGAAAAATCAGGAGGGCACCCAGGATTGCGCTGGCCACCTTGGTTACTGTCATCGTGTCAAACATTGATCGCGCGCCCATTTGTCCGTTTGCCGGGCTGTCTAAGGCTTCCCCCCGGCTTAGGCAAGGTATAGACAGCGCGACCATATGCCGAATTCGCAATTGTTGCACGGAAACCGACATGACGAACCGCATCGCATTCCAGGGTGAACCCGGTGCCTACAGCCACGAGGCCTGCCGCATGGCCCGCCCCGGCATGGAGGCCCTGCCCTGCCGCACCTTCGAGGACGCGATCGAGGCGGTGAAGACCGGCGCGGCAGAGCTTGCCATGCTGCCGGTCGAGAACTCGACCTACGGCCGGGTGGCCGACATCCATACCCTGTTGCCGCAATCGGGGTTGCACATCGTCGAAGAGGCCTTCGTGCGGGTGCACATCAACCTCCTGGGCTTGCCCGGCGCCGCGCTGGGCGACATCACCCACGCGATGAGCCACACCGTTCTTCTTGGCCAGTGCAAGGACTTTCTGAAACGACACGGCATCCACCGCATCACCGGCGCCGACACCGCCGGGTCGGCCCGCCATGTGGCAGAGGAAGGCAAGCCCCATGTCGCGGCCCTGGCCAGTGAACTGGCCGGCGAAATCTATGGTCTGAACGTTCTGGCGCGCCATATCGAGGACAACCAGACCAACACCACGCGGTTCCTGATCATGTCGCCGCAAAGCGATCTGAGCCGGCGCGGACGGCACGGGATGATCACCAGTTTCGTGTTCGAGGTGCGCAACATTCCAGCGGCGCTTTACAAGGCGATGGGCGGGTTCGCCACCAACGGTGTCAACATGACCAAGCTGGAAAGCTACATGGTTGACGGCTCGTTCACCGCGACCCAGTTCTATGCCGATATCGAAGGCCACCCCGACGATGCAAACGTGCGCCTGGCGCTGGACGAACTGGGCTATTTCACCGCCAACATGGAGATACTGGGCGTCTATCCGGCGGCGGCCAAACGCGGTTAGCGGCCAGGTCAGTACTATTCCAGCCGCAGTTGCCGTCCTGCATCACTCATGCCCATCGCAGTACCGTTTGCGCGACCTGCAATCGAACCCACAATATCTGGAGGGCCGCTGTATCCGCAGTTTCGGTTCCTGATGGTGCTGACCGGAATTATGAACAACTGGCCGGATTCAGCAAGTTTACATATCTCAGGATGGGACTAAACTGGGTGCAGGCTCGGGACAAGGGCCGGACACAGGGGCAGAACAAGGCAGGGCAGCGAAATGAAACTGCTGGTCGTTGATGACGACCTGGTATTTTTGAAGCTTGTCGAACTCAAGCTTGGAAAGATCGGGTATTCCGACGTCACCTGCTGCGGCTCGGCGAACGAGGCCCTGGCGACGATCCGAAGCAGCAAAACCGCGTTCGACTGCCTGCTCGTCGACATCAAGATGCCCGGCATGAACGGAATCGCGCTTTGCCGCGCGATCCGCCAGGAGGCCGACTATGCCCACGTTCCCATCCTGATCGTCACCTCGGCGCGCGAAAGACACTATGTCAACGATGCGTTCAAGGCCGGGGCGACCGACTATCTCAGCAAGCCGCTTCACACGACCGAGTTGTCCGCACGGCTGCGGTCTATGGGGCAACTGGCACAATCCATACGCGAGGGGCGCGAGCTTTCGCAGCATGGTGCCGGCGGCATGCCCGAATTCGGCTTTGACGACGCGATCCTGCTCGAGAATGTGGCCGGTTTGACAAGTCACCTCGCGCTGGAAAACTATCTGTTCAAGATCAGCTTCCTGCACCGCTTTCGAATGTCGCTGTTCGGAATTCACGTTGGCGATGCGCGAAGCTATTTTGCCACGCTGCGCGCCCCGGATTTTGCCGATCTGATGGCCGACATCACAGATGCGATCTGGTACTCAATGCCCGCCTCCAGGATCATGTTCGCCTATGCCGGGCGGGGCGATTTCGTGGTGGTTTCCGGGCGCTTGCCGGTCGATTCGATCCGGCACATAGAGGACAGTGTCAACGCGCATCTGGGCGAACGGACCCGCATCTGGAGCGAGTTCGGCATCGGACCCGTGCGCGCGACGGTGGGCAAGACGGTCAACCCCGGGCTTATCCCTTGGGCATCGGTGCCCGAATATGTGGAAAGAGCCATCGGCATGGCCTATCCTGACCGTGGCAATACCGGCACGGGAATGTTGCGGCGCCTGACCGGCTGGGGCACGAGCGACAGGCAGCGAACTGATACGGCCGACAGTTTCAACAAATTGAGTTACCCATATGACAACGAGAAGTGACGCAGGCGGCATTGACGGCCCGGAGCCGGGATTTGACAAACTCATAGCCAAGGTGAAGGCGGATTTCGTGGAAAGCCTGCTGCAACGTACGATAGATCTGGAGAATGTCCGGGTGCTTCTGGATCGCGACGGCGCCACTGCGGGCGGGCTGTCGAAAGTCGCCGAAATCGCGCACAAGCTGGCCGGTGTCGCACCCAGTTTCGGCTTTCACGCCATGGGAGAAACCGCGTTGTCGATAGACCGGGAATTGCAGAAACCGAACCCGTCCTCGGATATGCAGGCAGCATGGCACCGCAACCGGGACCAGGTCGAACATTTGCTGAATCTCATGGAAGACGCAATGGACGGCGCCGTCTGAGGGCGCTTTTGCCCTATGCGATGCGGCCGTGACGGTCTTCCATGTCCTTGGCATAGTCGGCGACCTTCAGCGTGAACCGCCGGGTCAGCTTGGCCTTGGCCAGTTTCAGCGATTGCACGAACAGCCGTGCCGACAGCGTGTTGGGCGTCAGGGTCAGCTTCACCGACATGCGGGTGCGTCTTGGTGACAGCGCCAGCAACTCGATCTCCATGACAGAGTCGAGCCCCGGGCTGGTTGCGTCATAGCGCATGGCGTTGGGGCTGTCATAGCGGCTCAGGACAAGGTGCATCCGGCGTGCCTTGCCGCGCAGCATGAAGGTCACGTCCCATGACAACCCGGCGACCGGCTGGGCCGTTTCGCCGTTGCGCCGCACTTCTATCCCGCGCCGGATCGCCGAACGTTCGAACGCCTCGAAATCCGACAGCATGATGAAGACCTGACCGATCGGCGCCTCGATATCTTCGTTGCTCGAAAACTTCATCCTGCCTTGCCTGTTGGAAAGTTGCGCCGAGTTTGGTTCTAATCGAGCCGGTCCGCAAGCCAGTTCTGTAACAGGAAATGCGCAATCGCGCCCCGCCGCGCCGGCTTGAGATGCGGATTTTCACCCGCGAAAACGGACATCATGTCACCGCGTCCGACCCATATCGCATCCTCGATCTCGATCGGGTCGATTGTGATCTCGCGGGACAGCGCCTCGCCCCGGCAACCGATCATCAGCGAGGCCGGAAACGGCCAGGGCTGGCTGGCCAGGTACTCTACCGGTCCGACCCGGACAGAGGTTTCCTCGAATACCTCGCGGCGAACCGCGGCCTCAAGTGTCTCGCCCGGTTCAACGAACCCGGCGAGCAGCGAATACATGCCCTCGGGCCAGCCCGGCGAGCGGCCCATCAGCGCCGCGTCACCATGGGTGATCAGCATGATGACCACCGGATCGGTGCGCGGAAAATGCTGTGCCCCGCAGGACGGGCATGACCGTTGCCAGCCCGCCCTCGTCATCTGGCTTGCATTGCCGCAACGGGCGCAGAACCGGTGCGACAGGTGCCACGCCTCCAGGGCCTTGGCGGTAACCGCCAGCTCGGCATCGTGCGGCGCCAGGCGGTTCATCAGCCGGCGCAGTTCGGCGAATGCAAAATCCGTTGGCAGCAAGGGGTGATGCTGCTCGGATGTGTCGACGAACAGGTTCAGGGCTTCGGGATCCAGGTCGTCCGGCTCCCAGGCCGAGATATCCTGGGCAAAGCGTGGCGCGCCATCGGCCTCGAGTCCCATGAAGACCGGAACGTCTAGAACAGCGGCATGGCCCGAGGCGAGGATCGGATGATCCATCGGCACCAGCGCCAGGCGGTCGCGGTCGTCCCCTCGCACCATCGGCTTGCCGCGCCACAGCAGCAGACAGGCCGCCCGCGGATGCGCCCTTGCCCGTTCCAGCGCGGCGGCGTCGTCGCGGATATGCGCCGCCCGGTTCATGCCGGTGCCCCCGAACGTCACCTGTTCCGCAAGTCTCATGGGCCGCCCGCCTCTCTGCATTGTTGCGCACGCGCTCCGGCGTCGCGTGCCATGCGCTGCCATGGCCAGGCGTTTTTTTCAATGGCCGATCGTCCGGGTCGCGACGCCAGCCCCTATCGACGCCGACACAAACTTGCCACTCGTTTTCCCTATTGTCGGGCGGGTTTCATGTATTTTCAATGCGTTGACTGGTCCGCCCATGGGCCGGACCAGAGCGAACGCAATGTCATATCCTGACCGGCCGGCCGCCGGAACATCCACCGACCCCGCACAGGCCGCCCCGGACGGGCTGGCGCGCCTGCGCCTTCTGGCCACCACCGATCTGCACATGCAGCTTGCCGGCCATGACTATTATGCCGATCGCCCCGACCCGACGGGCGGGCTGACGCGCGTCGCCAGCCTGATCGCGGCGGCACGGGCCGAGGCCCGCGGCATGGGTGCCACCGTGTTGCTGCTGGACAATGGCGATGCCATGCAGGGTACGCCGATGGGCGATGTCATCACCACCCGATCCCCGCATGCGGACGTGCTGATGCGGGCCTTCGGGTATCTGCGCTATGATGCCCTTGGGTTGGGCAACCACGACTTCAGCTTCGGGCTCGAGGCGCTGGAAGCCGTCCTTGCCGGGGCGCCCTGCCCGGTTCTGTCATCCAATCTCGACCGAACCACGCCGGAAACGTTGCGCCGCGTGGCGCCATTCGCGGTACTCGACCGCACCGTGAGGGCCGGGCACAGGGACCATGCGCTGCGCATCGGCGTGCTGTCGTTGCTGCCGCCGCAGACGGTCGAATGGGATGCGCATCTGCTGAAGGGCAGGCTGGCGGTTTCGGACATCCTGGACACCGCCCGCCGGCACGTTCCGGTTCTCAGGCGGCTGGGTTGTCAACTGATCGTGGCGCTGGCGCATTCCGGCATCGGCGCAAGCGAGGCCGCGCACGGCATGGAAAACGCGGTGATTCCGCTTGCCGCCGTTGACGGAATAGACGCGATCGTTGCCGGTCATACGCATCTGCTGTTGCCCGGCCCGATGCGCGACGCGCCGGCCCATGTCGACCCCGACACCGGCACCGTGCACGGCAAGCCGGTGGTCATGGCCGGATCGGCCGGAACCCATCTTGGGGTGATCGACCTCGATCTTGCCGCGGATACCGATGGGCGCTGGCGTGTCGCGGGTGCGCGTTGCGCGCTGCGCCCCGTCGCCCGGCGGCGGCCTGACGGCCGGCCCGAGTCACTGGCGGCACATGATCCGCGCCTATCGCGGCTTGTCGCGCCCGCCCACGCCGCGACCCGGGCCGAGATGGCACGCCCGGTCGGGCGGACGGAGCGGCCGTTGCACAGCTATTTTTCGCTCTTCGCACCCGACCGCGCACTGGCTCTCGTGGCGGCGGCGCAGGCAGCGGCGCTGAGGCCGCATCTGGCGGGAACCGACGCCGAGGCACTACCGCTTCTGTCGGCCGCCGCTCCTGGCCGGTTCGGCGGCCGGGCCGGGCCGCAGAACTATACAGATGTACCGGCGGGGCCGGTGTCGCGCCGGCATCTCGCCGATCTGTGCGTGTTCGACAACCAGTTGCGCGCGCTGATCGTCACCGGCGCGATGCTGCGGGACTGGCTTGAGGTGTCGGCGGGACAGTTCCACACCATCGCACCGGGCAGCCGGGGTGCGGCGCTGGTCGATGCGGCGATGCCAGGCCACGATTTCGACGTTCTGCATGGGGTGGAATACCGGATCGACCTGTCGGTGCCGGCCCGGTTTGGGCCGGAAGGGTCGCGGCGGGCGGGCAGCGGATCGCGTATCCGCGAGTTGCGCCATGACGGCCGCCCGGTGACGCCGGACCAACGTTTCGTGGTGGCGCTGAACAGCTACCGGGCCAACGGCGGGGGCCGCGCCCTGCCGCTGGCCAGAGCGACGCCGGTGGCGGTGCCGCCGCTTTCGATACGCGATGCGGTGGCCCAATGGCTCGCGGGACACGCAGCACCCGATCCGCTGACCGCGACGGCAGCACCCTGGGCGTTCGCGCCAATGCCTGGGACGCACGTCAAGGCGCTGACCGGCCCGGGGGCGCTGGCACATGTGGACGAACTGGCCGGGTTCGGTTGCGAACCGGACGGCATCGACGAAAACGGCTTTCTGCGCCTTTCGCTGTCGTTCTAAGGCAGGTCGCCAGCGCGGCGATGGCTGTGCCTCTCTCGTGACCCGGTCGCGGGGCCGGGACAATCCCGGGTGACGCGGCATTCCACTTTCAATAGTCGGGACCACAACATATAGTAGCGTCGAAACTGCACAAACAAGGCAGGCACGGGCAGCAAATGGCGCATATCATCGTCGTCGGAAACGAAAAGGGCGGGGCGGGGAAATCCACCGTCTCGATGCATGTCGCCACCGCGCTGGCACGGCTTGGCCACAAGGTCAACGCGCTGGACCTGGACCTGCGCCAGCGCACGCTGGGCCGCTACTTCGAGAACCGCCGGGAATTCATGAAGAAGGCCGCGCTCGACCTGCCCAGCGCATATTGCCACGATCTGCCCGACATCGACCCGGCGGCGCTGAAACCGGGCGAGAACATCTACGATCACCGGCTTTCGGCGGCGGTGTCACGGCTTGAGCCCGACAGCGATTTCATCCTGATCGACTGTCCCGGCTCGCACACGCGGCTCAGCCAGGTGGCGCACAGCCTTGCCGATACGCTGATAACGCCGCTGAACGACAGCTTTGTCGATTTCGACCTGTTGGCGCGCACCGACTCGCGGGGCGAAAAGATCCTTGGCCCGTCAGTCTATTCCGAGATGGTCTGGAATGCCCGGCAACTGCGCGCCCAGGCCGGCCTGAAACCGATCGACTGGGTGGTCGTGCGCAACCGTGTGGGCACGCAGCGAATGGTCAACAAGGAAAAGATGGAGCGCGCGGTGGCGATGCTGTCGGAACGTATCGGGTTCCGCGTGGCGCCGGGGTTCAGCGAGCGGGTGATCTTTCGCGAACTGTTCCCGCGCGGGCTGACACTGCTGGATCTGCGCGATATCGGGGTGAGCCAGCTCAACATCTCCAACGTCGCCGCCCGGCAGGAGTTGCGCGACATGATGAAGGCGTTGCACCTGCCCCGAGTCGAGGTGGAGTTCTGACGCCGCGACGCATCGGGCAAGAACCGGACGGCATATTGCCTGTCAACCCATGCGCCCGCTGGGGCGAATGCCGGAATCCGGCGAAACGATACGCGCCTTAGTTTCGCCAGTGGAACGGCACGATCACCAGCGCCCCGATCGAGGACACGATGGCGTTCATGCCCGCAGAACCAAAGCCGACGCCGAACATGATTCGTATGAAGTAGAACAGGAACGCGCCGCCGACGCATATGATGATGGATTGCAGGTATCCGTTCCGGGTGAATCCCGTCCTCTCGGACGCGTATCCGACGATGCCGGCGATCACCACGGTACCCATGAGCGTCAGAAACAAGCCGGTCTCCCTACAGTTGCGTGCCTCTGGCCACCGGCCAGCCGCGCAGGAATGTCGCGACATCCTGCGCCGCCTTGCCGGCGCGTTGCAAGCGCGTCGGGCGAACCGCGCCGGTGCCACAGGCAATGGCAAGGGCGTCGTCCAATACCGTACCCGGCGGCCCAGACCCTTGCGCCGGTTGCGAGGACAGCAGCTTGACCCGCTCGCCGCCGATCTCGGCCCAGGCGCCGGGAAACGGCGACAGGCCCCGAATCATCCGGTCCACCTCGGTCGCGGGGCGGGTCCAGTCGATGCGCGCCTCGGCCTTGTCGATCTTGGCGGCATAGGTGACGCCATCGGCGGGCTGGGGGTGTGGTACCAGTTCGTCCAGCCGCTCGAGTGCCGCAACGATCAGCGCCGCACCCATCGCCGACAGCCGGTCGTGCAACCGGCCCGTTGTCTCGGCTTCTTCTATGGCGGTGGATCGGCACATCAGCACCGGCCCTGTATCCAGCCCGGATTCCATCTGCATGATGCAGACGCCGGTTTCACTATCGCCCGCCATGATCGCGCGGTGAATCGGTGCCGCCCCACGCCAGCGCGGCAGCAGGCTGGCGTGAATGTTGAGACAACCGCGCGCCGGTGCGTCCAGAACGGCCTGCGGCAGGATCAGGCCATAGGCCACGACCACCGCCACATCGGCGCGCAGCGCGGCGAATTCGGCCTGCGCCTCGGGCGTTCTCAACGTCGCGGGATGGCGTACCGGCAAACCCAGCGCCTCGGCCCGCGACTGCACCGGCGAGGGGCGATCTTTCTTGCCGCGCCCCGCCGGTCGGGGCGGCTGGCAATAGACGGCGGCGATCTCGTGCCCGGCCCCGGCCAGCGCATCCAGCACCGGAACCGAAAACCCGGGCGTTCCCATGAAAACGATCCGCATGTGCCCCCCTTGCCGTTGCCGCCCGCGCTATTGCTGCCCGCGCGGGAAAATCCCCTTGCTGATGAAGTCCATCACCGGATTGCCGTCCTGGTTGCTTACCGTCACCTTGCTGATGACGAAGCCGATCCCGGGCCGGCTTTTGGACGGCTTGAGGTCCAAGACCTCCATCCGTACCGAGAGCACATCGCCCGGATAGACCGGCCGGCGCCAGCGCAGCTCGTCAAGCCCGGGCGAACCCAGCGACTGCCCCGTCTTGTCCATGTTCTCGACCATCATCGCCATGGTCATCGCGCAGGTGTGCCAGCCGCTTGCGCAGAGGCCGCCGAACAGCGATGATTTCGCCGCCTCCGCGTCCAGGTGAAAGAACTGCGGATCGTACTTGCGCGCAAACTCGATCACCTCCTGTTCGGTCACTTCATAGGCGCCGAATTCCTCGACCTGACCGATCCTGAAATGTTCGAACGGGATGAGAGAGCGGTTGTTCCGGGTCATGGGTCTGCCTTGGTTTGTGTGAATCTGTTGGGCGAACAAGGTCCGATCTCGGGGTCCGGCGCAATCCCCGAATGTCCGCAAACCCGCCCGACGCGGCGTCGCATGGCAATCATCGGCCCAGCTTTCCGGCCCGGCGCAGCAGCATGTCGCGTTTCACGCGCCCCAGCCGGTCGAAATACATCCGCCCGTTCAGGTGGTCGATCTGGTGCTGAACGCTGGTCGCCTCAAGCCCCACGAAATCGCGTTCGACGGTGGCGCCGTCCTGATCCATGAACCGCACGCTCACCGCGCGTGGGCGCGAGATCTCGGCCGACACGCCCGGCAGGTTCGGGCTGGCTTCCTCGTGTTTGCGCAATTCGATGCTGGCATGCAGTATCTCGGGATTGGCCAGGCGCAGCGCCCGGCCGCGTTCGGCCGAGGCATCCACCACGGCAAGCTGCAACATCACCCCGATCTGGGGCGCGGCCAGACCGACCCCCGGCATCGCCTCCATCGTGTCGATCATGTCGTTCCAGATGCCGCGGATCGCGTCGTCGATTTCCGCGACAGGGGCGGCGGGCATACGCAGGCGCCGGTCGGGCCAGGGCAGGCAACGGCGCACGCTCACGCGCCGGGGCCCTCCAGATACGCCCGTTCCAGCCACATCCGCAGATCGGGCGCGATGCGGTCCAGCGTCACCATGCCGTTCAGATGGTCGAACTCGTGCTGGATGCAGCGCGCCTCCAGCCCGTCGAAATCGGCCATGTGGATGTCGCCCTCGGGCGCCGTCCATTGCACGGTAACGGCCTTGTGCCGTTCCACCGGAACCACGATTCCGGGTATTGAAAGACAGCCCTCTTCGGCAACCACCGGCACCCGTTCGGCTGCCATGATGGTGGGGTTGATCATCGCCAGCGGCGTGCGCTCGCCATCCTTCCAGCCGCAATCCATGACGAAGATGCGCTTCATCACACCCACCTGGGGCGCCGCCAATCCACGGCCCGCCGCGGCATACATCGTCTCGAACATGTCCGCGACCAGATCGTCCAGCGCCTCATGTCCGACCGGCGCGCACCTTTTCGACAGGCGCGGGTCGGGCCATTTCAGAATCGCAAGAACAGCCACCTACAGCCGCGCCCGCTCGCGTTTGAGCTTGGCCATCCTGCGGGTGATCATCTGGCGCTTGAGCGGCTTGAGGTAGTCTATGAACAGCTTGCCGTCCAGATGGTCGATCTCGTGTTGCACGCAGGTCGCCCAGAGACCGGAGAACTCCTGTTGCCGCTCTGCCCCGTCCCGATCGGTCCAGACCACCTCGACCTCGGCCGGGCGGGTCACTTCGGCATATTGATCGGGGATCGAAAGACAGCCTTCCTCGTAGGTGTTCATCGCGTCCGACCGGGCCAACACCCGCGGGTTGAACATCACCGTCGGGCGCGGTGACGCGCCTTCCTCCTTGACGCAATCCAGCACGATCAGCCGTTCCAGAACGCCGACCTGCGGCGCGGCCAGCCCGATGCCGGGCGCATCATACATGGTGATTAGCATGTCGTCGGCCAGACTGCGCAATTCGTCGGTGATATCGGCCACCGGCGCGCAGACCTTCTTAAGGCGGGGATCGGGATGGATCAGGATCGGACGCTTCATGCCCACGATTTAGGCGATCGGACAGGCCGCCGCAACGCCCCCTTGCACCTCGCGCAATTCCCGCTAGCTTGCCGGGGTTCAACCGGAGGGACCCATGAATTTCGACGAGATGACCGAGCGCCGCGGCACCGACAGCGCGAAATGGGACAAGATGCAGGCCTTTTCCGGCGTGTCGCCCGACGATGGCATCCCGATGTGGGTCGCCGACATGGACTTCCGCGCGCCCGATTTCCTGCAAGACGCCGTGAAGGGGCTGCTTGAACGGGCCAACTACGGCTATTTCTCCGGGATGGAGAGCTATTTCGAAGCGGTCCGCTGGTGGATGCAGACCCGCCACGACTGGGCCTGCGACCCATCGTGGATGTTCGTGACCTACGGCCTGGGCAACGGCATCGCCATGGCCTTGCAGACCTTCACCGAACCGGGCGACGGCGTCGTGACCTTCACGCCCGTCTATCACGAGTTCGAGGCGAAAATCCGCAAGACCGGCCGCGTCAATACGCAATTGCCTATGATCGTGCAGGCGGACGGCACCTATGCCATGGATTTCGATGCCTATGACGCGATGCTGACGGGCGGCGAACGGCTGGTTCTCATCAGTTCGCCGCACAATCCGGCGGGCCGGGTCTGGAGGCGTGACGAATTGAACGCAATCGCGGATTTCTGCCTGCGCCACGATCTGCTGCTGATCTCGGACGAAATCCATCACGACCTGATCCTGCCTGGGCACCGCCATGTACCGATGCCTGTCGCGGCGCCGCAGATCGAGGACCGGCTGATCGTCATGACTTCGGGGTCAAAGACCTTCAACATTGCCGGGGCACGCACCGGCTGCGTCATCATTCCCGATGCGAAGCTGAGACAACGCTTTGCCGATTTCCACCGCAGCCTGGACATGAGCCCGAACCTCTTGGGCATCACCCTGACGCGGGCCGCCTATTCACCCGCGGGCGCAGCCTGGGTGGACGAACTTACCGCATATATCGCGGGCAACGCGCAACTGTTCAGCGGCCTGGTCAACGCCATCCCCGGCCTGGCCGCAATGCCGATGCAATCGACCTATCTCGCCTGGGTGGACTTTGCCGGAACCGGCATGACGCCGGCCGAATTCCTGGGCCGTATCCACAACGACGCGCGCATCGCCCCCACACCGGGAACCCAGCTCGGCCAAGGCGGCGCAACCTTTCTGCGGTTCAATCTGGGCACCCAGCGCGCCCGCGTCGCCGAAGCGGGCGAAAGGCTTCAGGCTGCGTTCTCGGACTTGCAGTAAGACGCCGCCCGCCCACGGGGTAATGCGCCCCGCGGCTTGCGCCATTCAGATATTGGCCGGCAGCGCCGGGCTTGCCCCGGCAACCGTCAAGGCATGTCGCCAAGGTCGCCGTGGCCCAACAGGGCAACGGGCGCCCCCGGATCGCGGTAGAAATCCAGCGGTGCGGCATCGGCGGCGGCGGTGCTGCGCTTGAATTCATAGCGCAGTTCGCCGCCCTCTTCGCCCGAGGCGACGATCAGACACTGATAGAGATGGCGCGCGCCGTCATAAAGATCGACCAGCCCGCGCAGCGACGGGGTGGTTTGCGCCTCAACCGCGAAACCGTCGCGCCACAAGCGCAGGACGGGGTGGATTTCCTCACCGGCAAGAACGCGCAGGCGGCTCGATTTCTTCAGCGCCGCAAGTCTTGCGGCATCCAGCCCGGCCTGGATCTCCCTGGAAAGATACGTGGACATGGCTACCCCCGGAAAACCGCTGAAACAAATGCGCGATCAGGGTGACTCGCCTGGTTCGAAAATCAAGTAAAGTCTTGATGACAGGCCCATCGCGCGGCGGGCGTTGCGCAAAAGAAGCGGCGGAAATGCCGGTTAGTGTGCATCCACACAGCCCGTCTGTGCGCCACTTGCCCTGACAGTCGCCACCGCCAAGGCTAGATATGGAGGGGAAACGCATGGAGGCGACAAGATGGGGCAAATGATCGACGGCCAATGGCACGCGGACCCGCCCGCCACGGCCTTCGCCGGCAATGACGGCACGTTCCGGCGTACCAGGTCGGGTTTTCGCAACTGGATCACCTCCGACGGCCGCCCGGGTCCGTCCGGCGAGGGCGGATTTCCCGCCGAATCGGGGCGCTATCACCTCTATGTCAGCCTCGCCTGCCCCTGGGCGCACCGCACCCTGATATTCCGGCAACTGAAGGGCCTGGCAAAGCATATCGCGGTTTCGGTGGTGCATCCGGACATGCTTGAGGACGGCTGGACCTTCGATACCGGGTTTGCCGGCGCCACGGGCGATACCCTGTCCGGTCACGAGTTTCTGCATCAGGTCTATTCGAAAGCCGAACCGCGAATGACCGGCCGGGTCACGGTGCCAATTCTGTGGGACACCACCCGCAATACCGTCGTTTCGAACGAAAGCGCCGAAATCATCCGCATGTTCAACTCGGCTTTCGACGGCGTGAGTGGAAACCGCGACGACTACTGGCCCGAACCGCTGCGCGACGAGATCGAAACGCTGAACGCGCGCATCTACGACACGTTCAACAACGGCGTCTACAAATGCGGTTTCGCCACGACGCAGCAGGCCTACGACGCCGCCGTCGGGCCGCTATTCGAAACGCTCGACTGGCTTGAAAGTCGCCTGTCCGAAAACCGCTACCTGTTGGGCGCGCGTATCACCGAAGCCGACTGGCGCCTGTTCACCACGCTGATCCGGTTCGATCCGGTCTATCACACGCATTTCAAGTGCAACCGCGCCCGGATCGTCGATTTTCCGAACCTCTGGGCCTACACGCGCGAACTGTTTCAGTGGCCCGGCATCGCCGATACCGTGAATTTCGCCCATATCATCCGCCACTACTATTTCAGCCATGACAGCATCAATCCGCACAGGATCATTCCTGTCGGCCCCAAGATCGACTTTGGCGAACCGCATGGAAGGGATCAGCGCGGCACCGCATAATGTTCGACCATCGCCGCCAGATCCTCCGGCGGCGTCGCGCTCTGGACGTAGGCGCAGGCGTTGGATGAAAACGCAAAGATCGACCCGTCGGAAAAGAAGCTGGTGTTGGTGACGAAAATCACCCGCGTTTGCGGGCAACGGTAGTTGGCGAAATCCGCCACCGCCAGGGCGCTGCCGCCCTCCAGCACGAGATCCAGTACGATCACGTCAAACCGCACGCCGTATAGTGCAAGTATCGCCGCCGCCTGGTCATGCACCAACGTCACCGTAGCGCCTTGCCTCTCCAGATGACGCATCCAAAGCTCACCCAGTTCGGGTTTGCCTTCCACGATAAGTACCTGCATGCGAGATAGCGGAACACCGACCATGTGTTGCCACGTCCTTTCCTGGTCCGGTGATCCGCCCAATGTCTTAACAAAACCTTAACGCGTTCGCGCCATCGCCCGGCCCGGCCCGAAACCGCCGGTGGGAGCCGGGCCGTGTACGCAGCAATTCCGCTGTCCAGCCTGCCCGAATTCGTCTAGGCTACGCGGACAGTTCGGGACAGGTATTTTCATGCACCATTGCACCGGCCTCGCGGCCGTCATTGCATTCCTTTCGATCGCCACCGCCGCCGGTGCGTCCTGCGGCGGGCCTTTTTCGGCCTTCGTCGATGGGCTGAAGGCCGAGGCCGTCGGCAAGGACTATTCTGCGGCCTCCGTCGATGCCTTCTTCAGCGGCGCGCATCAGGATCCGAAGGTGCTGCGCGCCGACCGCGCGCAGGGGGTGTTTCAGAAACCCTTTGTCGAATTCTCGCGCCGGCTGATCTCGCGGAACCGTATCGAACGCGGCCTCGCAAATGCCCGGAAGTACGATGCCGTGTTCAACCGGATCGAATCAGAATTCGGCGTATCGCGCGGCGTGCTGCTGGCCTTCTGGGCGTTCGA
This sequence comes from Jhaorihella sp., assembly GCA_047975215.1. Taxonomy (GTDB): domain Bacteria; phylum Pseudomonadota; class Alphaproteobacteria; order Rhodobacterales; family Rhodobacteraceae; genus JAGRMG01. Next base: position 30,279 of record JBKEDD010000057.1, read on the forward strand.
GACCGATTTCGGCGCCGTGCAGGGCGATTTCAACACGCTCGGCGCGCTGGTCACACTGGCACATGACTGCCGCCGGCCCGAATTGTTCCGGCCCCAGATCTTCGCCGCGCTCGAGCTTTACCGGCAAGGCGGGTTCGACCCGGCATCAACCACGGGCGCCTGGGCCGGCGAGATCGGGCAGGTGCAGATGCTGCCGCGCGATATTCTCGAGAACGGGGTGGACGGCGACGGCGATGGCCGCATCGACGTGAAATCATCGGCCCCCGATGCCCTGATGTCAGGCGCGAAGATGTTGCGTTCGCTGGGCTGGCGCACGGGCGAACCCTGGTTGCAGGAAGTGCAGTTGCCCGCTGGGCTCGACTGGGCGCTTACCGGTCCGGGGCAGACCCGCACCGTTGCCGAATGGGCAGCGATGGGCGTAAGCGGGCGCGACGAACCCCTGGCGAACGCCGGCCTGCCCGCGTCGATCCTGCTACCGCAGGGCCGTGGCGGCCCGGCCTTCATCGCCTACCCCAACTTTCGGGTCTATTTCGACTGGAACCAGAGTTTCGTCTATGTGATGACGGCGGCCTATTTCGCAACCCGGTTGGAGGGCGCGCCGGTCTATGACGCCGGCAATCCCGATCCGGGCCTGTCGGGCGAGGACATGAAGCGGCTGCAGACCCGGCTGACGGCGATGGGCCACGATGTCGGGGGCATCGACGGCATTCTGGGTGCCAGGACCCGCGAGGCGGTGCAGAAGGAACAGGCGCAACTGGGTATGCCGGCCGACGCCTGGCCGACACAGGAGCTTTTGAGCCGACTGTAGAGTCGGGGACGAGAAGGGCTGGAGTATTCAGAAGCTTCCGATGCCCCCCGCATCCACCGACCGCTTGCGGGACGATCCGCTGTGCCTGCTTATCGTCTCCGAAGAATGTGGCCCTGTTGACCTGCAGGATCGAGCGTTATCTGCGTGAAGTCGCAGCCTTCGCCGCAGACAAGCTCAACGGGCCAGGCCGGCAACTTTGTGTGCCACGCTCTGCAAGAACTCGTGGCGAACTACAACAATGTTTCCCAACCGCCAAAAAGCGTCTGCCGTGTTGTCGCCAAAGTAATTGAGAAGATTGGTAGCGGAGGATGGACTTGAACCCCTGACACGCGGATTATGATTCCGGTCGCCCACGTTGAAAACACAAGATAAATCGTCCAAACAGGGGAAATCCTGTTTTAGTGGTTCCAATAGGTTGCGATCACTTTCCCAACCAGGTGCTTTTCGGGCTAAGCGGATTTTGAGCAGGCGCTATAAGACCGGCGGCACCATAATGTTCAACAAAAAGATAGACGTTGAACATATGCGGGAAACCCTACGAGAACAGCCGACCGGCCGCCTACATGGAGCGCCGGGTTCTGGAACTGAAACCGAAGAAGACCCAGGCCGAGATCGTTCGCGTGGACTGACGTCAAAGGGTAAGGGGAAGTCACGCCTCAGGCCGGAGACGCGCGACAATGCCGAGTGCGCATTGGGTCGTCAAGGCAGGTTTCGCAACCGTGTCCCGGGCCGCTTGCGCAATCAAATTTCCTTTTCAAACCGGTAAATATGCATAATAGTACCTTGATGCTTCTTTATGGCATGCCGAATCTGACTACCAACTGAACAGCAGTATGAGGAACGACATGAAACCGATTACCCTCTTCAAGACAGCTTCTCTGGTCATTGCCACCACGACACTGACCGCGATGGCTGTCCCGGCCAAGGCTGACATCAAAATCGGCAGTTCGCTGTCTCAAACCGGCCCGGCATCTTTCCTGGGTGATCCCGAGGCCAAGACGCTCAGCATGCTTGTCGAAGAAATCAACGCTGCCGGCGGCATCAACGGCGAAAAGATCGAACTGGTGATGTATGACGACGCCGCCGACGCCAACAAGGCGCGCACCTTCGCCACCCGCATGGTCGAGGATGACGAGGTCGTCGCGGTGATCGGCGGGTCGACCACCGGGACGACCATGGCCATGATCCCGGTCTTCGAAGAGGCCGAGATTCCGTTCATCTCGCTTGCCGGCGCGGTGGTCATCATCGACCCGGCCAAGAAATGGGTGTTCAAGACCCCGCATACCGACCTGATGGCCTGCGGCAAGATCTACGAGGATCTGAAAAAGCGCGGTCTGACCAAGGTTGGCCTTATCTCGGGTACCGGCGGCTTTGGCCAGTCCATGCACGAGCAATGCCTGAGCATCGCCGGCGAATACGGCATCGACATCGTCGCCGACGAGACCTACGGCCCCAAGGACGCCGACATGACACCGCAGCTGACCAAGATCGGCGCGACCGACGGGCTTCAGGCGGTGGTCAACCCCGGCTTTGGCCAGGGACCGGCGATCGTCACGCGCAACTTCGCCCAACTCAACATTGGTGTGCCGCTGTACCAGTCGCACGGCGTTGCCTCGAAAAGCTTCATCGACCTGGCAGGCGACGCGGCCGAAGGCGTGCGGCTTCCGGCTTCGGCGCTGCTGGTGGCGGATCTGCTGCCCGAAAGCGACCCGCAGAAGGCGGTCGTGGTCGGCTATCGCGATGCCTACGAGGCAGCCACCGGGTCGGATGTCTCGACCTTCGGCGGACATGCCTATGATGCATTCAAGATCCTCGTGGCCGCGATCGAGCGCGCCGGTTCGGACGATTCCGCCGCGATCCGCGACGAGATCGAAAAGACCAGCGGATTCATGGGCACCGCGGGTGTGGTCAACATGTCGCCCACCGACCACCTCGGTCTTGACCTGACCGCCTTCCGCATGCTCGAACTCAAGGGCGGCGGCTGGACCATTGTCACGGACTGACCGTGCATCGGCGGGGCGCGCAACGACGGCTGCGCGCCCCGCTACAAGAACAACAATAGGGGCGGCAGATGTCTGAATTCCTTCAGTTCTTTTTTTCCGGAATCACGGTGGGGGCGGTCTATGCGCTGGTCGCGCTCGGATTCATCATTATCTACAATTCCTCAGGCGTGGTGAATTTCGCCCAGGGCGAATTCGTGATGCTTGGCGGCATGTCCACGGTGTTCATCCACGCCCTCGGTGCACCGCTGTTCGCGGCGGCTCTGGCCGCCATCCTGATCACCGCGGCGGTGGGCGTGGCGCTGAACAAACTGGCGATCGAACCGGCGCGCGGCGCGTCGGTGGTGGCGCTGATCATCATCACCATCGGCGCCTCGATCTTCCTGCGCGGTTTGGCGCAGATCGTGTTTGACAAGAAGATCCACCGCTTTCCCAGCTTTTCCGGGGATGCGCCGTTCGAGATCGGCGGCGCCACCATCCTGCCGCAAAGCCTATGGATCATCGTCGGTGCACTGGCCGTGTTCTTTGCCCTCTACCTGTTCTTCACCCGCACCCTGACCGGCAAGGCCGTTCTGGCCACCGCCAACAACAAGCTGGCGGCGCAACTGGTGGGCATCAACACCAATTTCGTCATGACACTCAGCTTTGCGCTGTCGGCCGCAATCGGGGCCCTGGCCGGTGTGCTGGTCACTCCGGTCACTCTGACCAGCTACGATGTCGGTATCGCGCTGGCGCTCAAGGGGTTTGCCGCCGCCATCCTCGGCGGCATGGGCAGCCCGTTCGGGGCCCTGGTCGGCGGGCTGCTGGTCGGACTGATCGAGGCCATGACCGCCGGCTACATCAGCTCCGAATACAAGGAAGCGGTGGCCTTCCTGGTCATCCTCGTCGTGCTGTTCGTGATGCCCCATGGCATCTTCGGGCGCACCAAGCTGGATCGGGTCTGAGAACGTGGCAAATCTTTCCCCTCGGGCTGCGACATTGATCGCACTGGCGGCGATTGCCCTGCTTGCACCGCTGCTGTTTCCTTCCAGCTTCTACTACCGCGTCGGGGCGCTGATCTTCATCAACGGGCTTTCGGTGATCGGGCTGGTGATCCTGGTCGGCTTTGCCGGGCAGGTCAGCCTTGGCCATGCCGGTTTCGCCGGCATCGGCGCCTACACCTGCGCCCTGGCCCCGGTGCATCTGGGCCTTCACCCGGCCCTGGCCATGGTTCTGGGCGCCGCCATCTCGGCGGTCGTGGCCTGGCTGGTCGGGCGGCCGATACTGCGGCTCAGCGGGCATTTCCTGGCGGTTGCGACGCTGGGCTTCGGAATTCTGGTCTTCATGGTGCTGAACAACGAAAGCTGGCTGACCGGCGGCCCCGACGGCATCGCCGTCGCCGATATCGGGTTGCGCGGCCTGCTGCGCGACTACGGCATCAAGGTCACCGCGTCGCAACTGTGGTACTGGCTTGGCGCCGTGGCGCTGATGCTGGGTGCGTTCCTGGCACTGAACCTTCAGAACAGCCCTGCCGGCCGCGCGCTGCGATCGCTGCACGACAGCGAGGTCGCCGCCCGCACCATCGGCATCGACGTAGCCAGGATGAAGCTGACCGCCTTCGTGGTGTCGGCGGTCTATACCTCGGTGGCCGGGTCGATGCTGGCGATGATGAACCGCTTCGTCACCCCCGATATCGCTGGCTTCATGCATTCTGTCGAACTGCTGACAATGACCGTTCTGGGCGGTGCCGGGGCGGTGTTCGGCGGCTTCGTGGGCGCCACGATCCTGACCGCCCTGCCGCAATTGCTGACCGTGTTCGAGGAATACGAAAACCTGCTTCTTGGGCTTATCATGATGCTGGTGATGATCTTCCTGCGCGAGGGGCTGGTCCCGTCGATCGCGCGCCGCCTGCGCCGGGGAGGATCGAAATGACCCTTCTGTCGATCGAGAAGCTGGGCATAGATTTCGGCGGGCTGCGGGCCGTGGACGAAGTTGACTTCTCCGTCCGTGAGGGCGAGATCGTATCGGTCATCGGCCCCAACGGCGCCGGCAAGACGACGCTGTTCAACATGATCTCTGGGATCTACAAGCCGGCACGCGGACGGGTGGTGCTGGACGGGCGCGACGTGACCGCCACGCCGACCCACAAGCTGTCGCGGATGGGCCTGTCGCGGACCTTCCAGAACCTTCAGGTATTCCTGCAGATGACGGTGCTGGAAAACGTCATGGCCGGCCGCCATCTGTCGGAGGGCGTGCATGTGGCCACCGATCTGCTGGGGTTGGGGGCATCGCGGCGGCGCAACCGCGACTCGCGGGCCGAGGCGATGCGCCTGCTGGAGCGGGTCGGGCTGGAACGGGGCGCCCACCGTGAGGCATCGTCGCTGTCCTATGGCGGGCTCAAGCGGCTCGAGATCGCCCGGGCGCTTGCCACCGAACCGCGGCTCCTGCTGCTTGACGAACCGGCCGCCGGCTGCAACGCCGTCGAGACCGAGGAAGTCGACCGGCTGATCGCCGAGATCGCCGCCTCGGGCATCGCGGTGCTGCTGGTCGAGCACGACATGAAACTGGTCATGAAGATCTCTGGCCATATCGTGGTCATGGATCACGGCCGCAAGATCAGCGAAGGCAAGCCTGAAGATGTGGTCCAGGATCCCAAGGTGATCGAAGCCTATCTGGGCACCGATGCCCGAAGGAGAGAGACCGTTGTTGCAGATTGAAGGACTGTCGAGCCGCTATGGCCGCATCGAGGTATTGCACAACGTCGACCTTGACGTGCAATCGGGCGAGATCGTCAGCGTGGTGGGCGCCAACGGCGCCGGCAAGACGACGCTGCTGCGCTGTTTGTCGGGGGTGCAGCCGGTCAGCGCCGGCAAGGTCTCCTTTCGGGGCAGTAACATCACGACCGTGCCGGCCCATCGCCGCACCGGGCTGGGGCTGAGCCAGTCGCCCGAAGGCCGCCAGATCTTCACAAATCTGACGGTCGAGGAAAACCTGCGACTGGGTGCATATCTGTTCACCGATGACCGGGTCGAAAAGGACATGAACGACGCGTTCGCGCTGTTCCCGGTGCTGAAGGAAAAACGCAACCTGTCGGCGGGCGACCTGTCGGGCGGTCAACAGCAGATGCTGGCGATCGCGCGGGCGCTGATGGGCAGGCCCAGTTGCCTGCTGCTGGATGAGCCAAGCATGGGGCTGGCGCCGATCCTGGTGGAACAGATCCTCGACGTGGTGAAGAACCTGCGCGAGCTTGATGTCACCGCGCTGATGGTCGAACAAAACGCACTGGCGGCTCTGGCGATCTCGGATCGTGGCTATGTGATGGAGACCGGACGCATCGTTATGGCAGGTTCGAGCGACGAACTGGTCGCGGACGAACGCATACGGCAGGCGTATCTGGGGATCTGATCTGAATGAAGTGGCCCCGGATTCCCGGACATTTCGGCCACGCAAACGCCCGGCCGAGATCGACATCACAGAAGACATGCCGCGCTTCGAGCAGGTGAACCGGGAGAACCTCGACGGCGCAGGGGGCGGCGCGGGAGGCCAGACAAGGGTATTCGGTCGGGTCACTGTTCCCCAGCGCCGCTACATCTGGGCGAAGATCAACCGAAGGATCACGGTATCGTGATAGGTATTTCAGCAGTTCGAACCCTGTGGCGCAATAGCGCAGGGGGCATCAAATTGGACAACGGAGAAGCAGCCTCACTGTCAGTGACGTGAAACGAGCGGTGACGGCCGTACCCTGGTCAGCACATGATGCGAGAAAATTCGCCTGAAGCAGCACAAGACCGGTGCGCGCGTGGAAATTCCCGTCGGCAAGCCGTTGCTGGAACTCCTTGAGCGGCCCCCGAAGACGGCCGTCGCGATCCTCGCCACCACCAATGTCACCGCCTGGACGGAGTCAGGCTTCAGGGCGTCGTGGCGCAAGTACTGCCTCAAGACAGGTGTTGAAGGCCTGATCTTACATGATCTTCGCTGGACTGCCGTCACGCGACTGGCTGTTGCCGGCTGCAATATGCCAGAGATCGCAGCGATCGCCGGCCACGGCCTGAAACAGGTCACGACGATCCTCGATGCGCACTACCTTGGCCGGGATTCGGCGCTCGGGGTCTCGGCCATTCGAAAGCTTGAGGCCGCGAAAGGAGAACAAAGATCTCCAACCGACTTCCCAGCCGCCAAAAAAGCGTCTGTTGTGCTTTCGCCTAAGTGTTTGAGAAGATTGGTAGCGGAGGAGGGACTTGAACCCCCGACACGCGGATTATGATTCCGCTGCTCTAACCAACTGAGCTACTCCGCCACGGTGCGAGCGATTTAGGGGAGTCGCTCAGAGGGGTCAAGGGAGAAAAGCACAGGCAGACGCCGACGCTCGCGGCCGCCGCACAGGTGTGCGCACGCGCGAAAGACGGCCGTCAGGACGCGCATTCGGCCTCGAGCGCGGGCAACGCCGGACAGGGCAGCATATCCAGAAGGCGGAACACCTGTTCGCGGCATGCCGGCCCCGGCCAATCGGCGGGGAAGTAGGCGCGCGGCAGGTCGGCATGGCGCAGCACGACGCGGCGCCAGCGGTGCACGATCAGGGTACGCAGGGTCGCGGCCTGCAACCGGGTCGGTGCCGTCATCGGCGTCAGAACGGCGCCGGCGGCGACAAGATCGTCCAGCAGGCTCTGGCAGGCACGGCACAGTTCCGGCGGGCAGACCCGTGACTTCATCCAGTCCGGCACCGTCTTCGGAGTGACGGCGAATGCAAGGATGTCATCGGCATCGCCCGGCACCGGCCCCGCCCCCAGCGCCACGTTGCGCGCGACGCTGATGTGGTTTTCGGTCAGCAGCAGATCGTCGAGCGTCTGGATACCCGCGGCCTCGTCGGCGATCAGGACATGCCAGTCGGCGGCGGCCTCGGGGGTGCGCGTGTAGATGCGAGGCGTCACCGCAGCACTTTGTGCGCGTCCGAAACCGGTCAGGAAATGCTGGCTTTCGCGGCCGGTTCGTTCGCTTTGCAGCCAGCCATCCTTGCGCAGCCGGTGCAGCGCGACACGGATCGCCTCGGGTTTGATGCCCATCGGGCCGATGATGCGGGTAAGCGCGCCGCCGCTCAGCCTGTCGCCCGATCCCTGCGCCAGATCGCCGAACAACGACACGATGATCGACCAGACCCGCAGGTTATGCGGATCGGTCAGCCGTTCGACACAGGCCGGGAACCATCTGTCCGGATCGTCCTTCATCGCCGCACTGTAGCCGGGCAGGACAGGCGGAGCCATCCTTTTCACCCGCATTTCAATGGATTGTCGTACCGCCCGCCGGGATTCGCCGGGGTCTCAGATGTCCTTGCGGGCGCGCAGGGCGGCGGAAATCGTGCCGTCGTCGAGATAGTCGAGCTCGCCCCCGACCGGCACGCCCTGGGCCAGCGAGGTCAGACGCACCCGGCCGTGAAGCTGATCGGCGATGTAATGCGCGGTCGTCTGGCCATCCACGGTGGCGTTCAGCGCCAGTATCACCTCGGTAACGGCTTCGGCTCCGACCCGGTCGATCAGCCTGGGAATGCGCAGATCCTCGGGCCCGACGGCATCCAGCGCCGACAGCGTGCCGCCCAGAACGTGATAGCGTCCCCTGAACACTCCCGAACGTTCCATCGCCCACAGGTCGGCCACGTCCTCGACCACGCACAATTCGCCCGTCGCACGCTTCTGCGAGGCACAGATATCGCAGATGTCGGAGGTGCCGACATTGCCGCAGTTCAGGCATTCTCTTGCGGTTTCGGCAACCTGCCGCATCGCATCGGCCAGCGGCCCCAGCAGCAACGCCCGCTTCCGGATCAGGTGCAGCACCGCGCGCCGCGCCGAGCGTGGCCCGAGACCCGGCAGGCGGGCCATCAGTTCGATCAGGGCGTCAATGTCGCTGTTGCTGCTCATGGGGTTGTCATGCGGCTCTCGGGGAAAGAACTGGCGCCCGGCGCGCGAACCGCTGCGAGCCCTTCCTGTCAACCTGCACGTTCCGTCGCACCCGCATACTCAGAACGGAAGCTTCATGTCCTTGGGCAGGCCCATGCCTTCGGTCAGCTTGCTCATTTCCGCCTGCGCGGTATCGCTGGCTTTGGCCTGCGCATCCTTGATCGCGGCCAGGATCAGGTCCTCGACCACCTCCTTGTCGTCGGCATTGAAGATCGACGGGTCGATGTCGAGCGATTTCAACTCGCCCTTGGCCGTGCAGATTGCCTTGACCAGCCCGGCGCCGGACTCGCCGGTTATCATCATGTTGTGCATGTCTTCCTGCAACTGCGCCATCTTGGTCTGCATTTCCTGCGCGGCCTTCATCATCTTGGCCATGTCGCCAAGCCCGCCGAGTCCCTTGAGCATGTGAAATCTCCTTGTCTGCCTGCGCCAACAGATACGCGCGCACCCTCTCTCTCACAAGGGGGCGGCGGGTGCTCAGCGGCGATCGTCGGGGCGCGCTTGGTCCGCACCCAGAGTTTCGGTCAGTCGTCCTCGAACGGGTCCCATTCGTCCTCGACTTCGGGCAGGGCCTCGGCCGAGGCCGACGCGGCGATCTCTTCGGGCGTGCGCACCGCGACGATCCGTGCCTTGGGAAAGCGCAGCAGGATCGCCTGCACCAGCGGATGTTCCCCGGCCTCTGCCTTCAGCGCGTTCTCGTTGCGGTCGCGTTGTTCGGCGATGGTGTCTGCGCCGCCCGACGCCACCACGCTAACCGCCCAGCGGTTGCCAGTCCAAAGCTGCAACCGGGCGGCGAGCCTCTGGGCCAGGTCCGCCGGCGCCCCCTCGGCCGGCGCGAACTCGATCCGTCCCGGCTGGTAGGATACCAGCCGCAGGCCGGTCTCGACCTCGACCAGAAGCTTGACATCGCGGTTGGCCCGGATCAGTTCGACCACCTGGTCAAAGCGGGGGTAGCGCGCCAGCGACGTTTCGCCATCCGCGGAAAGGGCCGCGACGGGCGCGCCCCCGCCCCCGTGCACCGCAGCCGGGGCCACCGATACCGCCGACCCCGCGCCGGGCGATGATGCGCCCCGCGCCGGTCTGCCGCCTTCCGGCCCCGGCCCTGGCGGCGTGTCCTGCAATCGGCGGATCAGATCCTCGGGCGTCGGCAGGTCGGCGACATGAGTCAGCCGGATCACCGCCATCTCGGCGGCCATCATCGCGTTGGGCGCGGCGCCCACCTCTTCCAGCGCCTGCAACAGCATCTGCCACATCCGCGTCAGCACCCGCATCGGCAGGGCGGCGGCCATCGCCGCGCCGCGGGCGCGTTCGTCGGGTCCGACGGTCGGATCTTCGGCGGCGTCGGGGGTTATCCTGACCACCGAAACCCAATGCGTGATCTCGGCCAGATCGCGCAGCACAGCCAGCGGATCCGCGCCTTCGCCATATTGCGCGCCCAGTTCGGCCAGTGCGCCCGCAGCGTCGCCTTTCAGGATAAGGTCGATCAGATCCAGCACGCGGCCGCGGTCGGCCAGACCCAGCATCGCGCGCACCTGCTCGGCGGTGGTTTCCCCGGCACCATGCGATATCGCCTGGTCCAGCAGCGAGGTCGCGTCCCGCGCCGACCCTTCGGCCGCCCGCGTGATAAGCGCCAGCGCATCATCCGCGATCTGGGCGCCCTCGGCCGCCGCGATGCGGCGCAGCATGGCCAGCATGTCCTCGGGCTCGATCCGGCGCAGATCGAACCGCTGGCAGCGCGACAGCACCGTCACCGGCACCTTGCGAATCTCGGTGGTGGCGAAGATGAACTTGACGTGTTCGGGCGGCTCTTCCAGCGTCTTGAGCAGCGCGTTGAACGCATTCACCGACAGCATGTGAACCTCGTCGATGATATAGATCTTGTAACGCGCGCTGGCGGCACGATAGCGCACCGAATCGATGATCTCGCGGATATCGCCGACGCCGGTGCGGCTGGCCGCGTCCATTTCCATCACGTCGACATGGCGGCCTTCCATGATCGCCACGCAATGCTCGCATTGCCCGCATGGTTCGGTGGTGGGGCCGCCCTGCCCGTCAGGGCCGATGCAGTTCATACCCTTGGCGATGATGCGCGCCGTCGTCGTCTTGCCGGTGCCGCGGATGCCGGTCATGATGAACGCCTGCGCGATGCGGTCCGCCGCAAAGGCGTTCTTCAGCGTGCGCACCATGGCATCCTGCCCGATCAGATCGGCGAAGGTCTCGGGCCGGTACTTGCGGGCAAGCACCTGATAGGGGGCGGGTGTTGTTTCGGTCATGTCTGCCTAGCCGGATTCGTCCTGAGCCAGCAGCCTAGAGTATCCATTCCCGTCAGGCCAGTTCCGGCCGCCGGTTTCCCACCTTGCCGCCGGTGTAAAGCCGGCGCCGCCGTGGCCCGGGCGCAATCAGCGCACATGGGACCGGGCCGCGAACGGGGAACTTCCCGGAAACAACCGGTAGCCGCCGCGCCACACCCGCCCCGAAACCCGGTTTCCAGACCGGGGATTGCGCGCTAGCCTGTGGCAGACCCGGCAGACGGGGCGCAGACGGAGCCACGGCCGGATGAACAGGATCGTATCGGCATTCGGCGGCAGCGGCCTCATGGCCAGGGTGCTGCGCAGCGCCTCCTGGCTGATGCTCAGCTATGGCAGCGGTCAGGCGTTGCGGCTGGTCTCGAACCTGATTCTGACACGCATCCTGTTTCCCGAAGCCTTCGGCCTGATGGCGCTGGTCAGCCTCGTCACGGTCGGTCTGGCGATGTTTTCCGATATCGGGCTGGGGCCCGCCGTCACCCAGAACCCGCGCGGCGACGATCCCGATTTTCTGGATACCGCCTGGACGATCCAGGTGATCCGCGGGTTATGCCTCTGGGCCGCAACCGGGCTTCTGGCATGGCCGGTCGCGGCGTTCTACGGCGAACCCCGGCTGGCGTTGTACCTGCCCGTCGCGGGGATCGCGCTTGCGGTCTCGGGGTTCAACCCGATGCGGATCGAAACCGCCTACCGCCACCTGTTGCTGGGCCGGGTAACGGCGCTGGAACTGCTTAGCCAGTTCATCGGCATCGCCGGGATGGTGGTTCTGGCTCTGCTGACACGCTCGGTCATGGCGCTGGTGGTCGGGGCGGTGTTGCAGGCGCTGGCGCGTCTGGTGCTGATGCACCTGTTCCTGCCGGGGAGGGGCAACCGCTTTCGCTGGGAACCGGCGGCGGCGCGCGAACTGGTGCATTTCGGCAAATGGATCTTCTTCTCGACCGCCTTCTGGTTCGTCTCCAGCCAGGGCGACCGGGCGATTTTGGGCAAGTTCCTGACGCTGGACGCGCTTGGCCTTTACAACATCGGCTACTTTCTGGCCAGTTTCCCCTATCTTCTTGGGCTCGCGGTCAATCAGCGGCTGATGATGCCGATCTATCGCGACCGTCCGGCCGACGCCTCGCGCGAAAACTACCGCAAGCAGCGCGTTCTGCGCTCCGGCTTGTCCGGCGGCATCATGGCGCTGTTGGCCATCATGGCGTTCGCCGGGCCGGCGCTGATCGACCTGCTATATGATGCGCGCTATGGCGCGTCGGGGGCAATCGTCACGCTGATCGCCTGTGCGCTGATGCCTTCGGCCATCCTGATGACCTATGATCAGGCGGCGCTGGCCGCCGGGGACAGCCGCGGCTATTTCCTCTACTCTGCGGCGCGGGCCTCGGCACAGGTTGCGCTGATCCTGGCAGGCGTGATCCGCTTCGGGCTGGCCGGGGCGATCGTGGCAATGGGCCTGTCGATGCTGGTCGCCTATCCGGTGCTGATCTGGCTGTCGCGCAGGCACCGGGTCTGGGACGGCTGGCACGATCTGGGCTTTGGGTTGCTTGCCGCTGCGCTGAGCGCGGCGGCGGTCTGGCTGCACTGGGACCGGATCGCGATGATGGTGACGGCCACGGCCTGACCGCGCCGCCGGGTCAGGCGGTTGAACGGTTTGATCCGCCACGCCGGCGCCGACGGCGCCCGAACAGCCCGCGCGGGCGCGGTGCGGTATCCATGACCGGCACCGAAACGACCGGCCTGATCCCGGTTTCGCGCTGCATCTGCGCCGCCGTGCGGATCACCGGATTGCGCAACTCGACCGCAAAAGCGATTGCGAAGGCCGCCAGCACACTTAGCCCGCCGCCCAGCACGGCGATCTTCTTGCGGCTGCCTGTTACCGGGTAATCCGGCAGTTCGGCCGGCTCGATTACCGTCAGGTGTTCCGACTGGCGTTCTTCTTCCAGGCGGAACCCGACCTCGGCTTCGGACCGCCGCGCCGAAATCCCGTCCAGTTGCGCGCGCATCCGGGTCAGCCGGCGCTCGTAGGCGCCAAGCGCGCGTTCGATGTCGGGCGAGGTTTCGATGGATTTCTCAAGCTCGGACTTGCGGTCCAGCAGAAGCCGGCGCTGCGCCTCCACGGTCTTGATCTGTTCGGCAAGATCGGACCGACGGCGTTCTGCGGTGGCCAGACGTTGGGTATCGTCGATCTGCGCCGAGGCACGCTCGAGGCGGATGCGTTCGCGTTCGATGCCAAGCAGCACCTCGTTCAGGGTGGCGATCTCGGAGCGGCGGAACTCGATACTGCCCGGCAGCGTCAGTTCGTGTTTTTGGCGGAACGCCACGACCTCGGATTCCAGATCCGCGATATCGGCGGCCATGCCCTGTTCGCGGGCCTTCAGGAAGTCCAGCGTTTCGCGCGCCTGAGCGATACGAGAATCGCGGCTGAGTTGGACCGTTCGTTGCGCGAACTCATGCGCGACCTGCTGCGCCTGCTCGGGGGTGGGCATCCGGGCCGAAACGGTCACGACAGACATCGACCCGTCCTCGGAAAACCCTTCGCGGGCCGCCGCCACGCCCTCGATGCGGACCGAATTGCGCAGCAATGCTACACGTTCGCTGGGCCTCAGCCCCGGCAGATCGGAATAAAGCCCGAACTCCCCGATAACCTCGAGCAGGTTGTCGCGGGCCATCAGGCGCTGTTCGATCAGTTGCAGGCGCCGCGCCGCCGACCCCTCGACGGTGGACTTCGCCAGATCGTCCGAAATGCGGGGCTGCGCCACCTGGATGACCTCGGACGCGCGGTAGGCATGAGGGCGGCCAAGTGCGTACCAGACCGACAACACACAGCCGACAAACGTGACAAGCACGATCAGGCCCGCCCGGCGGCGAACGAAATCAATGAAATCGTCGAGTGAATAGATCGGTCCCATTTGCCGCCTTCCGGTTCTGCGCAGACCCTCGCGCGCCCTGGCCCGCCGATGCTGGCCCCAGAGCGTACGACAGGGTACACCACAACATGCGGGCAAGACTATGGCATTTCAGGGAATTGTCGCGACTCACGCGTCGGCGGGGTCGGCCCCTGCCCGGTGCGCCCGGTTTAGGACGACGCCCAGCAGGCGCGTCTGCCCATCGAGAACCCTTTCGCAAGCATCGATGTGCGCGGCCGTGGTTCTGGTCGCATCGCTCACCAGCAACACCCCGTCGACCTGCGGCAGGAACGCGGCCAGATCGTCATGGGCCAGAACCGGCGGAAGATCGTACAGCACGACGCCGGGGCGCAGGGCCGTTGTCATCCGCTCGAGTGCGCGGGCGGTACGGGGATCGTGCATCCGCTCGGACGCGTCATGTTCCGGCCGCCGGGCAAGGCCCAGCGCCAGCGTGTCGCTGATCCGCAGCATCTGGTCGCGCACCGCAATCTCGCCGGCCAGAAACCCGCGCATGTCGCCGATGCCGGGCATGGACAGCGCCGCGCCGACGCCGGGCGCGCGCATGTTCATGTCCATCAGGACGGTCCGGCTGCCGGGTATCCGGGCCATGCTGAGCGCCAGGTTCACCGCGGTAAAGGTGGTGCCGCAACCCGCCAGCGGCGCGGTGACTGCGATGCGGCTCCAGCCACGTTCGCGAAGCGCCTGCAACAGACGTGTGCGCAGCAGATCGAAGGCCGCCGCCGCCGGGTCGTCGCGATGCAGGTTCACCAGCGGTGCGTTCTCCGATTCCTGCCTGCGAATGCTGGGCGGCACCAGTTGCAGTTGCCCCCACTCGTCCTCGATCCGGGCGGGCAGGTTGTGGGGCACGTCGATATCGGGCAACAGATCTTGGCTGCGCCGATGCGCGGCCTTGCGGCGGAATCGTTTGAACCCGTGCTGGTTCATCGCCGATACGTCACTCCGACCGCTTGCCGGCGGAACCCTTCCGCCGGTCTCCGCACCGGGTTCGAAGGCATGAAAGTCCTTCATGCGTTCCTCCCCGATCCCGTCACATCAGCCCCGCTGAGCAGATCATCTGCGGGGCAGATCCGCAACCCGGCGGCTTGCGCGCGATTGGTCATTTCAATACCCCGTGCGCCGGATGACAACGCCCACCGTTCTGACGATCAACGCCAGATCGCCGCACAGGGACAGGGTGGCGCAATACACCGCATCGAGCCTGGCCCGGCAGGCGAACGCCTCATCATTGCGCGCCGACACCTGCCAGATGCCGGTGATGCCCGGACGCAGGGCAAAATACGGCGCCGCGTCGCCGTAGATCGCAAGCTGTTCGGGCATCATCGGGCGCGGCCCGACCAGGCTCATGTCGCCCTTCAGAACGTTCCACAACTGAGGCAGTTCATCCAGAGATGTCGCCCGCAATATGCCGCCAATGCGCGTGATCCGCGGATCATGCCTGAGCTTCTGGGTACTGTCCCATTCCCGGCGAAGCTTCGGATCGGCATCCAGATAGCTGGCCAGATGGGTGTCGGCGTCACGCACCATCGTACGCAGTTTCCAGATCGAAAACAGCTTGCCGCCCCGGCCCAGCCGCTGCTGGCGGTAGAACGGCTGCCCGCCCTCGGCCCAGAGCGCCAGCGCCGCCACGGCAACGACGATCAGCGATATCGGCAGGCTGACCAGAACCAGCAGGATATCCAGTATGCGCTTCCCCGCCGCCCCGTACAAACCACGCGGCAGCGGCTGCGGAAGCCCCGCCCGCGACATTGGGGAAACGCCCAGGCCGGCCCCGGTATGCGGCGCATTCCGGTTTGCCGGACATGGCAGCACCAGATTCACCGGCCCGCCAATGATCCGATAGATGGTCGCATCCCGCGACATCGAGAAAGCGAATCGGTCCCGTGCGAAACTCTTCATGAATATCCCCGTTTAACCTTTCGCCGGACGGATCCGGCGGCGGCACACTACACGCGCCTCACAAACCACCAATGACGGGCCCCGGGCTTGGCAGCACCCCGGATCCATACGGTTTCCGGGGATCAAGAGTCCGACAGGTCGCCGGACCCCCCGGTTGACCCGCGGCAACATCATAACGCATTTGCGCCCAGAAATCGCCACGATTGAAGATACCACGAAGTTAAATATTTATTACGCGTTCTATGAAAACAGATCGTTTCCTCCGAGAATCTCTCGGAAATGCTTGGGTTTGGTCCGTCACGGGCGAACCGATCTGCCGCATTTGGCCCCTATTGTTTCCGATTCGGCAACCTTACCCTGGCGAGAATCACTTTGCCGCGGCCTGACCGATGGTGGCAGAATGATGGCGACATTCAGCTATCGCGGAACTGGCCGGGGCTTTGCCCAGTCCAGCGCCTGAACGCACCGCTGAAGCTGCCCAGCCCGGAATACCCCAGAAGGTAGGCGGTCTCGGCCAGGTTCAGGTCGCTGTTTCGCAGGTATCCCTTGGCCAGGGATTTGCGCAGATCGTCCAGGACAGCAAAAAACGTCGTGTCCTCCCTGGCCAGTCTCCGCGACAGGGTGCGCGCACTCATCCCCATGTCACGCGCCACCTGATCCTGCGTCGCGCCGCCCGCGGCCAACCGCCGGGTAATCGCGCGTTCCACCTCGGCGATCAGGGTTGATCCCCTGCGCGCCTTGCGCTTCAGCGTTTCCTCGCAAAATTCCCTGAGAACGGAATATAGCTCATGGTCGGCCGTCATCAGCGGCAAGTTCAGATCGCCGGCCCGAAACCGGAAGGAATTCTCGCCCGTCCCGAACCGCACCTCGCACCCGAAGAACTGCTCGAACTCGGCAATACGGGTGCTGCGCGTGTGCCGGAACGTGACCCGCTCAAGGCAGAACCGCCGCCCGGTGTTGCTGCGCATCGCTTGGATCAACCCCGATGCAGCAAACTCGACATGCTGCCGGCGGTCTACGCTGTGGGGCAGGTTGTAATACCACGGCAGGCGACCCTCGCGACGCAGCGGCTCCAGATCGGCCTCGATCGCATCCGAAAAGACCCGGCGGTACCGCGCGAAATTGACGATGAAGTCATGCAGGGTCGGCGATGCCAGTCCGACATAGCAGATCAGCCCGCTGCGGCGCAGGTCGCGTTGCTGGCCGCGCTGAAAGCCAAGCAGATCATTACCCGTCAGGATGGCCGCGTGTTCGAAGAACGCGGCAACCCGCGCAAAATCGGCCACCGGTTTCTCTTGCCCGAGGATCTCGGGGCCGATACCGCTGCCGTGAAACACCTGGTGTTCGGAATAGCCCTCTTGCAGCAACTCCTGCGCCAGCACCTGCGCGTAGACCGCCCCATGCAGCAGCGACCCGGGCGCCGCACGTTCTCCGGCCGGAGACCCGGAACCGCCACGATCAGCATTGCCGCCATTGCCCGGTTGCATCCCGTCTTCCGCCTTGCCCGGCCCTGTAGCAGGTACAATGAAATCCGCGACCGAGGCGGTCAATGGACGTCACGCGATTTTTAGAGTTGTACCCTGGCGCTGCATGTCCAGAAACGCATTCATCGCGGCATCGAAGTTGCGCGTCAGCGGCGCCGTGATCCGCGACTGGGCAGAGTAATAGCGGCCCACCTTCAGGATCTGCGCCGCGAACTCGGGATGAACCCCGGCATCGTCGTATTCGCGCACCGTCTCCTTGGACAGCCAGCCGCGATGCCTGGCTTCCTTCACGATCAACCTGAACCGCTGTACGGCATGGAAGGTGACATAGATCGACATGTAGTGGAGATATTCCGCGATGTCGTGGCCGGTGCCCGGGTCGTAGGCGTCGATCATCACATCGACCATGTCCTCGGGCGCGAGAGGCCAGGCTTCGTCGCCGATCAGCCAGGCAAAATCCTCGGCGCCGTGGCGCATCCCGGCATACTCGAAGTCGAACCAGCGCAGCCGGTCGTCGGCGCCGATCGCCGCATTGCCCGACCGGCAGTCCCATTTCACGAACTGCGCGCCGGGTTGCGCCAATGCGGCGCAGGCCGCCTGCGGGTCGAAGCGGTTCGAAACGCCACCGGAATAGGGTTGCAGGGCCGCCACGGCGGTCACGAAGTTCCGTACCCAACCGGGATCGGCGCCAAGATGCGGCATCACATGGGCCAGTTGGGTGCGCCGTGCCGCACTCTGAAACCGGAAGATCGCCGCCACCGCCTGCGCCGCCAGGTCGATCTGTCCGGCGGCATCATGGCGCATGATCTCCTGGTTCAGCCTTCGGGTACCGACATCGGACTGGAACAGAATCTCGTCTTCGACACCAAGGCACTTGGGCACGTCGTCGCAATGGGCGTGCAGGCTTTCCAGAACGAAGGCTTCCATATGCGTGCGCCTGAAGCTGGGGCGAAGGGTCGCGATCACGTTGCCCCCGTCAAAGTGCACGCGAAAACTGGACCGGCCCTCGCCTCCCGGTGCGGTGATGCGTTCCACCCGCTCGCCGAAATGGGTTTCGGCGCTTTCCACGATACGCGCGATGCGATCCTGTAGGGCGGTGCTGGTCAACAATTCACCTCGTTTGACGGTCGGCATACGACTCCGGGCGCCGGTGGGGCATGACGGCAAGGCGCCCAAGCATGGACGATATCACCGGAATCGGGCAATATTGAGGACTGCGTATCGCGTTCTGTCGCGGTCCCGCCCCTGCGATGACCGCCAGGGTTCGCGTCGCCGGCATGTCAGCCACGGCGCCGGATGCCCAGCGGCGCACCGATCTGCCCGGCCGCCGGCAGGGCGGCATGATCGGCCCGCATCCGCGAAAAACGGCGCTGGGCCCAGTCAGGATAGGGCGCAGAGCGCCCGCTGCCATGGTCCACGTTCATCACCATGAGTTCCTGCGTCGCACAGGTTGTGCCGCTGTCGTCCGCCACCATCTCGGCGAACAGATGCAACCGCTTGGCATCGTGATCCAGCAGCCGGAACCGGACGCAGAACCCCGTGCCCTCCAGCAGTTCGGCCAGGAAATGCAGGTGCGACTGCACCACATAGGGCCCCTGCCCGGCCGCCTGCACGAACTCGACCCCGACGCCCAGGTGATCGGACAGGACGACATCAAGCGCCCGATCGAAGGCAATGCCGTAGTACCCGACATTCATGTGCCCGTTGTAGTCTATCCAATCCGGCGCAACCCGGCACCCGCCCACTTCGACGGGGGCCGGGTATGGCCCGTCATGGCCTGTAATGGGGTTGTCCGTCATCGCGACACCGGCCTTTCCTGCGTGAATGTCGCGCGCATTCTGACGGGTCGCGACACCATCGCCAAGACCGCCGGTTGAAATCCCCGGCGCGCGGGCGGATGCTTGTCCGCAACGCGCTTGCCAACCGCCGGCAGAGGGAACCGGAGATGAACGATACATACCTGCGCAACGACGCCACCGGCCTTGCCGCCCTGATCACCGCGGGCGAGATAACGGCGGACGAAATGCTGGATGCGGCGCTGGCCCGGGTCGAGGCGCTGAACCCGGCGCTGAACGCCGTGGTTCATCTGCGCGAGGATGTGGCCCGCGATGCGATCCGCGCCGGTCTGCCCGAAGGACCGTTCCGCGGTGTCCCCTTCCTGCTGAAGGATCTGGGGGCCGAAGCGGTCGATTTTCCGACCAGCAACGGCTCAAGACTGACACCGGACCAACGCTGGAGTCATGATTCCGAGATCTTCCTGAGAATGCGCGCCGCCGGCCTCGTGACCTTCGGGCGCACCACATCGCCCGAATTCGGCATCGGCGGCGTGACCGAAGCGCAGGTCTATGACGGCCCGACCCGCAACCCATGGAACCCCGGCCATACCTCCGGCGGTTCGTCGGGCGGCGCCGGGGCTGCCGTGGCGGCGGGCATCGTGCCCGTCGCGCATGGCTCGGACGGCGGCGGTTCGGTGCGTATCCCGGCATCCTGTTGCGGATTGGTGGGGTTCAAGCCGACACGCGCCCGCCTGCCCGAGGGGCCCATGGCCGGCGAAGGCTGGGCCGGCATGTCGATCGACGGTTTCCTGTCCCGCAGCCTGCGCGACAGCGCCGCGATGCTGGACGCCACGCAGGGGCCTGACCTGGGCGCGCCCTATTGGCCGCCGCCGCTGCGCGGCACCTATCTGGGCGCGATGCAGACACCGCCGGGGCGGCTGCGAATTGTCTACAGCACCCGCACGCTGGGCGGGGCCGCGATCCATCCCGAATGCGTCGCGGCGGTCGAGAACGCCGCCCGCCTGCTGGCCGACCTGGGCCACGAGGTCGCCGAGTTCTCGCCGCCGCCGGGGCTGGATGTCGAGGCGATGATGCATGCCTGGACCCGCATCGTTGCCTGCGGCACGGCGCTGAGCGTGCGCGACATCCTTGACGGCGCGGATCTGGATCCCGTCCTGATCGAAGGCGTAACGCGCGGCGCCATCGCCTATGCCCAAACGCTTTCGGGTGCCGATTACCTGCAAGCGGTGGGCGAGATCCACGCATTCGGGCGGCGCATGGCCGAAGTGTTCCTGAACTGCGATGTCCTGCTGACACCGACGCTTGCCGAACTGCCGGCAAAGGTCGGGCGGCTCAAGCCCGACAACGAGGATTTCGTCGCCTACCGCACCGGCAAGGGCGGAATGTTCGAATACTCGCCCTTCACCGCAATCTTCAACGCCAGCGGCCAGCCGGCCGTGACGCTGCCCCTGCACTGGAGCGCGGCGGGCCTGCCCGTGGGCGTGCATCTGGCGATGGCGTTCGGCGAAGACGAGCGGTTGATGTCGCTGGCCGCGCAGATCGAACGCACCGCGCCCTGGGCAACGTTCCAGCAACGCCTGATCGACGCGGGCGGCGTGCTTTCGGCCTGACCCGCGTGGCAATACCGGGGCGGCGCGGCCTTGAACCCGGCCCGCTTTTCCCGTTTGCTTGCCGCGCATTGCCTCGGGGGCGTCTGATGGCGAAAAACACCTTCTCGGTAAAGAAGCTGCGCAAGGTCTATGGCGAAGGCGAGGCGGCGGTACATGCGCTGCGCGGCGTCGATCTGGACATTCCCGAGGGCGAGATCGTCGTTCTTCTGGGCCCCTCGGGCAGCGGCAAGTCGACCTTGCTGAACATCATCGGCGGGCTGGACCGGGGCACCGACGGACAGGTCTTGTTTCGCGACAGCGACCTGTCCGCGATGAGCGATGCCGAACTGACCCGCTATCGCCGCGACCATGTCGGGTTCGTGTTCCAGTTCTACAACCTGATGCCCAGCCTGACCGCGCACGAGAATGTCGAGCTTGTGACCGAGATCGCCCGCAACCCGATGGAGCCGGAAGAGGCGCTGGCGCTGGTCGGGCTGGACAAGCGGGCCGATCACTTTCCCGCGCAACTGTCGGGCGGCGAACAGCAGCGCGTGGCGATTGCGCGGGCGGTGGCCAAACAGCCCGATGTGCTGTTTTGCGACGAACCCACCGGGGCGCTGGACAGCGCGACCGGGCGCGCGGTTCTCAACGTTCTGAAGAACGTCAACGAAACCCTGGGCGCGACCGTCCTGATCGTGACTCACGCCGCGGCGCAGGCGGCAATGGCCGATCGGGTGGTGCGGTTCGCCGATGGCGAGGTCCGCGAAGTCACGGTGAACAAGACCAAGCTTACGCCCGAGCAGATCGAATGGTAGTCGGCCCATGTCTCCGCTGAACCGCAAGCTGACGCGCGATCTGTGGCGCATCAAGGGGCAGGCCATCGCCATCGCCATGGTGATCGCGGTGGGCGTTCTTATGCTGGTGATGATGACCGGGCTGGTGGCGTCGCTGGAAGAAACGCGGCGCGCCTATTACGAACGCTACCGTCTCGCGGACGTGTTCGCGCCCGTCGCCCGCGCGCCCCGGCATCTCTTGCCCGAACTGCGCCTGATACCCGGCGTCGCGGCGGCCGAAACCCGCGTCACCGGCAGCGCCCTGATCGACCTGGACGGAACCGGCCTGCCCGTTCAGGCGCGTGCGGTATCGCTGCCCGATCAACACGCCCCCTTGCTGAACGCCATCCATCTGACCGACGGGCGCATGGTCGAACCGGGCCATCCCGACGAGGCGGTGATCCTGAACAGCTTCGCCAGGGCACGGGGGTTGCGCCCGGGCGACCGGCTAGAGGTCACGATGAACGGCTTTCGCCGCACGATCGAGATCGTGGGCTTTGCCCAGTCGCCCGAGTTCCTGTATTCCACGGCGCCGGGCGAACTCGTCCCCGATGACGCGCGCTTTGCCGTCCTCTGGATGAGCCGCACCGCGCTGGAAGCGGTGTTCGACATGCAGGGCGCGTTCAACGAGGCGCTCATGTCGCTGGGCCGCGGCACCGACCCGGCGGCGGTGATCGCCGCCGCCGACCGGCTGCTGGACCGCTATAGCGGGCTGGGCGCCTACGGCGTCGCCGACCTGGGTTCGAACCGGTTCATCAGCGAGGAAATCAACGGTCTGCGGCAATCAACCGGCACCGTGCCGCCGGTGTTCCTGGCGGTGGCAGCCTTCCTGCTTTATATCGTGATCAGCCGCATGGTGCAGGCCGAACGCGAGGAAATCGGCCTGATCAAGGCGTTCGGCTATACCGACTGGGAAGTGGGCGGGCACTATTTCAAGCTGATCCTGACAATCGCGGCCGGCGGCGCGGTGGCGGGCTGCCTGATGGGCATCGCCGCCGGGCGGGCAATGGTCGATCTGTATCTGATCTACTACAAGTTTCCGTTCCTGGTGTTCCGCCTTGATGCCTCATCGTTCCTGTCGGGATTCTTCGTCAGTATCCTGTCGGCTTCGGCCGGCGGCCTGCTGGTGCTGCGGCGGGTCTTTGCACTCAGCCCGGCCGAGGCGATGCGCCCGGCCGCCCCGGCCGACTACAGCCGCACGGGCCGGTTCCGCGCCCTTCAGCGGTTCCTGGATCAACCGACACGGATGGTTCTGCGCCGCCTGACCCGGGCACCGGGTCGCATGGCGGGCGCGGTGGCCGGGATCGCCGCGGGGGTGGCGCTGTCGGCATCCATGGCCTCGATCCTGTCCAGCTTTGACGAGATGATCGAGCTGACCTTCGGCGTCATGGATCGCGGCGATCTGACGGTGACGTTTGCCCAGCCGATCGCCGCGCGCAGTGCCTTCGATTTGCAAAGCCTTCCCGGCGTAATCGAAGTGGAGCCGGTGCGAACCGTCCCGGCGATCCTGCGCAACGGGCAGAACAGCTATCGCGGCGCCGTCTTCGGGCTGGTGGGCCGGCCCCGGCTGAACCGGGCGCTGAACCGCGGCCAGGCCCCGATCCCGATGCCACGCGACGGCATCATCCTGTCCACCGGACTGGCGCAGCGCCTGAACATCGGCCCCGGCCGGACGCTGGTGCTGGACGTGCGCGAGGGCCGCCGCCCGGTGCTGGAAATCCCGGTGATCGCGGTGGCCGACACGCTGCTGGGTTCGCCCGCCTACATGGATATCGAGGCCCTGAACCGGGCGTTGAAGGAACCGCTCAGGGTTTCGGGCGCACATCTGCGCATCGACGCCGCACATGCCGACGCGCTGTACCGGCGGCTGAAGGCGATGCCGATGGTGGCGGGGGTCAGCCTCAAGGCCGAAAGCCGCGCGGCGCTGCAACAGACGATGGACCAAGGCGCGGGTTCGACCCGTTTCATCATGGCCCTGGTGGCGGCGATCATTACCTTCGGCGTGATCTACAACGCCGCCCGTGTCGCCCAGGCGGAACGCGCGCACGATCTCGCCAGCCTGCGCGTGCTGGGATTTTCGCGGGCCGAGGTGGCGTTCGTCCTTCTGGGTGAACTCGCGGCGGTCACGCTTCTGGCCCTGCCGCTGGGCGGCATCGCCGGCTACTACCTGACCTTCGCGATATCGGCGGGGTTCAGCACCGACATCTACCAGGTGCGCGCCAGCCTCACGCCCGAGAACTATGGCATGGCGGTCGCAGTGGTGGTTGTCGCGGCTCTGGTTTCCGGCTGGCTGGTGAAACGCGACATAGACCGGGTGGACATCGTCACCGCCCTGAAAACGAGGGAGTAGCCATCATGGCCGCAAGAAAGAAACGATCCCGCGCGGTCCTGACCCTGGCCGCGATCGCGCTGGTCGCGGCGGTGCTGGCTGTCGCGTTCCGGCCAAGACCGTCGCTGGTCGACATGGGAACCGTCCGGGTCGGGCACATGGCGCTGACCATCAACGAGGAAGCCCGAACCCAGGTACATGAACCCTATGTCGTCTCGTCGCCCGTGGCAGGCGAACTGCAAAGGGTCGAGATCGTGCCGGGCGACCGCGTGGTCAGCGGCCAGAAGGTCGCCGAGATGCGCCCCGCCAACCCCGCGGCGCTGGACATCCGCACACGCGAACAGGCCCGCGCCGCCGTCGAGGCCGCCGAGGCGGGCCTGCGCGTCGCCCGCGCCGATCTGGAGGCGGCCGACGCCAATCGCGACTATGCCCGAAGCGAGTTGACGCGCATCCGGAAGCTTGTCGAACGCGGCATCGTCAGCCGGGCGGCGCTGGAAAAGGCCGAACAGGAGGCGCGGGTCGCCGATGCCCGCGCCGACACGCTGAAAGCCACCATCACCATGCGCCAGGCCGAGGTCGACAACGCCCTGGCACAGTTGATCGGGTTCGACGATCTGGGGCTGGCCGCGGCATTCGAATCCGATACGGTCAAAAGCCCGTCGATTCCGATCCGTGCGCCGATCAAGGGCACCATCCTGAAGGTGCTGCACAAGAGCGAGACAGCCTTGCCCGCGGGCGAACCGATCCTTGAAATCGGCGATGTCGAAACCGATCTGGAGGTGGTCGCCGAACTGCTGTCCTCTGACGCGGTCCGGGTCGAAAAGGGCGACCGGGTAATCATCACCAACTGGGGCGGGCCGGATCTTGAGGGCGTGGTCGGGCGCATCGACCCTTACGGTTTCACCAAGCAGTCCGCGCTGGGGGTCGAGGAACAGCGCGTCCAGACAATCATCGGTTTCACCGGCGCCAACGGGCACGGCAGCAAGCTGGGGCATGGCTATCGCGTCGAGGTCCGCATCGTGATCTGGGAACGCGACGATGCGCGGATCGTGCCCTCGAGCGCGCTGTTCCGCGACGGCCAGGGCTGGGCGGTGTTCGCGGTGCGCGACGGGCGGGCGGCCCTTGTCCCCGTCGAGATCGGGCGCAACAACGGACTCGAGGCCGAACTTCTGGATGGGCTGGCGCCGGGGGATCCCGTGGTGCTGTTTCCGTCCTCCGATCTGCGCAACGGCGCGGCGGTGGCGCAGCGGCAGGTGGATTGAGCGGCACCCGCCTCAGAGCGATTGCAGATACGCCCCGTAGGTCTGCGCGATGCCTTCGGCCAACGGCCGCGCCCGGTTCCAGCCCAGCGCGTGCAGGCGGGTGCTATCCATAAGCTTGCGCGGCGTGCCGTCGGGCTTGGACGTATCGAAGGCCAGTTCGGCGTCATAGCCCACGACATGCGCGATGGTTTGTGCCAGTTCGCGGATCGTGACCTCGACGCCCGAGCCGACGTTCAGCGGCACCGCGTCCGAATAGTTGATCAGCAGAAACACCAGCGCATCGGCCAGATCGTCCACATGCAGGAACTCGCGCAGCGGCGTGCCGCTGCCCCAGAGCGTGACCGAACCGGCGCCGGACTCCCTGGCCTCGTGGAACTTGCGCAAGAGCGCCGGCAGAACGTGGCTGGTTTCCAGGTCGTAGTTGTCGCCCGGCCCGTAGAGGTTGGTCGGCTGGGCGCTGATGAAATCCGCCCCGTATTGCCGCCGGTATGCCTGGCAAAGCTTGATGCCGGCAATCTTGGCGATGGCATACCATTCGTTCGTCGGCTCAAGCGGCCCGGTCAGCAGTGCCTCTTCCCGGATCGGCTGCTTTGCATGTTTGGGATAGATGCAGGACGAACCAAGAAACAGCAGCTTTTCGACCCCCGCCCGGTGCGCGGCGTGGATGATGTTGGCCTCGATCATCAGGTTGTCATAAAGGAAATCCACCGGATAGCTGTCGTTGGCATGAATGCCGCCGACGCGGGCGGCGCAGAGGATCACCGCGTCGGGCCTTTGCGCCATCATCCAATCCTCGACCTGCGCTTGCCGCGTCAGATCGACCACATCGCGCCCGGCGGTCAGCACCTCGCAGGGTTCGCCCTCCAGCCGCCGCACCACCGCGCCGCCGACCATGCCGCGATGTCCCGCGACCCAGACCCGCTTGCCCGTCAGCTCGTATGCCACGCCTGCCCCCTCAGCCATGCCTGTCGCGGCGGTTCTTCTCGCGCAGCACCACATCCAGATCGGATGTCACCATCTCGGCCACCATATCGTTGAGACCGACGGTATGGGTCCAGCCAAGCCTGTCGCGCGCCTTTGACGGGTCGCCGATCAGCAGATCGACCTCTGTGGGGCGGAAATAGGCCGGATCGACCGCGACAAGGCAGCGGTCGGTGCCCGACTCATATCCCTTTTCGTCGACGCCCGTTCCGCGCCATTCGATGCCGATCCCGACCACGGCGAATGCCGCCTCGACGAAAGCGCGCACCGAATGCGTCTCGCCGGTGGCGAGAACGTAGTCGTCCGGTTCGTCCTGCTGCACGATACGCCACATGCCATCCACATAGTCGCGCGCATGGCCCCAGTCGCGCCGGGCATCGAGGTTGCCCAGGTACAGCCGGTCCTGGAACCCGTGATGGATCGCGGCAACCGCCCGCGTGATCTTGCGGGTAACGAAGGTTTCGCCGCGGCGCGGGCTTTCGTGATTGAACAGGATGCCGTTGGAGGCATGGATGCCATATGCCTCGCGATAGTTGACAGTGATCCAGTAGGCGTAAAGCTTGGCCGCCGCGTAGGGGCTGCGCGGATAGAACGGGGTGGTCTCGCGCTGCGGCACCTCCTGCACCAGCCCGTAAAGCTCGGACGTGGAGGCCTGGTAGAACCGGCAGGTCTTCTCAAGGCCCAGGATGCGCAGCGCCTCCAGAATCCGCAGGGTGCCGATCCCGTCGGCATTGGCGGTATATTCAGGGGTCTCGAAACTGACCGCGACATGGCTTTGCGCGGCGAGATTGTAGATTTCGTCGGGCTGCACCTCCTGGATCAGCCGGATCAGGTTGGTCGAATCCGTCAGGTCGCCATAGTGCAGACGAAACCGGATGCCCGATTCATGCGGATCCTGGTACAGATGGTCGATGCGTTCTGTGTTGAAGGACGACGACCGCCGCTTGATGCCATGCACCTCGTATCCCTTGGCAAGCAGCAGTTCGGCCAGATAGGCGCCGTCCTGACCCGTCACCCCGGAAATCAATGCCTTCTTCATCTCGCTCCCTCGCGCCTCGCGGACCGAACCCGCCCTGCCGCCGCCGATGCCGCGGGCTTTCCGGCGCGTTGATACGCCAGCCGGCCGGGCAAGGGCAACCGGGTCAGAAGTTCAGCGAGATATCGCGGTGGCTGGCCGTGCAGGACGCCATGTAAAGGGCCTGCTCCCGCGTGAAGCTCGGTTGCACACGAATACCCAGCGTGCCGCGAATCGCATCCAGATACTCCGCCACCGCCGGGCGCAATGCGGCGGCTTCGGCCCGCCAGGATTTCTGCGCCTCATAGGCCGCCACGGCCTCTGCGTGGAGCTCCAGCGCCTTTTCGCGATCCGGTTGCTTGTCTTTCAACGCGCGACGGACGTTGCCAAGACGCGATTTCACCGCGTCGGCGCCCTCGACATCGCCAAAGCTGCGCGACAGGGCGTAGACCACGGCTTCCGAGTCGGACTCGGACGCTGTCGCGATCGTTTCGCGCAAGTCGCGCAGCGGCGTTTCCAGCGCGGCAAAGCCGTCGGTCGCGTCCAGCACCGCCAGCAGGGCCAAGGCATCCTCATAAGCGGCATCGGCGTTGCGCCGGTAGGTGTTGCGCGCCTTGTCTTCGGCCCCGGTCAGGGCGGCGAATGCGTCATGGGTTTCGTTCCAGTCGCCCGGGATCTGCTGTTGCAGATACGCGATCTCGCCAACCCTGCCGGCAAGCGCGGTCTCGATCCCGATCCGGTCCGGCTGCGGTGCGTCCGCCGGCATCCTCGACAACCGCGTCTTCAGATCCTTGGCATCGGCTTCCAGCTTGCGGATGTCCTTCTCGATACGCCGCACCGCCCGCAGTTCCGGCCGGTAGGTCAGGGCGGCCTCGTCCACTGTCCGCTCGGCCTCGAATGCGGCATCGAGCGCGGCAAGCGCCGTTTCGGCCGATTTCAGAGAGCCGCGGAAATCCTTGGCCAGATCGTCGGGCAGGACCGACAGATCCAGCGCGCCGGCCTGCTCGATCGCGGACTGAACCGCACTGTTCCCTTCCAGCCGCTCAGCCACGTATTCCTCGATGCACATCTGAAGTTTGGGGTTGCGCGGCGGCGGCGAGGTGTCCGACAGGAAACTGACCCGGTTCGGCAGGTAATTCACCAGCGGCGGGAAATTCCCCACGATGCCTAGCGCCAACAGTTGCAGGACGATGAACGCGATCACACCCTTGTACATCTGCACCGTGCGCACCACCGCCGGCGCCACTCCGCGCAGGTAGAACAGCGCAAAGCCGAATGGCGGGGTCAGGAACGAGGTCTGGATGTTCAGGCCGATCATCACGCCCAGCCAGACGGCGGTGACGTTGGCCTCGGGGTCGGCAAGCAGGATCGGCGCCACAATGGGCACGACGACAACCGCGATCTCGATGAAATCCAGAAAGAAGCCAAGAATGAAGATTACCGCCATGACGATGATGAACTGGGTCCAGAACCCGCCGGGCAGCGAATTCAGGAACTCGCGCACCAGTTCCTCGCCGCCGAAGGCGCGGAACGCGGCGGTCAGCATCGCCGCGCCGAGCAGAATGATGAACACGAGCGACGTGGTCTTCGCGGTCTCCAGCATCACCCCCTGCAGTGTGTCTTCAAGCTTGAGCACCCGCCAGCCGGACCAGCACAGCGCCACCAGCAGCAGCACCGACGCGACGACGCCGATCCAGATGCCCAGAACGTCGCCGGGATTGTCTATCGCCTTGACGTTCATGTCGAAATTCATCAGCGCAAACGCCACCAGACCCATGGAGATCAACGCCATCAGGGCGGGAACGTAGGTCAGCCGGCCGGGCTTGGGCAGGCGGTAGCCCGCCATGATCAGCGCGCCGGCCGCACCGATGGCCCCGGCCTGGTTCACCGTTGCGATACCGGCGATGATCGACCCCAGCACCAGAAAGATCAGGGCCAGGGGCGGTACCAGCGTGACGAACACCTTGCCCCAGAAGCGCAGATCGAACCTGCCTTCGTAATGCACCGCCGGGGCGGCCCTGGGCCGCAGCAGGGCGAATACGAGAATGTAGAGCATGTAGAGCCCGACCAGCACCATGCCCGGCACGAACGCGCCAAGAAACATCTCGCCCGCGCTTGTCGATCCGACATCGAAGGTCGAAGGCATGCTCAACTCGCCCGTGGAGGACTTATGGAGCGCCTTGCGCAGGGTCGAGGCCTGATCGGCGGCCGAGGCAAGCTGGTCGGCCAGGATGATCAGCACGATCGACGGGGGAATGATCTGGCCAAGCGTGCCCGACGCGGCAATGGTGCCGGTGGCCAGCGGCGCGGAATAATTGTTGCGCAGCATGGCCGGCAGCGAAATCAGGCCCATCGCCACCACGGTCGCGCCGACGATGCCGGTGGTGGCGGCCAGCAGCGCCCCGACGAACACGACCGCGATACCCAGACCCCCGGGCACCGGCCCGAATAGCTGCGCCATCGTCACCAGCAGATCCTCGGCGATCTTGGAGCGTTGCAGCATGATCCCCATGAAGATGAACAGCGGGATGGCGATCAGCGTATCCCGTTCGACCTCCCAATAGACGCCGCGCAGGTTGGTCACGCCCGCCGTCAGCCATTGCTGCGGCCCGCCGCTGTGGAAGAAGGCATCGGTGTGGCCGGCAAAGAGGTATCCCGCACCGGCAGCCGCCCCGATCGTGATGATCGCCGCCCCCGGCAATGCGAAGGCAACCGGATATCCCGAGCCCAGCGCGGACGCCATGATCAGGATCAGCAGGGCAAGAAACATCAGCTCCATTGATCGGCCCTCAATGCGTCGGCGAAGGATCGCGGTGGCCGGGCTCGTCCCGCCAGTCCGCGACCGACTCCAGGAAATAGCTGACGAACTGGATCAGCATGGTGATGGCGAACAGGGCAAGAAAGGTCGCCATCTGGTACTTGACGAACATGCCGTTTGCCCCGGCCTGGCTGATCTCGAAATTCGCCGCCGGGCTGTTGATGATCGACTGCTTGCCGCCCAACCCGACCGCGAGAATTACCCAGCAGGTCGACATGCCCAGCAGGATCGAGCCGAAGGCATTCACGAAACCGCGCGTGCTCGGGCCAAACCCGGCATACAGCACGTCGACTCTCACATGCCCGTCATCGAACAGCGTGTAGGCCGATGCGAACAGGAACAGCGCCGCGTACCAGTAGCGCACCAGATCGCCCATCATCGCCTGTTCGTAGGAGAACACGAATCGCGAGATCACGATGGCCAGTTCGGCCACCACGATCAGCAGCGCCAGCCACGGAAAGCCCAGCGTGCGCGTGAAAATGGCGATGATGAATGCAGCCGCCACCAGCGGCATGTGCACATACGGCCCGACCCAGCGCGCCAGACCCAGGGATTTCGCCGTATCCTCGCCGGTGAACGTGACAAGCAGGTCTTCGACACGCATGAAGGCGATGATCGCATCGACCACGCCGACCAGCAGCACCGACCAGAACAGCGCCCGGATCAGATAGATGTTGAAGACGTGAATTGCGCGCGCATCCCGGCGCAGCGCGCGTTCGCGCGTGCCCAGCACATAGACCGTCCCGGCGGCGATCGAGGCCGCATAGATCGCGGCCTGCACCCAGGTGCGGGCGCTCGCCTGCCCCGAGACCACGCCGCCAATCCCGGGATATCCGAACCCGACAATCAGCACGTTGTTGACAAGAAAAGCGAACAGCAGCGCCAGCACCGACCAGCCGAACAGTCGCGCGACCAGCGCCGGTTCGCCGGAACGCGGCAATTCGACAGTATGGCTTTTTCTGGCCATGTACCCCCCTCGGCAGTTGTCAAACGGCCCGGTACTTGTCTTTTTCTTTGAATCGTTGGGGAACCAAAGAGCGGGGCTCTGGCC
The DNA here is from genome assembly GCA_047975215.1 of Jhaorihella sp. Classification (GTDB taxonomy): domain Bacteria; phylum Pseudomonadota; class Alphaproteobacteria; order Rhodobacterales; family Rhodobacteraceae; genus JAGRMG01. Next base: position 61,295 of record JBKEDD010000057.1, read on the forward strand.
CCGCCCTCTTCGTTCTATCCGTTCGCTATCGCGATCAGGTCAGCCCCAGCACCCGGTTTCGCTGGTTGACGAACGTGATTTCGAACTTGGCCATCGTGCCGCCCACGTTACGCAGGACTTCCTGGAAGTTGTCGTCGATCTTGGCGGCCAGCGCCGAATGGGCGCGGGTTTCCTCGAACACTTCCGCCGAGGCGGTGCCGAAGGCGTCCCACACATCGTCGTTGAAGTTGCGCACCTGAACGCCGTGATCGTTGACCAGCTTGGCAAGGTAGTCGCCGTTCAGCGCACAGGCTTCCTCGTATTGGGCCGCGTGTTCTTCCATGCAGGCGGCGGTGATCAGCGCCTGTTCGTAATCCGACAGCCCTTCCCACCAGGATTTGTTCATGCCGAAGGCCAGGCCGCCGCCCGGCTCGTGCATGCCGCCGGTATAGTAATACTTGGCGGCTTCGTAGAACTTCATGAAGTAGTCGTTGTACGGGCCGACCCATTCGGTCGCGTCGATCGAACCCGAAACCAGGTTTTCATAGATCTGGCCACCCGGAAGCGAAACGGTGGACACGCCCAGTTTCGACATCACGTTGCCGCCAAGGCCGGGGATGCGCATCTTCAGGCCCTTGAAATCCTCGGGGCCTTCGATCTCCTTGTTGAACCAGCCGCCGGCCTGGGTGCCGGTGGCGCCGCACGGCAGCGCCTTGAGGCCGAACTCGCCCGACAACTCGTCCCAGATCGCCTGACCGCCCTTGAACTTGATCCAGGCATTCCACTCCACCGTGGTCATGCCCATCGGAACCGAGGTGAAATAGGCAAAGCCCGGGTGCTTGCCGACCCAGTAATAATCGGCGGCAATATAGGCCTGGGAATTGCCCGAGGCGACTTCGTCGAAGCTGTCGAACGCGCCGACGCGCTCACCGGCGGCAAAATACTCGGTCGTGATGGCACCCTGCGACAATTCGGTGATGCGGGCAGCGAGCCGCTGCGCCGAGATGCCCAGACCGGGAAAATCCCGCGGCCAGGTCGACACGATGGTCATGGTCTTGCCGCCCTGGGCCAGGGCCGGGGACGCCAGTGCAGTGGCGCCCGCCCCGAGGGCTGCGCCTTTCAGAAATTTGCGACGGTGCATGTTGAGTAGTCCTCCAGGTTGTCGTTCGTATTGTTTTTTTGTTTTTTTGGTTCAGCCATGCTGGCGAGCCTTGGCAGAATGTCAATACCCGCAATCCGGGTCGAGAGCGTAGAAATACGTATTCCGGGCGACCGGCGCCGGTTCTTGCGGCCCGCACCCCGAGGTTTCGCGAAGTCCGCAGCGCCATCGCGCCGACCGGTGCGCAACCGGGCTTGCCGCCCCGGCCCGCCCGTCTATTGTGCCTGCAAGGCAATCGGTCGAATTCAAAAAAACCGCCCGCCAATCGCCCCCGCATCGGAGACTCCCGGCATGACAGACTGGCCCTCGCCCTTCATGACCCAGGACCGCGAAACCTTCCGCCGCGATTTCGCACGCTTCGTCGCTGATCGGATCACCCCGAATGTCGAAACCTGGGAGGCGCAGAAGGCCGTACCCCGGGAATTGCACGAAAGCGTCGCGCGCTTTGGCGTGTTCGGCTTTGGCGTACCGGAGGAGTATGGCGGGCTGGGCTTTGACGATGCCTTCCTGCGCCGCGACTATGCCGAACTGATGTTTGGCTGCGGCGCCTCCGGGGTGGCCGCGGCGGTGGGCGGGCGCATGATCTCGATCGGCCCGATCGTCAGCCTGGCGCCCGAGACGTTCAAACGCGAGGTGCTGCCCGAGATCGTTGCCGGGCGGATCGGATCGTCGCTTGCCATCACCGAACCGGGCGGCGGCTCGGACGTGGCGAACCTGACCACCCGCGCCGAACGGCGCGGCGGGGGATGGGTTCTGAACGGCGCCAAGACGTTCATCACCGGGGGAATGGAATCGGACTGGTTCGTCGTCGGCGCCCGCACTGGCGGGCCCGGCCTGGCCGGAATCTCGCTGTTTCTGGTTGCGGCGGATACGCCCGGCTTCACCCGCACCGAACTGGGCGACAAGATGGGCTGGCATTGCTCGCCAACGGCGGCATTGCATTTTGACGACTGCGCGTTGCCCGGCACCGCGCTGATCGGCCCCGAGAACAAGGGGTTTCTCGCCATCATGGGCAATTTCAACCACGAACGCCTGGCACTGGCGGCCGGTTCGCTGGGCATGATGCGGCTGTGTTACGATCACGCGCTGGACTGGGCGCGCAACCGGCGGACATTCGGCAGGCGGCTGATCGAACATCAGGCGATCGCGCACAAGTTCGCCGAGATCTCGGCACGCATCGACATGATCGAAGCCTATCTCGACCGCATCTGCTGGGTCATCAACCAGGGCGCAATGCCGGCGGCCGGGATCGCCAAGGCCAAGGTCCAGGCAACGAAGGGGCTGGAATTCGTCGCCTCCGAGGCGATGCAAATCTTCGGCGGCGCCGGGTACCTGCGCGGCAACCCGGTCGAACGGGTCTGGCGCGAAGTCAAGGTGATGGCCATCGGCGGCGGTTCCGAGGAGATATTGCGCGATCTGGCGGTGCGCCAGATGGGGCTGGCGGAAACCTAGGCGCCGCCGGCGGCATGGCGATGGCGATGGCGAATACGGGTTCCCGCCCGGCGCATCGCGCGCTAGGCAGGCGGCATGACCGACGGCAACGACTATTCCCCGCCCGGCGGCCCGCCGGACCTGTTGCACGAAGACGCGCAACTGCTTGCGGTGAACAAGCCCGCCGGCCTGCTCAGCGTGCCGGGGCGCGGTCCGCATCTGGCCGACTGCCTGCTGAGCCGCGTGCAGGCGGCGTTTCCCGACGCCCTGCTGGTGCACCGGCTTGACCGCGATACCTCGGGCGTGATGGTCTTTGCCCTGACACCACATGCCCAGCGCCACCTCGGGCTGCAATTCGAAAAGCGCCAGGCACGCAAGACCTATGTCGCCCGGGTCTGGGGACGGTTGCAGCCCAAGACCGGCACGATCGACTTGCCGCTGATCGTGGACTGGCCGAACCGGCCGCGCCAGAAGGTCTGCCACGAGACAGGCAAACCTGCGCTGACCGACTGGCGGGTGCTGCGCCATGACGGCGACACCACGCGGCTGCGGCTGATGCCGAAGACCGGGCGCAGTCACCAGCTTCGGGTTCACATGCTCTCGCTGGGCCATCCGATCCTGGGGGATCCGTTGTACGCGACCGGTCCGGCACGGGAATTTCCGCGCCTGATGCTGCAGTCCGAGGAATTGCGACTCAAGCATCCCGAAGGGGGGATCTCGATGAAGTTCCGCGCATCGGCGCCGTTCTGAGACCGGGCCGGATGCGGGCCGCGCTCAGGCCCCGATGCTCAGCCAGCCGTCGGGCAGAATGTCGGGATTGCGCACTTTCGGATCGCCGAACCAGCGCGCCGGCCCGGCCACGCGCTTGCCGGGATGCGCGTTCAGCCACGCGCCCCACCACGAAAACGAGGAATTGCCGATGATGTTGTGCCGGCACAGCGACATCAGGCGCATGTCCTCGAAATCCTGCCCGGGGCCGTTGAAATCCACCACCACCTTGGCGCAGGGCAGCGGCAGGTTGTCGCGTGCCCAGGCGGGATCGTCGGAAAAAACGAACACGGTCGGTTCGCCCTCCAGACCGTCCAGCACGCGGGCCAGCGCCGCCCCGTAATAGGCCTGATCGCACAGGGCATGGGCGCTCAGCGCCACATAGTCGCCCCGCCGCACATGCAGCGATATCGACAACCCCGACGCGATGCGCGCGGCCATCTGCGCGTTGCGGCTGTCGGCCAGCGCGGGAAAGGCGAGATCGGCGCGGATGGTGTCGGCGGCATGGGCGAAATATCTTTCGGACTGCCAGTACCCGTGCAGGTAGCTGCCGTCGCCCCAGCCTTCGAACGCCGCGTTGTAACCAAGACCCCGTTCGCGGCGCAGCACCGGTTCGCGCCCGAATAGCCGCCAGACGCCATAGCGCAGCAGCGCCTCGTGCCGGTCCGGCGGCAGCGCCCCCGGCGCCACCAGCGGCAGATCGAACACCCGTGTCAGCACGCCTTCGCCCCGGTGCAGGGCATTGCGCGCATCCAGCGCCACCCCCACGCCCAGCCGGGCGGCCAGCCCGCGGGCGGCGGCGTACTGGAACATCTGGTTGCCCAGGCGGCCATGCAGGCGGGTGATGATCATGCGAAGCGGCCTCGCGGTGGCGGGTCTGACCCGTGTCTAGGGGCAAATCCGCCACATGGCCAGACGGGGCGGCGCAGGTGCCATTGACCGCGACGCCGGTTGCACCTATCCGCACCACAGGTTCGGGTTCCCTGCCGCTCGCAAGCATCGCGCCTTGGTGAAACCCGCTTTGTGCACCCTTGCCCGTTTTCCGGTATGCGCTCTGATGGCAATGCGAGTCCCTTCAAGCCCGGTGGCATACCCTGCGAATCGAGGCACAAGATGACCAATGTGAATGACAACGCCCGTATTGCCGCGCTCAAGGCCCAGGCCAGGCGGCTGCGCAGCCGGCTTGCGGATCACGGCACTGCGATCAGCCACAGCCAGTCGCTGGAACTGGTGGCGCGGCAAAACGGGGCGCGCGACTGGAATACCCTGCGCGCGCTGGCCGCGCGACCGGACAGGAACCGGCCCCTGGCAATCGGCGACCGGGTGGCGGGAACCTATCTGGGCCAGCCCTTTACCGGGCACGTCCACGGGTTGAGCCAGGCGGAGAACCCATCCTGCCAAAGGATCACCGTGCGGTTCGACGAACCGGTCGACGTGGTCAGGTTCGACAGTTTCTCGGCGTTCCGCCGGCAGGTTTCGGCCACCATCGGCGCCAACGGACAATCGGTGCACAAAACGTCGGACGGGGTTGCGCAAATGATCGTGCGCGCGGTGTGAACTGAAAGGGACCGCCGATTGACCGGCGGTCCCCATTGTTGCCCGGTGTCGGGTTCTGCCGCCTACGGCGTCCAGCCGCTGACGGCCTTCACTTCGAGGAAGTCCTCGATCCCGAACATGCCGCCCTCGCGGCCGTTGCCCGATTGTTTCATGCCGCCGAACGGCGAACCCGCGGCGCGGCTCTGGCCGTTCATCTCGACCATGCCCGAGCGCAGCGCGCGGGCCATGCGGTTGGCGCGCTCGCCGTCGCCGGTCTGGATATAGTTGGTCAGCCCGTAGGGCGTGTCGTTGGCGATCTCGATCGCCTCCTGTTCGGTTTCGAAGGGGATCATCGCCAGCACCGGGCCGAAGATTTCTTCGCGCGCGATGGTCATCTGGTTGTTCACGTCAGCAAACACCGTCGGCTTGACGAAGAACCCCTTGTTCAGCCCGTCGGGCCGCCCGGTACCGCCCGCGACCAGCTTTGCGCCTTCGTCTATGCCCTTCTGGATCAGATCCTGGATCTTGTTCCACTGGGTCTCGTTCACCACGGGGCCGATATGGCGGCCTTCGTCATGGGCGCTGCCCACCGTAACCTTCCGGGCCACTTCCGCCGCGGTCTCGACGGCCTTGTCGTAGATGCCCTTCTGCACCAGCATGCGCGAGGGCGCGTTGCAGGATTGGCCGGTGTTGTTCATCATGTGCAGCACACCGCGCTTGACCGCCTTTTCGTCGGCGTCCTCGAAGATCACGTTGGCGCCCTTGCCACCCAGTTCCAGATGCACCTTCTTGAGCGTATCGGCCGCGTTCCTGGAAATCGCGGTGCCCGCGCGGGTCGAGCCGGTAAAGCTGACCATGTCCACATCCGGGTGGCCGGAAAGCTGCGTGCCGACCCCGGCGCCATCGCCGTTCACCAGGTTGAACACACCCGGCGGAAAGCCCGCCTCGTGCATCATCTCGGCGAAGATCATCGCATCCAGCGGGCTTTCCTCGGAGGGTTTGAGAACCATCGTGCATCCGGCCACGGCGGCGGCGCCGACCTTCAGCGTGATCTGGTTCATCGGCCAGTTCCAGGGCGTGATCAGGGCGGCGACGCCCACGGCCTCGCGGATGATCCGGTCGTTGGGCGCATGTTCGCCCAGCGGACGGTCGAATTCGAACGCCTTCGCGGCACGGACGAAATTCTTGAGGTGGTAAATCCCGGCGCCGGCCTGCTGGGTCCGGGCCATGTCGATCGGCGCGCCCATCTCGGCGGACATGGCCTGGGCCAGATCCTCGCCGCGGGTCTTGTAGATCTCGATCAGCCTTTCGACCAGTTCGATGCGTGTCGCCGGCGGGGTCGCCATCCAGCCTGGCAGGGCCGCCCTGGCGGCGGCGACGGCGGCGTCGGTATCGGCCTGACCGCCCAGCGAGATCACCGCGCAAGGCTCTTCGGTCGACGGGTCGATCACCTGATGGTCGCGCGCCTGCGCCGGGGCCGTCCATTGCCCGTTGATGTAGAATTCGCGCTTTTCGATCATGGTCGCATTCTCCCGAAATCACGTTTTCCTGACCACCCGGTCAGGTTTTCGGCGCCAATGTGTCACCGCTCGCGGGCAAGGGCAAGCCGCGCTCCCGATGGTTTGATCAAATCCTGACGGTGCCCGGGTTTTCCGGGTTCCCGGCCGCCCCGGCTATGGAACGCCGGGCCCGAGCACCTAGATTGTACCCTGTGCGCGAGCGCGCGCCACGACAGGAAACAGGAGAGTGCACATGGCTTTGCGAATCAACGACACGGTTCCGGATTTCACGGCCGAGACCGATCAGGGCAAGATCACCTTTCACGACTGGATCGGGGACAGCTGGGCGATCCTGTTCTCGCACCCCAAGGATTTCACGCCGGTCTGCACCACCGAGTTCGGCGCCGTGGCGCAACTGGCCGACGAATGGAAGAAACGCAACACCAAGGTCATCGGCGTCAGCGTGGACAGCGCCGAGGATCACCGCAAATGGAAGGGCGACATCGAAAGCTATGCCGGAACATCAGCGGGCTTTCCGATCATCGCCGATACCGAACTGGCCGTGTCCAAGGCATTCGACATGCTGCCAGCCGAGGCCTATCTGCCCGATGGCCGCACACCCGCCGACACCGCGACCGTGCGGGCCGTCTTCATCATCAGCCCCGACAAGAAGCTGCAACTGTCGATGACCTACCCGATGTCGGTGGGGCGCAACTTCGCCGAGGTGGTGCGGGCGCTCGACGGTGTGCAGCGCACATGGGGCCAGCCGCTGGCCACCCCCGCCAACTGGCAGCAGGGACAGGACGTGATTGTAGCAACGGCGCTGAACGACGCGCAGGCGGAAGAGAAATACGGCAAGCTGGACAAGAAGCTGCCCTATCTGCGGTTCGCCAGGAACCCCGGCTAGCAGAAGGCGCGAAATTCCCGGTCCCCGGGGCGTCAGTGACTGCCCCGGGGGCTTTCTGCCTCGGCGCGCACCAGCCGCGCCACCATGCGCCGCGTTATCGGCCCCACGATCAGGACCGCCGGAAAGGCGACCGCCCAGCTAAAGCTCCACGCCGAGAACCAGGCGGAAAAGAACCCCTCGGACACACCCAGAATACGCAGCGTCGCGACCGCGGAAACCATGCTGGACATCAGGCCCGAGAGAATAAGGCCGAACAGGATCGGGGAATAGCGGGCAGGAATCATCGCAGGCTCCGGGAATCTCTGACTACCACCCTGAATAGCTGATAGCGATTGCGCGTTTCCAGTCCCGCTTGCGGGACGTATCAGCGCATCCAGCCCAGGCTGTTGCTGGTGCCGGGTGTACGCGGATGGTACTCGGCACTGACCCAGCCGGCATATCCGCCCGCGTCAATGGCCGCAAACAGCGCGGCAAAGTCGATCGGGCCCGGGCCGGGTTCGCTTCGGTCGGGGGTCTGGCCGATCTGGACGTGAAACGCCCGGCCGCCGTACCGCTCCCAGATGCCCTGCGCATCGCCGTGGATGACCTGGGCGTGGTAGCTGTCGAATTGCAACCCGACATTGGCCCGGTCCACCCGGTCCAGCAGGCGCACCGCGAGGTCGTAATCGTCAAGGAAATATCCCGGCTGATCCCCCGGGTTCAGGGGTTCAACGGTGAATTTCTGCGCCGGGGCCAGCCCGGCCAGCCACCGCAGATTGGCCACGAACACATCTTCGGCACCCGGATCCTTCGTATACCCCGCCATAACGTGTATCAGCGAGGGCCGCAGGACTTCGGCAAAGCGCAGCGTATGGTGCATGTCATGCCGAAACCGTGCTTCACCGCCCGGCAGCGCGGCAAACCCGGGTGTGGCGCCGGCATGGCTGGGCGGCGGCGCGTTCATCAGCACGAGTTCCAGCCCGCTGGCCAGCAGGGCGCGCCGGGTCTCCTCGGCGGCCATATCGTATGGAAACAGAACCTCGACCCCGGCGAACCCGGCCGTAGCGGCGGCGGCGAACCTGTCGAGATAGGGCAGTTCAGTGAACAGAAGGCTCAGGTTGGCGGCAAATCTGGGCATTTTCTCTCGCTTCGTCGATCCCGCCCCGGCATTAGCCCGTGCGGCGCCCCCGGGCCAGAGCCTCCACACATTACATCATCGCTCTTCATTTTCGCTGCGCCCGCGATATGATGGAGTTCCGAATACAGGTCTTGCGAGGTACCCGTCATGGTTGCGGCATTCCGGTTCGTGGGCTTGGTTGCGGTGCTCGCGACGCTGGGCATTGCATCGGCGGTGTCGGCGGCATCGGACCGGATCGCCCTTGTCATGGGCCTGGGCGGTTATCAATCCCTGCCCGGCCTGGACAATACCCTGAACGACGCAAGGGACATGGCCGGAACCCTTGAACGGATCGGGTTCGACGTAAGCCTATCGCTGAACACCCCCGGCGCCGAAATGCGCCAGCTTCTGGACGATTTCGCCTTTCGCGCCGAGGTCGCCGACCTCGCGCTGATCTATTTCGCCGGCCACGGGGTCGAGGTTCAGGGCGAGAACTTCCTGATTCCCGTCGATGCGCGGGTCGAGACCAACCGCGAAGTTCAGCGCCAGTCGGTCTCGCTGACCCAGATGCTGGCAGCCGTCGAACGCGCCCGCAAGATGCGCATCGTGATTCTGGACAGCTGCCGCGACAACCCGCTTGGCGACATGATCGACACCACAGAAGCGACACCGGCCGGGCCGGCCGCGTCGGGCACAGCCACGCGAGGCGGCGGCGGGCTGGCGCCGGCCGATCCCGACCGTGGTACGCTGGTGGCCTTCGCCGCGCGGGACGGCCAGGTCGCGCTGGACGGCACCGGGCGCAACAGCCCGTTCGCGCGGGCGCTGATGGACAAACTGGTGATACCGGGCCTCGAAATCAGCCTGATGTTCAGGCAGGTGCGCGACGAGGTGCTGGCCCGAACCGGCAACCTTCAGGAACCCCATACCTACGGTTCGCTGACCGGTGTACCATTCTACCTGGCCGGTCCCGCGCCGGGACAGACGGACGTGGCGGGAAAGCCGGCGGAAGATGCCTGGGCCGCGCTGCGCCCGGATCAGGAGGAACAACTGCTGGCTTTGGCCGATCTGGGCGATACCCGCTCGATGGTCGGGCTGGCCTACATGCGGCTCAATCCGAACGAAAGCCGGTTCGACCCGAAGGCGGCGGCCGCGTTCCTGCAGCGGGCGGCGGATGCCGGTTCGCCCGAGGCACAGCACGAACTGGCCAAGCTGAATGAAAAGGGTCTTGGCGTGCCGCGCGATCCGGCCCGGGCCCTGCGCCTGTTCCAGGCGGCGGCGGATCAGGACTTTGCCGATGCGATCAACGATCTGGGGTTCATGCACTACCAGGGCCTGCTGGGGCTGCCCGCCGATCCGCAAGCGGCGCTGAAGCTGTTCGAACGCGCCGCGGACCTGCGCCACCCGCAGGCACAGTTCAATTTCGCCGCCCTGATCGACGACGGGCTGATCGACGGCAAGGGGCCGCCGGATGCGGCACGGTATCTTTATGCCGCGCTGCGGTCGGGCAGTTCGGATGTGCTGACACTTCTCAGCGACAGGCCGACGATGTTCAATCCCGAGACCCGGCGCGCGCTTCAGGGTCTCTTGAAGGAAAACGACTTCTATGCCGGGTCGATCGACGGCGAATTCGGCCCGGGAACCCGGCGCGGCATTCGCCGGGCCTATGGACTCGAAGGGTGATGCCGCCCCGGGCATGCCCGAGGAAAGGACCGCCACGATGAAACGCACCGGTCTGTTCGGCCCCTCTGCCGGATATCCGCCCATACGCTTGCCGCCGGCCTGATCGGTCTGGGTCTCGGACCGGCACAGGCGCAGGATGGCGGCGGGCCCGCATTGCCGCCGCTACCGTCGCTGGCACACAGCGCGAAGAACCTGATCCTGTTGTCGGTGTCCTCGGCCACGGTTGCGCCGCATGGCATGTGGTTCACGTCGCTTGGGCTGACCTCCAGGCGCGGCACCGTCAGCGACTGGGACGGTTCCCCGCCCCTATCGGGCACCCTGTTTCTGACCGGCCGCGAAGCCGTCGCGCAACCGCCGGTGTTCATCCCGCCGGGGGTGATCGCCGCCCCGGTGCGCAAGGATGTCGCCCTGGCCCAGGCGCTGGCGGTGATCGTCGAGGCCGAAACCGTGCTGCTGCGCTCGGCCGAGAACCCGGGCGAACGCGCCGCGCAATTCCAGCGCATCGCCAGCGCGGTCGGATCGAACAAGGTTCTGTTGCGCTCGCTCTGAATCCGCAATGCACGGCCCCGGCGCTACGTCACGTCCACGACTATGACCGAGATATTGTCGGCGCCGCCGCCGCTCAGCGCCACCTGGATCAGCCGGTCGGACACGGTTTCGATCGGACAGGCACCCAACAACCGTTCAAGCATTCCGAAGGTGGCGTATTTGGTCAGCCCGTCCGAGCAGATCAGGAACCGGTCGCCGGGCGCGACCGGCCCGCGAACCTTGTCCAGTTCCAGTTCGCCGCCCACCCCGACAGCACGGGTTATGGCGTTGGACAGCGGATGCCGGTCGGCCTCGTCCCAGGTCATCTGCCCGGACAGCACCAGATCGGCCACCGCCGAATGGTCCGAAGTCAGCATCTCGATGCCGCCGTCGCGATAGCGATAGATGCGGCTGTCTCCGGCCCACAGCGCGACGAAATGGCTGTTGGCCATCATCAGCGCCGCCACCGTAGCGCCGATCAGGCGGCGGCCACGGGCTTCCGCCTCCTGCTGGATCGCCTTGTGCGCCTCCTGCAACGCATCGCGCAAGGCGTGCATCCTCTCGGCCGGGTCCAACCCTTCCGCGATGGTGGCAATCGCGTCGGTGACAAGGCGGCTGGCGAAATCGCCGGCATCGTGGCCGCCCATCCCGTCCGATACCGCCCAGATGTTCTGCTCCGGCATCGCCAGAACCGCATCTTCGTTGATCCTTCGCCTGAGGCCGATATGGGTCTTGGCGTTGTAGCGATAGTCGTTCATAGCGGCCGCGCCTCGGCCCAGACCGGCGCGCCCGGATGGAACAGGCCAAGCCGGTCGGCCCCATCGGGCAGGCCGTTGCTGACCAGCAGACGCACCACATTGCCCACGGCCGCGCTCCAGACGCTCGGGCTGGCGATGCGGCCGGCCAGAAGTCCGGCCGCCAGATCCGGCAGGATTTCATCGCTGGCCGCTTGCGTGAGGATCAGGCTGGCACCGGCCGCGTGCGAGGGCGGGCTGGCCCTGAATTCGGGAACGCGCAACCCGGCAACCCCCGGCGAGGCCGGCACCTGCGCCGACGGCTGTGCGATCAGGTCTCCGAAATCGGGCAGCTCGTCGCTGATTTCGACCGCCAGTTCATAGCTTCCGACACTCAGCACATCACCGTTGTTCAGCGGTGTCGGTGTCCGCCCCAGCGGGATCCTGGAATAGTTCAGAAAGGTACCGTTGGTGGAGAGATCGACGACCACGACATTGCCGTTGTGATCCTCGATCACGCAATGGCTCTTGGACAACACCCGGTCGGGGTCGGGCAGAACCAGATCGTCGGCCGGGCCGCGACCCACGGTCAGGCTGCCGCCCTGCATCACCGCCGGACGCGCATTGCCCGGCACCCTGCCCGAGGACTGGAATTTCAGCGTGACTACCATGCGACCGGATCAGCCTCCTGTCAGAACGGTGAATTCGCCGTTCATGATCGCCCCGCCGCAGACGCCCAGATCGCCGATCCGGGCAGCCTGCAAGTAGTTGATCATGACGGTCATGGAGCCGGTCACGACCGGATGCGGGCCAGCCAGCGAGGTATGCATGTCGCTGACCCGCGCCGCCGGAAGACCGCCGACCATCACATTGGGCGAACAGATCATCATGATCGGCGGCGGCGCGGGCGGCGCCGGTCCGGCCGGCGTCGGCGGGGCGGGAATATCGCACATGTGCATGTCGAACAGACGCGCCTGCGGCTTGGTCATTCTATGCGTCTCCCTCAACCGGTTCGTCCGCCGGGTCGATCCGGCCGTTGCCGCCGCGGGCAATGTCCAGCGCCCGGTCGACCAGCAATTGCTGTTGTATCTCAAACCTATCAGAGAGTTTGCCCAGCGCCACGACATTCATGGCATAGGCCGACCATTCCGAGGCCCCGGCCGGTGCGGGATACTGCGCCAGATCGCCCGGCCCCAGCGTACCGTTGCAATACAGCACCGCCGTGGCGCAATGCGCGGTGTCATCGTCGACATAGGCGTTGTCGAGGCTGCGCCGCGCGGCTTCGCGGTTTTCCCCGCCGGGTTCGAACACCCAGGCCTCGGATGCGGCCGGCGGCGGCGGATCGTCATCCGATTTCGGCCCGATATGGTCGCGCGCCGCCAGACAGGCCCGCCAGACACTTTTGCGCACCGGCAGCAGCGCCTCGTCGGATTCGAAGCCGCGCTGCCGGATGGCGCCACCGGGCAGCGGCATGGTCCAGTCGGCGCGGCGGCCGGTGGAACGCCCGGCCAGCCCCTGTACCTGGGTGCAAAGCAGTTCCAGAAGCAGCCAGTTGTTGCCCGGCCCGCCATCCGTGCCGCTCTATGACGGGCTGCGACCGATCAGCGAACCCGCGGCACCCTATCTCGACCGGCTCAGGGGCCAGATCGCCCGGGCCCGCCGTGAGAACCCCGGCTTCAAGGGCGTGTGGGTGTATTTCTTCGTCAGAACCTCCGCCGACTGACTCGATCCCGGCCCCGCCAAGACTGCCCCGACCTGCTTCTTTCTGGGCCAAATACTCTGGGGGAGTCGCGCAACGCGCGACGGGGGCAAAGCCCCCGATCAACCCTGCGGCAACTCCGCCGACGCGATGACCGGAAAGAACACGCCCGAAGACCAGAGTCCGAACCAGCCATCGTGATGGGCGCCGCGTTCGACCAGACGGTAGAAACTCTTGCGGTCGATCAGCGCCTCAAGGCCGGCCCGGATCAGCACATAGGGCGAGGGTTCGCCGCTTTCGGGATCGCGCTCCACCCGGATCGGGTTTTTCGGCCCGGCCACCGCGCTGTCGCCGACATGGGTCTGAAACTCGAGCACCTGATCGCGCCCCTCGCCGCGCGCCTCGAAATCCACCGCCACGAAGGGTGCGTCATCGACGGTGATGCCCACCTTCTCGACCGGCGTGACCAGAAAATACCTGCCCTCCTCCTTCCTGAGGATCGACGAGAACAGCCTGACCAGTTCATGACGTCCGATCGGCGTGCCGAGGTAGAACCAGGTTCCGTCCCGCGCGATACGCATGTCCAGATCGCCGCAGAACGGCGGATCCCACAAATGTACCGGGGGCAACCCCTTCTTCTTGCCCGCCGCCCGGGCCGCGCTGGCGATGCCGTCGGCCGACGGGGTAACGGGCTTTTGTCCGCTCATTGCTTTTGCCATTTCCTTCCGGCGCTATACAGTCAGCTACACGGTCAGTTCAACACATAAGCCGCAAGGAAGGAATGTCATGTCCGATCCCGCCGATCTGGTCGCCGACATCGAGGCGCTCGAGGCCAAGCTGGGCCTCGCCCGGGCGTCGATCACCCGCCGTTTCATCGGTCAGGAACGGGTCGTGGACCTGACCCTTGCCGCGCTTCTGTGCGGCGGCCACGCGCTGCTGATCGGGCTGCCGGGACTCGGCAAGACCCGGCTGGTGGAAACGCTTTCCACGGTGATGGGGCTGCATGACAACCGCATCCAGTTCACCCCCGACCTGATGCCGGCCGACATCCTCGGTTCGGAGGTGCTGGATACCGCCGCCGACGGCACCCGCAATTTCCGCTTCGTGCCCGGTCCGGTGTTCTGCCAGCTTCTGATGGCCGACGAGATCAACCGCGCCAGCCCGCGCACCCAGTCGGCGCTGTTGCAGGCGATGCAGGAACGCGTCGTCACCGTGGCCGGCCAGGACCGGGTTCTTGATGCGCCGTTTCATGTTCTCGCCACCCAGAACCCGATCGAGCAGGAAGGCACCTATCCGCTGCCCGAAGCCCAGCTCGACCGGTTCCTGGTTCAGGTCGATGTGGACTATCCCGACCGCGATACCGAACGCGCCATACTCATGGCCACCACCGGGATCGACGATGCAATGGCCGAGCCGGTGTTCTCCGCCGCCGAACTGCTGGCGGCGCAACGGCTGCTGCGGCGGATGCCGGTGGGCGACTCGGTGGTCGAGATGATCCTCGATCTGGTCCGCGCCTTCCGCCCCCGGGGATCCGGCGCATCGGCGCGCGTCGCGCAAACCGTTGCCTGGGGGCCGGGGCCGCGCGCCGCGCAGGCGCTGATGCTGACGGTGCGTGCCCGTGCCCTGTTGCAGGGCCGGCTGGCGCCCGATACCGGCGACGTGCTCGACATGGCGCGCCCGGTTCTCAGCCATCGCATGGCGCTGAATTTCGCCGCCCGCGCCCGCGGCGACAGCCTGGCCGGGCTGATCGACGAAACCGCCGCCGGACTGGCCGGCACCGAGGCTGCCGCGTGAGCCACACCCCCACCCTGCGCGAGCGATCCGAGGCCGAGGCCGGCCGCCTGCCGCCGCTTCTGGCGCGGGCCGAGCAACTTGCCGGAACCGTCCTGCTGGGCGAACACGGCCGCCGCCGCGCCGGGTTGGGGGATGATTTCTGGCAGTACCGTCCGGCACAGCCGGGCGACAGCCGGCGCATGATCGACCACCGCCGTTCGGCGCGCGGCGATCAGCAATTCGTGCGCGAACGCGAATGGCAGATCGCGCAGTCGGTGATGCTGTGGGTCGATCAGGGCGCGTCGATGCGCTTTGCCTCCGACAAGACCCTGCCCACCAAGATCGATCGCGCCCGCCTGCTGGCCCTGGCCGGTGCCATCCTGCTGATACGCGGCGGCGAAAGGGTCGGGCTTGCCGGTTCCGCGCTGCCGCCCCGGCGCGGCAACGACCAGATCGCGCGGCTGGCGGCGGCTTTCTGCGCCGACGACTCAGCCGACTACGCCGCGCCCGAGCACCGCGCGATGGTGCCGCATGCGCGGGCGTTGTTCCTGTCCGATTTCCTCGGCCCGCTGGACGGGGTGCGCACGGCCCTGACCAAGGCAGCCGACCGGGGCGTGCGCGGCGTGCTGCTTCAGGTCCTGGACCCGGCCGAGGAGGTGTTTCCGTTTCGCGGCCGGACCATATTCGAAAGCGTCGGTCACACGCTGAGCCATGAGACAATGAAGGCGGGCGATTTGCGGGCGCGCTATCTCGACCGGCTGGCGGCGCGCAAGGAAGAACTGCGCGGGCTGTGCCGCGCCACCGGCTGGCAGGCCGGGCTGCATCACACCGGCGACAGCGCGCAATCAGCCCTGCTGTGGCTCTACCGCGCGCTGGACGGAGGCACGCGATGACCGTTCTGGCGGGCATTGGCTTTGCCGCGCCCTGGCTGCTTCTCGGCCTCGTTGCGCTGCCGATCCTGTGGCTGCTGTTGCGGGCGGTGCCACCGGCACCGGCGCGGCGGATGTTTCCGGGTGTAACGCTGCTCCTGGGTCTGAAGGACGAGGAATCCGTATCCGACCGAACGCCGTGGTGGCTTCTCTTGCTGCGGATGCTGGCGATGGGCGCGGTCATCATCGGGCTGGCCGGACCGGTGCTGAACCCGACCCGGGAAAACCACGGCTCGGGACCGCTGCTGATCGTTCTCGATGCCAGCTGGGCGGGGGCAACGCGGTGGCCCGACAAGATCGCGGCAATCGAGGCGCAACTGACCGAGGCCGGGCGCAGCGACCGCCCTGCCGCCATCCTGCGGCTGACCGAGCCGGAACACCCGGTATTCCAGTCCGCCGATGTCTGGCGCTCGCGCCTGGCCGGGATGCAGCCCAGGCCATGGCAACCGACCAGCGCGCAGGTCGATGCGGCGCTTTCGGCGCTGCAATCGGTAGAAGGCGGGTTCGACACCCATTGGCTGGGCGACGGGCTCGATTTTGACGGGCGCGGCCGGATCATGGCGGCGCTGCGCGGACGCGGTAGCCTGCGGGTGTTCCAGACCGCGATACCGGTTCTCGGCCTTGCGCCGGTGCGGTTTCGGGACGGGGCGCTGCAACTTTCGCTGCGCCGGTCCGGGCAGGGCCCGGCGCGCGAGGCGACGGTTCTGGCCCAAGGCACCGATCCGGCCGGGAACGCGCGGGTTCTGGCCTCGGTACCGGCACGGTTCGAGGCCGGCGCCGACACCGCCCAGGCGGCGCTGTCGCTGCCCGCCGAACTGCGCGCCCGGATCACGCGGTTCGAGGTGCAGGGCCAGCACTCGGCCGGCGCGACGACGCTTGCCGACGATGCCCTGCGGCGGCGCGAGGTTGCGCTTATCGCCGGGCGTGACGAACGCGAGGGGCTCGAGCTGCTATCGCCCCTGCACTATCTGAAGCAGGCGCTGGCGCCGTCGGCCGACGTGCTGGAAGGCGCCTTGATGGACCTGCTGCCGGCCAGCCCCGACGTGGTGGTTCTGGCCGATGTCGCAACCTTGTCGGCAGCCGAGGAAACCGCGCTGGGCGAATGGGTCGAAGCGGGCGGCATGCTGCTGCGTTTCGCCGGGCCGCGGCTGGCGGCCAGCGATATCAGCCGCGCGCGGGAAGACCCGCTGATGCCGGTGCGGCTGCGCTCGGGCGGGCGCAGCATCGGCGGCGCGCTGAGTTGGGGCGAGCCGAAGACACTGGCGGACTTCCCCGAGAACTCGCCCTTCCACGGCCTGCGTATCCCCGACGACGTGAACGTAACCGCGCAGGTCGTGGCCCAGCCCGACCCGACCCTGGCGGACCGGGTGATCGCATCGTTGGCTGACGGCACGCCGCTGGTCACGCGCAAACCGCTGGGCCAGGGGCAGGTCGTGCTGTTTCACGTCACTGCCAATGCCGAATGGTCCAGCCTGCCGCTGTCGGGCCTGTTCGTGGAGATGCTGGAGCGGCTGGCGGTTTCATCCTCGGCCAGACCGCCGGATGCGGGAGAGCTAGAAGGCACGACATGGACTCCGGTACAGGTGCTGGACGGGTTCGGCACGCTGCGCGATGCCGGCACCCTTCCCGGTGTCGATGGTCCGGCGCTGGCCGCGGCCCCGCTTGGCCCCGACCTGCGCCCCGGTCTCTATCGCAGCGGCGACCGGCGGCTGGCACGCAACGTGCTGGCCGAGGACAGCGCGTTGCGTGCTGCTGAATGGCCGGCGGATGTGCCGGTGGAAGGGCTTGAGCCGCGGGCCGAACTGCCGCTGGGCGGCGTATTGCTCGGCCTGGCGCTGGTCCTGCTGGTTATCGACGTGATCGCCGCGCTGGCGCTTTCGGGGCGCCTGCGGCTCGCGCAGCATGCCGCCGCCCCGGCACTGGCCGCTCTGGCCCTTCTGGCCGGGCCGCAGCCGGGCGCCGCACAGCAGCCGAACCAGAGCAGGGAGGAATTCGCGATCTCCGCCACCGCCGAGGTAACGCTGGCGCATGTGCTGACCGGCGACGCCCAGGTTGACGATATCGCGCAAGCCGGTCTGCGGGGCCTGTCGGACACGATGTTCTTTCGCACCACGGTCGAGCCGGCAAACCCGGTCGGCGTCGATCTGGAAACCGATGAACTCGCGTTCTTCCCCATGCTCTACTGGCCGGTGACGCCGGATCAACCGACGCCCTCGCGCGAAGCCTATGCCAGGCTGAATGCCTATCTGCGCGCCGGTGGCCTCATCCTGTTCGATACCCGCGATGCCGACATCGCCGGGTTCGGCGCGGCCAGCCCGAACGGGCGCAAGTTGCAGGCCCTGGCCGCGCCGCTGGATATTCCGCCGCTGGAACCGGTGCCGCGCGATCACGTCCTGACGCGCGCTTTCTATCTGTTGCAGACCTTCCCCGGTCGCCATTCCGGCCGCGAGGTCTGGGTCGAGGCCGCGCCGCCGGATGCCGAACAGATCGAAGGCATGCCGTTTCGCAATCTCAACGACGGGGTCACGCCCGTCGTCATCGGCGGCAACGACTGGGCCGCCGCCTGGGCCACTGACCGCAACGGCAACCCTCTCGTGCCCGTCGGCCGCGGCCTGACCGGAGAACGGCAACGCGAACTGGCCTTCCGGTTTGGCGTCAACCTCGTGATGCATGTGCTGACGGGCAACTACAAGTCCGACCAGGTACATGTGCCGGCGCTGCTGGAAAGGCTGGGGCAATGACCGGATCGGTGATCTTCGACCCGCTGCTTCCCTGGCCATTCCTGGCCGGGCTGGCGGCGCTGGCGCTGGCGGGCGTCGTGCTGGCGCTCTGGCGCGGGCTGTCGGGCTGGGCGTTGCGCGCACTGGCGGCGGCGGCGGTGCTGGCGGCACTTGCCGGGCCGGTCTATCAGATCGAGGACCGCGCGCCGCTTGACGATATCGTGCTGCTGGTCGAGGACCAAAGCGCCAGCCAGTCCTTGCCGGACCGTCCCGGGCAGATGCAACAGGCAACCGAACGGCTTGTCGCCGCTATCGAGGCGCGCGAAAATACCGAGCTGCGCCGCGTCACCGTGAAGGACGGCGAGGACGACAGCGGCACGCGGCTCATGGCGGCGCTGTCCGCCGCACTGGCCGAAGAGCCCCGCGACCGGGTGGCCGGTATCATCACGCTAAGCGACGGACGGGCGCATGACGCAGATCGTGCGCCCGACCTGCCGGCGCCGATGCACCTTTTGCTGACGGGGCGCGAAACCGACTGGGACCGCCGCCTGGTGGTTGCCAACGCACCCGCCTTCGCCATCATCGGCGAGGCGGTCACGCTGACGCTTCGCGTCGAGGACAGCGGCGCGGTGCCTCCGGATGCCGCTTCGGCGCACGCGCCGCTGGATATCTCGGTGGACGGATCAGAGCCGCAACGCTTCGAGATTCCGGTCGGTCAGGATATCGAATTGCCGGTGACTCTGCCCCATGGCGGGCGCAACGTGATCCGCTTTTCGGTACCCGAGGCACGCGGCGAAATCACCACGCGCAACAATTCCGCGCTGATCCAGATGAACGGGGTGCGCGACCGGCTGCGGGTGCTGCTTGTCTCGGGCGAACCGCATCAGGGCGGGCGCACCTGGCGCAACCTGCTGAAATCCGACAACTCGGTCGATCTGGTGCATTTCACCATCCTGCGTCCGCCCGAGAAACAGGACGGCGTGCCGGTCGAGGAACTGTCGCTGATCGCGTTTCCGACCCGCGAACTGTTTCTGGAGAAGATCGAGGATTTCGACCTGATCATTTTCGACCGCTACAAGCGGCGCGGCATTTTGCCGTCGATCTACCTCGACAATGTCGCCAACTACGTCCTTGAGGGCGGCGCCGTTCTGGTCGCCGCCGGCCCCGATTTCGCCAGCGCCGACAGCATATATCGCTCACCGCTGGAAACCATTCTGCCGGCCCGTCCCACGGCGCGCGTTGTCGAAGAGAAATACCGCCCCGCCGTAACGGATCTGGGCCACCGCCACCCTGTCACGGCCGCCCTCGAAAGCCCCGATCGAAGTGGCCCCTGGGGCGCCTGGCTGCGCCAGATCGAGGTCGAACCCGAAAGCGGATCTGTGCTGATGTCGGGTGCCGGCGAGCGTCCGCTTCTCATTCTCGACCGGGTCGGCGAGGGCCGGGTTGCGCTGCTGGCGTCCGATCATGCCTGGCTCTGGAGCCGGGGCTATGACGGCGGCGGGCCGCAACTCGAGCTGTTGCGCCGCCTTGCCCACTGGATGATGAAGGAACCGGAGCTTGAGGAAGAGGCGCTTTGGGCCGAACCCACCGGCCAGAGAATGCGCATCATCCGCCGCACCCTGAAGGACGCTGTCGGCCCCGTCACCGTCACCCGCCCCGATGGCGGCACCGAGGAGGTTCTGCTTGACGAGGTTTCGCCGGGCCGGTTCGAGGCGCTATACGATGGCCCCGAAATCGGCCTTTATCGTCTGTCGGAGGACGAGCTTGGGGCCGTCATCGGCCTTGGCCCTGCCGCCCCGCGCGAATTCGAACAGACCATCGCCACCGGCGAGGTGCTGGCACCGGCGGTCGCAAGCCTGCGCGGCGGCACGTTCCGGCTGGAGGACGGCCTGCCCTCGATCCGCAACGTGCGCGAAGGCCGGCCGGCCGCCGGGCGCGGCTGGATCGGCCTGGTTGCGCGCGGTGCGTATGAAACCCGCGACGTGACGCAAACCCCGCTGCTGCCGGCCTGGCTGATGCTGCTGATCGCCGCGACCCTGATCGTCGGCGGCTGGCTGCGCGAGGGGCGCAGATAGAGTTGGGCGGCGCTCGGCCCTCAGGCCACCAGCGCCTCGGCCCTCTTGAGATCGACCGACACCAGTTGGCTCACCCCCTGTTCGGCCATCGTGACCCCGAACAGCCGGTCCATCCGGCTCATCGTCACGGCGTGGTGGGTGATGATAAGAAACCGCGTATCGGTGCGCCGGCACATTTCGTCCAGCAGGTCGCAGAACCGGGTGACGTTGGCATCGTCCAGCGGCGCGTCGACCTCGTCCAGCACGCAGATCGGCGCCGGGTTGGCCAGGAACACCGCAAAGATCAGCGCCAGCGCGGTCAGGGTCTGTTCGCCCCCCGACAACAGCGACAGAACGCTAAGCTTCTTGCCCGGCGGCTGGCACATGATTTCCAGACCCGCCTCGAGCGGGTCGTCGCTTTCGACCATCACGAGATTGGCCTCGCCGCCGCCGAACAGATGCCTGAACAGCATCGCAAAGTTGGAATTGACCTGCTCGAACGCCGTCAGCAGCCGTTCGCGGCCCTCGCGGTTCAGGCTGGCGATACCGCTGCGCAGCGTCTTGACGGCCTCTTCCAGATCGGACTTTTCGCCCAGAAGCGTGTCGTGTTCGGTCTGCACCTCGCGCGCATCCTCTTCGGCACGCAGGTTGACCGCGCCAAGCGCGTCGCGCTGCCGCTTGTGCCTGTTCACTTCGGCTTCCAGCGCCTCGGCGGCGGGAATCGTGGCCGGGTCGGTCTCAAGCCGCTTCAATAGCTGGCTCGGCGTGACCTGGCTGTCCTCTGCGATACGCTCGGCGGCCTGGGTCACGGTTTCGCGGGCCGCGTCCAGCCGCGCTTCGGCGCGCGCCCGTGCCTCGCGCGCCTCGGACGCCAGGCGCTCGGCCTCGCGCTCGGTCTGCACCGCCTGGCGCAGCTCCGCTTCGGCCCCGGCCAGCCGGTCGGCGGCGGCGGCGCGGCGGGCTTCTGCCTCGGTGATCGCCACTGATAGATCGTCGCGTTTTGCCGCGATGCTGGCCGGTACCGCGCTGGCGTCGGTCAGTTCCGCCTCGGACGCGGCCTTGCGTTCGCTCAACTCCGCTATTCGCTTGTCCGCAGTCTCGAGCCGGTGCCGCCAGCCGCTGATCTCCTTGACGACCTCCTGGGCACGGCGCGTGCGGGCCTCGCCCTCGCGGCGCAGTTCGTCATGCGCCGACCGCCGGGTCAGCATGGTGATCCGCGCCGCCTCGACGCTCTGTTTGATATCCTCGATCGCGGCGCGGGCGCTGTCCAGATCGCCGAGATCCGCCAGCGCCGCTTCGGCCTCGCGCAGCCGCAAGCGCGCCGCGCTCGCCTCGTCGCGATGCCGGTCCACGGCCAGCGACAGCGTTTCCAGCTTTCCCCGTGCCAGGTTGCGGTCGGCCTCGGCGCGGCTCAGCGCGCGGGCCGCCGCGACGACCTGTTGATCTGCGTCGCGCCGGGCCGTGCGCGCCGCCTTGTCGGCCTCGGTCACTTCGGCCAACTGCCGGCTCAGCATCTCGTGGGCGCCACGGGCGCCATCGGCGCGGGCACCGACGCGCTCCAGATCCTGTTTCAGCGTTTCGAGGCGGTTCAACTGCTCAAGCCTGAGCGCCGCGGCGCTGGGCGCGTCCTCGGCCCAGGCGCGGAAACCGTCCCAACGCCACAGATCGCCATCAATCGAGACCAGCCGCTGCCCTGGCCGCAACAACGGTTGCAACCGCGGCCCGGCATCGCCGTCAACCAGGCCGACCTGGGCGATGCGCCGGGCCAGGGCATCGGGGCACGAGACATGTAGCGCCATCCGCTCGGCCCCTTCGGGCAATGCCTGATCGGCATCGTACCCGGGCAGATCGACCCAGCCCGACGGCCCGTCATGGGCAACCAGCGGTGCGCGCAGATCGTCGGCCAGCGCCGCGCCCAGTGCCTTTTCATAGCCCGCATCGACGCGCATCAGGTCCATCACCTGACCGCCCTCGGCGGTGTCGCGCGCCACCAGACGGGCCAGCGCCGCGACCTCGGCCCTCAGCGCCCCGGCCTCGCCCTCGGCCTCGGATCGCTGCGCCCGCGCCTCGGCCTCGCGCGCCTGGGTTTCGCCCCGCAGCGCATCGGCCGCCGTCAGCGCCGTTTCGGCCGCCGCCGCCGCCGTTGTGGCCTGCACCTCGGAAGCCGCGGCGGCATCGAAGTCCCGCTCGGCCTGCGCCAGCGCCGACCTGGACGCGCCGACCGCCTCGCGCGCCCGCGTCTCCTCGGTTTCCGAGCGCGAAAGCGTCTTGCGGTTGTCCTCCATCAGCCGTTGCGCCGACTGATGCCGCGCCGCCAGCCGGGCGACATCTTCGGTGATCTGCGAAAGGTTCCCCTCGCGGTCCTGCAACACCGATGCCGCATCGCGCGCCGCCTGCGCCGCCCGGTCCAGCCGGTCCTGATGCCCCTCACCGGCCTTGGCCAGTTCGCGCGCCTCCCACTCCAGCCGCTCGATGGTTTCGCCGGCGTCGCGGTTCAGCCCGGTTTCGCGGTCGATATCGCGGGCCATCTGTTCGATCCGCCCGCCCAGCGTTTCGATGGTCTGCCGGGCGTGGGCCTCCTGTTCGGCCAGAGCGTCGCGCTGAACCTGCAATCGCTGCAGGACGGCGCCGGCAATCGCCTCTTCCTCGCGCAGCGGCGGCAGCGCGGCGTCGGCCGCGGCTTGCGCCCTGCCCGCCTTTGATGCGGCAGCCTCGGCCCTTGCCGCATCGGTCACGCGACCGCGCAACACCTCCTCGGCGCTTTCCCGCGCTTCGTCAGCCTCTTTCCAGCGCCGGTACAGCAACATCCCCTCGGCCTGACGCAGTTGTTCGCCGATCTCGCGATAGCGTGCCGCCTGCCGTGCCTGACGCGCCAGTTGCGCCAGTTGCGCGGCCAGCTGTTCCAGCACGTCGTCGACACGCAACAGATTTGCCTCGGTGCCCTTCAGCTTCAGTTCGGCCTCGTGGCGGCGCTGATAGAGGCCGGAAATGCCCGCCGCTTCTTCCAGGATGCGCCGCCGCGCGGTCGGTTTGGCGCGGATCAACTCGCCGATCTGGCCCTGACTGACGAGAGCGGGCGAATGCGCGCCGGTCGAGGCGTCGGCGAAAAGCATCTGCACGTCGCGGGCGCGCACGTCCTTGCTGTTCAACTTGTAGGCACTGCCGGCATCGCGGGTGATGCGGCGCACGACCTCAAGCGTATCGGCGTCGTTGAACCCCGGGGGCGCCAGTCTTTCGGTATTGTCGATCAGCAGATGCACTTCGGCGAAATTGCGGGCCGGACGGGTCGCGGCGCCGGCAAAGATCACGTCCTCCATGCCGCTGCCGCGCATGGTGGTGGGGCGGTTTTCGCCCATAACCCAGCGCAGCGCCTCCAGCAGATTCGACTTGCCGCAGCCGTTCGGGCCGACCACGCCTGTCAGCCCGTCCGCGATCAGCAGATCGGTCGGATCGACAAAGCTCTTGAAGCCGGTCAGTCTGAGTTTCGAAAAGCGCACCGCCCTTGCGTCCTGATTCCCGCCTGGCGTTGAATGTGGGGGCTTGGCCCCCTTCAAGTCAACGGTGTTACGCTGTATCTGGGGAAACCGGCGGATTTATCCACAACATATTGCGGATCGCCCAATTGCTCAGGGTGAGGCCCGGCCGCTCCGGTCATATTCTCTGACCAGTCAACGGGGTCGCCATGCCTTTCCTGAAGGTCCAGCCGGAAAACCTCGGCCTCGGTGCTTCGCCAGCGCACCACGCAATCCGAGCTTCTGGACCAGCACCGGGCCATCAACGAGGCGTTGCAGGCGCACGATGCGTCAGCGGCCCGCGCCGCCGTGGTGGCGCATCTGTGCTATGTCGAACGCGCTTTCGGGCCTGCAAAGAGCGCGGCAAAACGAGGTGGTGGCCCGGCAGAGGTTCGAGCACGAAAAAGGGCGGTAGGCGCGGACCGCAAAAGGAAAACCCGGCCGCGCGGGGCCGGGTTCTCGAAGGTTCTCGAAGGGCGTCGCCGCGATCAGTGCAGCTTGGCCTCAACCTCGCCGATCGACTCGTCGATCAGCTTGTTGGCCTGCGCGGCCGTCATCTGTTTGGCCAGAACCGTACCCGCTGCCGAAACCGCGATGGAAATCGCGCGGTCGCGGACATCCTTGACCGCCGCGGCCTGGGCCGATGCGATCTGATCCTCGGCCGCGGCCAGACGGCGCGCAATCGACTGCTTGAGATCGGCCTTTGCCTGGTCGGCCGCGGTGGCGGCATCGGCACGGGCGGCGGCGACGATGCGGTCGGCCTGTTCCTTGACCTCGCGCTGCTTGCGTTCGTAGCTTGCAAGAATGGTCTGGGCCTCTTCGCGCAGCGCGCGGGCCTCGTCCAGTTCAGACCTGATCCCGGCCGCACGCTTGTCCAGTGCCCGGCCCAGCATACCCGGAACCTTCAGATAGACCAGCACGGCAATGAACAGGATGAAGGCCAGCAACACGATGAAGTTGGTGTTGTGCAGCGAAAGGAACGGGCCGCCGGCGGCCAGTGCCGGGCTGGCGGCACCGGCGGCAAGGACAGTCAGAACGGGGGCGATTGTCTTGGCCATGTCGGTTATCCCTTCATCCGGTCGGCAACGGCGCCGGAAACCGCCTTGGCATCGGATTCACCGCCCAGCGCAGTGATGATGGCATCGGCGGTGTCGGTGGCGACGGCCTCGATGCTGTCCAGCGCGGTGGCGCGAATCCCGGCGATAGCCTTTTCCGATTCCGCCGATTTGGCTGCAATCTCGGCATCGGCAGCGGCAACCGCCTTGTCCAGTTCGGCCTGGATTTCGGCGCGCGCCTCCCCGGCGATGCGCTGGGCTTCGGAGCGGGCCTCGGCGAGGGCCCTGTTATAGGCTTCCTCGGCCTCCACCGCCTTGGCCTTCAGATCTTCGGCGGCGGCGATGTCGGCGGTGATCGTGCCCTGGCGCTCGGCAAGAATGCCGGCGATCCGCGGTAGCGCGACGCGGCTCAGAATCAGGAAGATCACGACAAGCGTGACGACCAGCCAGAATATCTGGTTGGGAAACCAGTCAAAGCACAGCTGCGGCATGCCGATGGCGCCGCCATGGGCATCTATGCAGCGGCCGGCCGCTTCAAGCGACTCGGGCGAGACATGCCCGGCTGCTGTTGTTTCGGTTGCCATGTCGTTCTCCTCGGGAACTTGCCGTTACACCGGGCCACGCAGAAGCTGCGCCGCCCGGCCGTAAGGAATGCGGTTCCGAAAGATCAGACGGCGAACATCAGCAGAAGCGCGACCAGGAACGAGAAGATCCCCAGGGCTTCCGAGAACGCGATACCGATGAACATGGTGGCGGTCTGACCGCCGGCGGCCGACGGGTTGCGCAGCGCGCCGGACAGGAAGTTGCCCACCACGTGTCCCACACCAACGGCAGCACCGCCCATACCGGTACAGGCCAGACCGGCACCGATATAGGCACCCATTTGTACGACGTCACCTTCCATGATTTTTCTCCTTACGATGGAATGAGTTGGATTTCTTCGGGGCGGGGTTGTCCCGCCACGCGTCAGTGATGCGGATGCAGCGCGTCCTTCAGGTACACGCATGTCAGGATTGCGAAGACATAGGCCTGGATGAACGCCACCAGCACCTCGAGCGCATAGATGGCGGCAATCGCCAGGACCGATACCGGCGCGATGGCGATGATCGCGGCAAAGCCCGCGAACACCTTCATCACGGCGTGACCGGCCATCATGTTGCCCATCAACCGGATCGAGTGGCTGACCGGACGCACGAAATAGGAAATCACCTCGATCAGCGCCAGAACCGGACGCAGGGGCAGCGGCGCGGCGCTGATCCAGAACAGTTTCAGAAAGCTGATGCCGTGCAGGTAGAAGCCCAGGAGCGTCACCGTCAGGAACACCGCGAGCGCCATAACCACCGTGACGGCAAGGTGGCTGGTCGTGGTGAAGGCCCCCGGGATCAGCCCGAGGAAGTTGGCGCAGACGATGAACATGAACAGGGTCATGACATAGGGAAAGTACCTGACCCCGTCCTTGCCGCTCACGTCCTCGACCATCTTGTAGACGAAACCGTAGGCCAGTTCGGCGATCGACTGGCTGCGCGACGGAACGATGGCGCGGCGCGAGGTGGACAGCACGAGCAGCACCAGGATCGCCAGCACGGCCAGCCCCATCCACAGCGTCACGTTGGTGGGCGTGTACCAGGCGATCGTGTCGCCGCCGAACAGCGGCCTGACGATGAACTGATCCATCGGGTGAAAAACCAGCCCGGCGCCTTCCTCTGCGGCATGTTCTGCCGCCTGCGTCTCGGTTGCCACGTCTCTAGCCCCTCTCGTCTTCCCTTTCGGCCGGTTCGGCCATTGTCTCGTCCTGGACCTCGCGCGCGCTGCGCAGCATCGTCCTGATGCCCGCCGCCAGACCCAGAAATGTAAACAGCACGAGGAACACGGGAAGCGTCCCGAACAGGCGATCCAGCCCATACCCCATGCCGAAACCGATCCCCAGACCGGCCACCAGTTCTATCACCATGCGCCAGGCCAGATGCGCCTGAGCGTGGTGGTCTTGCCCGCGCGGGGGCGGTTCTGCCGCCTTGCGCGCCGCCGCGATCCGCGCCTCGAGCCGCGCCAGGCGCTGCCTTTGGTCGTCCTCGCTCACGGTGCGCAATCCTCACGCTGTGCTCGGCATCGTGCTAAGCCGCGCCGGGCGCGGAGTCAACGGCCCTGATCTTTGGCCGGAGGATTTCGCAAGCCTTTGTATTTTCGAGTATTTTTGACCAGAAAGAAGCCATGGGAAAATCGGTCGCAGGGGCGGAAGGCGGGGAACTGGCACGCGCGCATATTCAACCGGACGGTTGACGATCATCCGGCCGGGCCTTACGCCACCGACATGAGCGACGATCTGGACATCGTGTTTGCCGCCCTCGCCGATCCGACCCGGCGCGCCATTCTGGCAATGCTGCTTGAGGACGACATGGCGGTAACGGACGTGGCCGAGCCCTTCGCGATATCGCTGGCTGCGATCTCCAAGCATCTGGCGATCCTGACGCGTGCCGGGCTGATCAGCCAGGACAAGCGCGGCCGGGTGAAATGGTGCCGTCTGGAACCCGACGCGCTGCGCGCCGCCAGCGTCTGGATGCAGGGGTTCGGCCAGTTCGAGCCGGTCAACCTGGAGGCGTTCGAGCGGTTCCTGGCGGCGGAATTCGCCGGACCGTTCGGCCGGCCCGGCACCGACGGGCCCGAATGACCTGCGGCCGGGCGCACGGGAACGCGCGCCGTTCGCGTCAGTTCCGCGCCCCGAACCATCTGCGGTATATCGCCTCGTAGGTGCCGTCCTCGCGCAGCGCCAGCAGGGCCTGGTTGACATCCTCGACCAGCGGGCTGCCGGTGGGAAACACGATGCCGTAGTTTTCGCGCAGGAAGATCGGGCCGACCATTTCTGCCGTGCTGCGGCCCTCGTGGGTGGCATAGTACGACAGGATCGGCGCATCGAACACCACCGCATCCAGCGCGCCGGTCTCGAAGCCCTCGATCAGCCCGTCAAGCCCGGCATAGCCCAGCCAGGTGATCTCGCGGCGGTCGAGAAACCCCGCGGCGGTCGATCCCTCGATGGTGCCGACCCGCTTGCCATAGAGATCGCTGACCGAATTCACCGATCCGTTGATTGCGTCCACCGTCATGACCGTCGTGATCCTGGCCACGAACAGCGAGACCACGAACAGTGACGAAATCACCAGGAACACCCCGAACAGGCGCCCGAACGGCGTGCGGGGCACCCGTTCCTCGAAGCCGCCGTTAACCACGAGATTCAGCGCCCACCAGAATGACGGAAACAGCGCCTGGCGCGCCGGGCGATCGAAATAGGGCTGCGCGCGGCGTTCGAAATACCACATCGCCATGCCGCCCCCCGTGAGGACGACGAACGCAATGGCTATGGCCGCGAGAAGATCGCGCGACATCAGCGCCCGCCACAGCGCCGGGCTGCTGGCCTGGTCGCCCGGAACCATGATCCGCAGCCCGGATTCAAAGATCGGCTGGCTGAAATCCATCTCCGTTTCACGCGCCGCGGTGATCGAGATATTGGCAATGGCCAGGTCGGCGTCGCCATCCGCGACCGCGCGCAGCATATCCGCGAAGATCTCGACCCGGGAGATCCGGTATTCCCAGCCCAGCTTGTCCGCCAGTGCCGCCAGCAGATCCATCGAGAACCCGGTATCCGACCCGTCCGCCGGCATCGAGAAGGGTGGCCGCGTGACGGTGGATACGCTCAGCGTCTGGGCGCCAAGCGGTTGCATCCAGGCCGCCACGGCAAAAAGTATCGCGAAAAACAGTCTGATCATGTGCACTGCCCGGGTCGTTTCCGACTGCATAGGCAGATCGCACGGCGCCGGCAAGCCGCACACGCTGTCATGCGGCGCGCTGTTCGGCCAGCACGATGGCGTCGAACGCGCTCAGCACCGGGTGGACCGACTTGCCGTGCTCGGGCAGCAGATGGCGGTCCAGCCCGGCCAGGACACTGGCCGCGAGACGCTCCTTCTGGCGGCGCAACCGGCCGATGTAGAGCGTTTCGGCCACCGTTCCCGCCGCGATCACCGCCTCGTGCCTGGGCAACAGAAGCTGGGTATAGGTGACGGTGGGGCCGGTTTCGGCGGGGATGACGGCGGTGCCGCCGACAAGGTGGCGGACCTCGACCAGAACGGCTTCGCGGTTGAACAGGTATTCCACCTCGGAACCGGACAGAACCAGGCGCTGCGACGGGGCGACCGTGATATCCTGCTGCAAGCCGAAATAGGGCGCGCGCAGCAGCACCGGGCGAAAGCTGCCCAACGCAGGCACCGTGCGGCTGACCCTTTGCAGGACCGGCACCACCCCGCCTTCGGGTGTCAGCACCGTATCGCCACGTTGAAGGCTGCCCGCCGGACGATAGCCACGCGGCGTCGCGATCGGCGTCTGCGCCAGCAGGGACGGCATCGGACCGACCGGTTCGATCGCGCCGGACAGCGCCAGAAACAGCACCTCGGATGCGACGTGACGGTCCGGGCCGTTTCGCATCAGCAGCCGGGCATCGGCCATACGCAGGGGCGGCGCCGCCGGCACCGGCACCAGCAGCACACGCTCGCGGTCGGTCCGCTCAAGGGCGACGTGGCCGCGCCGCGCCGGTGCGTCCCAGCTATAGGTGATACGCAACAGATCGGTGCGGCCGGCCTCGGAATAGTCGATGGCGCGGTGCAGGATGGTACCGCCCTGGTTCAGCACCAGTGTCAGGCCGCCGCCGGGAATGGCCTGCAGCGACAGGTGAAACGGACGATCGCCGGACCGGTCGTAAAGCACCAGCGGGCGCGGGCGCCGTATGGTGGGCAGGCGCGTTTCGATCACCAGCGATCCGCGCGTCAGCAGCGCGTCGTCATCGGCGCGGGGTGCGGATAAACCGCCGGACCGGCGAAACCAATGCCCGTGCCCGCCCGCGCCGCAGACTGCGATCCAGGCCATCGCTCAGGCCGCCCGTCTGCCCGAGAGCAGCACCTGCGCCTCGAAGTTGCGCAGGGTGCGGCGGGCCGCCCCGCCATAGCCGCTGCCGGTGGACGTATCCAGTTCCGGGAAGATGCGCCTGATTTCCTCGATCACGGGCACCTCGAACTGATTGCCGGTCTGCGGGCCGGGCAGGTAGCTTTCGGTGTCCAGACCCTCCGAACAGATCACCTGATGGCGGTCGAACATGAGATGGACATATTGCACCCGGCCGCCCGGACGGCGTGTCACCGAGGCATCGTTCACGAGATCACGGGCGGCGATCAGAACCTCGCCCTCACCGAACAGCAACTCGGCCAGACTGTCGCGCAGCAACACCCGGTGCTGGGGCGAAAGCATCAGGTCGCGGTGGTCGCCGAAGGTTCCGGCGCGAATGTGGATCGGGGCAAAATCGCCCTCTGCCGCAACCTCGCGGCGGCCGATCCAGCGCACCGGGCAGGGGCCGTCGTCGCGGGTTTCGACCAGATCGCCCGGCGCCAGCGTCTCGACCGCAACTTCGCCATGGGGTGTGCGGATCAGCGTGCCGGCCACGAAACACGGCACCGAACTGACGGACACGAAGCCGGTGTCGCTGTTGCTGCCGTTGGTCGCGGTGTAGGTGAAGTTGAAGTCTTCGGTATCGCCGTCACCGGCGATCGTGATGGTGCCGTCGGGGTTGAGCGTCACCACCTGGCCGGAATTCAGCGTCACGCTGTCGCCGGCCGTCACCCCCACGCCGCTGATATGGGTGATCGTCAGGGTACCGCCGGAACTGACATCGTTGGCCAGCACGTCCAGCGTGCGGCTGCCGCTTGGATGCACCGTGGCGCTGTCGGTCATGGCCACGAAATCGGACTGCATGCTGTTGCCTGCGATAAGCAGGTTTGAATCGTAACTGCTGTCGACCACGTCGGCGATACCGATGCGCACGGTGTTCACCACGCCCGGATTGACGTGCATCGTCAGCGTCATGGTGACGGTGAAGCCGTCCATCTCGGTGTTGTAGTCGTCGTTGGTGTTGTCGATGAACAGGTTTTCATTGTTGGCGTTGTTCAGGTTGCCCGGGTCGACATCGCCGTTGCCGACGGCCATGCTGACCTGTGTGCCGTTGACCCACACACCGACGAAATCCTGATAGACCGAACTCTGGAACTCGGGATATTCCTCGGAGGCGAACACGAACTGCATCGTCATCAGCGCAGTACCGGGAATGAAATCGACCTCGAGCATAGCGGCGTCGTAGGTATTGGTACCGGCGGCGGCGTTGAAATCGGGGTCGTTGTTGATGCCACTGGTATTGGTCGATGTGCTGGCGCTCTGGTTGGCATCGCCACGCGAGTTCGTGAAATCCCGGGCATTGCCGGTAGACAGGATCACGCCGGTATCGCCCGGAGTGACACCCGGCGCGCGTGAATCCCCGCGCGAATAGATCGCCGAGGAATCCCGGTCACCGCTATAGGACGCGCCGACGACGGTCACGCCGTCGCCGAAGATTTCCTGCGCCATCTCCCAAGCGGTAGCGTTGCGATCATACCCCAGTTCGCGTGCCCGAACCATGCCAGCCCCGATCCCATTGTCGCCGGGGCGGGTGCGGGCGGCGCGGGGGTTAGCCCCCGTCGCGCGACCGGGCGCCGCACGGCCTGTGGCGCGGTGCCGGATTGCGGGCCTATCGTTCGGCCGTGTCGCTCGATGCCCTGCCTCGGGTCATGTTGTTTTATTGCGCGAAAGTTAACACGCGCCGGTCCGGGCTGTTAAGCCGAATTCGCGCCCAAGGGGTTGGCATTGCCGCATTTTCGTCACAAGTGTGGCACACCGGACCCGACAGGACAAAGCCGCATGACCCAGACAGACCCCGCCCGCCTGACCGCAGATCTGATCCGCTGCCCGTCTGTCACTCCTGACGAGGGAGGCGCATTGCAGTTGCTCGCGCAGGTTCTGGGCGCGGCCGGGTTCGATTGCACCCGCGTCGACCGCGCCGGCGTGGCGAACCTGTTCGCGCGCTGGGGGCGCAAGGGGCATCCGAATACCTTTGGCTTCAACGGCCATACCGATGTGGTGCCGGTTGGCGACGCCGCCGCCTGGACGGCGGACCCGTTCGGGGCCGAAACCCGCGACGGATTTCTGTTCGGACGCGGGGCGACCGACATGAAATCCGGGGTCGCGGCATTTGCCGCCGCTGCGGTCGATTTCGTGAAGGCCACGCCGCCCGACGGCGCGGTTATCCTCGCGATCACCGGCGACGAGGAAGGCGATGCGGCCGATGGCACCGTGGCGCTGCTGGAGTGGATGGCGCAGCAGGGCGAGGCGATGGCCGTCTGTCTGGTAGGCGAACCCACCTGCCCAGAGCGCATGGGCGAGATGATCAAGATCGGGCGGCGCGGTTCACTGAATGCCTGCTTCACCGTGACCGGCGTTCAGGGGCATTCCGCCTATCCGCACCGTGCCAGAAACCCGCTGCCGGCGCTGGTGCGGCTGATGGACCGGCTTGCCTCGCGCGAACTGGACGCCGGGACCGGGCATTTCGACCCCTCGACGCTGGCCATCGTCACCATCGACACCGACAATCCGGCGACCAACGTGATCCCCGCGAAGACCCGCGCGACGGTCAACATCCGGTTCAACGACGCCCATAGCGGCGCTGATCTGACGGAATGGCTGCGGCAGGAAGCCGACCGCGTCGCGCAGGAATTCGGCGTGCAGGTCGCGGTGCAGGTCAGGATTTCGGGCGAGAGCTTTCTCACGCCGCCCGGGCCGCTTTCCGACCTGGTGGCGGCGGCGGTGGAGGCCGAAACCGGCATCCGCCCGGCCCTGTCAACCTCGGGGGGCACCTCGGATGCGCGGTTTGTCAAGGATCACTGCCCGGTGGTCGAATTCGGGCTGGTCGGACAAACCATGCACCAGGTGGACGAGCGCGTCGAACTGGCCCAGATCCACCAGTTGAAGGCGATCTACTCGCGTATCCTGCACGACTATTTCGCCTGAGCGAATGCGCCCGACCCTGTTCGTCATGCTCAAGGAACCGCGGCCCGGCCGGGTCAAGACACGGCTGGGGCGCGATATCGGCATGACGGCGGCGGCCCGGTGGTTCCGGCAGCACTCGGCGCGGCTGCTGCGCGATCTGCGCGATCCGCGCTGGCAACTGGTGCTGGCGGTGTCGCCCGACCGCGAGGGGCTGGCCAGCCGGGTCTGGCCCGCCGATCTGATGCGCGTGGCACAGGGCGGCGGCGACCTGGGCGTTCGCATGGCGCGGCTGCTGGCTGGCGCGAAGGGGCCGGTCTGTATCACCGGCGCCGACATTTCCGGGCTGGGCCGCAGCCATGTCGCACGCGCCTTCGCGGCGCTGCGCGGTCACGATCTGGTGTTCGGCCCGGCGAGCGATGGCGGCTTCTGGCTGGTGGGGGCGCGGCACGGCATGGCGGTACCGCCGGGGTTGTTCGCAAATGTGCGCTGGTCGGGCGAACATGCGCTCTCCGACAGCCTGGCCAGCGCCGCGACCGCCCGTATCGCGCTGGCCGATTGCCTGCGCGATGTCGATCGCGCCACCGATCTGGAGCCGCTCACCGGCGCGTGACGGGCGGTTTCGCTTTTGCGCA
The DNA here is from genome assembly GCA_047975215.1 of Jhaorihella sp. GTDB lineage: Bacteria > Pseudomonadota > Alphaproteobacteria > Rhodobacterales > Rhodobacteraceae > JAGRMG01. Next base: position 94,873 of record JBKEDD010000057.1, read on the forward strand.
TGACGAGACGCGCGCCCCATGTTAGCGAATGCGCATGACGCGCATTCCTTCCAAGACTGAAATCCTCGATTGGCTGGCCGCCAATCCGACGCTCAATTCAAAGCGCGACATCGCCAAGGCCTTCGGCATCAAGGGATCCGACCGGATCGACCTCAAGCGCGTATTGAAAGAGCTCGAGGCCGAAGGCCACCTGGAAAAGCGCAAGCGCAGCTATCGCGACCCTGACCGTCTGCCCCCGGTCTCTATCCTTCAGGTCAGGGCGGCGAACGCCGATGGCGACCTCTATGCGCGGCCGCTGGAATGGCACGGCGAAGGGGTCGAGCCCATCGTTCTGATAATCCCGCGCGCCAGCGATCCCGCGCTGGGCGAAGGCGACCGCATCCTTGCCCGGCTGAACCTGGTGCAGGAGGAGGATCACAATTACGAGGCGCGCCTGATCCGCCGTATCGGCACCAACCCCAGACGCATCCTGGGCGTGTTCCGCAAGGGCGCCGAAGGCGGCCGCATCGTTCCCGTCGACAAGGGACAAAGCAGCGAATGGCAGGTGCCCGAATCCGCCCGCCACGGCGCAAAAGACGGCGAACTGGTCGAGGCCGAACAGGCCGGGCCGAAGGATCGGCTGGGCCTGCCGCAGGCCCGCATCGTCACGCGGCTGGGCGATCCGTCGGCCCCCCGGGCGGTCTCGCTGATCGCCATCCACCAGCACGCCATCCCCGATCAGTTTCCCGATGAAGTGATCGCCGAGGCCGACAGGCAGAAGCCCGCCGGCCTGAAGGGGCGCGAGGATCTGCGCGAACTTGCCCTGATCACCATAGATCCGGCGGATGCACGCGACCATGACGACGCCTGTTTCGCCCATGCCGACGACGATCCGGCAAACCCCGGCGGTCATGTGATCTGGGTCGCCATCGCCGACGTGGCGCATTGCGTCACGCCCGGCAGCGCGCTTGATCGCGAGGCGCGAAAACGCGGCAACTCGACCTATTTTCCCGACCGGGTCGTACCGATGCTGCCCGACCGGCTGTCGGGCGACCTGTGTTCGCTGCACGAGGGCGTGCCGCGCGCCTGTGTCGCGGTACGCATCCAGATCGGCGCTGACGGCCGCAAGATCGCGCACCGTTTCACGCGCGCCATGATGCGATCCGCCGCGAGCCTGAACTACGAAGAGGTACAAGACGCGATCGACGGCACCCCGAACACCAGGACCGGCCCGCTGCTGGCGCCCGTCCTGCAGCCGCTATACGACGCCTACCGCGCCCTGGCCCGCGCCCGCGAAACGCGTCAGCCGCTGGATCTGGAGCTGCCGGAACGCCGAATCGTTCTGGGCGAGGACGGCACCGTGCAATCCGTCGCGTTCCGCGAGCGGCTGGATGCCCACCGCCTGATCGAGGAGTTCATGGTGCTGGCCAATGTCTGCGCCGCCGAGACACTGATCGCCAGGCGTTCGCCGCTGATCTTCCGCGTACATGAGGAACCCAGCCCGGAAAAGCTGGAAAGCCTGCGTGAGACCGCACAGGCAAGCGGGTTCACGCTGGCCAGGGGGCAGGTGTTGCAGACCCGGCACCTTAACGCGCTGCTGAACGCCGCCGAGGGCACCGAGTTTGACGAACTCATCAACCTGTCGACCTTGCGGTCGATGGCGCAGGCCTATTATTCGCCCGAGAATTTCGGCCATTTCGGGCTGGCCCTGCAACATTACGCGCATTTCACCTCGCCGATCCGGCGCTATGCGGATCTGGTGGTGCACAGGGCGCTGATCTCGGCGCATCGCTGGGGCAAGGACGGGCTGTCCCCGGACGAGATCGAGCGCATGGAACAGACCGCAACGCATATTTCCGAGACCGAGCGCCGCTCGATGATGGCCGAGCGCGACACCACCGACCGCTATCTCGCCGCCTATCTCGGCGAACGCACGGGCAGCGAACTGGCCGGGCGGATCAGCGGCATCGCCCGGTTCGGGGTGTTCGTGAAACTGGACGAAACCGGCGCCGACGGGCTGATCCCGATCCGAACCCTGGGGCGTGAGTATTTCCATTTCGACCGTGACGCCGGAACCCTGATGGGCGCCGATACCGGCCTGACCATCGCCGTCGGCCAGCGCGTGCTGGTTCGGCTGGTCCAGGCCACGCCCGTCACGGGCGGGCTCGAACTGGAACTGCTGTCGCTGGATGGCGGGGCGGTGCCGCGCGGGCCCAAACCCTCGGGCCGCAGGACCGCGCGCAAACCGGCAGCCGCCAGGCGCAAGTCCGACAAGATCAGGCGCAAGGTGTCGCGGCGCCGGCGGTAGGTCGGTCTTCACGCTGTTTTCGTCCCTTGCGCCTGGCCGCCCACATACGGCTGCACGGGGGGGCCGCCCGCGGCAGCACCCGGCGCGGCAGGGGACTGGCGGCTTTCTCCGCCGCGGCAATCGCTTTAGACTGTGGCCGGGCAGGCAACGGGACATGACCGCGATGCGTAACTGGGCAATGTTTGCGGCGCTGGCCGCGTGCTGGGCGAGCGGTCTGGCCGCCGGGTCGGTGGATAGGTCGGTCCGGCCCGAGGCCCGCCCGGCATCCGGGCCGGCCGAACTCGTGGCAACCACGCCCGAAAGAACGATGGCGGCGCGCGGCCCCGAAGCCGATCTTGGGTTCAACATCTGGGTCGCAAGCTTCAAGCGCCGTGCCGAAGGGCTGGGCCTTGATCCGCGATTGCTCGACCGGGCATTCGACGGGGTCCGGTTTGACGCGGACGTGATCCGCCGCGACCGCACCCAGCTCGAGTTCACAAAAACGGTCTGGGACTATCTGGATACCGCCGTTTCCGACGCCCGCATTCGCGCCGGGAAGGCGGTGATGGCCAGACATGCCGATACGCTCGCCGAGATCGAGGACCGCTACGGCGTGGATGCCCGCATCGTGGCGGCGATCTGGGGGCTGGAAAGCGCCTATGGCGCGGTGCGGGGCTCGCAGGGCGTGATCCGCTCGCTGGCGACGCTTGCCCATGACAGCCGCCGCGGCGCCTTCTTCGAAAGCCAGCTGGTGGCGGCGCTCAGCATCCTGCAACGGCGCGAGGCGGGCCTGCCGGACATGCGCGGGAGCTGGGCCGGCGCGATGGGCCATACCCAGTTCATGCCCACCTCCTATCTGCTCTATGCGGTCGATCACGACGGCGACGGCCGGCGCGACATCTGGGGCGACGACCCCGCCGACGCGCTGGCCTCGACCGCCGCCTATCTGGCGCGCTTCGGCTGGACCCGCGGCCAGCCCTGGGGGGTCGAGGTGACGCTGCCCGAGGGCTTCGACTATCTGCTGGCCGACCGCAGGATCGAAAAGTCGCCCGCCGACTGGGCCGAACTGGGCGTACTGGGCACCGACGGGCGGCCGGTCCCGGACCACGGGCCCGGCTCGATCCTGCTGCCCGGCGGACATCGCGGCGCGGCCTTCATGATCTTTCCCAATTTCGCGGTGCTGGAACGCTACAACACGGCGGATGCCTACGTCATCGGGGTCGGGCATCTGGGCGACAGGATCATGGGCGGGGAACCGATCCGCCATGGCTGGCCGCGCGAGGACCGGGCGCTGACACTGGACGAACGGCTCGATCTGCAACGCCGCCTGCACGCGCTGGGGTTCGACCCGCAGGGGATCGACGGGCGCATCGGCCCCCTGACCGTCGACGCGGTTCGCGCCTACCAGAGTGCCCGGGGGCTGGTGCCCGACGGCTATCCCTCGCCGTCCCTGCTGGCGCGGCTTCGCTGAACCGGCGCGCCCCGGCCCCCTCGCGGTTTGGAGATTGGCCGCTGTCGCGGTAGTCTGGGCGGGTTTTCAAACCAAACCCTACTGGAGAAACGCGATGGCCCCCGGCGGCCTGTCCGATGCGAACAAGAAGATCAGGGTACGACTGAAGGATATCGACAAGTTCATCCGCGATATCGAGAAGATGGGCGGCGAGTTACCCAAGACGCTCAGGAAATCGCTCAAGGCGCTGGAAACCGGCAAGGATCTGATGAACGCCTGCAAGACGGTGCAGCGTCACACCCCGTCCATGATCTGCAGGCACTGGGAATACTGCGCCAGGACGGAAAGGAAGGCGACCGCCAGAAAAGGCATGTCGCGCCGGGCCGGGCGCCAACCCGCGCAACCCCCGGCGGGAGCGGTCGGCCACTCCATCCGGGCTTCTTCATCTTGCCGGAAAACTCTGCGGGGGTCCGGGGGTGCAAAACCCCCGGTTCCGGCTGTCGGGCCGGGCGCGGGCGGCTGGGGTCAGCCCGGACTCATGCCGCGCAGGCGTTCTGAACGGCGCCGCAGCAGTTCGACCACCGTCAGCAGGACGATCGAGATTCCGACCAGGATCGTCGCCACCGCCAGGATCGTCGGGCTGATCTGTTCGCGCAGACCGGTGAACATCTGCCAGGGCAGGGTTTTCTGCGCGGCGGACCCGACGAACAGCACCACCACGACCTCGTCGAATGACGTGATGAAGGCAAACAGCCCGCCCGATATCACCCCGGGAAGAATGAGCGGCATCTGCACGCGGAAGAACGTCGTCACCGGATCGGCGCCCATGTTCGCCGCCGCCCGGGTCAGCGACCGGTCGAAGCCGACCAGCGTCGCCGTCACGGTGATGATGACGAAGGGAATGCCCAGCGCCGCATGGGCCAGCACCACGCCGATATAGGTGCCCTGAAGCCCGATACGCGAATAGAAGAAGTACATGCCCGCGGCCGAGATGATCAGCGGCACGATCATCGGCGAAATCAGGATCGCCATGATCGCGCGGCGGAACGGAACGTGTTCCGAGCTCAGCCCGATCGCGGCCAGGGTGCCGAAACTGACGGAAAGGAAGGTCGCCGCGGGCGCGATCAGCAGCGAATTGCGCAACGCCTGCTGCCAGTCGGGACTGTCAAGGAAGTTCCGGTAATGCCTGAGCGAATAGCCTTCCGGATCGAACCGGAGCATTTCCGGCGTGAACGTAAAGAAGTTTTCGGCGTTGAAGGAAAGCGGCATGACCACCAGGATCGGCGTAATCAGAAACACCAGGATGGCCCCTGCGATCAGCCGGAAGGTGAAGTGCCACAAGACCTGTCCCGGGGTCAGATAGGGCGCCACCCTTGCCCGGTAGCGGCCTTCGTAAAGCCAGAAGGTGAACCAGCCGAAGAACCAGCCGAACGCCAGGCCGACCACGGCGCCGGAAAGCCCGGCAAGGGCCGCTCCGGCGGCGCCGGCCAGGATCGTCAGCCCCCAGCGCACCGCCCTTTCGTTGTCGAGCATCCGGGTCGCGACAAAGGCGATGGCAGCCATGACGACCGCGCCCCCGAGTATGCCCGCCAGAGCGTTGCCCTGGGCCGTGCCCACCAGCAGCCCGGCAACGGCGCCGGCGGCCGCGACCATCGGCACATAGAAGGACACCGGCGTGCGCGATATCGGAGTCAGTGCGGCCATGTCCTCAGCCCCCCAGCTTCACGTTGTCGATGCCTACGATCTTGTCATAGGCCCAGTAGAGGATCAGCACCACCGCCAGCAGGATGCTGCCCAGCGCCGCGGCCAGGCCCCAGTTCAGCGAGGACGAGATGTGATAGGCGATCCGGTTGGAGATGAACGTGCCGGTGCGCCCGCCGACGATCTCGGGGGTGATGTAATAGCCGATCGACAGGATGAAGACGAGAATGGAACCGGCGCCGATACCCGGCACCGATTGCGGGAAATAGACGCGCCAGAACGCCGTCCAGTTGGTCGCGCCCAGCGATTTCGCCGCCCGCAGATAGCTTGGCGGAATGGTCTGCATCACGGAATACAGCGGCAGGATCATGAACGGCAGCAGAATATGCGTCATTGCCACGATGGTTCCGAACTGGTTGTTGATCATCACCAGCCGCCCGGCATCGTCGATCAGACCGAGCCAGACCAGCGTATCGTTGATCACCCCCTGTTGTTGCAGCATCACCTTCCATGCCGATGTCCGCACCAGAAGCGAGGTCCAGAATGGCAACAGCACCAGGATCATCAGCAGGTTGGCGGTGCGCATCGGCAGGTTGGCCAGAAGCCAGGCCACCGGATAGCCCAGAAGGATGCACGATCCGGTGATCACCAGACTCATGAACATCGTCCGGCCGAACAGCATCAGATAGATCTGCTGGTTTTCGGGCCGCGCCTCGGGGCCGTCATGACCTTTCTGCATGTCGACGGCATTCAGGAAATAGCCTGACGTGTAGTCGGGAGAATAGATCTGGATGGTGCGCCAGACCTCGGGGTCCAGCCAGTTCTTGTCGACTTCGGCGAACTGATCGCGCAAGGACACCGCCTTGAACCCGCCGGCGGCCGCCGCAGCGGCGGCGAGGCGCGGATCGGCGGGTGTTTCGGCCCCGTCACGGGTCAGATCGGCGTAAAGCGTCGCAAACAGGAAATCCTCTACATCCTCGGTTGCCGGATCGTCGCCTTCGGAGCGCAGGAAATCGGTCCAGCGGTCCCAGCTGCGCGATGTCAACGGCAGCGCCGCGCGGCTGTCGGCGTCATCCATCATCGCGACCCACGTCGCCGGATCCTGCCAGCTTTCGTCCAGTGCGCCGAACTGGTCGGCGTAGATATCCGTGTCAAACCGGCCGGTGCGCCGCCCGGTCTTGCGAAACAGGGACGACATGCCGGTGAACTCGTAGTTCAGCCGCGATCCGAGACGGGTATGAAGCTTTTGCGCGTTGGCAATGAAGACATCGACATAAAGCGCCTCGAACACCTGTTCCGACGGCAATTCTCCGCTTTCGGGATCCCAGGTCTCCAGCGCCGCCACGGTTTCGGGCAGCGTGTCGGACACGATCTGGTTCTCGACCGACCGGAACAGCATGTCGGCGATCGGTGCGATGAAGGTGAGAAGGACAAAGATAAGCAGCGGCGCGATCAGGCCAAGAGCGCGCAGCTTCTGCATCCTGAGCGCCCGGTTTAGGCTGCGTTTCAGCGGCGTTCCGTCGGCTGCGAGTACCGGGCCGCCCTGCCTGCTGTCGCCCATCCCCGGCGCGTCGTCGGGAGTTGGTTCTCGCTTGCCGGTGGTGGCGTCGGTCACATCGCTCATCTCAGGTTCCTTCGACCAGAATGATGACGCTCTGGGCGGTCCGTCTGCGGATCTCGGCAACCTTCTGGTATTCAGGGTCGTGGTACGCCGCGCGCGCGGCCTCGAAACTGGGGAATTCGATCACGACATGACGGTCGAGCGTCTCGCCCTCGGGCGTCTCGGACCGTCCGCCCCTGACGACGAATCTGCCTCCGAGGCCCAATAGTATCGGCGTGTCCTTCTCGACGTATTCCTTGTACGCTTCCGGATCGTTTACCGTGATATGACCGATGATGTAGCCCTTGGGCATGATGCGCTTCCCTGTCAGGTGGCGCGGGCCATTCATGCGGCCCGCACTCGTCGGTATCAAAGGAGGGTGCGCATCTCTGCGCACCCCTGTCGCTTACTTAGCCAGCCACGCCTGGAACTTGGCGTCGATATCGTCGCGGTAGTCGGCCCAGAACTCGTAGTTGTAGAGGAACGTGTTCTTGGCGTTTTCCGGGTCGGTCGGCATGTGCGGCGCCATTGCGATGCCCAGATCGGCGTGCTTGCCGACCAGCGGCGCCGACGAGGCACGGGCCGGACCATAGGAGATATAGGCGGCCTGATCGGCCAGACGCTGGGTGTCGGTCGCGAACTTCACGAAGTCCTTGACGCGGGCCAGGCGGTCCGCGGGCAGGCCGGCCGGAATGATCCAGCCGTCAAGGTCGAACACCTGCGCATCCCAGAGCATGGCGACGGGCTGTTTCTGCTCGACGATGACGCTGAACAGACGGCCGTTATAGGTCGATCCCATCACGATCTCGCCATCGGCCAGAAGTTGCGGCGTGTCGGCACCGGCCGACCACCAGATCACGCTGTCCTTGATGGTATCGAGCTTGGCGAGCGCCCGCTCCTGACCTTCCGGCGTGCCCAGCACGTCATAGACTTCGTCCTTGGCGACGCCGTCGCACAGAAGCGCCCATTCCATGTTGTTGATCGGACGCTTTTCCAGGGAGCGCTTGCCCGGGTAGGCTTCGAGGTCGAACACGTCGCAGATGTCATCCGGCGGGTTGTCGCCGACCATGTCGGTGCGATAGCCGAAGGTGGTGGAATAGACGATCTGGGGAATGAAGCAGTCGGAAACGATCAGGTCGCCGAAATCCTCCGAGGCCGGCGTACCGTCATCGCCCTGCGCCAGCAGTTCGTCGGGGTCGTATTCCATCGCCAGGCCTTCGTCACACAGGCGGATGGCGTCAGAGGCCACCACATCGACCAGGTCCCAGGTGATATTGCCGGCCTCGTTCTGGGCGCGCAGTTTGGCAACCGCCTCGTTGGAGCTTTCGTCCCAGACGATAGATACCTCGGGATGCATTTTCTTGTACGGCTCGGAATAGGCGTTGACCTGGCTTTTCTGATAGGCGCCGCCCCACGAAACCAGCGTCATTTCGTTGACCATGTCTTCGGCATTGGCCAGACCGGCGGTCATGCTCAGTACCGTGGTGGCCAAAAGGGTTTTCGTTAGCTTCATAGAACTCTCCTATGGTTTTCCCGTTTCAGGAATTCGGTACCGGTTCAACGGGCAAACACCGGCACCTTGTTCATCGCCCACGGCAACCGCGGGCGACCTCTCGACGCCTAGGCATCCAGGGCGCGGCAATCCTCGGGCAGCCAGCCGATCTCGATCTGGCGCCCCGGCTCGAGCCGGTCCTGATCGGGTGCGTTGCGGGTCTTGATGATGAAATCGTCCCTTCCGGCTACGCGCAGACGGGTGCGAAAGATGTCGCCCATGTAGATGAATTCGAGCACCTCGGCCCTGAGTGTGTGAACGCCTTCCTGAAGCCTGTCCTTGTTGTATTCCACCCGTTCGGGCCGAATCGAAACCTGGGTTCTCGCGCCGGGCTTGACCGAGGGATGCACCGGCTTGCAGTCGATAAGTTCGCCGTCGTCCAGCTTCACCACGGCCAGCGCGCCGTTGATCTCCATGACTTCGCCTTCCAGCGTGTTATTCTCGCCGATGAACTGCGCCACGAAACTGTTTTCCGGCTCTTCATACAGCTTGTCGGGCGGTGCCAGTTGCTGAATGCGGCCGTCGTCGAACACTGCAACCCGGTCCGACATGGTCAGCGCCTCGGTCTGATCGTGGGTCACATAGACCACGGTGATGCCCAGATTGTCGGCAATCGCCTTGATCTCGAACTGCATATGTTCGCGCAACTGCTTGTCGAGCGCGCCCAGCGGTTCGTCCATCAGCACAAGCTCGGCCTCGAACACCAGGGCGCGGGCCAGCGCGATCCGCTGTTGCTGGCCGCCCGAAAGCTGCGCGGGGCGGCGGCCCCCGAAGGCGCCCATCTGGACCATCTCCAGCGCCCGCTTGACCTTTTCTTCGCGCTCGGACTTGGCGATCTTGCGCACTTCCAGCGGAAAGGACAGGTTTTCCGCCACCGTCATGTGCGGAAACAGCGCATAGTTCTGGAACACCATGCCGATGCCGCGTTTGTGCGGCGGAATGTTGTTGATCGAGACGCCGCCCAGGCGAATGTCGCCATGGGTCGCGGTTTCGAACCCCGCCAGCATCATGAGGCAGGTGGTCTTGCCCGAACCCGATGGTCCGAGCATGGTCAGAAATTCGCCTTTTGGCATGGACAGGTTGAGATCCTTGACGACGAGAGTCTCGCCGTCATAGCTCTTTTGGACACGTTCGAATTCCACGAACCTGTCCCCGGACATGTTGTCGACCAAAAGTGGCTCCCCGTCGTTGTCTGTCTGCGTCAGTTGGATCTGCGCTATCTGACCCAAGCCAAGCACATCCTTTCGGGCGGATGCAACCCGAACGCCGTAACTCGGCCCTAAAACGACATGCTGGGGTGAACTTTGCACGATTCGTGTGCAGACAAGAAAACCCCCGGGGCGGGGCCACGGGGGTCATCCGAAACAGCGTCAGAATTGGCTGCGGGGTCTTACAACAGACCTTCGCGCTGCGCCTTCTTGCGCGCCAGCTTACGGGCGCGGCGGATCGCTTCGGCCTTTTCGCGCGCCTTCTTCTCCGACGGCTTCTCGAAATGTTGCTTGAGCTTCATTTCACGGAAAACGCCTTCGCGTTGCAGCTTCTTCTTCAGGGCGCGAAGCGCCTGATCGACATTGTTGTCGCGAACACTGACCTGCATGTGGTTGTCACCACCTTTCTGGATTTGAGTTGCAATGATTTGCAGGAGACCGGCCTATAGCAAAGCGGTCCTGTCTTGTCCACAGTCAGTTGGCAGGGCCACCTGACGCCTTGCGCTGTGCCCGGTGGCACTGGCGCCCCGCCGCCACTGTGCTAGGTTGACGCCGGAAGAATACAGGGTCCCGGCGATGAGCGAAACGCAAACCACAGTGAACTGGCGCGACCCGCTGCTTGATGCGATCCTGCCGCATGTCCCCTTCGACGGCTGGACCGAAACCAGCTTTGCCGCCGCCATCGCGGACAGCGGCATCGACGCCGCCCTGGCGCGTGCCCTGTTTCCGCGCGGCGCCGTCGATCTGGCGCTCGGCCATCACGCACGCGGCGACGCGGCCATGCTGGCGCGGATCGCGGCGACGGACATGGCGGCGATGCGGTTTCGCGACCGCATCGCCGCCGCCGTGCGGTTCCGGATAGAGGCCGCAGGAGAAAGGGAGACCGTGCGCCGGGCGGTCACGCTGTTTGCCTTGCCGCAACATGCCGCCGATGGCGCCGGTGCCATCTGGGGCACGGTGGATGCGATCTGGACGGCGCTGGGCGACACATCTGACGATGCGAACTGGTACACCAAGCGCGCCACCCTTTCGGCCGTCTATTCCGCGACGCTGCTATACTGGCTGGGCGATGACAGCCCCGAGCATCGCGCGACATGGGCGTTTCTCGACCGACGCATCGACGACGTGATGCGCATCGAGACCCTGAAGGCCCGGATACGCGAGACCCCGGCATTCAGGCCGCTTCTTGCGGCACCGGAATGGCTTCTCGGGCGCATCCGCGCACCGGCGCGGTCGCCGCGCGACGACCTTCCCGGTTCGATCCGGCCCGGCCCGCGCGGCAACTGAAAGCGCCTCATCAGGACACAGGAGCAGACATCCCATGACCCAGACCATGCGCGCCATCGAGATCAGCCAGCCGGGCGGGCCCGAGGTGTTGGGGCTTTGCGAACGTCCGATGCCGCAGGCCGGTCCCGGCCAGGTCGTCATCAGGGTCGCATTCGCCGGGGTCAACCGCCCCGACGCGCTGCAACGCGCCGGCGCCTATGCGCCACCGCCCGGCGCCAGCGACCTGCCGGGCCTGGAGGCCGCGGGCGAGATCGCGGCGATCGGCGATGGCGTCGCGGATTGGGCCGTGGGCGACAGGGTTTGCGCCCTGTTGCCGGGCGGCGGCTATGCCGAATATGTGGCGACACCAGCGGCCCATTGCCTGCCGGTGCCCGACGGCATGGCCATGTCCCGGGCCGCCTGCCTGCCGGAAACCTTCTTTACGGTCTGGTCAAACGTATTCGCACGCGGTGCCCTGGCGGCGGGCGAACGGTTCCTCGTGCATGGCGGATCCAGCGGCATCGGCACAACGGCGATCCAGTTGGCCAGTGTCTTCGGTGCACGGGTATTCACCACTGCCGGATCGGACGAGAAATGCCGCGTTTGCGCCGATCTGGGGGCGGAACGCGCGATCAACTACATAGAGCAGGACTTCGTTGACGTGATGAGGGCCGAGGGCGGCGCTGATCTGATCCTCGACATGGTCGGCGGCGACTACCTGCCGCGCAATGTCCGCGCGCTTGCCGATGACGGGCGGCTTGTCCAGATCGCGTTCCTGAACGGGCCGAAGGTGGAATTGAACTTTGCCCAGGTGATGACGCGCCGGCTGACGATCACCGGCTCAACCCTGCGCCCGCAAAGCGACCTGGCCAAGGCCCGCATCGCCGAGGCCCTGCGCGAGCGGGTCTGGCCCCTGCTGGACGCGGGCCGCGTGGTGCCGGTGATGGACAGTGAATTCGACCTGGCCGATGCGGCGGCGGCGCATGAGCGGCTGGAAAGCGCCGGCCATATCGGCAAGGTGGTACTGAAGGTGGCCGGCGGCTGATCGGGTTGGGATGAAGGGACAGGACATGGCGCAAACGGCAAAGACCGTGGTGATTCACGAATTCGGCGGCCCCGAGGTGTTGCGGCTGGAGGAACGGCCCGTGGGCGAGCCCGGACCGGGCCAGGTGCGCATCCGCCATGCCGCCTGCGGGCTGAACTTCATCGACGTGTATCAGCGCAGCGGGCTTTACCCCAACGAATTGCCGCTGACGATGGGCATGGAAGCCGCCGGCGTGATCGAGGCGGTGGGCGAGGGCGTGAACCACCTGAACCCCGGCGACCGCGCCGCCTATGCCACCATGCCGCCGGGTGCCTATGCAGAGGCGCGGGTAATGCCGGCGGCGCAGGTCTGCAAGCTGCCGGATGCCATAGGATTCGACACCGCCGCGGCGATGATGCTCAAGGGGCTGACGGTACAGTACCTGTTCCACCGCACCACGCCGTTGCAGCGCGGCGGCACGGTGCTGTTTCATGCCGCCGCCGGTGGCGTCGGGCTGATCGCCTGCCAATGGGCGCGCTCTGAAGGTATCACCCTGATCGGTACCGCCGGTTCGGATGACAAGTGCAAGCTGGCGCTGGATCACGGCGCGGCGCATTGCATCAACTACCGCGCGCAGGATTTCCCCGCGAAGGTACGCGAGTTGACCGATGGCCGTGGCGTCGATGCCGTCATGGACGCGGTCGGGGCCGACACGTTCGAGGGCTCGCTCGATTGCCTGAAACCGCTTGGCATGATGATCTCGTTCGGCAGTGCCTCGGGGCCGGTGCCGCCGTTCTCGGTGTCGGCGCTGGCGCCGAAATCGCTCAGGCTCACCCGGCCGACGCTGTTCACCCATATTGCCGATCACGGGGCCTGCATGGAGATGGCCGCACATCTGTTTGCCAAGGTGCAATCGGGCGACGTGAAGATCCGCATCGACCAGAGGTTCGCGCTGGACGAAGTGGCCGATGCGCACCGGGCGCTTGAGGCGCGCAGGACCACAGGCAGCACCATCCTCGAACCCTGAGCGCGCGTCCGCTCGGGCGCGCAACCATGCCCGCGCGCGACTGGCAACAGCCACCGTCGCACGCATGACCGGCACTTCGCCCGGCACGCCACGCGTCTGTTCCATCACCTGTCGATTGCCCGCCATGCAACAATGTTGCTGGCCGGATGCCTGGCCATTGCACGGAATTGCCGGCCGACTGCGTCAATTGGCCGTTTGTTACAACCGAACCGCATCTTTATCCCTGCCGTAACGAAAGAGAATCGACGAAAGCCCAACCCATGACCCATGCCGACCTTGCCGCCGCCCCGGAAAAGCCGCCCGCCGCCAGGTCGCGCCCGATGACGGGTAACGAGGCCATCGCGCGCGGCGCCTGGGAGGCCGGCGTCAAAGTGGCCGCGGCCTATCCCGGCACGCCTTCGACCGAGATCATGGAGAACTTGGGCACCTACCCGGCCAGCGATCTGCACGCGCAATGGTCGACCAACGAAAAGACCGCGCTGGATGTCGCCATCGGCGCTTCGTTCGCGGGGGTGCGCGCGCTTGCCGCGATGAAGCATGTCGGGCTGAACGTGGCCGCCGATGCGCTGATGTCGTTTTCCTATATCGGGGTAAACGGCGGGCTGGTGATCGTCGTCGCCGACGACCCCGGCATCCATTCCTCGCAGAACGAACAGGATACGCGCCTGTTCGCGCGCTTCGCCCAGGTGCCGGTGCTGGAGCCGTCGGACGGGCAGGAAGCACTGGAATTCACGCGCGCCGCATTCGACCTGTCCGAGCGGTTCGACACGCCGGTCATCGTGCGCTCGACCACGCGGCTTTCGCATACCCGCAGCAACGTCGCGCTGGGCGAGAGGGCCGAACCGGCGCCGCGCCCCTTCGTCGAAATGCCGGGCAAGAACGTGATGATCCCGGGCCATGCCCGCGGCCGTCACGGCGCGGTGCTGGCGCGCGAAAGCGGACTCGCGAGCGAGTTCGAAACCAGCCCGCTGAACCGTGTGGAACCGGGCGATGCCAGCGTCGGCATCATCACCATGGGCATCACCTATACCTATGTGAAGGAAGTCATGCCCGGCGCATCGGTGCTCAAGCTCGGCGCCAGCTATCCGCTGCCGGAAAACCTGATCCGTGATTTCTGCGCCGGGGTCGAGCGGGTGCTGGTCATCGAGGAACTGGAACCCGTGATCGAGAACGCGCTGAAGGTCATGGGGCTTGTCGTGGAAGGCAAGGCCTGGTTCCCCCGCGAGGGCGAATTTTCGCCCGAGGTGATCCGCGACGGCCTGGCCAGGGCGGGGCTGATGGCGCCCCGCAAGGGCAACACCGCCTTCGAATTCCAGCCGATGGTACGCCCGCCGGTGCTGTGTGCGGGATGTCCGCACACCAGTTGCTACATGTCGCTGCGCGCCATGGATGCGCGGGTAGCGGGCGATATCGGCTGCTACACGCTTGCGGTGGTCGAACCGCTCAAGTCCATGGATACCTGCGTGTCGATGGGATCGAGCATCGCCAACGCCGTGGGCATGGCAAAGGCCGGCACCGAAACCAAACCCATCGTCGCCACCATCGGCGACAGCACCTTCCTGCATTCCGGCATCCCGCCGCTGATCGACGCGGTCTACAACAAGGCCAACATCACTGTCTTCCTGCTCGACAACCACATCACCGCCATGACCGGCGGCCAGGACCACCCCGGCACCGGCAAGACCCTGCGCGGCGACGACACCGCGCGGGTCGATTTCGAACGGCTGGTGCGCTCGCTCGGGGTCGAATGGGTGCGAACGGTGGACAGCTACGACATGGCGGCGATGCAGCAGCATCTGCGCGAGGCGATGGAGTTCAAGGGCGTGTCGGTGGTGATCTCGAACCGGCCCTGCGTGCTTGACCCGGTCAAGATCAAGGGCCCGGCCATGCGGGTCGATGCCGAATCCTGCACCGCGTGCCAGTCCTGCATGAATCTCGGCTGCCCGGCGCTGGTCTGGTCCGACGAATGGTTCGAGGGCCGCCACAAGGTACGGATCGACGCCAACCTTTGCATCGGTTGCAGTATCTGTGCGCAATTGTGCAATTCGCATTCCATCCTGCCGGCCGACAAACCGGCGGAGGTGACGGCATGACCGGCAAGGCACCCAGGAACGTCCTGATCGTCGGGGTCGGCGGGCAGGGGGTCATCATGGTGTCCAAGGTGCTGGCGATCCTCTGCCAGCGCCACGGTCACGAGGTCAAGCAATCCGAGGTACATGGCATGGCCAAGCGCGGCGGGGCCGTGTTCAGCCATGTGCGCTTTGGTGAAAAGGTCTGGTCGCCGACCATTCCGCATGGCGAGGCCGACATCCTGGTGGCGCTGGAATGGGCCGAGGGGCTGCGCTGGATCAACTACCTGAAACCCGAGGGCACGTTCATCGCCGATTGCCAGAAGATCGTGCCGCCCTTCGCCTGCCGCAACCGCGGCCGCGGCGCAGAGGCGAGCTATGCGCCCCAGACGCCCGAAGAGATCATCGAGCAGGTGCACGCCGGCTATGCCATCGACGCCATGGGCATGGCCGCCAATCTGGGCAACGACAAGGCCGCCAACACGGTGCTGCTGGGGGCGCTGTCCACGGGGCTCGACTTTCCTGTCGAGGACTGGCTCGACGTGATCCGCCAGATGGTGCCGCCGGCCTCGGTCGAGATCAACGAACGCGCCTTCGTCATGGGCCGCGACTGGGCGCTGGCAGGCGCCAAGCGGATCGACGAAACCACCACCGGGCTGCACCGGGCGCGCGATACGGTCCGTCACGGCCCGGTCGCGACCACGGTCGAGATCGTCGATGAGTGGTGCAAGGGCTGCGACATCTGCGTCAAGATGTGCCCCGAACGCTGCCTGCGCCTGAACGACCGGCTGATCGCCGAACTGGCGCTGCCCGATCTGTGCACGGGCTGCCGGCTGTGCGAATGGCTGTGCCCCGACTTCGCGATCGCCATCACCAACACACCCGTACTGGAGCCCGCCGAATGACCCGACGCCGCAACCTTCAGGGCAACGAGGCCTGCGCGCTCGGCGCGATCCGCGCCGGCTGCCGGTTCTTTGCCGGATACCCGATAACGCCGTCTTCCGAAGTGGCCGAGGCCATGGCCCGCGAACTGCCCGGCGTCGGCGGCACCTTCATCCAGATGGAGGACGAGATCGCCTCCATGGGCGCGGTGCTGGGTGCCTCCATGGGCGGCGTCAAGGCAATGACCGCGACCTCGGGGCCCGGATTTTCGCTGAAGCAGGAGAACCTCGGCTATGCCTGCGGCGCCGAGATCCCGTGCGTCATCGTCAACGTGATGCGCGGCGGACCGTCCACGGGGATGCCGACGCGCCCGTCGCAGGGCGACATCATGCAGACCCGCTGGGGCACGCATGGCGATCATCCCATCATCGTGCTGGCGCCCGCCTCGGTCGCCGAAGCCTATAGCGAGACGATCCGCGCCGTGAACCTGTCGGAGACCCTGAGGGTGCCGGTGGTGGTGCTGCTGGACGAGGTGGTCGGCCATCTGGTCGAAACCGTCGATCTGGACGCCATCCCGGCCGGCACCGAGGTCTGGCGCAAGTTCGCCACCGGCCCGAAGGACGGGTTCGAACCCTATGCCGTCACCGACGATCTGGTGCCGCCGATGCCGCGCCCGGGCGACGGCTACCGCAGCCATACCACCGGGCTGACGCATGGCCCCGGCGGGTTTCCGACGCAGGTACCCGACCAGGCGCGCGCCGCGATCCAGCGGCTGTCCGACAAGCTGGTCCTGCATCGCGAGACGATCGAAAGCTACCGCACCCGCGCGGTGGAGGATGCCGAGGTGCTGATCGTGGCCATCGGCATCACCGCCCGCGCCGCGCAGGCGGCGGTGAAGGATCTGCGCGCCCAGGGTGTCCGGGCCGGGCTGTTCCGGCCGGTGACGCTGTGGCCGGTCCCCGAACAGGCGCTGCGCGAGGCGGTGGAAAATTCCGGCGCCCGCACGGTGCTGGTGCCGGAAATGAACCAGGGCCAGATGGCGCTGGAGGTCGAACGCCTTCTGGCCGGGCGTTCGGAGGTTCACCGCCTCAACCGGATCGACGGCGAAGTCATTACCCCGGCGCAGATCGCGCAGAAGGCAATCGAGGTGCTGGCATGAAGGACACGGGCACGATCGCGGCGAAGGACGCAAGCTCGGCCGCCGATTTCGACATTCGTCAATATGTGCGTCTGGATCAGATGCCGCATTTCCTGTGTCCGGGTTGCGGCCACGGCATCGCTTTGCGCGCCCTGCTTTGGGCGGTCCACGATCTCGGGCTTGACAAGGACAAACTGGCGGTGGTGTCGGGCATCGGCTGTTCGGGTCGGCTCAGCGCCTATGTCGATGCCAATTCCTTCCACACCACGCATGGGCGGCCGCTGGCCTTCGCCACGGGGCTGGCGCTGGCGCGGCCCGACCTGCACGTCATCGTCATCACCGGCGACGGCGACAGCCTTGCGATCGGGGGCAATCACCTGATCCATGCCTGCCGGCGCAACCTGAACATGACCTGCATGATGCTCAACAACGAGGTCTACGGCATGACCGGCGGGCAGGTCTCGCCCACCACCAGCGCCGGACGGCTGACCACCACCACGCCCGCGGGCAATTCCGAACCTGTATTCGATGCCTGCGCACTGGCCGCCGGGGCGGGGGCGACATTCGTGGGCCGCGAGGTGACGATGCAGATCGTCGCGCTGCGCAACCTCCTGCACGAGGCGATCAGCCACAAGGGGTTTTCCTTTGTCGAAGTGATCTCGGATTGTACCGAGATTTTCGGACGCAAGAATGATCTTGGCTCGTCCCCCGAAATGATCCTGAGCCAGAAAAGCGCCATGCGCCCGTTCGCCTATCGCAACACGGTGGACGAACCGTTCCGGCCCAACACGATGCCGACCGGCATACTGGCGCGCCATGAACGACCGGAATACGGCGCCGCGTACCGCGAGATGTGCGCCCGCCGTCAGACCGGGAGGGGCGAATGACCGACACTCTGGAAATCCGCTTCAGCGGCAGCGGCGGACAGGGGCTGATCCTGGCCGCGCGCATCCTGGCGGCCGCGCTGGTGGCGCAGGGCCGCAACGTGGCGCAAAGCCAAAGCTATGAACCGGTCTCGCGCGGCGGGCTTTCCCGGTCAGATCTTGTCGTCAGCGACGGCGAGGCCGACTTCCCGCTGGGCGGCGGGCTGGATTACCTGCTGGTGCTGGACGGCGCGGCTGCGAACGCGTCTGATGCGCTGCTGGGCGACAATTCTCTGGTGCTGGCCGATGCCGAACTGGTGCCCGACCCGCCGAAGGGGGCGTTTCGCACCCGTTGCCTGCCGTTCGCGGAAACAGCGCGGCAACTGGGCAACCGGCGGGTGGCCAATATCGTGGCGCTGGGCGCGCTGGCCGGCAGCGGCCCTATCTGCGACAATGCCGCGCTGGAATCCTGCCTGCGCGACATGGCGCCGGCAAAATATGCCGATCTGAACGTCGAGGCGTTCCGCGCCGGTCAGCGTCTGGTGGCGTGACCGGCCGCCCGGTCAGTTGCCCGGCCCGACCGCATCGGGATGCGCCGCGGCAAAGGCGGGATGGTCGGCGCAGGCCGCCTCGACCGACAACAGCCGCGGCAGGTCGTCGATTTCGACCTTCCAGCGGCGGGCGTTGTAGATCTGCGGTATCAGGCAGATATCGGCAAGACCGGGCCGTTCGCCGGTGCAATAGGGTGATTGCGCGAACCCGCCAAGCATCTGCTCGAACGCTTGCAGCCCCGGCCGGATAAAGCGGCGCATCCAGTCTCCGGGCATGTCGCCGCGCCCGCCAGCCAGTTCGCCGGCAAACCGGGCCACCGACAGGTTGCACACGGGATGAATGTCGATGGCGATGGCATGGGCCAGCGCAAGTACCCGCGCGCGCGCGCCGGATTCCCCTGGCAGCAGCTTCAGGCCACGGCTCGATTCGAGATAGTCGAGAATGGCGAGCGACTGGGTCAGGCGCAAGCCGTCCACCTCAAGAACCGGCACCAACCCCTGCGGGTTGCGGGCAAGGTGTTCGGGCGATTTGTGTTCGCCTTTCGTCAGGTCCACCGGCACCGCGCGATACGCTATTCCGGCAAGGTTCAGGCCGATTCTCACCCGGTAGCTGGCCGAGGATCGCCAGTAATCGTAAAGAACCGCCCCGGTCATCGCATCACCCTCGGACAAGGCGGGCAGCCGGCACGAGTGCCGGCCGCCCGGCCGGTTTCAGACGCCCTTCAGTTCCTTGGAGTGCATCCATTCGGCGTGTTTGGGCGCCTTCTTGGTCCTGGACCATTCTTCCAGCATATCCCATTTCACGGCATCGAGCCTGGCCAGCATGGCATCTTCCTCCGGGTCCGGGCAGGCCAGTTCGACGCGGTGCCCGTTGGGATCGAAGAAATAGATCGAATGGAAGATGGAATGGTCGGTCACGCCCAGAACCTCTACGCCGTTCTTTTCGAGATGGTCCCTGAACTGCATCAGCGTCTCGCGGTCCTTGACCTTGAAGGCGATGTGCTGGGTCCAGACCGGCGTATTCGGGTCGCGGCCCATTTCCGGCTTGGTCGGCAGTTCGAAAAAGGCCAGCACGTTGCCGTTTCCGGCATCCATGAAGATGTGCATGTAGGGGTCGGGTTCGTGGGTCGAGGGCACATGATCTTCGGCGATGGCAAGCACGAAATCCATGTTCAGCATCTTGTTGTACCATTCGACCGTCTCTTTCGCGTCCTTGCAGCGATAGGCGACGTGGTGGATCTGTTCGATTTTCATTTCTTTTCCTCCTCGGGTTGCAAAGCGGCGGTGGCGAGCGCCTGCGCCAATACGCTGCGGTCGCCGATATGGTTGGCCAACACCAGGATCAGCCGGGCGTTGAAGGCATCGCTCGCGGCCTTGTCGAGCGTTTCATGCGCGGCCAGCAGGTCGGCATAGAAATCGTCGGCGTCATCGATGTTGGGGGTCAGGGTAAGGTCGGTCATCGGCTCACTCCTTGCCGGTGGCGCGGCGGATGGCGGCGCGGAACAGGGAATCGTCATAGCTTGGGCGGCGGGCGGCGACGTGCTGATCGGGGCGGATCAGGTAGACCGCCGATGTCGCGCCACCCAGATATCGGGCCTTCAACGCCTGCGTCGGATCGTCCTTGGCCGACAGGGCAAGGCGCGTGACCTCTATGCCGTCCTGCTCGATCGTGTCCGGGGCATCGGCGTCGATCGTCAGCAACGTGAACCGGCCACCCAGGCGCGGCAAAAGGTAGCCGTCCTGCAACGGAACGTCAGGGCAGGGCGATCCGGGCCGCGTGCGCGACGGACCATCAAGCGCATCGGCCGAGTTGAGGGGCGAACCGTCATAGGTGCAGGGCACCGAAAGACGCCCCGAATTCACCAGCGGGCGGGCGAACTCGTAATGCTCGGACAGGTCCAGAACAGCATCGCGCAGCAGCCGCGACATTGGCGATTTCGGGGTGATGAAATCGGTCGAGCGGGTCGAGTTAAGGATATTCTCGTCGGCCCCGTGGATGCGTTCGGTATCATAGCTGTCCAGCAGGCTTTCGGGCGCCTTGCCGTCGATCACCAGTTTCAGCTTCCAGCACAGGTTGTCGGTATCCTGTAGCCCCGAGTTGGCACCGCGCGCACCGAAGGGCGAGACCTGATGTGCCGCGTCGCCGGCGAAAATCACGCGCCCGTGGCGGAACTGCTCCATCCGGCGGCACTGGAAGGTGTAGATGCTGACCCATTCCAGTTCGAATTCGACATCCTCGCCCAGCATCGCCTTGAGGCGGGGAATGACGTTTTCGGGTTTCTTTTCCTTCTCCTTGTCGATGTCCCAGCCAAGTTGCAGGTCGATCCGCCAGACGCCATCGGGCTGCTTGTGCAGGAGCGCCGACTGACCGCGGTTGAAGGGCGGGTCGAACCAGAACCAGCGTTCGGTGGGAAAATCGGCTTCCATGACGACATCGGCGATCAGGAAGTTGTCCTCGAACACGCGGCCGACGAAATCCTTGCCCATCATCGCGCGCAAGCTGGAATTGGCGCCATCGCAGGCGATCAGCCAGTCGGTTTCAAGGTTGTAGCTGCCCTCGGGCGTGTCGATCTCGATCGTCACGTGATCGTCGTGGGTGCCCACGGCCGATACCTTGTTGCGCCCGCGAATTTCGATCGGCGCGCCTTGCTGCTGCAACTCGCGCACCCGGTTCACCAGGTATTCCTCGAAATAGTATTGCTGGAGATTGATGAAGGCCGGGCGCTGGTGGCCCTCTTCCGGCAGCAGGTTGAAATCGTAAACCTCGCGGTCGTCGAAGAACACCCGGCCCTGGTTCCAGACCACGCCCTTGTCGACCATCGCCTGCCCGCAGCCGAGCCGGTCCAGGATTTCCAGCGGCCGCTTGGCAAAACAGATGGCGCGGCTGCCGAAACTGACCTTGTCGTTGTCGTCCAGCACCACGACCTCGACCCCCTGCTGCGCCAGATCGATGGCCGCCCCCAGGCCGACCGGGCCGGCACCGACCACGACCACCTTGCGGCGCACCGGCGCGGCCTCGTCCTGATCGGGGCTGTGGTCATAGGGATAGATCGGGGTTTCAAAAATCTTGTTCATTCGTGTTCCTTCCGTGATCGGCCGAGAACCCGCCTGCCCGGCCGGCCCCGTTCGCGGCTGCGAAATCCCCGGGGCGACCGGCGGGCGCGGTCAAGTTCAGCCTTGCAGTTGTTCCCACATTTCCAGATCGCGCTGGGCCGTCCAGATGCGCGGCGTGTCGATGCCGCGCGCCTCGTCATAGGCGCGCGCCACGTTGAACGGCAGGCAGTGTTCATAGATCGCGTAGTCGGCGAATTTCGGGTCGCATTCCGCGCGCACCGCGTCCCATGCCTCTTTCAGGCTGCCGCCGCGGGCGGCGACGCGGGCGGCCGGGCGGTAGGTGGAGGTCACGAAATCGCGGGTGTTGCCTATCGCGGCGTTGACCATGTCGCGGCCGACAAGCGCATCGCCACGGCCTGGCGCGATGGCGTCCACGTCGAACCAACCGATCGCGTCCAGCGTATCGCCCCAGTCGGCGAAGTGGCCGTCGCCGCAATAGCAGGCCTAGTGGTATTCGACGATGTCGCCGGTGAACATCACGTTCTGGTCGGGACCGTGAAAGACCATATCGCCCGCCGTATGGGCGCGCCCCCGATGCAACAGGTCGACCAGTCGATTACCCAGATAGTCAGTCATGGTGTCGGTGAAGGTGTGGGTGGGCCAGGTCAGGCGAGGGAGGAGCTCATGGCCTTCGAGCAGGCGCGGCAAACGCT
>JBKEDD010000058.1:0-2259 GCA_047975215.1 Jhaorihella sp.
GGCGTTTGACGTGATTCAGGCTCCGCAAGGAGACCTGATTGATGAGCAACAGCGGAATAACTTTCTTCAATAGCAATGGGTTGCGATGGTGCGATGCGCCGCGGGAATATGGTCCGGCCAAGACGCGCTACAACCGCTGGAAGCGCTGGAGCGATAACGGCGTGTTTGCGCGGATCCTGACGGGCCTGGCCTCCGAGGGGGCCGAGCACAAGACAATCATGATCGATGCGGCCTATCTGACGGCGCACTGCACGGCTTCGAGTCTGGGCGTGAGTTCGGAGGATCAGAAAACAGTCCGGGGGACTGCTTTCCCGACGGACGGGGGCGTGCCCGCCAGATCGGACGCACAAAAGGCGGCATGAACACCAGGCTGCACGCCGTCACCGATGCGAAAACCCGGCCGATAAGGTTCTTCATGTCCGCGCGGCAGATCAGCGATTGCACCGGCGCGGCAGCACTTCTGGGTAGCCTGCCACAGGCGGACTGGCTGCTGGCGGATCGGGGCCATGATGCCGATTGGTTTCGGGAAGCCTTGAAAGACAAGGGGATAAAGCAACCGGTGGGGGGGACGCAGCCTATTCTTCGGTTTCTCAAGCCAGTCTTTCAATGCCGGATCGGATTTCTCTTTCAACTGTCCTATCTGCTCCGCACTGACAAAGCCAGTTGGCTCCAAGGCATTCTCATCTTGCCAGGAGGAGATCGCGCCCCGCGTTCCAGTCCCCAAGACCCCGTCAATGCCATTCGGATTATATCCCAAGACAAGAAGTCTCGCCTGCAGATCCCGTATATCCTGCCTTTTGAGATCAAGCCTGCGCTCATCCAATTGACTCGCGGCCGCTTGGCGCGTTGCGGTCACGTCCGTCAAGGTGGTGTAATTTTCCGGATGGCCTGAGGTCATGATCAGGCGGCTTTTGTGGTTATGCTGAGAATGGGGTCGATCTCCTCCTTGTCGATCTGGGCGAAGGCCTCGACCATCATGTAGCGGCTGGCGGTCTGCCATTCGTCGTTGGCTTCGAACAGGACGGCGCCGATCAGGCGCATTATCGAAGCCTCATTCGGGAAGATCCCTACGACGTCGGCGCGGCGCTTCACCTCTTTGTTCAATCTTTCAATGGGGTTGGTCGAGTGCAGCTTGGTCCGGTGCTGCCGTGGAAACGACATATAGGCCAGGACGTCATGCTCGCTGGCATCCATTAGATCGGCCAGCTTTGGCCAGCGGGGACGGAGCTGCTCGGACACCTTGTGCCAGATTTCGCCCGCGTGGGTGCGGTCGGGTTGATCAAAAGCCTGGCGGATCGCGGCGGCCACAACGGTGTGCTGGCCCTTCGACACATGGGCGAGAGCATTTCGCATCCAGTGGACGCGGCAGCGCTGCCACGTCGCCTCGAAGACGCGGGCGATGGCGGCCTTGAGGCCGGTATGCGCGTCGCTGATGACCAACCTTACCCCGCCGAGGCCCCGGGCCTTCAGGGATCGCAGGAACTCGGTCCAGAACGTCTCTGCCTCCGAAGGGCCAATGCCCAGGCCGATGATTTCCCTGCGCCCCTCGGTGTTGGCGGCCACGGCGATTATGGCTGCGACTGGCACGATGCGGCCGCCCTGCCGGACCTTCAGATAGGTGGCGTCGAGCCAGAGATAGGGCCAGTCGCCGGTCAGCGGGCGATCCAGGAACTCGCCGACCCTTTCGTCGATGTCCTTGCACAGCTTGGACACGGTGCACATGGAGATGCCGCTGAGGCCCATGGCCTGCACCAGTTCGTCGACGCGGCGGGTCGAGACGCCACCGATCCAGGCCTCCTGGATCACCGCAACCAGCGCCTGTTCCGAGGTTTTCCGGGCTTCGAGGAAGCCGGGGAAATAGCTGCCCTGCCTCAGCTTCGGCACCCGCAGGTTCAGCGTGCCCAGACGGGTATCGTGAGCGCGCTCTCGATACCCGTTCCGCCATGTCGTTCGTTCGCCGCTGCGCTCGTGGCGCCCAGCACCGATCAGGCCGTCGACATCGGCCTCCATGATCAGTTGCAAAACCGCCTCGGCGATTGTGCGCAGGAAATCGCCCTGGTCATGCTTGGCCATAAGCTCGGACAGGTCCATGTTTGTCTTGGTCATCGGGGTCTCCGTGTGAACCGTGGTTGAAGTCGCCAAACTCCACCTCGATCATACACCTCGGTGACCACCCGGGATTACACCGTCGACGGCGCTGATATTACACCACGTGCGTGGACGCTACCCTGGAAGATATCGACGAACTTGCGCCTGACA
>JBKEDD010000059.1:0-64183 GCA_047975215.1 Jhaorihella sp.
AGGAGATCCAGTAGTCGCGGCTGCGCCTGCCCCAGCATTGCTGGTTGCAGGAGATGCAGCCGCGCACGTCTTCGGGCCGGCCTTCGCGGGCCTTGGCCACCAGGTAGGGGTCGGCGATCTGGCCGCGCACGATCGACACCAGATCGGCCTCGCCCGCGCCCAGTACGGTATTGGCGTTTTCGGGCGTGCGGATATGCGCCTCGGCGATGACAAGGGCGTGTTTCACCGCGCCCTTGAGGGTCTGCGCCAGATCGGCCCCCAGCTTTTCGCGATACATGAAGGTCGGAATCAGCTTGTTGAAATCGAAATAGCTGCCGATGCCGCAGGTGACGTAGTCCATCGCTTGCTGCGCATCGTGAAGCGCCACGATCTCGGCCATGCTCTCGCGGCTGAGCGCGGCGGCGACATCGGGTTCGTCGCTGACCGCGAGGCCGATGATGAAATCCTCGCCACAGACGCGCCGGATACGGTGGCAGATCTCGCGGGAAAGGCGGGTTCGGTTTTGCAGGCTGCCGCCCCAGCGGTCGTCGCGGCTGTTGGAAAACGGCGTCCAGAACTGGTCGAGCAGGCAATGGTAGGCGGCCCAGACCTCGACACCGTCGAATCCGGCGTCACGACACCGCCGGGCCGCCTGCACGAACCCGTCGATGGTTTGCTCGATCTCGGCCTCGGACATGGCGCGGCTGCCGTCGCTGTCATGCCAGCTGGGCGCACCGGACGGCGAAAGATGCCCGTGCCAGGAATTGTCGGCATCGCCATGCGCCCCGACATGGTAAAGCTGCTGGATCATTACCGCGCCCTCGGCCTGGCAGGCTTGGATCAGGCGGCGGAAATGCGGGATCACGGCATCGTCGGAATGGCGGAAATTGCCGCGCGTCAGCACCGCGGCGGCATGCACCGGCATCGGTTCGACCACGATCATCGCCGCCCCGCCCCGCGCCCGTTCGCGGTAGTAGGCCAGGTGTTGTTCGCCGGGCAGCCCGCCCTGCGCCATGTTCGTGGTATGGGCGCCGAAGACGACGCGGTTCTTCAGCGTCTTGTGGCGCAGGGCGACGGGTTTGAAGATGTGCGGGAAGGCGGTCATGCGCATTGTCCCGCGCCGCCGTGCCGCACCATCAGCGCCGGTGCCGCCGTGGCAAGGCCGCCGTCCCGGTCGCGCATCAGATGTCCTTCATCAGACGCAGCGCGTCGTAGATCGCCGCATGGGTGTTGCGCGCCGAAACCGCATCGCCGATGCGAAACAGCTGGAAGCTGCCCCCGGGGTTCGTCGCGATGGTCTGGGGGCGGCCCCCGATCAGGGCCTCGTGATCGGCCTCGCCGCGGTTCGTCGACAGCTCCTTGAGGTCGAAATAGAGATCGCTGAGCGGCTGCGTGCCATAGTTCAGCACCACCTGATCGTATTCGGCCTCATAGCGGTGATCGCTGTAGTCGGTGCCGATCACCGCCCTGATGCGGTTGCCCGCCCGCGACACATCCAGCAGCCGGCGCGTCACGGTGAAGGTGGCCTCCCTGTCCTCCAGGCTGCGCATGTAGGGCACCAGGTTCATCGCCATGATGTCGGGCGCGAACACCCGGTCGGGTGTCATCACCTCGACCCTTGCGCCGGAATTCACCACCACCTCGGCGGCCTGAAGCGCGGCATGATCGCCCGCCTCGTCATAGATCAGCACCGACCCGGCCGGTTTCACATCGCCCGACAGGATATCCCAGCTTGTCACCAGCAGGTCGTTGCCGTGCCCGGCCTCGAACAGTTCGGTCCCCGGAAGCCCGCCGGTGGCAATTATCACCACGTCTGGCGCCTCGGCCGTCACGTCTCCCGCCTCGGCGTAGGTGTTGAAGCGGAACTCGACATCGCGGGCGGCGCATTGCGCCATGCGCCAGTCGATGATGCCGATCATCTCGCGCCGCCGCGGGCTCTGCGCTGTCAGGCGCACCTGGCCGCCGGGATCGGCCGCCGCCTCGAACACCAGCACCTCATGGCCGCGTTCGGCGGCGACGCGGGCGGCCTCCAGCCCCGCCGGGCCGGCACCCACCACCACCACCTTTCGGGCCTGGCTCGCGGGCGGAATCTCGTGCGGCATGCTCAATTCGCGCCCCGTCGCGGGGTTATGGATGCAAAGCGCATCGCCGGCCTGATAGATGCGGTCCAGGCAATAGGTGGCGCCGACGCAGGGGCGGATATCGTCCTCGCGCCCCTCGACGATCTTCTTCACGATATGCGGGTCGGCCATGTGGGCCCGGGTCATGCCCACCATGTCCAGCAGCCCCGAGGCGATGGCATGGCGCGCGGTCGCCACGTCGGGAATGCGCGCGGCATGGAATGTCGGCATGCCCGTCGCCTGCCGCACCGCGCCGGCGAAATCCAGATGCGGCGCGCTTTTCATTCCCTGCACCGGGATCACGTCGGTCATGGCCGGATCGGTATGGATGCGGCCGCGGATCACGTTGAGGAAATCCACCATGCCGCTGGCGGCCATCCGCCTGGATATCTCGATCCCTTCATCGGGCGTGATGCCGCCCGCCTGGGTCTCGTCCGCGGTATAGCGCAACCCGACGATAAAGCTGTCGCCCACGCGCTCGCGGATCGCGCCCAGCACCCGCATCGGCAGCTTCAGCCGGCTTTCGAGGCTCTGGCCGCCATAGGGGCCGTCCAGGTCGTTGGTCAGCGGCGACCAGAACTGATCCAGCAGATGGCCGTAGACCTGCAATTCGATACCGTCCATGCCGCCGGCCCGCATGCGTTCGGCGGCATCGGCGAAATCGCCGACGATCCGGTCGATATCCCAGTCCTCGGCCAGCTTGGGAAAGGCGCGGTGCGCCGGTTCGCGGTGCCGGGACGACGATACCGAGGGCAGCCAGTCGCCCTTGTTCCAGGCGGTGCGGCGGCCCAGATGGGTAAGCTGAATCATCACCGCGCAGCCGTGGTCGTGGCAGGCATCGGTGAGCTTGCGGATCCAGGGAACCACCTCGTCCTTGTAGGCCAGGATGTTGTTGAACACCGGCGGGCTGTCGCGGCTGACCGCCGCCGATCCGGCGGTCATTGCCAGCGCCACCCCCGCCCTTGCACGTTCGGCGTGATAGGCGGCGTAACGCTCTTTTGGCATCCCGTCCTCGGGATAGGCCGGTTCATGGGCGGTGGTCATGATCCGGTTCCTGAGCGTCAGATGTTTCAGACGGTACGGTTGCAGCAGCGGATCGCCGGACATGGCTCGCCCCCTTCAATACCAGGCGTCGGGCATGGACGCCTTCTTGTGTTCAATGAAATCGCGCAAGGCCGCATCGATGCCCGCGTCAATGGCCGGCGCCTCGTATTGCCCGAGCTGCGCCTTCCAGCGGATGTTGGCGCGGGTGGCGGCATCCACCCCGCCCCGCTCGTCCCAGGTTTCCCACGGCTGGTTGTCATCCAGCGCACTGTCCCAATAGGCAGTCTGGTAGTGGCGCAGCGTGTGTGCGGTTCCGAACAGATGCTCGCCCGGCCCCTGTTCTGCCAGCGCCTCGAAACCAAGCGTATCTTCCGTCACCTCGATCCCCCCAAGGTAGGAATGCAGCGCGCCGCACAGATCGGTATCCATCACGAATTTCTCATAGGACATCGACAACAGCCCGTCGAGAAAGCCTGCCGAGTGCAGGATGTAGTTGGCACCGCACTGGATTGCCGAAAGCATCGACATCATGGATTGCTGCATCGCCTGCGCATCGGGCAGTTTCGAGGTGGTGAAATTGCCGGCACAGCGTAGCGGCAGGTTCAGCCGCCGCGCCAGTTGGCCCATCACCAGCGAACCCAGCGCCGGCTCCGGCGTCCCGAAAGTGGGCGAGCCCGAGCGCAGCGACATCGACGACAGGAACGCCGCCAGCACGGCCGGCGCGCCGGGGCGCACCAGTTGCGTCAGCGCGCAGGAGGTCATGCTTTCGGCCAGGCTCTGGGCCACCGATCCCGCCATGGTCAGCGGCGACACCGCGCCCCCCAGCAGGAACGGCAAATGAATCGAACCCTGTCCCGCCGCCGCATAGGCGCGAATACCGGCGCTGGTCACGCCGTCGATCACAAGGGGCGAGGTGGTGTTGAAATTGCCCATGATGACGCAGTTCTCATCGACGAACCCGGCGCCGAACAGGATGCGGCACATCTCGATACTGTCCTCGGCCCGCTCGGGCGCGGTGATCGAGCCGAGAAACGCCCGGTCGGAATAGCGTATGTGGGCATAGACCATGTCCAGGTGGCGCTTGTTCACCGCCACGTCGGTCGGTTCGCAGATGGTGCCGCCGGAATGGTGCAGATACGGGCTCATCTGGCCCAGCTTCACGAAATTCTCGAAATCCCCGATCGTGCCATAGCGCCGCCCCCGGTCCAGATCCATCACGAAGGGCGAACCGTAGGAGGGCGCGAAAACCACCGCATCGCCACCGATCTCGACCGTGTTGGCGGGGTTGCGGGCATGCTGGGTGAACCGCGCGGGCGCTGTTTTCAGCACCTCCCGGATCAGCCCCGGCTCGAACCGGATATTCCAGCGGTCGGGCGCCAGGTCGCGAACCTGCCCGCCGGCGGCGCGAAACAGCGCCACGGTCTCGGGGTCTTCGCGGAACTCGATGCCGATCTCGGCCAGAATGCGATCGGCGGTCGCCTCGATCCGCTCCAGGGCATCGTCGGCCAACAGATCGTAGGTGGCGATTGCCCGCCGGATGTAGGGCACAACCAGATGCGGGTTCTGCCCTGGCTCGCCGCTGCGCCCCTCGGCGCGGCGGGATCGCCGGCGCACGGGTCGGGCCTCGCCTGCCGTACTGCTCATGCTTCGATCCCTCCCCGAAACGCCGCCGAGTCGCACACTTGACATATATGTCGGGAAACATAACGCATCTGTCAAGATTCTTGCCCTGCCCCGCCACGGCTGGTATCGCTGCGCCATGAACATGGAAACCAAATCGCGGCAGCGCGGATCAGAGGATGTCTGGCTCGACGCCGCCCTCGACATGCTGACCGAAGCCGGGGTCGAAGCGGTCAAGGTCATGCCGCTGGCCCGCAGGCTCGGACTGTCGCGAACCGGTTTCTACTGGCATTTCAGGGATCGCGACGCGCTGCTCGAAGCCATGATCCGGCGCTGGGAGGATCGCAACACCGGCAACCTGGTCGCCCGCGCCGAGGCCTACGCCGAAACGATCTGCGAGGCGATGTTCAACCTGTTCGATTGCTGGCTGGACACGGCAATGTTCGATGCGCGGCTGGATCTGGCGATCCGCAACTGGGCGCGCACCGACGCCGCCCTGCAGGCCCGGCTGGACAGGGCCGATGCCCGCAGGATGGACGCGATCAAGGCGATGTTCCTGCGCTTCGGCTATCGCGATCCCGATGCCGAGGTGCGCACGATGACCGTGCTCTATACCCAGATCGGCTATTTCTCGATGCAGATCGACGAAGACCGCCCCGATCGCCTGGCCCGGATGCCCGCCTATGTCGAGGTTTTCACCGGCCGCCAGCCCTCGGGTCGCGACATCGACCGCTTCCTTGCGCGTCATTCGCAATAGGCCAAACCGTCCCGGCTTCTTCTGACCGCAAGTATCCCGGGGTCCGGGGCGGAGCCCCGGAGCGCACGAAGTGCGAACAAGAATGCGCCGCAGGCGCGCCGCCCGGCAGGTTTCCGCCCCAGCGTGCCCGCGGCGATCCGCCTCAGACTGCCCGTTTCAGCGCCTCGGCCAGATCGGTGCGCTCCCAGCTGAATCCGCCATCGGCGTCCGGCTCGCGGCCGAAATGGCCGTAGGCGGCGGTGCGCGCATAGATCGGCCGGTTCAGTTGCAGATGCTCGCGGATCCCGCGCGGCGTCAGGTCCATCACCTGTGCCACCGCCTTCTCGATCTCGGCATCCGGCAGGTTGCCGGTCTGGTGGGTATCGACATAGATCGAAAGCGGCCGGCTGACCCCGATGGCATAGCTCAGTTGCAGCGTGCACTTGCCGGCCATGCCCGCCGCCACCACGTTCTTGGCCAGATAGCGCGCCGCATAGGCCGCCGAACGATCCACCTTGGTCGGATCCTTGCCCGAAAACGCGCCCCCGCCATGCGGCGCGGCGCCGCCATAGGTATCGACGATGATCTTGCGCCCGGTCAGGCCGGCATCGCCGTCGGGGCCGCCGATGACAAACTTGCCGGTCGGATTGACATGCCATTCGGTCGCCGCGGTCAGCCAGCCTTCGGGCAGGGTCTCGCGGATATGGGGCTCAACGATCGCCCGGATATCGCCGCTCGAAAGCGTCTCGTCCAGATGCTGGGTGGACAGCACCACCGATCCGACGCGCACCGGCTTGCCGTTCTCGTAGATCACCGAAAGCTGCGATTTGGCATCCGGCCCCAGCGCCGGTTCGGCGCCGGATTTGCGCACCTCGGCCAGGCGCCGCAGGATCGCGTGCGCGAACTGGATCGGGGCCGGCATCAGCGCCGATGTCTCGTTGGTGGCAAAGCCGAACATGATACCCTGATCGCCGGCGCCCTCGTCCTTGTCCGCGGCCGCGTTCACGCCCTGGGCGATATGTGCCGACTGTTCGTGCAGCAGGTTGGTCACTTCGACGGTGTTCCAGTGGAACTTGTCCTGCTCGTAGCCGATATCGCGGATGCACTCGCGGGCGATCTCGTCGATCCGGCCCATGTAATCCTTGAGCTTGTCCTTGTCGGACAGCCCCACCTCGCCGCCGATCACCACGCGGTTGGTGGTGGCAAAGGTTTCGCAGGCCACGCGCGCCTCGGGCTCCTGCGCGATGAAGGCATCGAGAACCGCATCGGAAATGCGGTCGCAGACCTTGTCGGGGTGGCCCTCGGAAACGGATTCCGAGGTGAAGGTATAGTTGTTGCGGGACATGAACAGTGCTCCATTAGGGTTTTCCCGCCACGCCAGGAAGCCGTTGTGGCAGGTTTCGCGACGGGTTACGCGCCACCGGCGCGGCGGTCAATCGCTATTTGTCCCTTCGCCGGCGGCAAATCACACCCAGGAAGGCGACGGTGCCGATCAGCAGCAGGATGAACACGGGGCCGTCGCCACTGCGCGCATAGGGTGTCGGCGGCAGAGGCGCGGCCAGCGGCGCATCCAGATACCCCGCCTGCCCCAGCGGCAACGCCTCGCGGACGCGGCCCAGCGGGTCGATCATCGCCGATATGCCGGTGTTGGCCACCCGGACCATCGGCAGGCCCTGCTCGATCGCCCGCATCCGCGCCTGGGCCAGATGCTGATAGGGACCGACGCGAAGCCCGAACCAGGCGTCGTTGGTGATCTGAAGCAGCAGCGCCGGGCGTTCGGGCGCGCCGTTCACGTCCTGGGGAAACACCGCCTCGTAGCAGATCAGCGGCAGCGCCCTGCCAAGCGGCCCCAGTTCGACGAGCCGCGGCCCCGGCCCAGCACTGTAACCGTCGCCATGTTGCGCCGCAAAGCCCGAAAGGCCGAACCGCGCCGCCAGATCGCCCAGCGGCACATATTCCCCGAACGGCACGAGGTGGTGCTTGTCGTAGACATCACCCAACGCGCCCGCCCCGTCCAGAACCGCCAGCGAATTGTACACCCTTGCGCCATCCAGCCGCTGAATGCCCAGCACGACGGGAATGCCGTCGGCAGCCTGCGCGATCGCGCCAAGGACCGACTCCGCGTCGTTCAGCAGCACCGGCACTGCGCTTTCCGGCCAGACGATCAGATCGGGGCGCGGACCCGGCCCGCGCGCCGCCGTGAAGTCGAGCTGGCGGCGAAAGAACACCGGTATCCAGTCCGGATCCCATTTCTGGTGCTGCGGCGCGTTGGGCTGGATCAGGCGGACGGTGGCGCCGCTCGCTACCACCTGCGGCCTGGTCCATGCGACGGCACCGACCGCCACCGCCAGCACCAGCCCCGGCACCGCCCCGGCCAGCAGCGCACGCGGCCCCGATCGCCGCGCCAGCGCCAGACCCGGCGGCAGCAGCGCCAGCAATGTCCACAGCGCCAGCCCGTGCGGTCCGACCCAGGCCAGCAGCAAGGCGGCATCCGTGTCCGTCCAGATCTGCGCCAAAGCCGCCCAGGGGAAGCCGGTCAGCAGGTAGGCGCGGGTAAATTCGGCCAGCGACCAGAGGCCGATCAGCAGCCAGACCCTCGCTGCGGGCGAACGTCCCAGCGCCTGCGCCGCCGCGAACGGAGCGGCCCAGAACAGCCCGCCGCCAGCGGCCATCAGCACCAGCGCGAAAGGCGCCATCCAGGCGTATCGGTCGGGGTCCACGAGGAACGGCTCGACGATCCAGGACAGCGAGACCGCGAAATACCCCGCCCCCAGCGCCCAGCCGGTCAGCGCCGCCTGCCGAACGCCCGTGGCAGCCAGCAGCAGCGCCGGAACCGCCAGCAGCGCGGCCAGCGTCACCGGCCAAAGCCCCCAGGGTGCAAGCCCCAGGGCCGCGGCCGCCCCGGTGAGCGCGGCCAGCAGCGTCCGCCAGCCGCGTCGTGGCCTCATGCGCCGGCGCCCGGCAGGCGCACGCGCAGCCGCTTGATCCGGCGCGGGTCGGCCTCGATCACCTCGAATTCGGGACCGTCGGGGTGCACGATCACCTCGCCCCGGGCCGGTACCCTGCCCGACAGCATGAACACCAGCCCGCCCAGCGTATCGATCTCTTCCTCGTCGACATCGTCGTGATCGGTCAGCGAGCGCCCGATCTCGGCCTCGAACTCCTCCAGCGGGGTGATCGCCTGGGCCACGTAGCAGCCGGGCTTTTCCCGTATCCAGGTCTGATCATCGCCGGTGTCGTGTTCATCCTCGATCTCGCCCACCACCTGTTCGATCAGATCCTCGATGGTAAGAAGCCCGTCGACCCCGCCATATTCGTCGATCACCAGCGCCATGTGGCGGCGTTCGGCCTGCATCTTGGACAGCAGCACCCCGATCGGCATGGAGGGCGGCACGAACAGCAGCGGGCGCAGCATCGAAACCAGATCGAACCCTTTGTCGTCGTCGCAACTGAACCCATGGCCCAGCGCGAGATCCTTGAGATGAATGAACCCCTGGGGCGTGTCCAGCGTGCCCTCGTAGACCGGAATGCGCGTCATGCC
Organism: Jhaorihella sp.; assembly: GCA_047975215.1. Classification (GTDB taxonomy): domain Bacteria; phylum Pseudomonadota; class Alphaproteobacteria; order Rhodobacterales; family Rhodobacteraceae; genus JAGRMG01. Next base: position 9,041 of record JBKEDD010000059.1, read on the forward strand.
GCTTTCGCGGAAGGTCTGCACCAGGTCTTCCAGCGTGACGGAACTGGGCACCGCCACGATCTCGGCAGTTGGAATGGCCACATCCTCGACCCGCAGCCGACGCAGGTTGATCATGCCCGGCAGCGATGCCGCCGCCGCGGCCCGGCCGTTCGCCGGCGGCGCCTCCAAGTCTTCGGTGGGGCTGAGTGCCCCGATTATGCGACCGAAAAATCCCGGTTTCTCATCCGGTTCCGGTTCGTCTGCCGCTTCGGGCTGCGCGCCTTGCGCCGCGCCAGAACTGCCGTCTGTTCCGTCCATTGTTCCTGTCCGAGAGGGGCCGCTAGGGCCCGTTATCCTCCATATATGGGTCATCTATCCCCATTCTGCCAAGTATCCGGGTCTCCAGCGCCTCCATCAGGGTGGCATCCGGGTCACGGACATGATCATAGCCCAGCAGGTGCAACAGCCCGTGAACGATCAGGTGCGCAACGTGATCGGCCAGCGGTTTGCCCGCCTCCAGCGCCTCGCGCGCACAGGTTTCCCGGGCAATGGCGATGTCGCCCAGCCCGATCACCCCGGAAAAATCGGGGCGCGGCGGGCGTGGCGCCGCGCCGGACTCTTGCGGCGAAAGATCAAGGGCCGGCCAGCTCAGCACGTTGGTCGGCTGCGCCTTGCCGCGGAAATCGTCGTTCAGCGCGGCGATGCGCGCATTGTCGCAGGCCAGAAGGCCGATCTCGCAAACCGCCGGATCCAGCGCCAGTTGCCTGAGCGCCGTGTCGCAGGCGCGATCCGCCAGCTCTTGCAGACCCAGGTCGCGCCAGCGGTCGTCTTCCATGATCAGTTCGACGGGCATAGCCCCTTCTAGCGGCACGGCAAGGCGACGAACAGACGCAAACGCACTTGACAGTACCCGGAACCGAATTTATCCGATTAAAACAGTCGGTTAATAAAAGAGGAACAGAATACATGACCGAAGACGCCAAACCGCGCACCGTCTCACCCCGCAAATGGGCCTTGCTCGCGGCCACCTCGCTGGCTGCGGCTTCACCGCTTGCAATGCCGGTGTTGTCCGCCTCGGGCGTGCTTGTGGCGACCTCTGTCGAGGCAGGCGAGGCCGGGGAAGGCGGCGAATCGGGCGAGGCCGGGGTCGCGCGCAGCGAAGGGCCATCGGCCTTCCTGACCGAACTCGGCTATTTCGAGGGCACCTATCTGATCATCGCCAACCTGTACCTGTCGGACCAAAAGGACCTCGCGCGGGAACATATGGAAGTATCACACCACGCCATCTACGAGGATATCGCGCCCAAGCTGGCCGCACTCGGGGCGCCGGGTTTCGATGCCGCGGCGAGGAAATTCAACGAGGCCGTTGCCGGCGGCACACCCGATACAGAGGTTGCGGCGGCGCTCGAAACGCTGCTGGCCGAGGTAAAGGCGACGGGAAAGGCGGCGAACCTGTCGCTGCGCGATCAACTGGTTTCGATCAAGGACCTGCTGGCGCTGGCACACGCGGAATACGAGGGCGGCGTCGATGACGGCGAGGTCGAGGTTCCGATCGAGTTCCGCGACAGTTGGGGCTTTTACGAAACCGCACGGCATCGCGCCGAACGCATGGCCGCCGATTCGGATCCGGCAACCGCCAGCGCCGGAGAGGCCGTTCTGGAAAAGCTGGCCGGGCTCGACGCGCTCTATCCCTCGCTGACCGTAGAGCGGGCACCAACCGATCCGTCGCCGCTGGCGGCGGCGGCAGGCTGGGTCGAGATCATCGCGTTGCGTCAGGACTGACGGCGGTGCCCGTCGTTCTGAGCGATCTGCTGAGCGCCACCGAGGCCGACATCCTGCACGACGCGGCGGCGGCACTGACATTCGAGGACGGCCGGCGCACCGCCGGCCGCCTCGCCCGCACCGTCAAGGACAACCTTCAGGCGGTCCCGGGGCGCGACACCGAAGCGGTCCTGGAAAAGCTGCGTTCGAGCCTGCTGGCGCATCCCGTGTTTCAGGCGGTCGCCTATCCACGGCGTTTCGCCAAGCTTCTGGTGTCACGCACCGAGGGCGGCGGCCAGTATGGCGATCATGTGGACAACGCCCTGATCGGCGGCGAGCGGGCGGACGTGTCCTTTACCCTGTTCCTGTCAAAGCCCGACAGCTACGAGGGCGGCGAACTGGTGGTTTCCGACCGCGCCGAAGACCGTGCCTTCAAGCTGAACCGGGGCGAAATCATCGTCTATCCCTCGACCAGCCTGCACCGGGTTGCGCCGGTGACGGCGGGCAGCCGCCTCGTGGCAATCGGCTGGGCCAGAAGCTGGATTCGCGAACCCGACCGGCGCGAGGCCCTGTTCGATCTTTGGCAGGCGGTTGCGGCGGCCGAAGCGGCGGGCGATGCGAACCAGGTACGGCTGCTGTCCAAGACCCGCAGCAACCTGTTGCGCATGTGGGCCGCGTGAACCGTCAGGCATCGGCCTCGTAGGCTTCGATGATGGCCGCCACCAGCGGATGGCGCACCACATCCCTGGATGTGAAATAGTTGAAGCCGATATCGGGAATCGTCTTCAGCAGGCGTTCGGCATCGGCCAGGCCCGAAGGCACGCCACGCGGCAGATCGACCTGGGTGCGGTCGCCGGTTATCACCATGCGCGAGCCCTCGCCCAGCCGGGTGAGGAACATCTTCATCTGCATGGTGGTGGCGTTCTGCGCCTCGTCCAGCACGACGAACGCATTGGACAATGTGCGGCCCCGCATGAAGGCAAGCGGCGCGATCTCTATACGCTTTTCCTCGATCAGCTTGGCCAGCTGCCTGCCCGGCAGGAAATCGTTCAGCGCATCGTATAGCGGCTGCATGTAGGGATCGACCTTGTCCTTCATGTCGCCAGGCAGAAAGCCCAGCCGCTCGCCCGCCTCGACCGCGGGACGCGACAGGATGATGCGGTCAACATGGCCGCCGATGAACATCGACACGCCAACCGCCACGGCCAGATAGGTCTTGCCGGTGCCGGCCGGGCCGATGCCGAAGGCCAGTTCGTTCTCATACAGCGAGAGCACATAGGCGCGCTGCGCATCGGTGCGCGGTTCGACCAGTTTCTTGCGGGTCTTGATCTCGACCTTGCCGCCCCGGAACATCTCGAGTTGTTCGCCATCGTTCCGGCCCGCGGCCTCGCCCGCGGCACCCATGCGCAATTCGCGGTCGATATCGCCCGGTTCCACGGCGCGCCCCGCCTCGAGCCTGTCATACAGCGCCTCGAGCACCTCGATCGCCTGTCGGCGCGCGGCCCCGTCCCCCATCACCGAAAGCTGGTTGCCGCGGCGGACGATCTGCACGCCTGTACGCTGTTCGATGTCTGCCAGGTTGCGGTCGTATTCGCCGCAAAGGTCGATCAGCAGCCGGTTGTCGGGAAATTCGATCAGCACCTCATGGGGCGCGGTTTCGTCCTGGGTTGGGGTCGGGGCGCCGATGGCCAATCCGCTCTCCTCGTGTTTCCTGCTGCTGTCAGGGTGCCCGCGAACCGCCCGCCATGCAAGCGGGACCGCGCATTTTCACGGCATCGGCACGGGCCATGCCGCGACACGAACGGCCGCCCCGCAAACGGGACGGCCGGATATGACGAAGGGCATCAATGTCAGATTGCATCGACGATCTGGGACCCCTTCTTGAACGGTCCGGTGGCCACACCCGGCGGCGCCGCGCCCGAACAGACCGGCTTGCCATTCGGATCGAGCCGCGCCGACAGGTATCCCTCCATGCCGTCGTCGATGATCCAGTGGTCGCATCCGGTCGGATCGACCCAGATGCCGGCCTTGAGCTGGCTCAAGTCCTTCGCGTCGATACCGCGATCCACCGTCTTGTCGGTGGCCTCGCAGGCGGCCAGCCCGCCCAGTGCCGCGACAAGGGCGATTGCTCTGATCGGTTTCATGTCCGTCCCCCTCACTGCACGCATATAATTTCGACGCGGCGGTTCTGCGCCATGTTGGCCGCGCTGGTGTTGGGTACCCGCGGGTCGCGTTCGCCATAACCGCGAACCTCGACCACGGTGGCACCGGTGGAACGTGCGACGCGGGCCACCGAATTGGCGCGGTTGCGCGACAGGGTCAGGTTGTAGGCATCCGACGCCCGGCTGTCGGTATGGCCGGTGATGATATAGCCACGCGCGCCGGTAGAGCGGAAGAACTCGCGCAGACGCTGCTGTCCGGACGCGTTGATCCGGTAGCTGTCGGTGGCAAAGAACTGATCGGCCGGCATGGTGCCGCACAGATTGCCGCGGCGGCAGACCGGCGTTCCGTCGCGCCGAACATGCGGTGTCATGTAGCCTTCGGCCCCGTCATCCATGGCCCAGTGCTCGCAGCCGTCCGGGTCCACCCAGATGGTCGGGATATAGCGTTCGCCGATAATGGTTTTCGTCTGCGCCTGAACCGGCGCAGGCAATGTCGCGGTCCAGCCGATTGCCAAGACAGCGCCCAGCGCCGCGAAGACGCCTTTCATCTTGAGATCAAACACGACTGCCATCCTTCATCTTGCCCCCGGGAAGTCGGCCTCCGAAGCAAACACGCGTCGGCACCGGCAAATGAACTGACGAGAGGCTAGGAAAATCCTGTGTGCTTGTGAAGAAAAATCCACCAGATATTGTGTTACTTTCGGCGATACTTACCAGAATGGGCGTATTTTGTCCCAGATGTCACCCATATCGGGGCAGTCGGACAGCCCGAAAGCGACGATTCCGGCGCCCGCCGCCGTCATCCCGGCAAGGTGCCCGACAACGAGTTGGCGCCCGATTCGACGATTCTGACACGTGCCACATCGCCAATGGCGGCACCGGCGCCGGTGACATGGACCGCATGAAGATATTCGGACTTGCCCACCATCTGACCGGGCAGCCGGCCGGGTTTCTCGAACAATACGCCGACCTCGCGGCCCACCATCGCATCCTGAACGCTGCGCTGCTGCCGCGTGATCAGCGCCTGAAGCCGCTGCAACCGGTCGTCGGCCTCGGCCGCGGGTACCTGTTGACGCTGCGCCGCCGGCGTGCCCGGACGGGTCGAATACCTGAACGAATAGGCCTGCCCGTAACCGACCGCCTCGATCAGATCGAGCGTTGCCTGGAAATCCGCTTCGGTTTCTTCGGGAAATCCGACGATGAAGTCGCCCGACAACAGGATGTCCGGGCGCGCGGCGCGAATGCGTTCGACCAGCCGCAGATAGCTTTCCGCGCTGTGGCCGCGGTTCATCCGTTTCAGGATGCGGTCGCTGCCCGATTGCACCGGCAGGTGCAGATAGGGCATCAGCTTGGCGCATTCGCCATGCGCCGCGATCAGATCGTCGGACATGTCGCCCGGATGGCTGGTCGTGAAGCGGATGCGTTCGAGACCGTCGATGTCGTTCAGCGCCCAGATCAGGCGGGCCAGCGACCAGTCCCCGCCCGCCGGCCCGGCGCCGTGATAGGCATTGACGTTCTGGCCCAGCAGCGTGATCTCGCGCACCCCGCGATCGACCAGGTCTCGCGCCTCGGCCAGAACGCGCCCGGCCGGGCGCGACATCTCAGCGCCCCGCGTATAGGGTACGACGCAGAAGGCACAAAACTTGTCGCAGCCCTCCTGCACCGTCAGAAAGGCGGTCGGGCCGCGCTTTGCCCTGGGGCGTGATGACAGCGTCTGAAACTTGTCCCGTTCGGGAAAATCGGTATCAAGCACCTTGCCGCCGCGCCGCGCCTGCTGCTCAAGCTCGGGCAGTCGGTGATAGCTCTGCGGCCCGACCACCAGATCCACCAGCGGCTGGCGGCGCATGATCTCCTCGCCCTCGGCCTGGGCGACACAACCGGCGACGCCGATCTTCAGATCGGGGTTGGCCGCCTTCAGCGCCCTGAACCGGCCCAGTTCGGAATAGACCTTCTCCGCGGCCTTCTCCCGGATATGGCAGGTGTTGAGCAGGATCATGTCGGCGTCCCCGGCCCGGTCGGTGGAGACATAGCCATGCCCGCCCATCGCCTCGGCCATGCGTTCGCTGTCATAGACGTTCATCTGGCAACCATAGGTCTTGATGAACAGCTTGCGGGGCGGGGTCATGCGCGTCGCCTTCGGATCGGGGGTTGGGCGAGCACGCATAGACCTTTCGCGCATATCTTGCAATGCGTGCCGGATTGGCCGATTCTGCGCCGTGATACGGGGCTTGCATCGCGGAGCAGCACATGGCCAATCCAACGCTTGAAACCCATCTCAGGCAGCACGCGGCGGCCTACGCCCCGGGGCCGGTGGCGCTGATCTTCGTCGAGGACGAAACCGAGATCGCCACCACCCTGCGCCACCACCTGCAATGCGGCTTCAAGTCGGTACTGGCGCTGATGCCCGATGCGTTCGAGCTGCCCGCGGACGTGGCCGGCAAGGTGACGCGCATCCGCTTTGACTGCGGCCCGCGCGGGGCAGTAACCGAGGCGGTGAACCGGGTCATCGCGGCGGCCCCCGGGGTCTGGCTCTACTACTGCTACAACGCCGAATACCTGTTCTATCCGTTCTGCGAAACGCGCACCGTGGGCGAGATGCTGACCTTTCACGGCGAGGAACGGCGCGATGCGATGCTGACCTACGTGATCGACCTCTATGCCGACGACCTCGGCACCTTTCCCGATGCCGTATCGCTGGAACGTGCCTGCCTCGACCGATCGGGCTATTACGCCCAGTCGCGCAAGGATCCGGAAACCGGCCACCCCCGCGAGAGGCAACTGGATTTCTTCGGCGGGCTGCGCTGGCGCTACGAGGAACATGTGCCGCGCGCCAGCCGCAAGATCGACCGGATCGCGCTGTTCCGGGCCGCGCCGGGGCTCAGGCTGAACCACGACCACACGTTCAACGATCAGGAATACAACACCTACTCCTGCCCCTGGCACCATAACCTGACGGCAGCGATCTGTTCGTTCCGCACCGCCAAGGCGCTCAAGCGCAACCCCGGCTCGACCTATGACATCGACACCTATCGCTGGCACAACTCGACACCGTTCGAATGGCACTCGCGCCAGTTGCTCGACCTCGGCCTGATGGAGCCCGGCCAGTGGTTCTGACCGGCCGGTGGCGGTGAGGGCCAGCCGCAAGGCCCTGTTCCGAATCGCCCCGAGCGGTCATGATCGGCAACAGCGGACCGCACCGGAAAGGCACGAGAACGATGATCACCAGACGCATGATGCTGGCCGGCGCCGCCACCATCGCGGCGGCCGGCCGCGCCCCGGCCCAGGACAGCGAACCGCCCACCGATGCCGACGGGCTCTATACCCAGCCGTGGTTTCATACCTCCTTCCTGGACATGGCCGAAGACCTGGGCGAGGCGCGGCAAGCCGGCAAGCACCTGATGATCCTCTGGGAACAGCGCGGCTGTCCCTATTGCCGCGAACTGCACCGGGTCAACCTGGTCCGTCCCGAGATCCGCGACTACCTGCTCGACACCTATCTCGTGGTCCAGCTCAACCTCTGGGGCGACCGCGCCGTGACCGATTTCGACGGCCAGGTGCTGGCGGAAAAACGCATGGCACGCAAATGGGGCGTCACCTTCACACCGACCGTGATCCTGATCAATTCCGCCATCGCCGCGCCCGCGTCGATGGCCGAGGCCGAGGCCTTCCGAATGCCCGGCTATTTCAAGCCCTTCCACTTCCTGTCAGGCGCCGAATTCGCTGCCGGCGGCAACTACCGGGACGAGCATTTCCAGCGGTTCCTGCAAGCCCGGGCCAATCGCCTGCGCGAACGCGGCATCGAGCCGGACCTGTGGTGAGACGCTCTGCCACCGGCTTCTTTCTGGTCCGAAATACTCCCGCCGGAGGCACGGTTTTTTTTCGAAAAACCGTCTGAACGCGCCGGCGTCGCGCTTGTTGAGTATTTTTGACCAGAAAGAAGCAAGGACGGGTCATGCGCCCAGCAGAATGGGAAACCAGTCTTCGCGCAACCGCTGGCCGGGTTGCATTCCGTGGCCCGGATAGGGCGGCGAGGTCGGGCCGGGGCGCTCGACATAGCGCGCGTCGTCTCCGACGAGGCGCAGGGAAAAGGCCCGCCTGCGGGCCGATGAGCGGTTGCCGCGCGCACCATGCAGGGTGCGGAAATCGAAGGCCACGGCATCGCCCGGCTGCATCGGAAACTCGACGATGCGCATGCCTTCCGCTTCGGGGTCGGGGACATCCATGTAGTCGTTGCCCGCAAAGAAATCTTCCTGGCTGGCCCAGCGGGTCGGCAGCACCTCCTTTTCCCACAGATGCGACCCGGCGACGCAGCGCAGCGTCGCCTCGCGCACCGGATCGAGCGGCGACCAGAAGCTGACGGTCTGGCGGCCCCGGACAAAGTAGTAGGGGCCGTCCTGGTGCCAGGGCGTCGCCATCGAGGTGCCGGGCTCCTTGACCAGAACGTGATCGTGAAACATCTGTACCGTTTCCGAGCGCATCAGCGCCGCCGCGACAGCGGCAGCCGGAGAATTGCGCACCACCCGGGCAAATTCCGGGATCCGCTCCCAGTTGCAGTAGTCGTCGAAGAACCGCCCCGTCTCGCCCGCCCTTTCGTTGTTGGAGGCGTAGGGCCCCGGATCGGCCATGTTGGCCGCAACGCCCCGGCGCAGGGTTTCGACGTGTTCGCCAAACAGCCCGCGCACCAGCACGACGCCATCGCGCTGGAAGGTGTCGATATCATGCTGCGTCAGCAGAGGATGGATCGTCGAATCGGTCATGGTCCGCCCCTGTTGTCGCCGGTGCGCAAAGCCTGTCCGAACCCGCCGCGCGGCACAACCGCAAAGTCCCGTTATCAGGCCTTGCGGCGCAGGCGTATCACCACGTCCACCGACGCGATCTCGACCCCGTCGGGTGCTTGCGGCAGGCGCGAGATTTCCAGCTGGTCGGGCGGCGCGTCGGACAGGCGCGCCTCGTCCTCCCAGTAGAAATGCGGGTGATCGTGCGTGTTGGTGTCGAAATAGCTTTTCGATCCGTCAACCGTGATCTCCTGCAAGACGCCGGCGGCGCAGAAGGCGCGCAGGGTGTTGTAGACGGTCGCCAGCGAAACCGCGACACCGCTGCCGCGGGCGGCTTCGAACAGGCTTTCGGCGGTGACGTGCCTGTGCCGGCCATCGCCGACCAGCAGGTCCGCCAGGGCCAGCCGCTGCCGGGTCGGGCGCAGACCCGCGTTCACTAGCCATCCGGTGGCGGTATCCAGGGTGTCGCGCGGCATCCTCGGGTTTCCGTGTTTCGCTGCTTCGCGATATTAGGTATCCGCAAGTTAGAATTCAATTGAATTTCATTCGCAGATACGGCCGGGCCCGGCCGCATCGCGTCGCGTCCGGTCATGCGGGCCGCCCTTGCAGGACCGGTGGCCCCGGTGCTAGACGGACGCGAGGGCGCCTGGCTGGCAGGCGGCCCCGAGCCAGGAGACGCGGCAGCATGGCCCAGTATCCCACCAGCTTTGACAGGGAGGCGCTGCTGCGATGCGCCCGGGGCGAACTTTTCGGCCCCGGCAATGCCCAGTTGCCCGAGCCACCGATGCTGATGATGGACCGGATCACCGAAGTCAGCGCCGATGGCGGCGAGCATGGCAAGGGCCATGTCAGGGCCGAGTTCGACATCCGCCCCGACCTCTGGTTCTTCGGGTGTCACTTTCCCGGCAACCCGATCATGCCCGGCTGTCTGGGGCTGGACGGGCTGTGGCAACTGACGGGGTTCAACCTGGGCTGGCGCGGCTGGCGGGGGCGCGGATATGCCCTGGGCGTGGGCGAGGTCAAGCTTACGGGCATGGTGCGGCCCGACCGCAAGATGCTGACCTACACGGTCGATTTCACCAAGGCGATCCAGACCCGCAGGCTGACCATGGGCGTCGCCGATGGCCGGGTCGAGGCCGACGGCGAGCCGATCTATCTGGTCAGGGACATGAAGGTCGCACTGTCGGAAAGTTGACCGACGGGCGGACCGCCACGTTGACCGCCGCGCCAAAGACGGTCAAAGCTGTTGTGAAATCAGGAGGAACTTCATGCGTCGCGTCGTCGTAACCGGTCTGGGTATCGTCTCCTCGATCGGCAACAGCGCCCCGGAGGTTCTCGAAGCCCTGAAGGCAGGCGCCTCGGGCATCGCGGCCAGCCCCGAAATGGCCGAGCACGGGTTTCGCAGCCAGGTGGCCGGAACCCTGGATATCGACGTCGGCGCGCATGTGGACAAGCGCGCGCTGCGGTTCATGGGCCCGGGCGCGGCCTATGCCCATATCGCCATGGCCGAAGCGATTGCCGATGCGGGGCTGGAGGAGGGCGACATCGTCAATCCGCGCACCGGGCTGGTTGCCGGGTCGGGCGGCCCGTCGACCAGTGCCATGCTGGTTGCGCACCAGACGGTACTCAAGACCGGTGCCACCAAGCGGATCGGCCCGTTCGCGGTGCCAAAATGCATGTCTTCGACGATCAGCGCCAACCTGGCCACCGCCTACAGGATCAAGGGTGTCAACTATTCCATCACCTCGGCCTGTTCCACCAGCCTGCACTGTATCGGCAACGCCGCCGAACAGATCATGCTGGGCAAGCAGGACGTGATGTTCGCGGGCGGCGCCGAAGAACTGGACTGGACGCTTTCATGCCTGTTCGACGCAATGGGTGCGATGTCGTCCAAGTATAACGACACGCCAGAACGCGCCAGCCGCGCCTTTGACGCCAACCGCGACGGTTTCGTGATCTCGGGCGGGGGCGGCATCGTGGTGCTGGAAGAGCTTGAGCATGCCCTGGCGCGGGGCGCCAGGATCTATGCCGAAGTGACCGGATACGGCGCCACCAGCGACGGGCACGACATGGTGGCGCCATCGGGCGAGGGCGGCGAACGGGCTATGCGGCTGGCGCTGTCCACCCTCCCCGCGGGGCGCCGCGTCGGCTATATCAACGCGCATGGCACCAGCACTCCGGTCGGCGATATCGGCGAGGTCGAGGCGGTGCGCCGCGTATTCGGGCAGGGTTCGACTCCGCCGATCAGTTCCACCAAGTCGATGACCGGCCATGCCCAGGGGGCGGCCGGCGCGCTCGAGACGATCTTCTGCCTGCTGATGCTGGAGCACGATTTCATCACCCGCTCGATCAATGTCGAAACGCTCGACCCGGCGCTGGATGCGTCCGAGATCGCCCTGGAAACGGTGGCCGATGCCGGGCTGGACAGCGTGATGACCAACAGCTTCGGATTTGGCGGCACCAACGGATCTATGATCCTGTCGAAATACCAGGGATAGGATCAGGCCATGTCCAACACGCTTTCCGGAAAACGCGGCCTGATCATGGGTGTTGCAAACGACCGGTCGATCGCCTGGGGGATCGCGCGTGCGATGCACGAGGCGGGCGCCGAACTGGCCTTTACCCATCAGGGCGAGGCGTTCGGAAAACGGCTGGAGCCGCTGGCGCAAAGCGTCGGTTCGGATTTCATGGTCGATGTCGACGTGACCGACGACAACTCGCTGGATGCGGCGTTCGAACAACTGGCCGCACGCTGGCCCAGCATCGACTTTCTGGTGCATGCCATCGCGTTTTCCGACAAGTCGGAACTGACGGGGCGGTTCCTGAATACCAGCCGCGCCAATTTCAAGCATTCGCTCGACATCAGCGCCTATTCCTTCATCGAGGTCGCGCGCCGCGCCCACCCCCTGATGCGCGAAAATGGCGGCACGCTGATTACCCTGACCTATCAGGGCAGCAACCGGGTCGTACCGAACTACAACGTGATGGGCGTGGCCAAGGCGGCGCTGGAATCGATTACCCGCTATCTGGCCAACGACCTTGGCCCGGACGGGATCCGGGTGAACGCGATTTCGCCGGGACCGATGCGCACGCTTGCCGGGGCGGCGATCGGGGGCGCGCGCAAGACCTACAAATACACCGAGGCCAATACGCCGCTGCGCCGCAACGCGACGCTCGAGGCGGTCGGCGGTACCGCGGTCTACCTGGTGTCGGATGCGGGCGAGTTCACCACCGGCGAGATCATCCGCGTCGATGGCGGCTATCACGTTCTGGGCATGCCCCAGCCGGAAGCGATGTAGGCCGCAGCCCATCCGAAAACGCCGGGCCCGCGATCCGGGGCGGCGCGGGTAATCTGAAAATAATCACGGGCTTGCCAAGCGTTGGCCACACTCTGCCGCTATCCCGTCGGCATGATGCAATTCGACGACATTCTTGACGAGAACGACGATGCGCCCCGCCGCCGCCCGTTGGTCTTTCGCCTGACGCTTTGGGCCGCGATGGCCCTGTGCGCCACCCTGATCGCAACCGTGCTGCTGTCCGATCCCTATGTGGCCAGCCGCGTCAAGGATGCGGCGGACACGCTGTCGATACGCCTTGAATGGCACAGCCCCGGCCAAAGCACCGCGACCCAGGCCATCGCACAGACGGATATCCGCCCGGCGGTCCGTTCCATGCCGTCCGATCGCATCCCGGTACGCCGCGCCGGCTTTGCGACCGCTGACTGAGCCGGCGCGGATACGCGCGCCCCGTCAGCCGATGGCCACGAGCTCGATGTCAAACACCAGATCCTGCCCGGCCAGCGGGTGATTGGCGTCCAGCGTCACCGTCTCCTCGGCAACATGCACAACCGTTACCGGCAGCACCTGTCCCTCGGGCGTCTGCATCTGAAGCCGGGAACCGGGTTCCAGCGGAATATCGTCGGGAATGCCCGATCGCGGCACATCCTGGCGCATGTCGGGGTTGATCGGCCCGTAGGCGGCTTGGCACGGCACGTTCACGGTCTTCTTGTCGCCCACGTTCATTCCCGGCAAGGCTTCGTCCAGCCCCGGAATGATCTGGCCCGATCCGACCGTGAATTCCAGCGGATCGCGGCCCTGAGACGAATCGAAGGTCTGTCCGTCCGTCAGGCTTCCGGTGTAGTGGATTTGTACGGTGTCACCGCTCTTGACCTGGGCCATGTTCGCTCCGATCTGTGGGATTGCAGGAACCGCCCAGCCTACAGGTCTGAACGCCGGTGTAAACCCGATGACCCGATGCCGGTTCCCCCTTTCGCCACCCGCCCGGCTGTGCCAGTCTGCGCCGCAAACACGAGGCGGACCATGCCCATCACGACCCGCATCTTCGATTCCCATGGAACGCTGTCCGATGCCGCGGCAGCGGGGTATTGATGGCGAAGTTCACGACCTCCGACGGACTGCGCCTGCATGTCGAGGACACCGGCAGCGGCCAGCCGCTGCTGTGTCTGGCCGGGCTGACCCGTACCAGTCGCGATTTCGATTTCCTCGCCCCGCATCTGGGCGGGATGCGCCTGATCGCGATGGACTATCGCGGCCGCGGCCTTTCTGATCGCGCCCCCGACCCGGCCAGCTACAACGTGACGCGCGAAATGCAGGACGCGGTCGAACTGCTGGATCATCTCGGGCTTGAACGGGTGACGGTGCTGGGCACGTCGCGCGGCGGGCTGATCGCCATGGCGATGGCGGCGATGTCGCCGGGCCGCCTGGCAGGCGTGATCCTGAACGATGTCGGCCCGGAAATCAGCGCCGAAGGCATCGCCCGGATCATGGACTACGTCGGCCGCCCTCCGGTCTGGCACAATCTCGACGGCGCCGCCGCGGGGCTTGCCGAGGCCCTGGGCGCGCAATTTCCCGGCGTGCCGGCAGAGCGTTGGCGAGCAATGGCCGCCGCCCAGTTCGAAGAGGCCGCGGAAGGGCTGCGCCTGCGCTACGATCCGCGCTTGCGCGACGCGCTGACAGCCCAGGCCGCGGCCGGGCCGCCGCCGGATCTCTGGCCGCTGTTCGATGCGCTGAAACCGTTGCCGGCCGGCGTGCTGCGCGGCGCCAATTCCGACATCCTGACCGCCCCGACGCTTGCCGAAATGCGCCGCCGCCATTCCGGTCTGCATGTCGCGGAAATCCCCGATCGCGGCCATGCGCCGTTTCTCGACGAGCCGCAGTCGCTGGCCCTGATCCGCACCGTGCTGGGGCTTGCCGCATGACATCGCTTGCCATGATCGAAGCCGCCGCCGCCCGGCTGAAGGGCCGGGCGCGTCATACGCCCATGCTGAGTTCGCCGTTTCTGGACGAGATCGCCGGCCGCCGGGTGCTGGTCAAGGCGGAATGCCTGCAACATACCGGCAGTTTCAAGTTTCGCGGTGGCTGGTCGGCGGTATCGGCGCTGGACCCGGAGGTGCGGGCGCGCGGCGTGATTGCCTTTTCCAGCGGGAACCACGCGCAGGGCGTGGCGCTGGCGGCGCGGCTGCACGGGGTCGGGGCGATGATCGTGATGCCCTCGGACGCGCCGGCGACAAAGATCGCCAACACCCGCGCGCTGGGGGCCGAGGTAGTGCCATACGACCGCGCCACGCAGGACCGCGATGCAATCGGCGCCGGTCTGGCCGAATCGCGCGGGCTGACCCTGATCCGACCGTTCGATGATGCGCAGGTGATCGCGGGTCAGGCAACGGTCGGGCTGGAAATCGCGCAACAGGCGGCCGAACTCGGCGTGAACGAGGCCGACGTGCTGATCCCCTGCGGCGGCGGCGGGTTGAGTTCGGGAATCGCGCTGGCGCTGGAGGGCCATGCGCCGGGGTTGCGCGCGCGCACCGTGGAACCGGCGGGTTTCGACGATGTGGCGCGTTCGCTTGCGGCGGGCCGGATCCAGCGCAACGACCGCCTGTCCGGATCGATCTGCGATGCCATCGTCACGCCCGAACCGGGGCGGATCACGTTTCCCATCCTGCAAAGGCTGTGCGGCCCCGGGCTTGCGGTCAGCGACGACGATGCGCTGCATGCGATGACGCTGGGGTTTTCCCGCCTCAGGATCGTGGCCGAACCCGGCGGCGCGGTGGCGCTTGCCGCCGCGCTGCTGCACGGCAACGAAATTCGCGGCGATGCGGTGATCGCGGTGGTATCGGGCGGCAATGTCGATGCGGATCTGTTCCGATCCGCGCTCAAGCAATTCGCGAAATGAGCGCGAACCGGGACGCCGGGCCGGATGTTCCTGGCCGGCCCTCCAGGGGTTCCCCATTGCGCCTGCCGATCCTGTTCATTCTGGCGACGGTCATGCTCGACGCGATGGGCATCGGGCTGATCATGCCGATCATGCCGGATCTGATCCGCGAGGTGGAGGGCGGCAGCCTGGCCGACGCCGCGCTTTGGGGCGGGCTTCTGGCCACCGCCTTCTCGGTAATGCAGTTCCTGTTCGCGCCGGTCGTCGGCAGCCTTTCGGATGCGGTCGGGCGCCGCCCGGTGCTGCTTGTGTCGCTGGCGGTGCTGACACTCGACTATCTGGTGATGGCGCTGGCCGGAAGCATCTGGCTTCTGCTGCTGGGCCGGATCGTCGGCGGCATCACCTCGGCCACGCATTCCACCGCCTCGGCCTACATGGCCGACATTTCCGAACCCCGAGAACGCGCCGCCAATTTTGGCCTGATCGGCGCCGCCTTCGGGGTCGGTTTCGTACTCGGGCCGGTGATCGGCGGCACGCTGGCTGAATTCGGCACCCGGGCGCCCTTTTTCGCCGCCGCCGCGCTGGCGGCGGCGAATTTCATGCTGGGCTATCGGGTAATGCGCGAAACCGTCACCGAGCGCACCCGCCGCGCCTTTGCATGGGGCCGCGCCAACCCGTTGGGCGCCTTCCGCCAGATGGCACACCTGCCGGGCATCACGCCGCTGATGGTCGTCTTTTTCATCTATTCCGTGGCGCTTTACGTCTACCCGGCGATCTGGGCCTACTACACGCAGGCGCGGTTCGGCTGGGCACCGCCGATGATCGGTCTGTCGCTGGCGGTCTACGGCATCTCGATGGCGCTGGTGCAGGGCGTACTGATGCGCCCGGTGCTGCGGCGCCTGGGCGAACGCCGCACGGTGGTCTGGGGCCAGGTCTTCGACCTCATCACCTTCGGCCTTCTGGCCATCATCACCAGCGGCACGCTGGCGCTGATCCTGACGCCGGTCACGGCACTGGGCGTGATGGTCACGCCGGCCTTGCAGGGGATCATGTCGCGCCGGGTGGCCGATGATGCCCAGGGCGAATTGCAGGGTGTGCTGAGCAGCCTGCACGCGCTTGCGGCAATCGTCGCACCGCTGACGATGACGGGGGTGTTTGCCGCCTTCACGCGGCCGGGCGCGGCCATCCAACTGCCCGGCGCCCCCTTCGTGCTGTCCATGGCACTGGTCGTGCTCGGCCTGGCGATCTTCTCGCGCACCCGTACCAGCCTGCCCGGATAGCCCGCCAATCCGGTTTCGCCCTTGCAAGGCGTTGCGGCCCGGTCCACCCTGTTGGGGAACGAACCGGGGAAGCCCCATATGCAAATCATCAAGGCAGCCGTCTGCCGCGAATTCGGCGCTCCGCTGACGATCGAAGATATCCGCCTGGCCGATCCCGGCATGGGCCAGGTCGAGGTGACGCTGGATGCCGTCGCGATCTGCCATTCCGACATTTCCTATGCCGACGGCGCCTGGGGCGGGCATCTGCCCGCGGTCTACGGCCACGAAGCGGCAGGCGTGATCACGAGATGCGGCCCTGGCGCGGGCGGCTTTCAGGAGGGCGATCCCGTCGTCGTCACGCTGATCCGGTCCTGTGGAACCTGCCCCAACTGCGCATCCGGCCGCCCGACGATATGCGAAACTCCGACCGACGGCACCAAGGGGGCGATCGCGACGGCCGATGGCGGGCCGCTGTTGCAGGCGATGGCTTGCGGCGCGTTCGCCGAAAAGGTCGTGGTCGATCACAGCCAGATCGTGAAAATTCCCGAAACCCTGTCGAAAGAGGCCGCCTGCCTGCTGTCCTGCGGCGTCATCACCGGGATCGGCGCGGCGGTCAACGCAGCAGGGCTTCGGGCCGGGCAGGACGTGGTGGTGATCGGTGCCGGCGGCGTCGGGCTGAACGCCATACAGGGCGCCCGCATCGCCGGCGCGCGGCGCATCGTGGCCGTGGACATGACCGAGGAGAAACTTGCCATCGCCCGCGAATTCGGCGCCACCGACGGCGTTCTGGCGACCGGCCCCAAACCCTGGCGCACGGCCCTCAAGACACTGGGCCGGGGCGCGGATGCCGTGCTGGTCACGGTCGGCGCGATCCCGGCCTACGACCAGGCGCCGCGCTATCTGGGATGGGGCGGCAAGGTCGTGATGATCGGCATGCCCCATGCCGATGGCATGGCGCAATACAACCCGATGGGCATGTCCTATCAGGGCCAGGCGCTGATCGGGTCGAAGATGGGCGACGTGGTGATCCAGCGCGACATCCCCTGGATGATCGACCTTTACCGGCAGGGGCGGCTGAAACTCGACGAACTGATCTCGGGGCGCTGGCGGCTGGACCAGATCAACGAAGCCATCGCCGACACCCGGACAGGGGCGGCCAGGCGCAATGTCATCGTGTTCTGAACATGGTGTTCCGACCGCAAGGGGCGGCATGACCCGGGTTTCGGCAACCGTCGAAGACGCGGGAACGGTCCTGCGGCATGCCGAACCGGGCCGAACCGATACGCGGTCTCAAACCGTCTTTCATCCGGGTTCGGCATCTATTCCTCCGATACCACGCAAGACCGCCACCCCGGGGGCGCCGGGGCACGCGTGTTGGCGCCGTTCCTTCCGCCGCACGTCCTTGGTTGCGTGCGCCACCAGGTCGCCGCCAATTGCTATCTCTGCGCCACGCGGCCCGGGGTATGTCAGGCGCCTGCCGGCGGCGTCCTTGCATTCGCTTTCGATGCAGGGCGGACCGAGGAGCGACGCGAAAATCGCCAGGTTCGAGAAGCGCCCGCATCTCGAACCCATGGTACAGGTCCGCCATTGCGACGAAACCGGCCATGCAGATGCCGGATTTCGCCCATATCACGCCGATAATGCAGCGGATCGCGGATGCGTATTGCGGAAAGGAGCCGTCATGAATGCCCCCGAATACATCTTCGAGGCCGCCAGCAAACCCTCGCTGCCTTGGCACGAAGTGCCGCTGATCCGGGCCACGGAGGCGTCGGT
Organism: Jhaorihella sp.; assembly: GCA_047975215.1. Lineage (GTDB taxonomy): Bacteria > Pseudomonadota > Alphaproteobacteria > Rhodobacterales > Rhodobacteraceae > JAGRMG01. The sequence goes on from JBKEDD010000059.1 coordinate 26,921, forward strand.
CAAGGGATATGGCTGCCTGGTCGACGATCCCGAAGGCTTCGAGATCGAGATCACCCGCTGGCCGCAACAGGGCTGGCGCGCCATCGACGCGGGCACCGGCGACGAGGGCGGCTTTGTCGAAGGCACCTTCACCGGCAACTGGCAGGGAGATGTGCTCTACGGCGAGAACGCGGCGGTGCAGGGCCATTACGTGCTGGGCTGGTCCACCGATCCGCAATCCGCCCGCACCGACCGGCAAAGCGCGCCGCGCGACCAGGTGCTGCTGTGGCACATGAACTACCATCCCGATGGCGGGCAACTGTTCTTTCCGCTGGACCGGCAGCCCTTCATCGTCCCGGTGGCCCTGCCCGGCGACAACCTGAGCCCCGAGAAGGTGGTGGCCTTCTGGTGCGACGGTTCCCGCGGGCTCTACATCCATGCCGGCATCTGGCACGAGGGCATCTTTCCGGTCGGCGACCGCCAGCAGTTCCTCGACCGCCAGGGCGCCGTTCACGCAAGGGTCAGCGCCGATATCGGCCGCGAGTTCGGCGTCTACCTGGCCTGCCCCCTGCGCGAGGACCGGATAAGGAACCTCTGAAACGCACCGGACCGGGACAAGCGGGAGCGCGCGACATGAAACTGCAAGACCTCGACATCATCGTCACCGCACCCCCTGCCCCGGGTTGGGGCGGGCGCTACTGGATACTGGTGAAAGTCACGACCGACACCGGTATCACCGGCTGGGGCGAATGCTATGCCGCCTCGGTCGGGCCGGAGGCGATGACGCACGTCATCAGGGACGTGTTCGAACGCCACATGCTGAACGAAAACCCCGAGGACATCGAAAAGCTGTTCCGCCGCGCCTATTCCAGCGGTTTCACCCAGCGCCCCGACCCGAGCGTGATGGGGGCGTTCTCGGGGCTGGAAATCGCCTGCTGGGATATCCTCGGCAAGGATCGCGACCGCCCCGTGCACGCGCTGATCGGCGGGCGCATGAACGAACGCCTGCGCGCCTATACCTATCTCTACCCCCTGCCCGGTCACGGCATGGCCGATTTCTGGACCTCACCCGACATGGCTGCTCAGGCAGCGGCCGATTGCGTGGCGCGCGGCTTCACAGCCGTCAAGTTCGACCCCGCCGGCCCCTACACGATGCGCGGCGGGCACATGCCGGCGATGACGGACATCACGCTTTCGGTCGCCTTCTGCCGCGCCATCCGCGAGGCGGTGGGCGATCAGGCCGACCTGCTGTTCGGCACGCACGGGCAGTTTTCCACCGCCGGCGCCATCCGGCTGGGCCAGGCGCTCGAACCGTTCTCGCCGCTGTGGTTCGAAGAGCCGGTCCCGCCCGACAACATCGCCGAAATGGCAAGGGTGGCACGCGCGGTACGCATCCCCGTCGCCACCGGCGAACGCCTGACCACCAAGGCCGAATTCGCCGCGCTGCTGCGCGCCGGCGCCGCCAGTGTCGTGCAACCCGCGCTGGGGCGCGCCGGGGGCATATGGGAGGCCCGCAAGATCGCGGTTCTCGCCGAAGTCCACAACGCCCAGATGGCGCCGCACCTGTATGCCGGACCTGTGGAATGGGCGGCCAATATCCAGCTTGCCGCCGCGATCCCGAACATCCTGATGCTGGAAACCATCGAAACGCCGTTTCACGACGCGCTGATCAAGGGCGCGATCCGCGTCGATGACGGGTTCATCGCCCCACCCGAAGCGCCCGGCCTGGGTATCGAGGTGGACGAAGCCCTGGCCCGCGCGCATCCCTATTCCGGCAGCGGGCTGCACCTGGAAATGCGCGACGCACCCTGCGACTACAGGGGCGCGAACGCCTTTCAGGGCGGCGCCCCGGCCACGGAGGAGTGACTTCACATTCCTCGATCCGTCATGATAGTATAGTGCGGATTGAATATTTCAGGATGCACGACCCGTGATAACGCAGACCGCGCCGAATATGCCGGCGAATGCCACCGACGAAATGGCGACGAACGCCACCGACGCGGCGGCCTATCTCAAGACGCTTGCGCATGAGGGGCGGCTGATGATCCTTTGCCACCTGGGCGCGGGCGAGAAATCGGTCGGCGAGCTTGAGGACCTGCTCGGCATCCGCCAGGCCGCGGTCAGCCAGATGCTGGCCCGTCTGCGCGAGGAAGGGCTGGTCGCGACCCGGCGCGACGGCAAGACGATCTATTACTCGCTGTCCGACGACAAGACCGAGAAGGTGATCGGCCTGCTGTATTCGCTGTTCTGCGGGGCGGGCGGGGCGGGGGCGTAAGGCCGTAGCGCCGGGCGGGCCGGTTCCCTGTCCTGTGCCCCGGCCTGTGCTGTCTCACTTCGACACATACCCCGCCACCACCTGCAACAGCTTGAAGGCCGTCGCGGCGTCGTTCTCGACCACGGCCATGAATTCCTCTTCACCGATGCGCAGGCAGGTCAGGCCGGTTTCCGCGATCATGCTCAGTGCGCGGGGTTCCTTGCGGATCAGCCCCAGTTCGCCGACCAGCGTGCCGGGGCCGACCTGGGCGACAAGCTGGTCCGCCCCGCCCGTCTGCGGCAGGTAGAGGCCCGCCTCGCCCTCGATCACCACATATGCGCCGTCGGTCGGCTTGTCGCCTTTCAGGAAGACGACATCGCCCGCCCCGGCCTCGTACCAGCGCGCCCCGAAGGCCAGCAGGCGCAGTTGCTTGCGGTCCAGCCCGGAAAACAGCGGCGTCTGTTCGAGCGCCCGCAGCTTGCGGGCCAGATCGGCGCTGGCGGCGCTGTCCTCTTCGGTCTCGCCCGGCATGTCCCCGCTCACGATCCGGCCCTGCTGAACCTCCAGGACGAGGTCGAACACCCGTTCGTTCTCGAACCCCGTTTCAAGATAGATCAGCGTGGTATCGGGCAGCAAGTCGCGCAGGCTGCGGAACACGGAAATCTTGGTGTCCATGTCGAAGCTGGCCAGCGCCCGGTCGAGAATCAGGATATCGGGCCGCTTGATGGCCGCGCGGCAGAACGACAACGGTTCGCCAAAGGCCGCCGGCAGGTTCTGACCGCCCAGCGCGATCGGCAGATCGTAGATCAGTTCGACCACCAGATCCTGGGCGCCGTTCTCGATTAGCACATCGGCCAGCAGCCGCCGGATTTCATCGGCCTTGCCGCCTGCCCCGTCCGACAGCTTGCCGAACAGGGCGTTCTCCATCACCGTCAGCCCGGGTGCGAAGGCTTCCATGTCCAGCGGCGCGAACAGCCCGTTCAGACTTTGCAGCAACTCGTCCGAATGGCTGGCGCGCAGGTCCAGCACACGCGAACGGATCGCGTCGGGAAATGCCTGGCCGATCTGATCGGCCGAGATGCGGAACGGCACGGTCAGCAGATAGGCCATGTCCTCGCCGCTCAGCGATGCGGCGCCGCCATCGCGGGTCTTGTCCACCAGGTTCACAACGGTTTCAAAGGTCGCCGCATCCACCCCGAGACGGCGGAACAGCGGATGGTCGGTGCCGTCCAGCCCGAAGATCTGGCGCAGCATGTCGATCACGTCGCGCGTGACCCGCACCAGCGCCTCGTCAAGGCCCAGATCGTGAAGCTGTTTCAGGAATTCGCACTGCCGGGCCAGCACCTCCTGGGTGATCGGCTGGCGCGGCGTGGCGAACAGCAGGTTCTCGGCCACGGGCAGCGCCGGGTTGTAGCGATCGGGCGCGAAGAAATGCACATGCTCGTGCAAACCGGCCGCGCGAACCGCGTTCTGTACCGTCTGGCGCAATTCGACCAGGCGTTTCGCGGTTTGTGGATGATCGGCCTCGTCGAAACGTTGATCCAGCCCGCGCCGGAACAGCGCGGTGCCCGACCCCAGGCCGCCGACAAGTTTCAGCCACCAACGGCGCAGCTCGTCCTCGTCCGCGGCCCCGGCAATCGACGGGTCGAGCCATCGGGCTTGATAGGGGTCAGGGCTGTTACCGGCGCGCAGCGCCTCTGCATGGGCCGCGCCGGCCCCTTCCCCGTCTTGCGGACGAAAGCGGATCGGCATCATCACGTTGTCGCCGAACGTACCCTGAAACAGCACCGGCCGCGACGAGGCATGCCCGATCCGCGCCGCGATCACCCGCTGGTGCAGCACCGACAGGTCATGCCCCGACATCAGGACCTTGCCGCCGGTCGGCACCACCTCGCGGGTCAGAAGCTGGGCGATGGCGCGCCGGTCTTCTTCCCCGGCAACCGCGATACCTATCGCGGCCCCGCCCGGCAGGGTCGCATTCATGTCGTCCAGCACGAGGTTCCCGTCACCGTCACGCACCGAAACGCCGTCCAGAACGATATCGCCGCGCAGATGAGGGCAATCCTCGGGTTCGCCGTCAAACAGCGCGTCGTCCACCATGCCCGGCGGCGCGAACCGGTCCACGATCACATCCCAGCGCACCGCCATGTCCTGGGTCTGATTGTAATAGGCAAGAAGTTCCTTCCACGGGCTCGACAGATCCTTGTAGGCCGCGAGCGCCGCCACCAGCGCGCCCAGCGATACCGCCCCCTGCAACACCAGATAGCCGCCGATGGAGTAGAAGAAGAACGGCGTAAGTTGCCCGATGAAGTTGTTGAGAAACTTCATGAAGAACTTCTTCTGGTAGATGACGAAGCGGATATCGAACAGCCGCCCCAGCTGATCGGTGATCAGCGCCATGCGGTAGCGCCAGCCGCCATTGGTGCGCAATGCGCCCGCGCCCGCCGCGCTTTCTCCGATGGCGGCGGCCAGAACGCGCACCTCCTGGATGCGGGTCTTGTTAAGCTGGTTGATCTGGCGTTGCAGTTTCGGGATCAGCCAGGCCTGCAACGGGATCAGCGCCACCGCCGCCAGCCCGAACCAGAAGCTTTGCAGGAACAGAAAAAACAGGATCGTCGCCATCTGACCGGCCTGCAGGACAGGCTGGCTGATGGCATCGCCCATCAACCCGCCCATCGGTTCGCTTTCGGCGGTGATCATCGACACCAGTTCGCCCTGGCTGACGCGTTCGAAATAGGGCTGCGGAAAGCGCAGGATGCGCGCGATCAACTGGTATCGGAACCGGCGCAGCATCCGTTCGGAGAGCACCCCCTTCATGGTGTTGATCCGCATCTTCAACAATCCGTGCGCCAGCACGGCAAGCAGAAACGCCAGGCAGAGAAGGCCGAGAAACGTCACCTGATCGAAGCTGTATCCAAGAACCTCGACGGTCCGGGTTTGCGCGCCGATGGCGTCGTTGATGATCCGTTTGGGAAGCTCCAGCGTCAGGTAAAGCAGCGGGAACAGCATCAGCGTCACCGCCAGCAGGATCAGCTGGTCGCGTTTCGAATGGGTCCAGATAAAGCGAAACAGCGAGCGTTCTATGTCAGCGATCCGTTCTGGTCATGATGGCCGGCGGCGCGCGGCTGGCCTACCCGAAGGGTAACAAGGCCGGGACCGGAGGTGCAATCGGTTTGATCGCGCTCGTATGTGGCACCGGCCGGGCGCATCGCCGGCGCCGCGACGTTCACCGCGTCGGCGCCCCCCATGCGCGACGGGAAACGCGTGCCCGGCTCAGCCCCTTCCCTTCCAGGGCACCAGAAGGCGTTCGGCCCAGCGCATCAGCATGTCGATGCCAAACCCGATGATGCCGATCAGGACGATGCCCATGATGACGATATCGGTGTTCTGGAACTTGGACGCCACCATGATCATCATACCGACCCCCTTCTCGGCGGCCACCAGTTCGGCGGCGACCACGGTGCCCCAGCAGACCCCCATCGCCACGCGCGCCCCGGTGAATATCTCGGGCAGCGAGTTCGGCACGATGACGAAGCGCATGATCTGGGCCTTGCTGGCGCCCAGCGAATAGGCCGCGTGAACCTTGGAAATACGCACACCCGACACGCCCGAGCGGGCCGCGATTGCCATGATCCAGAGCGCCGCCAGAAACAGCAGCACGATCTTGCCGGTCTCTCCGATTCCGGCCCAGATGATGACCAGCGGGATCAGCGCCAGCGGCGGCACCGGGCGCATGAACTCGACGATCGGGTCGAACCAGCCGCGGAACCAGTTCGAAAGGCCCATCGCATAGCCCAGCGGAATGCCCACCAGCGCCCCGAAGAAGAAACCCACGATGACGCGCATCAGCGAATATCCGACATGTTCCGCCAGCGTCGAACCGCGATAGCCCTGCTTGGCGATCTCGACGAACCGGCGCGCCACGTCCTCGGGCGGGGGCAGCCAGATCGGTTCCATCTGCCAACCCTCGTAGGGGGTGACGATGATCGCGCCCTTGTCGCTCAGGGTCACGGTGGCGTCAGGCACGTCGATCACCGGCTTGACCTGCGCCGGGCCATCGTCTTGGCCGCGCCTGCCGGGGTCGAAATCGACCTTCCGGCCGTCGATCTCGACGATCCGCGCGCCATCCTTGCGGCTGAACTCGTCGTTCTTGTCCCATACCAGCTGACCGCTGCGGTATTCGCGGATCATCAGGATATCGTTCTTCGCGGCGCCCTCGCCCGGCTCGACCTCGGGCGGTTCGGCCCCGCCATCGACCGGCTCGACCCGCCAGAACACCGTCGCCCGGTCGCGCGCGCCATCCGCGCTTTCGGCCACATAATCGAACTTGCCATCGCCCAGATAGGGGCCGGGGGCATGCAGAAACGACGGCACCAGCGACGAGCCGGTGAACATGCCCCACAACAGGAACAGCGTCAGCACCGAAATGACGCTGGCGGCGCGATCGGACACCACCGCGCTTTCATCGCCAAAGGTCACTGTCTTGAGCGCGGTGAAATCGGTCCGCGCCACGCGGCGGATGATACGGCTGACGACAAGATAGGAGGCGACGAAGATCCCAATATAGAGGATGAACGGCACCACGCTTGTCATGACGCGGCCTCGGTCCGGCCCATGATTTCCTCTTCCATGTTCCAGATCATGTTCAGGATCTCCTCGCGCCGCACCCGGTAGTCGGGGTGCTTCTTGACCTCGCGCAGATCGGCGCCGACGCCGAGATCGGCAAACGGCAGGCGGTATTCCTTGTGGATACGGCCCGGGCGAGGCGCCATCACGATCAGGCGTTCGCCCAGCAGCAGCGCCTCCTCGACCGAATGGGTAATGAGAATGATGGTCTTGCCGGTCTCCTTCCAGAGCTTGAGCACCAACGACTGCATCTTCTCGCGGGTCAGAGCATCGAGCGCACCCAGCGGTTCATCCATCAGGATCACGTCAGGGTCGTTGGCCAGACAGCGCGCCAGCGCAACGCGCTGCTGCATGCCGCCCGACAACTCGTAAACCGCCTTGTCCTTGAAATCCTGCAAACCCACGACATCGAGCAGGTGATCGACGATCCCCGCCGTTTCGGCCCGTGCCATGCCCTTCATCCGGGGGCCAAAGCCGACATTCTCGCGAACGCTCATCCATTCGAACAGTGCACCCTGCTGGAACACCATGCCACGCTCCGCATCCGGGCCGGTGACGCGGTGGCCATTCATCACGATCTGCCCCTCGGTCGGGGCCAGGAACCCCGCCACGATGTTGAGAAGCGTGGTCTTGCCGCAGCCCGAAGGGCCGAGCACGCTCATCAGCTCGCCCTCCTTGAGGTGCAGGGACACATCCTTGAGCGCCTGCACGGACGAACCGTTGGGCAGATCAAAGCGCATGGATAGGTTTTCGATGGCTAGTCCGGACATCGCCTGCCTTTCCGGTGGCGGTTTGCAAGAACGCGGCACGTTCCGCCCGACCCGCCCGGTCGGGAGGGTCGGGCGGTTCGCCGCGGTTACATTCCGCCGGCGGCGCGAAGCGGTCCGGTGTTCACATGGCTGTCATAGCTGTCCAGGGCGGCGTCGATACTGCCGGCCTGCACGAACACGTCTGCAACGCCTTTCATGAACGTCTGCGCGCTGCCGCCCAGCCATTTGCTCGACAACTGTTCCTCGATGCCGGGGACGGTGAATGTCGCCATGAAATCGCCGGCCGACTGTTCGTCCATTCCCGAATCCTTGGCGATCACCGGCAGCATCTCCGCCGTGTGTTCGCCGGAATTCCACATGGCGTTGGCCGCGGCCGTCACCTTGAGGAACCCGGCCACCAGGTCGCCGTTATTGGCCACGAACGAGGCCGGCGCGGTGGTCACGTCGAACACCAGGATGCCCAGATCCTCCTTTTCGGCGCCGGTCAGCAGGACGTTGCCGTGTTCCTTCATGCGGGTCAGGCCGCCGCCATAGCCGCAGGCCATGTCCACCGCGCCCTGGGCGATCGCCGCGGCGCCGTCGGGGGGTGACATGTCGACGATATCCATGGTCGAGATATCGACGCCGAAATGGTTCATCTGGGAAAGAAAGCCGTAATGCGCCGCGGTGCCCAACGGGATCGCGACCTTCTTGCCTTCAAGCTCGCTCGCGCTGTCCTTGTCGATCTCGAGTTCGGAACGCACGACGCAATTGTCGTTCTCGGAGTAGCTGACCGCGACATCGAGTATCTGCAGATCCTGCCCGGCGCTGGTGGCGACCACGAAGGGCGGCACGCCCTGGCTGACCGCGATCTGCACGTCGCCACTCGCCATTGCCGCGCTCATCGCGGTGCCGGTGTCGAAACTGACCCAGTTGACCTTGACGCCCAGTTCCTTGTCGTAGGTGCCCATCGCCTTGGCGTATTCGAAGGGCATCGGCCATTCGAGGAAATATGCGACGGTGATTTCCTCGGCCAGCGCGGGCAGCGCGCCGACGAAAAAGCCAAGGCCGGTTGCGGCCCCCAGCAGTCTGGTCTTGATCTTCATGTCGTTCTCCCTGGCTAGCCGCCTTGCCGGCGGCAACAAACTGTCCGGCGCCTGGCCGTGCCGTGACCGTTCGACGCGCGGTTTCGGGCAATGCCGGTCCGTACGTTCGGCCCCGATCCGAACCGAAAACGTGCCCCCGATCAATAATTTTTCTGTTCCGCCCCGGCAGGCCGGCGAACCGCAATGGCGGCTCTCGCGTTTTCGGGGCAAGGGTTTATTGCGCCTTTTCAGGCCGCTAACGCTGTGGCCTTGTCCGAATGGCCGCCATTGGGCGTGGAAACTGGTCTTAGGTGAAGGCAAAACTGGACCTATAGTTGCCCGGAATTTCGGCGTTGTGTAGGGTGACGACGACCCGGCCGCATCGACGGCTTTCAGGTCGTACCCGCTTTCCGGTTTCATGAAAGGACATGTCATGGACGGCACGTTCAACCAAAACGACATTCGCCATATCGTCGATGCGGACAAGGCCCATGTCTGGCATCACCTGATCCAGCACAAGCAGTTCGAAACCGCTGATCCGCGCATCATTCTCGAAGGCAAGGGCATGCGGGTCTGGGACCAGAACGGCAAGGAATATCTCGACGCCGTGTCGGGCGGGGTCTGGACGGTCAATGTCGGCTACGGGCGCGAATCGATCGCCAAGGCGGTCTATGACCAGTTGATGAAGCTGTGCTATTTCGCCCAGTCCGCCGGCTCGATCCCGGGGTCGCTCTATTCGGAAAAGCTGATCTCGAAGATGCCGGGTATGGCCCGGGTCTATTTCACCAACTCGGGTTCTGAGGCGAACGAGAAGGCGTTCAAGATGATCCGCCAGATCGCGCACAAGAAATACGGCGGAAAGAAGCACAAGATCCTGTTCCGCGACCGCGACTATCACGGCGGAACGCTCGCCACCATGTCGGCCGGAGGCCAGGACGAACGGGCCATGCAATACGGGCCTTTGGCGCCCGGTTTCGTGCGGGTGCCCCATTGCATGGAATACCGCGCACAGCCCGAATGGGATTCGTCCATGGGCAGTTACGGCGAATGGGCCGCCGACCAGATCGAACAGGTGATCCTGCGCGAAGGCCCGGACACGGTCGGCGGTTTGTGTCTTGAGCCGGTGACGGCAGGCGGCGGCGTCATCACCCCGCCCGAGGGCTACTGGCCACGGGTACAGGAGATCTGCCGCAAGTACGACATCCTGCTGCATATCGACGAGGTGGTCTGCGGCATCGGGCGCACGGGCACATGGTTCGGCTATCAGCAATACGGTATCAAGCCGGATTTCGTGACCATGGCCAAGGGCGTCGCCTCGGGCTATGCCGCCATCGCCTGCTGCGTGACCACCGAAGCGGTGTTCGAGATGTTCAAGGACGACGCCAGCGATCCGCTGAACTATTTCCGCGACATCTCGACCTTCGGCGGATGCACCGCCGGACCGGCGGCGGCGCTTGAGAACATGCGCATCATCGAGGAGGAAAACCTGCTTGAGAACTGCACCAGGATGGGCGAACGGATGATGGGCAACCTGCGTGCGCTGATGGACAAGCACGAGGTGATAGGGGACGTGCGCGGCAAGGGGCTGTTCCTGGGTGCCGAACTGGTCGCCGACCGTACCACCAAGGAACCCGTCAGCGAAAAGCAGATGGCCCGGGTCTCGGCCGAATGCGGCGCGCAGGGCGTCATTATCGGCATGTCCAACCGTTCGGTTCCGGGGCTGAACAACGTGCTGTGCTTCTCGCCCGCGCTTATCGCCACCGGGGACGATATCGACCAGATCACCGGCGCGGTCGATGTGGCGCTGACCCGCGTGTTCGGGGCCTGACAACCGCAGCACCGCGCCCGCCACGGCGGCGGGCGCGGACCGGCGCCCGGCAGGCGCCCCCTCGTATCAGGCCTTGAACACCCGGTAGATCGCCGGGATCACCAGCACCGTCAGCAGGGTCGAGGACAGCAGCCCGAACAGCAGCGATATCGCAAGGCCCTGAAAGATCGGATCGGCCAGGATCACCGCCGCCCCGATCATGGCTGCGATCGCGGTCAGCAGGATCGGCTTGAACCGGATCGCTCCCGCCGCCAGCAGCGTCTCGATCAGCGGCGTTTCGGGGCCGCCTTCGTGACGGATGAAGTCCACCAGCAGGATCGAGTTGCGCACGATGATACCCGCAAGGGCGATGAAGCCGATCATCGAAGTGGCCGAGAACGGTGCGCCCAGCCACCAGTGACCGCCGATAATGCCAAGAAAGGTCAGCGGGATCGGCGTGAGGATCACCAGCGGCAGGCGAAAGCTGCCGAACTGCGCCACCACCAGGATGTAGATGCCCAGCAGCGCCACGGCAAAGGCCGCGCCCATGTCGCGGAAGGTGATCCAGGTCACTTCCCATTCGCCGTCCCACAAGAGCGTGACCGCGCTTTCATCCTCGGGCTGGCCGTTCAGACGGATCACCGGCCGCGTGCCTTCGGGCCAGTCCATCTTGTCAAGCTCGGCCGCCACCGCCAGCATCCCGTAGAGCGGCGCCTCGAAATCGCCGGCCAGTTCGCCCGTCACCATCTCGGCCGAACGGCCGTTGTGGCGAAAGATCGGGTACGAGGCGCGATCCTCGTCGATCACGACGACATCGCCAAGCTCGACCACGCCGCGTGCGCCGGGCAGCACGTTGGCCGGGATCGGCGTGGACAGGAACCGCTCGTCCACGACCCTGTCGGCCTTGTCCCGCTCGACCCTGATCGGGATCGGATGGCGGCCTTCGCCGCGGTGCGAATACCCCACCGTCCTGCCGCCGTTCAGGATGGCCAGCGTGGTGAACACATCCGCCTCCTGCACGCCGAAGAATTCAAGCTGGTCGGTCGAGATCCTGGCCCGCAGCCGGCGGCTCTGTTCGCCAAAGCTGTCATCGACATCTACGACGAAGGGCACCGCCTCGAACGCGGCGCGGATCTTGCGCGCGGCCTCGCGGCGGGTTTCGCCGTCCGGCCCGTAGACCTCGGCCAGAAGAGTTGCGATCACCGGCGGGCCGGGGGGCGGTTCGACCGTCTTCAGCACCGTGCCCTCGGGCACATCCAGCGCCAGAATGCGTTGCCGGATATCCAGCGCGATGTCGTGGCTGGTGCGTTCGCGGTCGTGCTTGGGGGCGAGGTTGATCTGAACGTCGCCAAGCTGCGGCTCGGCGCGCAGATAGTAGTGCCGCACCAGCCCGTTGAAGTTGAAGGGCGAGGCCGTTCCGGCATGGGTCTGGGTCGAGATCACCTCGGGCAATTCCAGCACCGCGCCGGCCACGTCCTGCGCCACCCGGTCGGTTGCCTCGACCGACGCGCCCTCGGGCAGGTCGATCACGACGCTCAGTTCGGACTTGTTGTCGAACGGCAGTAGCTTGACGGTCACGTCCTTGGTATAGAACGCCGCCATCGACCCGAAGCTGGCCGCCGCCGTCAGCAGCAGGAACAGCAGCGATCCCGATTTCGTGGACAGCAGCGGGCGGGCCACCGCGGTATAGATGCGCCCCAGAATCCCGCCGTGATGGCCACCCTTGCCGCCATGCGCCGACATGTCGGCAGAGCCGGCGAATTTCAGCATCAGCCAGGGCGTGATGATGACCGCCACGAAAAAGGAAAAGATCATCGCGGCGCTGGCATTGGCCGGGATCGGCGACATGTAGGGGCCCATCAGGCCCGACACGAACAGCATCGGCAAGAGTGCCGCGACCACGGTCAGCGTTGCCACGATGGTCGGGTTGCCGACCTCTGCCACCGCGCGGATCGCCTTGGTGACGCGGCTCGCACCGTCGGGCATGGCCCAGTGGCGGGCGATGTTCTCGATCACCACGATGGCGTCGTCCACCAGGATGCCGATGGAAAAGATCAGCGCGAACAGCGACACCCGGTTCAGGGTATAGCCCATGATCCACGCGGAAAACAGCGTCAGCAGGATGGTCACGGGGATGACCACCGCGACGACGATGCTTTCGCGCCAGCCGATCGCGACCAGCACGAGAAACACGATCGACACCGTGGCCAGGCCAAGATGGAACAGCAGTTCGTTGGCTTTCTCGTTGGCGGTCTCGCCATAGTCGCGCGTGACCTCGACCGCCACGGTATCGGGGATCAGCTCGCCCTCCAGCATATGCACCCTGTGCAGGATCTCTTCGGCGACCACCACCGCGTTGGCCCCTGCCCGCTTGGCCGCTGCCAGCGTCACGGCGGGCGTGCGCACGATCGCGCCGCCGTCGTCGCGGGTGACATTGGCGACGATCCTGTCCGAGGTATCGGGGACGAAGCTGACATCTGCCACGTCACGCACATAGACCGGACGGCCGTCGCGCGCCGTCAGCAGCAGATTGCCGATCTCGGCGGGAGCGCGCAGGGTCTCGCCCGCCACCAGCGCGATCTGCTGGCCGCCGTCGCGCACCAGCCCCGTGGAAAACGCGCGGTTGGCGGCCTCGACCTTGCCGGCCAGCTGTTGCAGGGTCACACCGAATAGCGCCAGGCGCTCGGGGTCGGGGGCGATGCGGATCGCCTCGGGCGAATCTCCAACGAGATAGGTCAGTCCGACATCGCCGATCTTGGCCACCTCGACCTGCAATTGCCGCGCGATGCGGGTCAGGTCGTTGGCCGACATGCCGCCGGACTCGGGTTTCGGGGTCAGCGTCAGCGAAACGATGGCCACGTCGTCGATACCGCGCCCGACGATCAGCGGTTCGGCGATGCCCACCGGAATGCGGTCCATGTTGGCGCGCACTTTTTCATGCACCCGCAGAATGGCCGAATCCGACGAGGTGCCGACCAGAAAGCGCGCCGTCACCATCGCATAGTCGTCGCGGGTCGAGGAATAGATATGCTCGACATCGTTGATGCCCTGCACGATGGTTTCCATCGGCTCAGTCACCAGCTTGATCGCATCCTCGGCCCGAAGCCCCGGCGCCTGGATATGGATATCGACCATCGGCACCGAGATCTGCGGCTCTTCCTCGCGCGGCAGGCTGATCAGCGCCACCAGCCCCACGGCCAGTGCCGCCAGGATCATCAGCGGCGTCAGGGGCGAACGGATAAAGGCCCGCGTTAACGACCCGGCGATGCCCAGAGCCACCGGCTTGCCTGTACCGCCCTCACTCATCGCGCGACACCAGCACATCGGTTGCGGTCAGGCCGCTCAGCACCTCGACCATCTCGATGCCGTCCAGCATGTGCGTCTCGCCCAATACCACGACACGGGCCACCGGCGCGCCGGCCTCGCCCCTGACGGTGACGAAATCCAGCCCCATCCGCGTCTCGGCCGCATCCACCGGCACCAGCAGCGCATCGGTCGTGCCCACGGGCAGGCTGACCAGCACGCGGGCATTGACGAAGTCGCTGTTGAGGCCATCGACCTCGACATCGGCGATCACCCGGCCGTTCTCGATCTGGGGATAGACCTTGGCCAGCCGTCCCGGCTGGCCCTCGCCGGTCTCTCCTATGCGAATCTCCAACCCCTCGCGCAGATAGGCGGCGTGACGTTCGGGGACCGCCAGCCGCAGGTAGAACCCGCCACCGCCAATGGTGGCCACCACCTCGCCGGGCATGACCACGGCGCCCGCCGTCACCGGCACCGCGATCACCCGGCCCGCGATCGGCGCCAGCACCGCGCCTTCGGCGGCCTGTTCGGCCACCACGCGCTTTTGCGCGCGGGTCGCCTCGATCCGGTTTTGCAACACCTCGACCTGGGTGCGCAGCGCGTCCAGCCGCTGCGCGGTGGTCACGCCGCGTTTCAGAAGATCCTCGCCACGGGCCAGTTCGGTCCTGGCGTTGGCAAGCTGCGATTGCAGCGCATCGATCTCGGCTTCGACCGATTGCATTTGCAAATCGAGCTTGGGGTCGTGAATGACACCGATAACCTGGCCCTCGGTCACGTCACTGCCCTCTCCGACGTCGATACGGATCAGAGTGCCGCCGATCCGCGACCGCGCCGGGATGGTGTCGCGCGCCTCGACCTGGCCAAAGACCGATTTCCATTCCGTAACCGCCGCCTGGCGCACCGGCTGTTCCGCTCCGGCCGCCGCAGCGATCAGGGCAAGCAGCCCGATCAGGGGCCTCAGGATCAGTTTGCGCATGTATCAGGTCCCCCGATGCCGCGTTGTGCCGGTACTCATATGCACTTTCGCGAATGTTTTACAATCCCGATACCGGCCGATTGCCGGAATTGTCGCAATTCCTGAAGCCCCGGGAAACCCGAAACCGGCAACGTAGGGCGCGAAACCGGGCCGCACCCCCGCAGCAAAGGCCCGCAAGGCGCCTCCGGTCGGCGACGCACGGCAATCGGGCGATTGCGATCGGTGCCGGGATGCGCGATCCTGAGCGCAGAACCCGGGAGGATGGGCCGATGAACCTGACACGGCGAACCATGCTGCAAGGGGCCGGAGCGGGCCTTGCGCTGGCCGCGACCGGCGCAAGGCCGGGCTGGGCCGCCACCACGATCAAGCTTGGCGGCATGGAAGTCATGACGCTTTCCGACGGGTTTCTGGTGCAGTCGCGCGATTTCGTCCTCGCCGGCATGGCCGAGTCCGACTACATGCCGATTCTCGACCGCCACGGGCAGTCGCCGGACCAGTTTCGCCCCGACTGCAACGTGACGCTTGTGCGCGACGGCGACCGGGTGGTGCTGTTCGACGCGGGATCGGGCAGCACCTTTCTGCCGACGGTCGGCAAGCTGAGCGCGGCGATGGAAGCGGCCGGCCTTTCGCCCCTCGATGTCACGCACCTGGTCTTTACCCATGCCCATGCCGATCACCTCTGGGGGGTGCTGGACGATTTCGACGAACCGCTATTTGCCAACGCCACCCACATGATCGGCAAGACCGAGTTCGATTTCTGGATCGCGCCCGGCACCGTTGACGCCGTTGGCGACGCCCGCGCCGCCATGGCCGTCGGCGCGCAACGACGTCTGGAAATACTCGCCGACCGGCTGGAGTTCTTTGTCGACGGTGCCGAAATCCTTCCCGGCATTGCCGCCCGGCTGACCCCCGGGCATACGCCGGGGCACATGAGTTTCGAACTGCGCTCGGGTTCCGATGCGGCCATGATCCTGGGCGATGCCGTCACCAACCATCACATCAGTTTCGAACGCCCCGCCATGCTCTCTGCGGTGGATCAGGACCGCGAGACAGCGGCGCAGACCCGCACGTCCCTGCTTGAACGGATCGCAGCCGAAAAAATGCCGGTGCTCGGGTACCACCTGCCCGGCGGCGGCATCGGGCGGGTCGAACGGCACGGCGGGGCCTACCGTTTTGTCGCGCTCGAAGCATAGCCACAAGGGAGAACGACATGGCTGCCACCCCCGCCGGCCCGCGGCGCGACATCTGCGAGGCGACGAAACAGGCCGCGCAAACCACCAAGGGACCGTTGCGTCAAATCCCTTCGATGGGCTGCTCGGTCAAATGGAAGGAAACGCAATGAGCGTGATCGTATTCGATCTGGACGGCACGCTGGTCGACAGCGCGCCGGATATCCGCGCCGCCGCAAACCGGATGCTGGAAGGCGAGGGCCAGCCGCCTCTGGATCTGGCAAGCGTGATATCGTTCATCGGCAACGGCCTGCCCAAACTGGTCGAACGGGTGATCGAGGCGCGCGGACTGAACATGGCCGACCACGCCCGCCTGACCGGCATCACGCTTGCGCACTACGCCGACGCCCCGGCGGATCTGAGCGTCGCTTACCCCGGAATGCGCGATGCGCTGAGGCAATTGCGCGATACCGGCCATATCCTGGGCATCTGCACCAACAAGCCCGAGGCACCGGCCCGCACCCTCCTGCGCGGCATGGAACTTGACGGGTATTTCAGCGCCGTTATCGGCGGCGATACCCTGCCGAAAAGAAAGCCCGACCCGGCGCCGCTGCTTTGCTGTTTCGAGACGCTGGGCGCCAGGACGGGCATATTCGTGGGCGACAGCGAAGTGGACGCCGCGACCGCGCAAGCCGCCGGTGCGCCGTTCGCGCTGTTCACCGAGGGCTATCGCAAGAGCCCGCCCGAGGCGCTGCCGCATCGGGCACGATTTTCCGATTACGCCGCGCTGCCGGGACTGGTCGATGCGCTGCTGGCGTCGACCTCGTAGGCCCGCGCAAGACAGCGGGACGGCGCGGCGCGCCGCCCTACACCCATTTCGCCAGCGGCGGCAGGCTCATCAGCACGGCGTTGGCGTCGTGCCCGGTCTCCAGGCCGAATTTCGTGCCCCGGTCGTAGACCAGGTTGTATTCGGCATATAGCCCGCGGTGGATCAGTTGCGTTTCCCTGTCGGCCGCGCTCCAGGGCTGCGCCCTGCGGCGTTCGACCAGCGGCAGGAAGGCCGGCAGGAAGGCGCGGCCGATATCGCGTGTCAGGGCGAAATCGGCCGGCCAGTCCCCGGTGCAGTAATCGTCCATGAAGATGCCGCCCACGCCGCGCGCCCGGCCCCGGTGCGGGATGAAGAAATATTCGTCGGCCCATTCCTTGAGGCGCGGATAATGCGCGGCGCCATGGGGATCGAGATGCGCCTTTTGCGTGGCATGGAAATGCGCCGTGTCCTCGTCATATTCGATGCACGGGTTCAGATCGGACCCGCCGCCGAACCACCAGGCGTGCGGGGTCCAGAACATGCGGGTGTTCATGTGGACCGCCGGAACATGCGGGTTCTGCATGTGCGCAACCAGGCTGATGCCCGAAGCCCAGAAGCGCGGATCCTCGGCCATGCCGGGCAATCCCTTGCGCGCCATCATTGCCGCCTGCGCGCGTTCGCCCAGCCGGCCCTGCACGGTCGAGACATTGACCCCCACCTTTTCGAACACCCGGCCGTTGCGCATGACGCTCATCAGCCCGCCGCCGGCATCCCCGCCGTCCGGCACGGCGCGTTTCGTCCGTGTGATCTCGAACCGTCCCGGCGCGGCATCCGACAACGGCCCGCTGGTATGGCTGTCCTCGACTGCCTCGAAGGCGGCGACGATATCGTCGCGCAACCCGGCGAACCAGCCCGCGGCACTGGCCTTTTCGGTCTCGAAGGGGGCGGGTTCGCTCATCGGGTGCCTCCGGTCAATGGGCGGGCACGGTAACGGCGTCAAGCAGGCCGCGACCGCCGTCGATGGTGAGGATCTGGCCGGTCATGAAGGTGGCCGCGTCAGACGCCAGAAACTGCGCGGTTTCGGCCAGTTCGCCGGGCGAGGCGATGCGCGCCATGGGCGTCATCTCCTCGATCACCGGGCGATAGTCGCGGTTGTCCTTCAGCGTCGCCTGAAGCGACGCGCTCATCACCGAACCGAAGGCCACGGCATTGACGCGGATGCGGTGCGGCGCCAGCGCCACCGCCAGCGACCGGGTCATCTGGTCGAGCGCGGCGGCGGCAATGGAGTATCCCATGAGTTGGGGATGCGCCCGGTGCGCGGCAATCGAACCCAGGTTGACGATTGCCCCGGCGCCGCCGTTTTCCTGGCCCTCGGCCTGCTTTATCATGCGCCGGGCGACGTGCTGGGACAGGCGCAGCGCACAAAGCGTGTTCTGGTTCAGCAGCGTCGATACGCTGTCGTCGTCGGGGTCCAGCGCATCGGTCAGGTCGAACCGCCGGGCCGCGTTGATCAGAATGTCGATCTGGTCAAACGCATCCAGCGTCGCCGAAAGCAGATTGGCAACGGTCAGACGCTCGCGCAGATCGCCGGCAAAATATCGCACGTTGCCGTCCTCGGCCTGTTTGCCCAGCTGCTCCTCAAGCCCCTTTTCGTCGATATCGGCAAACATGACGTTGGCGCCGCGTTCGGCGAAATGCCGGGCCACCGCCAGGCCGATACCGTTGGCGGCCCCGGTGACGATGGCTGTCTTGCCGGCGATGGAAAAGGACATTGGGCAGGTCTCCGTAAGGTCGGTTGGCCTGGGTTGGCCCGGCGTCGCTTGCGCACGCCAGCCTAGCCGGGTTCAGCGCCGGGGGCGAGAGGGGCGCGCGGCGCGCAATATCTTGAAACGCCCGTCGCCCGCAACCTCGCGGCATTCGGCGAAACGCGACGTCAGGGCGGTTTCGTAAGGCAAATGCCGGTTGGCCACCAGCCAGAGGGCGCCGCCCGGCGCCAGCATCCGCGCCGCGGCGTCGATGAAACCGCGGCCAAGGCCCGGATCGGCGGCGCGCCCGTCGTGGAAGGGCGGGTTCATCACCACGGCGTCGGGCGCCTTGTCCGGGCGCCACGCGGTCGCGTCTGCCCAATGGAACCGGACGCGCGGATCGCTGACGTTGCGCCGCGCGCAATCCAGCGCGCGATGATCGGCCTCGACCAGATCCAGCCTCTCCAGCCGGACATCGGCCAGAAGCCCGGCCGAAAGGTATCCCCACCCGGCGCCAAGATCGGTCACATGACGGCCGACATACCCCCCGAGCGCCTCGCGAAGCAGCCGCGAGCCGGGGTCGATCCCGTCGGCGGAAAACACTCCGGGCACGGTGTGAAAGCCCTCCACCACCGTTTCCGCGGGCGCCGCCCAGTCGGCGAAGGCACGCGCGTCGGCGTGAAACCAGAACAGTTTGCCATGCGCCTTGGCCAGCACTCCCAGGACCGGCACCCTCTTGCGGATGTCGCGCAGAACGCTTTCGATACCGTCGGTCCGCGCCCCGTCGATGACCACCGGGCCGGTGCAATTCGCGCAGATCTCGTGGATCAGCGCCCGCGCCTGTGCCTTGGCGCGCGGCAGGAACAGGATCGCGGCGGCGCAGGGCACGTCCGTATCGGCCGCCGTTTCGTAGCCGGACTGCGCGAAATGGTCGAAATGCGGACGGAACGGCTGCACCACCTGCACCCGGTCGATGGGCAGGGCCGCCATGTCGGCACCGGGCGTGGGCAGGACGGCACGGATGGTTCCGCTGCCCGGAATGGTCAGCCCCCCCGTTTGAAGGGCCAGGGTCAGACGCACGGACACGGGCGGGCCTTCAGTCTTCCTTTTCCATCGTGCACTGAAGCGGGTGCTGATGGCGGCGGGCGAAATCCATGACCTGCCCGACCTTGGTTTCGGCAATCTCGTGGCTGAACACGCCGACCACGGCGACACCTTTCTTGTGCACGGTCAGCATGATCTCGAACGCCTGGGCATGGGTCATGCCAAAGAAACGTTCCAGCACATGCACGACGAATTCCATCGGCGTGTAATCATCGTTCAGCAACAACACCTTGTATAGCGGCGGACGTTTGGTGCGGGTACGCGTCTCAAGAAGGATCGACGTGCCGTCATCCCCGTCCGGTTTGTCCGACATCGTCAATGGCCGCAGCAGCATGGGCACAGTATTCCGTCCGGTTGCGGTTTCGTAACTTCGCAGACCCTTATATAACTTTCCGGCACCTCAGGAAAAGAGAAAGCGGACGCAAACCGGATGACCGCCGCCCTGACCACCATCGGATTCGATGCCGACGATACGCTTTGGCACAACGAACGGTTCTTCCGGCTGACCCAGGACCGGTTCGCCGGCCTGCTGGCCGACTACGCCGAGCGCGATCACCTGGCCGAACGGCTGCTGGCCGCCGAGCGGCGCAACCTGGGCCAGTACGGCTATGGCATCAAGGGCTTCGTACTGTCGATGATCGAGACGGCCATCGAAGTCACCGAAGAAAAAGTGCCCGCCCCGGTGATCCGCGAACTGATCGAAGCGGGGCAGGACATGCTTGGCCATCCGATCGAGCTGCTTCCCTCGGCCCGCGAGGCGGTCGAGGCGCTGGCCGGCGATTTCCGTATCCTTCTGATCACCAAGGGCGATCTGCTGGATCAGGAACGCAAGCTGGCCCAGTCCGGGCTGGGCGATCTGTTCGACGGGGTCGAGATCGTGTCGGAAAAGACCGCCGCGGTCTATTCCGCGATCTTTGCCCGCCATGGCGAAGGCGCCGAACGGGCAATGATGGTCGGCAACTCGATGCGCTCCGACGTGCTTCCGGCAATCCGGGCCGGAAGCTGGGGCGTGCATGTGCCGCACGGCCTGACCTGGGAGATCGAGCACGCCGACGAACCCGCCGATGCACCCCGATATCGCAGCCTGGGCGACCTGGGCGGGCTGGCCGATCTGGTGGCCCGGATTGGCTGGTGATTTGGAATCGCAATTCGGCTGATCGACCTCCGGGCGCTGCAAAGGTTCGCGCCCCCCCGCCGCGAGGGCCCACGCCCGATCCCGAGGCCCGGTTCCACCCGGGCACCTCCGGGCCTGGCGTGTGTCGCGATCATTCGGGCCGGATCAATCGGCACGACATGGCCGGACCGGGTTGCATGGACGGGCGCCGCATCACATATTCAGAAAACACAATAGGAAAGGATTCTCATCATGGCATATACGATCGACCGGCTGATCGCGGATGACGATTTCGACGCGGTGGATGCCCGTGTGCGCGCCGCCCTGGGCAAGCATGGTTTCGGAGTGCTGACCGAAATCGACGTCAAGGCGACGATGAAGAAAAAGCTGGACGTGGACATGCCGCCCTACCGGATCCTTGGCGCCTGCAATCCGGGCATGGCACATCAGGCCATCGGCATGGAACCCCGGGTCGGCGCGATGCTGCCCTGCAACGTCATCCTGCGCGCCGTCGATGGGGGCATCGAGGTCAGCGCCGTCGACCCCGAGGCCTCCATGGCCGCGATCGACAACTCCGAACTGAAGGGCGTCGCCGGACAGGTGCGCGCCATGCTGGAAGAGATCGTGGCCGAGGTCTGAGGGCCGGCGCGTTCCTTCGGGATCAGTAGTTGTTGGGACAACCCGCCGCAAAACCATAGCTCGGACAGGGTTTGTCGCGTATCGGCGCCGCCGGGGCGCTTCGCCGCGTGGCCCGGCGGGGCGCCGGCGCCGCCCGTTGCACCACCGGAACGGTGGGGCATTCGACCCCTTGATGCTGGCGCAGCTCCGACAGCACCTCGTTGAGCCGTTCGGCACCTGCCTCGCTATCCAGCGCGACGGTTATGCCCGCGAGGCTGGCGAACCGGTCCAGCCCGGCTTGCGAGCGCCGCCCCAGATCGCCGTCGATCACGCCGGGGTAGCAGCCGGCATCCCTGAGCAGCATCTGGATCGCCCGCGCCGCGGCACCGGCGTCAAGCATAACGGGCGCTGGCGCTGGCGGGGTTTCCGCCAGGCCATTGCCCAGCGTGCGCGGTCGGATGTCCGGCTGCGGTTCCGGTTCCAGGACCGCGATTGCGGCATCCGGATCTGCATCAGGCCCCGCATCTGTGGGACCGGGCGCCAGAAAGGCGACCGCGGCTTCGTCAGCGGCGGGCGCGGGCATCGCCGGTTCCGGCGTCGGCTTTAATGCCGGTTCGGTCATGGCCTCGGCCGCCTGCTCTGCCGGTTCGGGCTTTGGCTTGGCCAGCGTCACGGCATCGGGAACGGCATCGGACTCCGCTGCGACATGCGCCTGCCCGGCGCTGGGCCGCGCTTGCGGCGGCGTCGCGGCCTTGGCCGTTTCGGCAACCGATTCCGGGGTCACTGGCTGGTCGTCCGGTTGCAGGGCGGCAACACGCGCCCGGTTCTCGAGCTGCAACAGCTTGCGCCGCGCCAGAACGTAAAGGGTCTGATCCGCCTGATCCTTGTACTTGCCCAGAAACCCGGCCCAAAGCTCGGGCGTGTTGACGATCTCGGCGGTGGCGAAATCGACAATCATCGCGTTGGGGTCGAACATTCCCGTCATGTCGGCGGGGTCGGTCGGGTCGCCAGCGCCGCTTTCGCTATCCGCCTCCGGGCTGTTGGGGTTGATCACGACCTGCTCCTTGCCCAGCGAGGAATAGACGAAGGGTGCCGCGCCGGGAACGGTCTGGCGCATCTCGTCACGCACCGAACCCAGGAGCAGCCGGATATCGGTCGGCGGGCCGTCAAGCGCACGAAGAAAGGCGGACGTGAACGGGGAGTTGCCGCCCTCGGCACCGTCCGGCGTCACCGCGCCCGCGGCCGCGGCATAGGCAATCAGGGTGTCGACTTCGGCGCTTTCGACGATCGCCAGCCCGCGGCCGACCCCCCTGTCCTGGCCCGCACTTTTCATCTGGGCGACGAAGGGATTACTTCGGCAGGCATCCAGCACCACCATCTTGAGCCGCTTCGCCCCCGAGATCTGGGGCAGCAGATCGCCGACCCGGACCATCTCGACATGCGCATCGCGGGCGTCGCGGGCGCTCGCATCGACGGGAATCAGGTAGTTCTGGCCAGATATCTCGATGCCGTGACCGGCAAAATAGACCAGCGCGATATCGGCAGCGTCGGCCAGCGGCCGGAACCCGATCAGCGTGTTGTACATCTCCGAGCGGGTCAGGTCTTTGGCCATGACCACCTGAAAACCCTGCGCGGTCAAGGCGTTGGAAACCGCGATGGCATCATTGGCCGGATTGGCCAGCGGCTCTACGTTGCGATAGGCCGAATTGCCGATGACCAGCGCCACGTTCTTGGCCAGCGCCAGCGATGGCGCGGTCATAAAAAGCAGCAGGACGGCAAGCAGCGAACGCATCGGGTTCTCGCGGTTTGGAGCCCCAGAATGAAGCAAAAATCGAGAAAAATCAATCCAAGGGGAACGGTCTGGCCCAGGGTTGCACACCCCGGGCCAGACCTGGTTGTCGTGACCGGGGCACGCCCCGATGCCGTTCAGGCCAGCAGGTCGAACACCTCGCCGTCGATCTGAAGGTTGATCTGCGCCTGCCCGGCGCCGTCCACCAGCGCCCACAGGATCTGGCCCGTCGGGCGGTAGATCACGAACGCCTCTTCGACATCGTCCTCGCCCGAACGTTCGCCGGTTTCCTTGTTCGCGGTATGGGTGGTGTTGACCTGAAACTGATCGGCCCGGGCCGTGCCGCCAAACACAAGAACGTCGCCTTCGGCCGCATCGTAGTCCTGCACCCAGTCGCTGCCATGGCCCTCAACACCGGCATGATAGAACTTGTCCGCCCCGCTGCCGCCGTTGATCAGGTCGTGCCCGAAGCCGCCATTGACGAAATCGTTGCCCGCACCGCCAAACACGATATCGCCAAACGCCGAACCCGTGATCACGTCGTCACCGTCCTGCCCCTGCACGGTGTCGGCTCCGAAGCCGCCCGCCAGCGTGTCGTTGCCGCCCTGGCCGAAGATCTCGTCGTTGCCGTGCCCGCCATCGACGGAATCGTTGCCCGCCCCGGCGTAGATCACGTCGCGCTTGTCGGCCTCGGTGGCGCCGCCGCGTATCAGGTCGTCGCCGTCGCCACCGTTGATGGTGTCGGCCCCGTCGCCGCCCGAAAGCGTGTCGTCGCCGCCCAGTCCGACCAGCCGGTCGTCGCCGTCGCCGCCCTCAAGGGCATCGGGGCCCTCGGTGCCGGTCAGGTCCATCGGTTCCACCGGCACGGGCGCCGGGGTGCCGTCGGCTGCGTAGGCCACGCCGTTGATCTCGGGCATCAGGGCATAAACATCACTCATCGACCAGTTATAATAGAAATCCGACATCGTCGGGCCGCGGCCGTCAAAGTCGATATCCATGATGAACTCTGGCGTGTCGACCCGGACTTCGGTGATGCGCACGGGCAGCGCGGCATCAACCCAGCGTTGATAGGCGCCCGATGACGGGTTTATCGCGTCGGCCACCGGCAGCGGCGCCGGGAAATCGCCGCGCACCGAGGCGCGAACCTTGGTTTCAGTGTTGACCAGAGCCACTACGTCGGGGTTGGTGACGCCGACGATGTTGGGCGCGATCCCCCATTGGTCGGGGGCCTGAAGCAGCACCAGGTCCACTTTATCGGGTGTCGTTCTCGTGCCTGGGCGGCCAGTGCTCACCCCGTTGTAGAGGTCGATAATTACGGTCATGAAAATCCTCTGTTCCGAACTGCCGGCTGAACTGCCAGCGGTTCGGATCAAGAAGGATACGGCCGGTGGATTCAAGTCTTAATATGGTATCCGGCGGCAAAATTGCCTGATCTTCGCGGCGCCCCTCACCCCAGAAGGTCGAACACCTCCGCCCCGATCTGAAGGTTGATCGACGCTTCGCCACCACCATCAACCAGCGCCCAGAGGATCTGGCCGGTCGGTTTGTAGATCACGAACGCTTCCTCCACGTCGTCATCGCCCGAGCGTTCGCCGGTGGTCTTGTTCTCGGTATGTGTAAAGTTGACCTGGAAGTCGGCGCCGGTTCCCGACCCGCCAAATACCAGCACGTCGCCTTCCGCCGCGCTGTAATCCTGCACCCAGTCCGAACCGTGGCCAAGCATGGCATCGGCATCGCCGCCGACATGAAAGAACTTGTCGGCGCCTGTACCACCGTTGATGAGGTCATGCCCGAACCCGCCGTTGACGAAGTCGTCGCCGGCATTGCCGAACACGATATCGCCGAACGCCGAACCCGTGATCACGTCGTTGCCGTCCTGGCCCTGCAACTCGTCGGCGCCGAACCCGCCCGCGAGGGTATCGTTGCCGCCCATGCCGAATATCCGGTCGTTTCCGTATCCTCCGTCGATGCTGTCGTCGCCCTCGCCGCCGTAGATCGTGTCGGCAAGGTCGTCCTCGCTCGCGCCCCCAGACACGGTGTCGGCGCCGTCGCCACCATTGACGCGGTCCGACCCATCGCCCCCCATCAGCACATCGTCGCCGCCGCCGCCGATCACCACGTCGTCGCCGTCGCCCGCGTCGATCGTGTCGCTGCCGCCGCCGCCATCCAGGCGGTCGTCGCCACGCCCTCCGGGAATCTCCTCGTCGCCATCGTCGCCGGTGGTTTCCACGCCCAGCCGGCGGCTGGAGACGGTCACGGTGCCGTCGGAAAACTCCAGCAACTCGATGTTTCGCAGCGTATCCTCATAGGTCATGCCGTCGCCCGGGTCGCGGCTTGAAAGCAGCACGTCATCGCCCGAAAACGTCAGCGTCACCGCGTACTGCGTAACTTCGTACACGGCCTTGTCGCGCCCCCCCGCGCCACCGTCCAGCGTATCGGCCCCGGCACCGCCGATCAGGCGGTCGGCGCCGGCATCGCCGCTCAGCATGTCGTCGCCACCGGCGCCCTCGATGGTGTCGTCCCCGGCCCCGCCCATCACGGTATCGGCTTCGGGCGTGCCGGGGATACTGTCGTTCTCGGTACTTGCGATCCCGGGAAGCGCATCGAACCTGATGAAATCGCCCGGCCGAAAGCCCGGCCCCGGCGCGGTCGCGGAAATCGACCCGAGAAAGGAATTTGCGGCCTCGGGCGAGACCAGCGCGCTGCCGGGAATGTCATCGCCCGCGACATGGAATACATGCGATTTCTGCGTCGCGTTCTCGTAGACGGCCGCGAAGATGCCCGAATTGGCGCCACCGTTCCAGCCGACATTGATGAATTGGAAATCCGCGTCGGCGATCTGGTCGAGACGACGGTCGCCAAGCCATGTCACATAGTCGTCAAGTATCGGTTCAAGCAGGGGAAGCCCGTCCTCCTCGTCGGCGCCCACCTGCCGGGTACTGAAGCCTTCGACCAAATCCGGCACGACGAACGAGATCAGGGTTTCGCCAACGGACAGAACCGCTCCGTCCGGGCCTTCGTTCAGCAGGAAACCGGCAAGGGTATGGGTTGTCATGGCTGTTCCTCCGTTGGTGTTGCACCTAATAATACGGCCATGGCGGGGCACGTCAACGCAGCGGTGCGAATACCGCCTGCGCTGTGCCGCCCTTGGCCGCCGTCGACGCTATGCCAGCAGGTCGAACACCTCGGCACCGATCTGAAGGTTGATTTCCCCCTGCCCGGCCCCGTCCACCAGCGCCCACAGGATCTGGCCGGTGGGTATGTAGATCACGAAGGCTTCCTGAACCCCGTCGTCGCCCGAACGCTCGCCAGTGGTCTTGTTGGCGGTGTGGGTGAAATTGACCTGGAACTGATCGGCATTGCCCGACCCGCCGAACACCAGAACGTCGCCCTCGGCGGCGCTGTAGTCCTGCACCCAGTCCGACCCGTGGCCCAGCATCTGCTCTCGGCTGCCGCCGACATGAAAGAACTTGTCCGCCCCGCTGCCGCCGTTGATCAGGTCATGCCCGAAGCCGCCGTTCACGAAATCATCGCCCGCATTGCCGAACACGATGTCACCAAAGGCCGAGCCGGTGATCACGTCGTTGCCGTCCTGACCCTGAAGCGTATCGGCCCCGAAACCCCCGGCGATGGTGTCATTGCCGCCTTGGCCGAACACCTCGTCGTTGCCATGCCCCGCGTCGATGCTGTCGTTTCCCGCCCCGCCCAGGATCACGTCGCGGCGATCGGCGTCGCTGTCGCCGCCGCGGATCAGGTCGTCCCCGTCGCCGCCGTTCAGCGTATCCGCTCCGTCGCCACCCGCAAGCGTATCGTCACCCGCCCCGCCCAGCAGGCGGTCGGCGCCACCACTGCCGCTCAGCCTGTCGTCACCGGCGCCGCCCGTCAGCGTGTCGTCGCCCATCACCGTGCCGACCAGAACATCGCCTCCGGCCGTGCCATCCAGCCTAACCGGGGCGCTGCGCGGGTCGAAGATTCGCGCCATTATGCCGCCGTCGGGGTCGCCGCCGGCGCCGCTCTGGTCATGCCAGCCGACCACAAAGCGGCCATCGCTCAGAACCGTGATAGACGGCATATCCTGGTTACCGCCGCTGGGGTCATGGGCGGTCTCGGCATCGCCTTCGGGGGTGCCGTCGGCGGCAAAGATCTGCACTAGGGTCTCGCCGGAAGATGCCCAAGCCACCACGAACCGACCATCGGGCAGGCCGGCGGCGACGGCGCCGGACTGAATGCCGGGGGTCGGCGCGACCACCCGCTCGGCGCCGACGGGCGTACCATCGGAGGCAAAGAGCTGCAGCCGCAAATCGCCGCTGTCCTCGGAAAAGTCGCGCCATGTCACAACATAGCCGCCGCCGGCCAGTGCCGCGACATGCGCGTCGCGCTGATCGTCGGCGGTGGCAGTGTTGACAACCCGGTCGGGGGCGGGCGCCCCGCCCGGGGCAGCGAAGGTGGTGGTGCGCACCGCCAGTTGCACGCGGTCGGCTCCGGTTTCGCTGGCGTCGGTGAACACCGCAGCGATGGTACCGTCGGCCAGTTGCGCCAGTTCCGGGTTCATCTGGTCGCGCGGTTCGGTGGTATTGACCTGAAAGATCGACCCCGCGGCCGCGCCATCGGCCTTGAACGCCTTTGCGGCTATGGCTTCGGCCTCGACTTCCAGTTCCAGGCTCGGATCGGTCCAGGCGACCAGAAAGCCGCCATCCAGCAGCGGCAGGACATCGGGGTTGGCCTGGTTGCCGTTTTCGTTGCCGTAGGAGGAATGATCCATTGTTTGCAGGGTATTGACCAGGAAGTCGGCGGCCAGCGGGGTGCCGTCGGCCTCGAACACGCGGGCGCGGATTCCATTCCCGTGCAGATCACCGGCCTGGGCGGTCCAGACCACGGCGAAACGCCCGCCGGCCAGCCCGGCAACCGATGGTTCGTTGAAGAACGGCCCGGCCGAGGTGTTGACGGTGAATTCGCCGCTGCGCGGTGTCGCGTCGGCGTCGAAGATGCGGGCGCGGATCTCGTTGACTGCGGGCGCCGCATCGTCGCTGCGCCAGACGGCGACGAAACCGCCATCGGCCAGCGCCCAGATATCGGGTTGCAACTGCGCCTGCGGCGTATCCGCGTTGACAAGAAACTCACCGGACCAATGAGCAATCATCGCGACACCTCGCGTACTGCCGTCCAGAGTGGCGGCTGCGCGACAGTATATCAGATAATCGCCCTTGCAGGAACGGGCTTGTCCAGATCGCCCGGACTATGCCAGCAGATCGAACGTGTCGGCCCCGATCTGAAGGTTGATCGACGCCTCGCCGCCGCCATCCACCAGCGCCCACAGGATCTGGCCGGTCGGTTTGTAGATCACGAATGCCTCCTGCACGTCGTCGTCGCCCGAACGCTCGCCGGTGGTCTTGTTGGCGGTGTGGGTGAAGTTGACCTGGAACTGATCCGCATTGCCCGACCCGCCGAACACCAGAACGTCGCCCTCGGCGGCGCTGTAATCCTGCACCCAGTCCGACCCGTGGCCAAGCATCTGCTCTCGGCTGCCGCCGACATGAAAGAACTTGTCCGCCCCGCTGCCGCCGTTGATCAGGTCATGCCCGAAGCCGCCGTTCACGAAATCATCGCCCGCATTGCCGAACACGATGTCACCAAAGGCCGAACCCGTGATCACGTCGTTCCCGTCCTGGCCCTGCAACTCGTCGGCGCCAAAGCCCCCGGCGATGGTGTCGTTGCCACCCTGGCCATAGATCAGGTCGTTGCCATATCCGCCGTCGATGCTGTCGTTGCCGGCGCCGCCATAGATCACGTCGCGCCTGTCGGCATCTGTCTCGCCGCCGCGGATCAGGTCGTCGCCATCGCCGCCGTTGATCGTGTCGTTGCCGTCGCCGCCGCGCAGCGTATCGTCGCCGCCCGCACCGATCAGCCGGTCGTTGCCATCCAGCGCGTCGATCGTGTCGTTGTCCGGGCCGCCGACCAGGTCGTCGTCGCCGGGGGTGCCCGTCAGGGTCAGCCCGCCGCTGCCCGGCGCCACGGCATCGGTGCGGGCGCTTGTCAGCGCCTCGCCGGTCCCGCCGCCGTCGGTATAGCGCACGCTGACGGACAACCGCGCGCCGGCATCCGCCGATACCGGCGTATAGCTCGCCTCGGTCGCCCCCGCGATGGCCGCCCCGTTACGCAGCCAGCCGTAGGAAAACACCCCCAGCCCGTCGGCATCGGAAATGGCCGATGTGTCGGCGGTCAGGGTTTGGCCGACCTCGGCCGTGCCGCTGATGCTCACCGTGCCGGTGGGGGCATCGTTGACGTTCGCAACCGGCGTCGTCTCGGCGCTGAGTACCGTTTCCTCGGTGCCGAACCCGTCGGTATAGGTGGCCCGAAGCTGGATAATCCTGCCGACATCCTCCTGCCCGGGACGGTAGGTGGCACCGGTTTCGCCCTCGATCGGCGTACCGTCATGCAGCCACTGGAAGGCCGGCGTACCCATGCCGTCGGCATCTTCCAGCCCACCGGCATCGGCGCGGAGGGTTGCGCCCTGCCGCGGGCTGCCGAGGATCAGCAGATCGCCGGCAGGCGCGTCGTTCAGGTTGACCACCGGATCGGTGGTGCCGTCGGTGACGCTTTCGTCATTGCCGCGCCCGTCGGTATACGACACGCGCAACGACACGCGGGCACCGACATCGGCCTGGGTCAGGGTATAGGTGCTGCCGGCTGCATCGGCGATATCGACCCCGTCGCGCAGCCAGTGGTAAACAAAGCTGCCCAGCCCGTCGGCATCGGCCAGCCCGCTGGCATCGGCAGTCAGGGTCTGGCCCTGGCGGGCCTCGCCGGTCATGGTGACGCTGCCCGTGGGGGCGCGGTTCACAGCCACCGCGCGAAGGGTGATCGACGATCCGTCGCCCAGCGTGTGCACTTCATTGCCGTCGCCATCGGTGGTGATCGTGATCGCGTCGCGCTGCGCGGCGCTGAGGCCGCTGGTGTCAAGGCTGTCTTCGCTGGCGTCGAAATCGGTGACCAGGTCGTGCCCCATGCCCATGGACAGCACGAAGCTGTCGGCCCCCGCGCCGCCCGACATGGTGTCGTCGCCCGACCCGCCGTCAAGCGTGTCGGCATCTTCCAGCCCGACCAGTATGTCGGCGCCGCCCAGGCCACCCAGGTTGTCGGCGCCACGCGTGCCGGTCAGCGAATCGCCGCCGCCGGTCGCCGTGGTCGAAGCCGCTGTCCAGGCCTGCCCGATACCCGCGATCAGCGCGGCATGGTCCCAGATCGTGCCGTCGGCCCATACGATCCGTTCGATCGCGCCCGCATGCGATCCGTCGAAGGTGTTGACCAGGCGCGCGATGTCGCCGGTGCCGACGAATTCGACCAGCATGGTATCGCTGCCCGGGTTTCTGGCAATCCTTGCGTTTGCCGACAGGTAGCTGTGGAACACCACGGTATCGACGCCGCCGGAGCCCTGATCGTTGACAGCATCCGCGCCGTCGCCGCCGAAGAATTCGTAGGTGTCGCCGCCGGCGCCGCCGACCAGGATGTCGCTGCCGCCGCGCCCGATCAGGCGGTCCCCGCCGCCGAAGCCGAACAGGCGGTTGGCATCGTCCGAGCCGCGCAGGATATCGTTGAAATCCGACCCGTGCACATCCTCGATGCCCGAGATTGCATCGCTGTAGCCGAAGCCGTCGCGCACCGTGCCAAGGCCAAGGTCGGCGACGATCCCGCCCGGTGAATTGAGATAGCGAAGCAAATCCTGGCCGCCGCCGCCGTCGATGGTATCGGTGCCCGCTTCGCCCCACAACTCGTCGTCGCCATCGCCGCCGGCGATATCGTCGTCACCGACACCGCCGAGAATGGTATCGTTGCCGCCATTGCCGCGCAGCGTGTCGCTGCCGCCGAAACCCGAAAGCAGATTGCCGGCACTGCTGCCGGTAACGTCGTCGCCAAAATCCGAACCGTGCAGGTTCTCGATACCGCTCAGCGTGTCGGTGCCGCCCAGACCGTCCGCCACCATGCCGGTGCCCAGATCGGCACTCACGGCCGCGGCCGGGTTCAGATAGCGCACCAGATCCGTGCCGGCGCCGCCATCCAGCCTGTCGTTGCCGGCCTCGCCCCAGATTTCATCGTCGCCGGCGCCCCCGGAGATGGTGTCGTCGCCCTCCCCGCCCAGCAGGATATCGTCGCCGCCCTCGCCGGCCAGGTCGTCATTGCCGCCGAATCCCGCGATCCGGTTCTCGGCGCCATCGCCGCGCACCGTGTCGTCGTTGCGCGAGGTGTGCACGTTCTCGACGCCGCTCAGGCTGTCGGTGCCGCCCAGCCCGTCAGACGCCGTGCCGGCTGTCAGGTCCACGTTCACCGCCGAGGTCGAGTTGCGATAGCGCACCAGATCGACACCGGCCGCGCCGTCGATCGTGTCGTTTCCGGCCTCGCCCCAGATCTCGTCATCGCCGCCGCCGCCGTTGATGGCGTCGTTGCCGTCGCCGCCCAGCAGGATGTCGGCGCCCGCCAGACCGTTGAGAATGTCGTTGCCGCCGAAACCCCGAAGACGGTTGTCGCCGGCGCTGCCGTTGATGGTGTCGCCGAACTCCGATCCGTGCGCGTTCTCGATTCCGATCAGGCGGTCGGTGCCGCCAAAGCCGTCCGCCGCGGTGCCGGCCATGAGGTTGACGTTGGCACCCCCCGTGGCGTTGAGATAGCGCGCGGTGTCGGTCCCGGCGCCGCCGTCCAGGGTGTCGTTGCCGGCCTCGCCCCAAAGCTCGTCATCGTCGGCACCGCCCGACAGGTTGTCATTGCCGCCGCCGCCCAGCAGGATATCGTTGCCGCCCGCGCCCGACAGCGTATCGGCGCCGTCATAGCCGTTCAGGCGGTTGGCCGACGCGTTGCCGGTCATACGGTCGCCGGTATCCGTGCCAAAGGCTATCTCGATGCTGCGCAGCGTATCGGTATCGCCGAACCCGTCGGTCGCGGTCCCGGCGACCAGGTTGACGGTGACGCCGGCCGACCCGCCGGTCAGAACGTCGTCACGGTAATGCACGCCATCCGATCCGGCGCCACCGTCGAGAGTGTCGTTGCCCGCCAGGCCCCAGTAGTTGTTGCCACGCGCACTGCCGGTGACGCGGTCGGCGAAACCGGTGCCGCGCATGTCCTCGATATTGCGCAGCGTGTCCGTATCGCCGAACGTGTCTGTGGCAACGCCGGTCGCAAGGTTTACCACCGCGCCCCGGTTGCCGTATTCGCGGATGCCTGTGACGGGGTTGAAGAACCCGTTCACAACCTCTTCCTCGTAGACGATGGTATCGCCGCTGCCCGAACCGCCGTCGATGGTATCGTTGCCCTGGTTGCCGACATACCATTCCAGATGATCGTGGATCGGGTTGCCGCCCAGAAGCGTGTCGGCAAAGGCGCTGCCGCCAAGTTCGAGGAAAAACAGCGCACCCGAGAAATCGGTGCGCATGCCCGCCGAGGTGGCGATGCCGGTGGCGAGGTTGACCGTGACCGGCGCGTCCATCGCGAACACGATATGGTGGTCGTAGTCCGACCCTTCGGCGTTGGTGCCTGTGATGGTCTTGTTGCCGCGGCCGTTGATCACGATGGTATCGCGCGCATCCTCGATTGTGGTGCCGACGCGCACGGTGTCGTTGCCGCTGCCGGTGAAGATCAGGTTCTTGCCGTCGCGCCCGTCCAGCAGGTCGTTGCCGCCGCGCCCGAACAGCCGTTCGCTGGCGATGTTGCTGCCCAGGATGGTATCGTTGCCCTCGGTACCGAAGACGTATTCGACCGATACCAGCGTATCGGTATCGCCGTTGCTGTCGGTGGCTGTCCCGGCCAGCAGATCGACATAGACCGGGCTGGCGCCGCGGTCGCGGTAATACAGAACCGAATCCATGCCCGCACCGCCGTCGAGCCGGTCGTTGCCGGCGCCGCCGATCAGGAAATCGTCGCCGTTCTGGCCATTCAGCGTGTCGCGCCCGTCAAGGCCGGTCAGCGTGTCGTTTCCGCCCGCCCCGTTGATGACATCGTTGCCGTTGGTGCCGGTCAGGTTGTTGTTGCCGTTGTCGCCGTTGATCATGAGATGCCGCCTGCGCTTGTACCGATGAACTGCTTGTTGCGTATTGGCGACAAATCTATCCGCCCGATCACGATTTGTGTAGCGCCACTATGGCATTTTTCCGGCCCGTTGCCGTCATATCCGTGGTCGGGGCGCGGTTTACGGCGCGCAGCGCCGGTGCGGGCCGCAAGGCGGGCGGCGCCGTACCGCGGGGCACATTCGCGGCGGGATGCGCGGCCGGTCCGGCCTGGCGTTTCCGGCCGCGCGCGTGCGCCTTGCCCCATTCCTAACATGCGGGGATACGCGTGTCGCGGCCCTGGCTGATGCACAGGCAAGCCCGATAACAGGTTTCCACAGCGTGAAATGCAGGCTAGCTTCGCCTCCAACGCGGCCCCGGGCCCGCGACACCATGTTTCGGAGAACTGCTCATGCCGACACCAGAGGAAATCCGCGAAGGGATGCACTATGTGCTGGACGGCGTGGCAGAGCCGATCACCCCGGCATCCGGCCCGACCCATGTCTTTACCTACCAGTTCGCGCAAACCTCCCAGCCCGCCGACATGTCGATGGGCTTTACCGGCTGGACCGCGCTGCTTCCCGGCGAAAAGGCCGCCATCCGCGCCGCGATGGACTATATCGAGACCTTTCTGAACGTGCGTTATTTCGAGGTCGCCGCCGACCCGGACCCCGACATCAATATCGGCAAGGTGACGATCCCCGGCAGTTCGGTCGGCTTTGGCGGTTATGACTACACCTATTTTTCCGACGGCACCCTGGGCAGCTATGACGGCTTTGCCGTCTACGACAACACGATCAGCATCGCGGCCGGGCACGGCGGCCTTATCCTGCACGAACTGGGGCACGCGCTGGGGCTGAAACACCCGTTCGATGCGCACAGCGCCGGGGGCCGGACCAACGGGCCGCTTCCGGCCGAATTCGACAACAAGAAATACACGGTCATGTCCTACACGGACAATCCCGACACCGGCGACGATCCCGGCGCGATGATGGTCTTCGACATATTCGCCTTGCAGGCGCGATGGGGGGCCAATGACAACCACATGGGCGGCGACGATACCTATTCGGGGCCGCGCCAGGGCACCATCGATGTGGTGTGGGACACGGGCGGCACCGACACGTTCGACGCACGCGGCGCGACAGGGCCGGTGGTGCTCGACCTGACGGAGGGCGCGTTTTCCCGGTTCGGGGCGCGCGACGACATGGCCGTTGCCTACGGTACGGTGATCGAGAACGCCTATGGCGGCGCCGGCAGCGACCTGCTGACCGGCAACGCCGCCGCCAACCGCCTGCTGGGCGATGCCGGCAACGACACGCTGCTGGGTGGCGATGGCAACGACACGCTGAACGGCGGCGATGGTGACGACCTCATTCGCGGCGGCGACACGGCGGATGACAAGCGCGACGTGATCTATGGCGGGGCGGGCAACGACAGCATCGACGGCGGGTATGGCAACGACCTGATCTATGGCCAGGCCGGCAACGACACGCTGGCCGGAGGTTTTGGCGCCGACACCATCGAGGGCCAGGACGGGAACGACGTGATCACCGGCTCGGCCTTTGGCGATATCGTGTTCGGCAACGCGGGCGACGATTTCGTGAACGGCGGCTTTGGGCACGACCTCATCAACGGCGGCGCGGGGGCGGACAAGTTCTTTCATGTCGGCGGCACGGAAGAACAGATGCTGGGCCACGGGTCGGACTGGGTGCAGGATTATGACGCCGCAGAGGGCGACGTTCTGGTGTTCGGCGGTTCAGCCGCTGCCTCGGATTTCCAGGTGAACACCACCCATACCACGAACCGCAACACCGGCGAACGCTCGGGCGACGACGGCGTCGAGGAAGCGTTCGTGATCTACAAGCCGACGGGCCAGATCCTGTGGGCGCTGGTGGATGGCGGCGGGCAGCACAGCATCAACCTCCAGATCGGGGCCGATACGTTCGACCTGCTGGGCTGACGCGGCACCGGTTTCACGCCACGCCGCGCAACGGCGCGATTGCAGCCTGTCGCGGTCGGCCGGAATTCGGATTATTACCCGCCTCGGCCAGGCAGAGATATCGGACGAAACAGTGCTTTCGGCCCGGCGGGCGAATTCGATAGAAGGCGACATTCCCGATATCGGATAGATCGTCAGGCGCAATTGCGAACTGCCGCATATGGCAGCTTCGGGAAATGAAGTAGATTCGATACTAATAACTTCAATCTGGACGCGATCGACCGCCTCGGTTAGGTTTATCTTGAGCCATCGGCCAAATCGTCATCTTGGCACCTTGGCATAACAAGAACGGCGAGGCAGGACATGGCAACGGTAAGACTGCATACGGCGACGAATTTCTTCGACAAATCGGTAACGTCTTACGGGAGCGTCACGGACGCAACCGACAGCCTTCTGCGAAGCGCCGATGGCGCGGGAAACCGGAGCGATCTTTTCGGTGCCTTCTATTATGATCCGCTGGATTATCTCATCGGCGGGGATACCACGGGATTCGACATATTCCGCTCGGGATCGCTGGTGACGCAAGTGACCGGAATCGATCTTCCGGTACTGGATGTCGCGGCGGCCTTCAATTCCGGTTCATGGCACAACATCTTCGATCTGGCCCTTTCGGGGAACGATACCGTCATGGGATCGGAGATGGACGACCGCATAAGGGGATTTGCCGGCGATGACGAACTGAGGGGCAACCACGGCGGCGACAATCTTTATGGCGACGGCGGAAACGACACGCTGGAGGGCGGGCTCGGCAACGATTGGCTGGTCGGCGGCGACGGCGAGGATATGGCGGTATTCGATGTCGCCTTCTCCGAAGTCACCGTGGCCGAAGCCTATGGCGGCTTTTCGATCACTTCGTCGCTTGGTACCGACCATGTTGCGGGGGTTGAGATTTTCCGATTCTCCGACCGCACCCTTGCCGCTTCGGAACTCATCCCGCCATCGCCCGCCGAACCGGCGGCGCCCGGTGCCGGGGGCGGCGCTTCGGGCGCCTCGGGCGGCGAGATGCACGAAGGCACGGGCAGTCATGACCGGCTGCTTGGCACAACGGGCAACGATACGCTTCATGGCGGCGAAGGCGACGACACGCTCGACGGGCTGGACGGCAACGACCATCTGGTCGGCGCCTCGGGCAACGACACCATCCGGGGCGGCGACGGCAGCGACACGCTGAACGGTGGCGACGGGGATGACAGGCTGACCGGTGGCGCCAGCGAGGCCGATCTTCGCGACGTGATCTTTGCCGGGGCGGGCAATGACAGCGTCGACGGCGGTTTCGGCAACGATCTGATCTATGGCCAGGGTGGCGACGACACAATTGCCGGCGGTTTCGGCGCGGACGAGTTGCACGGCCAGGACGGCGACGATGTCATCACCGGATCGTCCTTTGCCGACATGCTGACCGGCGGGGCGGGCGCGGATTTTCTCAATGGCGGCTTCGGGCACGACCTGATCAACGGCGGCTCGGGGGCCGACAAGTTCTATCACGCCGGCGGCAGCGAAGAGCAGATCACCGGCCACGGGTCGGACTGGGTGCAGGATTACAGTGCTGCCGAAGGCGACGTTCTGGTCTTTGGCGATGCCCTGGCCAGTGTCGATCAGTTCCAGGTGAACCTGTCCCACACCGCCAGCCGCGAGACCGGCGAACGCTCGGGCGACGACGGCGTTGAGGAAGCGTTCGTGATCTACAAGCCGACGGGCCAGATCCTCTGGGCGCTGGTGGATGGCGGCGGGCAGGACAGCATCAACCTCCAGATCGGGGCCGATACGTTCGATCTGCTGGGCTGACGCGGCGAAAGGGCCGTCCCCGTGGGGACAGCCCTGATTCCGAACAATATTAAGCCAGTGTTTACCAGCGGACGCGGCAGGCGGGCCGGCCCCGGTCAGGCCTTTTTCAGCGCCCGGTTGCCCAGGGTCTCGGAGATCTGCTCGGCGTTCAGCGCGGCGCCCTTGAGCAGGTTGTCGGTGACGCTCCCCTGGTTCAGGACGTTGTCGATGGTCGGATCCTGGCGGATGCGGCTGACGAATGTGGCGAAATAGCCGACGCATTCGGGGGGCGTTACATAGCCGCCATCGTCGCGCTTGTCGATCACCATGATCCCGGGCGCCT
>JBKEDD010000060.1:0-3808 GCA_047975215.1 Jhaorihella sp.
ACAGATCAAACAGGTAGAGCCTGAAGCCCGATTGGGAGCGGCCACTGGACAGGGTGGATCACAGGCCCTGCTATTGGCAGGCAGATCAGCTCAGCGCGTAGAACAGTTCCTGTTCGGCACTGGGCTGGCTGTTGAGAGACTCGCGAACGATGTCACGGGCAAGGATACCGCATTTGCCACACTGGCTGCCGACGCCGAGGCGTTTGTTGACGTCGCGCACACTGCCGGCACCATCCTGAACAGCCGCCCGGATCTGGGTGTCAGTGATTCCTTTACAGATGCAGACGTACATAAGAATTACCAGTGGCAATGCTGTGACGAAATTTAATAACAATGAGAATGATTGTCAACCGTCTTTATCTGTAATTTTTCGTCATCACCACCTTGAAATGCGAGCGGACGCCCACAGTGTGTAGTACTGCTTCAAGGGGCGGCGGGTGAGGTGCCCGCCGCCATGTCTATCCTGTGAAAACCAATGGAGATACAACATGGGTGTACTCGTCGGCAAGGCCGCGCCGGACTTTGATGTTGCTGCCGTTCTGGGCAGTGGCGAAATCGTTGCTTCTTACAAGCGTTCCGAGCAAATGAAGGGCAAATACGGCCTGATTTTCTTCTATCCGCTCGACTTTACCTTCGTCTGCCCCTCAGAGCTGATCGCCCTTGATCACCGCATGGACAAATTCCGTGAGCTGGGTGTGGAAGTGGTGGCCGTGTCCATTGACTCCCAGTTCACTCACAACGCCTGGCGCAATACACCGGTCGACAAGGGTGGTATCGGTTCCGTTTCCTACGCCATGGCAGCAGATGTGAGCCACGATATCGCTCGTGCTTACGATGTCGAAAGTGCAGGCGGCGTAGCCTTTCGGGGTGCCTTCCTGATCGACAGGGAAGGCACCGTGCGTGCGCAGCTGATCAATGACCTGCCGCTGGGCCGCAATATCGATGAGCTGATCCGTCTGGTTGAGGCTCTGCAATTCCACGAGGAGCACGGCGAAGTGTGCCCCGCCGGCTGGAACAAGGGCGACAAGGGCATGAATGCCTCTCCCGATGGTGTGGCCGCCTATCTGTCGGAGAACGCGGACGCGCTGTAAGCGTTTGTTGTAAAGCGCTGTTAAAAACGCGGGCTTCGGTCCGCGTTTTTTCTGCTTCACCGGTCTGCCGCATCCACTGATAGTAACGGAATATACCCTGACTCGCGAAGCCGGCCACCAGCCCGGAATATTCAGATATAATGGCCGCCCGTTTGCAAACACCCTGACAGCCCAATGAACACAGCTGAGCACGTCGACGTCGCCCGCTACATGGAGCAGCTCGGTCGCAATGCGCGGGCGGCGGCGGCCAAAGTGGCCGCGTCTTCCACCGCAACCCGCAACGCCGCCCTGCTGGCGGCCCGCGATGCCCTCGATGGTGCCCGCGCCGCATTGGCTGAGGCCAATGCCCTCGACCTCGCCCGCGGGAGTGAAAACGGGCTCGATGAGGCCCTGCTGGACCGGCTGGAGCTGAGCCCGGCGCGTATTGACGCCATGCTGGAAGGCCTCGGCCAGGTGGCGGCGCTGCCGGACCCCGTGGGCGCCATTACCGACGTTAACACCATGCCCAGTGGCATACAGGTTGGCCGCATGCGGGTGCCGCTGGGGGTGATCGGCATTATCTATGAATCCCGGCCCAATGTGACCGTTGAGGCGGCGAGCCTCTGTCTCAAGTCCGGCAACGCGACCATTCTGCGCGGCGGCTCCGAGGCGCTGGCCTCCAACAGCGCCATCGCCCTCTGCCTGGTCCAGGGCCTGGCCAGCGCCGGCCTGCCGGCGGCGGCGGTGCAGGTGCTGAATACGCCGGACCGGGCCGCGGTGGGGTACCTGATCAGCATGCCCGAGTATGTGGATGTGATTGTGCCGCGTGGCGGCAAGGGCCTGATCGAGCGTATCAGCCGCGATGCGCGGGTACCGGTGATCAAGCATCTCGATGGCGTTTGCCATGTATATATCGACGACAGCGCCGACGGCGACATGGCGCTGGCCATCGCCGTCAACGCCAAAACACAGCGCTACGGCACTTGCAACACCATGGAAACCCTGCTGGTGGCGGCCGCCGAGGCGCCGGCCATGCTGCCGCGGCTGGCGGCGGCCTATCGGGAAAAGGGCGTCGAGTTGCGCGGCTGCGCGCGTACACGGGCGGTGCTGCCAGATATCAAGATAGCCACCGAGGCCGATTGGGGCGAAGAATATCTGGCGCCGGTGCTCGCAGTGAAGGTGGTGGACGGGCTCGACGAGGCGATCGAGCACATCAATCGCTACAGCTCCCAGCACACCGACAGCATCATTACCCGCGACCACCCCCGGGCCATGCGTTTTTTGCGCGAAGTGGATTCCAGTTCGGTCATGATCAATGCCTCCACCCGCTTTGCGGATGGTTTTGAATACGGCCTGGGTGCCGAGATCGGCATCTCCACCGACAAGCTGCACGCCCGAGGCCCGGTTGGGCTGGAAGGGCTGACCTCGCAGAAATACGTCGTCTTCGGCGAGGGGCAGGTTCGCACTTGACCTTCACTGCCGTCTCCCCCGCCATCGCCGATGGGCCGGTGGTGGTGTTCGGGGGCACTTTCAATCCGGTTCATTTCGGGCACCTGCGATCGGCACTGGAGCTGGGCGAGCGGCTGTCACTGCCGCAGGTGCGGCTGATGCCCAGTGCACGGCCCGCCCTGCGGGATGCGCCCGAGTGCAGTGCAGAGCATCGCGCAGCCATGGTTGAACTTGCGCTCGCCGGTGAGGCCGGTATCGTCTGCGACCGGCGCGAACTGGCGCGCCCGGGGATGTCCTACTCGGTGGATTCGCTGCAGGGTCTGCGCCGTGAGCTGGGTGCCGGGCGCAGCATCAGTCTGGTGCTGGGCTACGATGCCCTGTTGCAGCTGAACCGCTGGCATCGCTGGCGCGAACTGCTGGCCTTTGGCCATCTGCTGGTGATTGCCCGCCCGGGCTGGAGCCTGCCCGACGACGGAGAAATTGCCGACTGGCTGGCGCAGCACCGCGCCACCGGCTGGCCGCAGCTGCGCGATCAGCCCTGCGGGCAGGTGCTGATTGAAGAGCTGCGACCGCTGGACATTGCCGCCAGCGACATCCGCGCATTGCTGGCGGCGGGGCGCTCGGCGCGCTACCTGCTGCCCGACAGTGTGCTGGGCTATATTGAGGAATACTCACTTTACAGGCCTGCCGCGATGCTGGCCGGGATGGATAACGAACTGGATGGATGCTGAACAACTGAAACAAGTCGTCGTCGATGCGCTCGATGATCTCAAGGCGGTCAACACGGTGGTACTGGATGTCAGAGGCCTGACCGATGTTATGGATTATCTGGTGATCGCCAGCGGCACTTCCAATCGACACGTCAAATCGCTGGCTGACAACGTCA
This sequence comes from Jhaorihella sp., assembly GCA_047975215.1. Classification (GTDB taxonomy): domain Bacteria; phylum Pseudomonadota; class Alphaproteobacteria; order Rhodobacterales; family Rhodobacteraceae; genus JAGRMG01. The sequence continues at coordinate 3,406 of JBKEDD010000060.1, forward strand.
GCATGGAGGCCAAAAAGCAGGGTATGCGCCCTCTCGGGGTTGAGGGTGAAAGCGCCGGTGAATGGGTGCTGGTCGACTTCGGCGACGTGGTCGCCCATGTGATGCTGCCGGCCACCCGTGATTTCTACGACCTGGAACGTCTCTGGTCGACGCCGCCTGCTCCCGCCGGAGACAGCTGATGCGCCTGAGCGTCATCTGTGTGGGTGGCAAAATGCCCGCCTGGGTGGACGCCGGTGTCGAGGAATACAGCAAACGTCTGCCCCGCGAACTGAAACTGCTGTGGCGGGAACTGCCGCTGGCCCGGCGCGGCCGCGACAGCAAGGCCGAGGCCCTGCGCCAGAGCGAGGGCGAACAGATTCTCAGGGCCATTCCCGAAGGCGACAGGGTGATTGCCCTGGATGTC
>JBKEDD010000061.1:0-5321 GCA_047975215.1 Jhaorihella sp.
ACTTCTCCAGAGAGAGGAGAAGTGGCGCGAGTGACGGGGCTCGAACCCGCGACCTCCGGCGTGACAGGCCGGCACTCTCACCATCTGAGCTACACCCGCGCTTGAGGCGCTCTGCCGTGGCAGAAACGCGTCGATGAGCGCTGAATTAGGGGGTTCTTGCGGGAGTGTCAAGCGCCCCAAACCCACTTTGTGAAACTTTCTTGATCTTATTCGAATTCGCTCTGAAAAAGCTCTTTTCCACTTGCGATCCGATCGCGAAGCACCTAAAGGAAGCGGCTTGGAATGGGCGATTAGCTCAGTTGGTAGAGCGCTTCGTTTACACCGAAGATGTCGGGAGTTCGAGTCTCTCATCGCCCACCATTCCTTTTCCCAACAGCCTCAAAAGCTTAGCGTTTTCCGTAGCTTCCGTCAATCTGGACTGCTATGGGATTGTGCTAGGGTATGGCTGGTAGGCGATGGCGAATGCGTGGACTGCATGTGCGCAAGGGATCGGATGTATGGCAGGGCCGCTTTCGAATCCCCGCGAATCTCTGGCGACAACGTGAACGCCTCAAATCGCTAGGCGTGAAAGACCTCGGAAACAGCCAAGAGTTCTCCCTCTCGACAGGTGAGCATGACCGAGATGAGGCAGGCGTAATCTATGTCCGGATGCTGGCGAAGTGGAACGCCAAGCTGAAAGCATGGGAGGAGCTATTGGCGAATGGTCCGAAGACGCTGAGCTTTCGCCAAGAGTTGGGCCTCGCTGCCGAACACGCCAAATCATTTCTGGCGACATATGATGAAGACCCCTTCTCTGCCCCTCCTGAACCCATCGCATCTGTGCCGAATGATGGGGACGATGCAGCCGTTTCGGCCTTGATAGACTCCATGCAGCCAATCGAGAGGCAGAGCCTCTATGAAGCCCTGTTGGCATATCATTCGGCATCGGCGGGTGAACGCTGGGAACGCGCATCCTCCATCCTACAGAATCATCCCGCAATGGCCGCTATCGTGGCGAGTGAACCGCCCCGGGTTTACCGGAGAGTAAAACACTCAAAGGATGAGCCCAATGACGAAGAGACGATTTACCCCCGCCTATCCAGCTGAACTTCGCGAGCGCGGTGTTCGGTTGTTTCGAGAGAACCGCGCAGATTACACCAGCGATACGGCAGCCTACCGGGCGATTGCACCGAAGCTGGGCTGTTCGCCGGACAGCCTGCGCGTCTGGTGCCAGCAGGCCGAGCGTGATGCCGGGCAACGGGCCGGGCTGACGAGCGCCGAGAAGGACAGGATCAAGGAATTGGAGCGGGAGAACCGTGAGCTACGGACCGCCAATGAGATCCTGAAGAAGGCCAGCGCATATTTCGCGGCGGCGGAGCTCGACCGCCCGTTCAAGCGATGATCGCGTTCATCAAGGAGCACCGGGGCGTCTTTGGTGTCGGGTCGATCTGCCGGGTTCTGGGGATCGCACCTTCGACCTTCTATGAGCACAAAGCGATTGAGCGTGACCCGGATCGGGCATCGGCACGGGCAAAGCGTGACCAATTGGACAAGGACGCAATCAAGCGTGTCCATGACGCCAGCCGGGGCCGCTATGGCGCCCGCAAGGTCTGGCATGTCCTGCGCCGAGAGGGGTGTGACATCGCCCGCTGCACGGTGGAGCGGCTGATGCGGGCGCTGCAAATACAGGGCGTTGTGCGCGGCAGAAAGGTCATCACGACCAACCCCGATGCGGCCCAGCCGTGCCCGGACGACAGAGTAAACCGGGCTTTCGTGGCGGACACGCCGAACCAGTTGTGGGTTTCGGATTTCACCTACGTTTCAAGCTGGCAGGGGATGGTCTACGTCGCCTTCGTGATCGACGTCTTCGCCCGCAAGATCATCGGATGGCGTGTTTCAACCTCGATGACGACCGGCTTCGTGCTGGATGCCCTGAACCAGGCCATCTGCCAAAGGGCCCCATCGGAAGCCGATGGGCTGATCCATCACAGTGATCGGGGCAGCCAATACCTGTCGATCAGGTACACCGAACGACTGGCCGAGGCTGGCATCGACACCTCCGTCGGTAGCGTCGGGGATTCATATGACAACGCACTGGCCGAGAGCATCATCGGCCTGTTCAAGACCGAGGTCATCAATTTCCTCGGCCCCTGGAAATCGGTGAGCCAGGTCGAATGGGAAACCCTCAAATGGGTCGATTGGTACAACACCGAACGCCTGCACAGCGCCATCGGATATGTCACGCCACAAGAAGCAGAGGAGAAATTCTACGAGAATTTGATTGCCGACGAAAAAGCAGCCTAACTATTGAACCAAACCCTCTCCGGTAAACCCGGGGCGGTTCAAAGCTCTCACAGGCCGGCTTCCAAACTCAAGCTCAATTGAACTTAATTTTTATACGGCACAAAGCTTTTTAGGAAACGCGTTATTGCCGGTGCGGCATGACAAATCCGGGGGCGCAAATCCGGGGTCGCAGGTCCGGGGGCGCAGGTCCAGGGTCGCAGGCCCGGCATCAGATGCAGCGGACAATCCGGCATCCCCCTGCGATGAGCCGGGCCAGCGCGCACCAGCCTGCGCCCCCCGAGCACCACCAACACACCCTGCCGCTCGCGCCCCATCGGCGAAAGCACCACGCCAGTACCGGCCAACAAAAAGGCGGGCTTGCGGCCCGCCTCCTGCTTTCCGACTCAACTTATCAGGAAAGTCCTTCGATCTGCCCGTCATCGTTGAGGAAAATATGCTCGGATGACGGCACTTTGGGCAGGCCCGGCATGGTCATGATCTCACCGCAGATCGCCACCACGAAACCGGCGCCGGCGGAAAGCCGCACCTCGCGGATCGGCACCACATGCCCCGTGGGCGCGCCACGCAGATTTGGGTCGGTGGAGAAGGAATACTGCGTTTTCGCCATGCAGACGGGAAGATGGCCATAGCCCTGCTCCTCCCACTGCTTGAGCTGGTTCCGCACGGATTTGTCGGCAACCGCCTCGGACCCGCGATAGATGCGCTTCACCACCGTTTCGATCTTCTCGAACAGCGAGATCTCGTCGGCATAAAGCGGGGCAAACTGCGAGACGCCGCTCTCGGCCAGCGCCACCACCTTGTGCGCCAGCTCCTCGATGCCGGCGGAGCCTTCCGCCCAGTGCCGGCACAGAATGGCCTCTTCGCCCTGCTCGGCCACATAGGCCTTCACCGCCTCGATCTCGGCATCCGTATCGGTGTGGAAATGGTTGATGGCGACAATGGCCGGCACACCGAACTGCTTCACATTCTCGATATGGCGTCCGAGATTGGCGCAACCGGCCTTCACCGCCTCGACATTCTCCGCGCCCAGATCTTCCTTCTTCACACCGCCATTCATCTTGAGCGCCCGCACGGTCGCAACGATGACGGCAGCAGCCGGCTTGAGGCCCGCCTTGCGGCACTTGATGTCGAAGAATTTCTCCGCGCCCAGATCCGCACCGAACCCGGCTTCGGTCACCACATAATCGGCGATCTTGAGCGCCGTCGTGGTCGCCATTACCGAGTTGCAGCCATGGGCAATGTTGGCGAAGGGGCCGCCATGAACAAAGGCGGGATTGTTCTCCAGCGTCTGCACCAGATTGGGCTGCAGCGCGTCCTTTAACAGCACCGTCATCGCGCCATCGGCCTTGATGTCGCGCGCAAAGACCGGGCTCTTGTCGCGGCGGTAGCCGACAATGATGTCACCCAGACGCTTTTCCAGATCTTTCAGATCGGTCGCAAGGCACAGAATGGCCATGACCTCGGAGGCCACGGTGATGTCGAAGCCCGCCTCGCGCGGAAAGCCGTTTGCCACGCCGCCCAGCGAGCAGACGATCTCACGCAGCGCCCGGTCGGTCATGTCCATCACACGCCGCCAGGTCACACGGCGAGTGTCGATCTCTTCGGCGTTGCCCCAATAGATGTGGTTGTCGATCAGCGCCGAAAGAAGGTTGTGAGCCGAGGTGATGGCGTGAAAATCACCGGTGAAATGAAGGTTCATGTCCTCCATCGGCACCACCTGGGCATAGCCGCCGCCGGCGGCCCCGCCCTTCACGCCGAAGCACGGGCCGAGCGAGGCTTCGCGAATGCAGATGGCCGCCTTCTTGCCGATGCGGTTCAGTCCATCGCCAAGCCCCACCGTCGTCGTGGTCTTGCCTTCGCCGGCCGGCGTCGGATTGATCGCCGTGACGAGGATCAGCTTGCCGTCCGTGTTGTTGCGGGTGTCGGCAATGAACTCGGCCGAAACCTTCGCCTTGTCATGGCCGTAGGGCAGAAGATGCTCGGAGGGAATGTCCAGCCGCGCACCGATCTCCTGGATCGGCTTTTTCTTCGCCGCCCGGGCGATTTCGATGTCGGATTTCACTTCGGCGCCGGATTTCATTTCGGCCATGACGATGTTTCCCTCTCCCGATGGTCCGCAACGTTTGCCGATTGGCATAAAGCCGCGAATTGAAAACGTCCACCGTCGCAAAAGAGGCGCACAATGCGTGAAATGCGACAGGCTGCATTCGATGGTGGTGGTGAAACGACAGGCGCGCGAAAAGCCGCGCCTGCCACACAGTGGCGAACCGGATTAGCGGTCGAGAACGAGGCGCAGTTCAACCAGGTTGGAGCGCACCCGCAGAATGTAGAAGCCCATCGTGGCCAGATGCGTGGGCATGATCCAGCCATCCTCACGACCATTGGAAATGATGAAGGGCTGCACGTTCAGCGCCGCGCGGAACTGCTCTTCCGTCGTATCCCACAGCGAGCCAAGCGAACGCTGCTTGATCACGTCCTCAAAATCCGCGCCCGCGGCCGTCAGCAGGCCGTAATAGGCATAGAGCTGGCCATAGGCAAACCAGAAGCGGTCATCCGCACGCGTGTCGAACCAGCCCGAATTGTAGTTCTCCGAACGCTGGCGCAGAAGGTCCGAGGTCGAGCCCAGATCGCTGGCGATGCGGTCGAGAAACTGGATCAGATTGTCGGCGCGGGCGTCAAACACCGCATCGCAGCTTTCAAGCCGGTCGTTGAACTTGCGCAGGTCGCGGATGGCGGAACGGTAGAAGCTGGGCGTCGGCGTCTTCGGGCCGAACGGGCTCAGGCCGAAATACCAGGTTTCCTCATCGAAGGTCAGCGCACCGCGCGCATTCTGCAGGTCGCGGTCGATCTGCGACGTGCCACGCACGCGCCCAAGCGCATCCACCAGCTCGATGGCGCTACGGCGGACCGCCTGGTTGATGCCGCGCTGGAACGACGCCTTGTTGTCGAAGAAGGGTGTGTCATCCCAGTCGAGAGCGAAGAAAAAGCCGAGCTTGTAGAGCAGCATGGAAGAAATCCATGCATTCTCATTGACGTTG
>JBKEDD010000062.1:0-95845 GCA_047975215.1 Jhaorihella sp.
ATGCGTCTCGTGCCGGCGGTTCCGTTCTTCCTGGCCAACCTCGTGCCCGCGATGGTCGGTGTGAGGTTTTCCACCTTTCTCTGGACGACGGCGCTGGGCATAGTGCCGGGGGCCGTTGTCTATACCTGGATCGGCGTCGGCCTGGGAGAGGTGTTCGAGCGTGGCGAAACCCCGGATCTGTCGCTGATATGGGCGCCCCAGGTGATCGGCCCGATTCTGGCGCTGTGCGCGCTGGCCGCCTTGCCGATCGTGCTGCGGGTCTTGCGCAACCGCACCGGGGATTGAATGCGATGCATCGGATCAGGACCGACCTTCTGGTGATCGGCGCCGGCTCGGGCGGTTTGTCGGTCGCCGCCGGGGCGGCCCGGATGGGCGCCGATGTCACGCTGCTGGAAGGCGGCAAGATGGGCGGCGATTGCCTGAATTACGGCTGCGTTCCTTCCAAGGCGCTGCTGGCGGCGGCCAGGGCCGCGCATGCGCAGCGCGAGAGCGACGCCTTCGGCATCGCCCCGGCCCGGCCGCAGGTGGATTACGGCGCGGTGATGGCGCATGTCGCGGGTGTGATTGCCCGCATCGCGCCGGTGGACAGCCAGGAAAGGTTCGAGGGCCTGGGCGTCCGGGTGATCCGGGAATACGGACGATTCATCTCGGCCCGCGAGGTACAGGCCGGCGACACGGCGATAGTTGCGCGGCGCATCGTGATTGCCACCGGTTCCTCGCCGCTCGTACCGCCGATCCCGGGGCTCGACATGGTGCCCTACCTGACCAACGAAACCCTGTTCGATCTGCGCGAGCGGCCCGACCATCTGCTGATCGCCGGCGGTGGCCCGATCGGAATGGAAATGGCCCAGGCGCATGTGCGGCTGGGCGCACGCGTGACCGTGATCGAGGGCGACCGGATCCTGAACCGGGACGATCCCGACCTGGCACAGGTGGTGCGCGACCGGCTGACCGCCGAAGGAGTCGAGATCGTTGAAGGCGCCATGCTGGAAGAACTGCGCAGAACGCAAACCGGAATCGAGGCCGTCACCGCGGGCGGGCGGCGGTTTCACGGCTCGCACCTGTTGATCACGCTCGGGCGGCGCGCCAATACCGGCGGGCTGAACCTTGGTGCTGCGGGAATCGAGACAACGAAATCGGGCGTCGCCGTGGACGACCGGCTGCGCAGCACGAACCGCCGCGTCTATGCCATCGGCGATGTTGCCGGCGGGCCGCAATTCACCCATGTCGCGGGCTATCACGCCGGTCTGGTGATCCGGTCCGCGCTGTTTGGGCTGCCATCCCGGACCCGCACCGGCCATATCCCGCGCGTCACCTACACCGATCCGGAACTGGCGCAGATCGGCCTGGGCGAAGCGGACGCGCGCCAGCGATATGGCGACCGGCTGGAGGTTGCGCGGTTCGATTTCGCCGAGAACGACCGCGCCACGGCGGAACGCCGCACGGCCGGCTTCATCAAGGTCCTGGTGGTCCGGGGGCGCCCTGTCGGTGTGTCCATCGTCGGCCATCAGGCGGGTGAACTGATCGGCCTGTGGTCGTTGGTTCTGGCCAACCGGTTGAAGCTGCGCGATGTCGCGGCGATGGTTTCGCCCTATCCGACCTACGGCGAGGTTAACAAACGCGCGGCGGGCGCCTATTTTGCGCCAAGGCTGTTTCAAAGCCGGACTGTCAAGCGCGTGGTCGGGCTGATCCAGAAATGGCTGCCCTGATCGCGGAAAGGGTGGCATGCTGAATTCGCTCTCGGGGCGGTTCCTGATTCTGACCACGGTCTTCGTCATGTTGGCCGAGGTGCTGATATTCGTGCCTTCGATCGCGCGGTTCCGCGAGGACTACCTGCTCGCGAGGCTCGAGCGGGCGCAGATCGCTTCGCTGGCGCTGTTGGCCGACGATCTCCTGTCGGTGGAGCTTGAGGCCGAATTGTTGAAGAACGCCGAAGTGTTCAACGTGGTGCTGCGCCGCAACGAGGTCCGCCAGTTGATGCTGTCCTCGCCGGTTCCCAAACCGATCTCGGCCACCTTCGACATGCGCGAGGCGGGTCCGGCAACGTTGATCCGCGACGCGATGATCCGGCTGTTCACGACGGAAAACCAGATGATCCGGGTGATCGGCGTGCCGGTTCGCGATGCCGGGCTGCTGATCGAGGTCACGATGGAAACGCAGCCGATGCGCGCCGCCATGATCGACTATGGCCTGCGCATACTGGCGTTGTCGGCTGTGATCTCGGTCATCACCGCCGGGCTGCTGTTCCTGGCGGTGCGCCGCTTCCTCGTGCGCCCGATCAAGGGCGTGGTCGGCTACATGCAGCGATATGCCGCCTCGCCCGAAGATGCCCACGGGATCATCACGCCCTCGGCCGGAGTGAGCGAACTGCGCGAGGCCGAAGAGGCGCTGCGCCAGCTTCAGGTCGAACTGACCCACGCCCTCAAGCAGCGCGAGAGGCTGGCACAGCTGGGTGGCGCGGTGGCCAAGGTCAGCCACGATCTGCGCAATATCCTGACCAGCGCGCAGCTGTTCACCGACCGGATCGAGGCCAGCGAGGATCCGCTGGTGCGCAGGATGGCGCCGAAACTGGTGGGCTCGATCACCCGCGCGGTCAGCCTGTGCGAAAGCACCCTGGCCTTCGGGCGGTTCGAGGAACCGGCGCCGACGCTGACCGTGCTGCGGCTGGCCGATCTGGCAAGGGACGTGCTCGAAAGCGAACGCCTGGCGGTGGATGGCACAGCGGTCGAATTCCTCGACAAGGTGCCGCCGGCCTTGGAAATACGCGCCGATCCCGAACAGATGTTCCGCGTCCTGCTCAACCTGGTGCGCAACGCCCGTCAGGCCATCGTGGCGACGCACGGCCCCGGAACCGTCACGATATCGGCGCGCGAGGATGCCGCGAACTGGTGGGTCGAGGTTGCCGATACCGGCCCGGGCCTGCCGAAGAAAGCGCGCGAGCATCTGTTCACCGCCTTCCAGGGCGGCGCCAGCAAGGGCGGCTCCGGTCTGGGGCTCGCGATTTCGGCGGAACTGGTGCGCGGGCACGGCGGTACGCTGGCGTTGAAACGGACGGGCCCGGACGGCACCGCGTTCGAAATCTGCCTTCCCCGCGGCGACGGCACGATCTGACATGCGCATACCGTCGCAGGCCTGATCTGTCGCACGACATCTCCCGGTCCGGGCGCGGCGATCGAAGGGGCCGGTCCGGTGCCCGCTTGGGCCGTGCGGTGCCGTTGGCGGCCGCACCCGGACCGGCGGGCGCGGAAATGGGGTTGCAATGCCCTGTCGTCACGGCTACATGCAGGGCCGCAGTGGACCGATAGCTCAGCTGGATAGAGTACCTGACTACGAATCAGGGGGTCGGGGGTTCGAATCCTCCTCGGTCCGCCACTTGCTCCCCTTAATCATTGATTTCATTGCGATTTCTGCTCATTTTGTCGAACTGCCTGTTGCGGGTTCGTCAATTTCTGAACCCTTTTCGTTCTGCCTCAGCTTTTCATAGCCCTGATCCGCCATCAGTCCGCGCCGCGCCATTCCTGCATAGGCGAACTTGTATCCGAGCGCATCGAACCGGCCCGATGCTCCGTGCGCACAAGCGCAAATTTCTGTCTCATATCTGTAGACCTGCGCATTCCCCCGGTGTCCCGTTCGTCCGTCATGGCTCCTTCTCGGTGGAGCCGCCATCGCCAAATCGCTGGGTCGGGAAATCGTACACCGGGGGAAACCCCGCATATGATCTTTTCATTCCAATTACGACTGGCTGGGATTGAATTTAATTCCTTTTGTGGATGTCAGCGGCCGCTATAGTGTCCATCGTGCTGCTATCGAAGAGCGACGCGGGAGGAAATCATGATCGGCTTGAAGAGCGCATTGTATGCGGCAACCTGTGTATTTGCGGTTGCGACCGTTTCCCAACCTACGGATGCGCGGGCGGAGAATTGGAAGGCCTATAGCTTTATCAGTGTGGCATCCCACCCTATCCATCTCAGCCTCGAAGCACTCGGGAAGGAAATTGAGGAGGTCAGCGAAGGCAAGATCTCGGTGAAGGTGAATGTGGGCGGCTCACTCCCGATCACCGGGACCTCGATCACGCAGGCGATCGGCGATGGCATCCTCACTCTTGCCCATGACGGATACTACACCGGGAATCTGCCGATTGGCGCGATTTCGATGCTTCCCATGCTCGCTCCCGACTATGATGCCTTTCAGCGTATGGTCGGGAAGGTAGAGCCGGCGCTCGCCGAAGAACTTCTCACGAAGGGCGTGACGCTGCTTGCGACCTACAACATGCCGAGCCAGACCCTGTGGGGCGTGGGTGAACTGCGCGGCCTCGACGACCTCGAAGGGCTAAAGCTGCGCGTCGGCAATGTGCCGATCGCCGAATTCGCCCGCCGTCAGGGTGCCATTCCGGTGACGCTGGCAAGCGGCGACGTGGCGCCGGCGCTCGAGCGGTCGGTCGTCGGCGGCATCGTTACCGCCAGCGCCGGAGGGGGCAGGCTCTGGGGCGACATGTTGAAGTACAATTATCGACTGCCGCTCAACTACGACCTGATGCTGATCGTGGTGAACACCGAGGCGTTCGAAAGCCTCGATCCAGAGTTGCAGGAAAAGGTCCGCGAGGCAGCCCGCAAGTCGGCAGCGCAGCTCACTGCGGATGTTGCGGCGCTTGAGGACAGCACAACCGAGGAGCTCAAGACCAAGGGCCTCGTTGTCACATTGCCGACCGATGAGGAGATCCGGCAGGCCCGGGAGGGGATCCGCAACTACTGGCCGGAATGGGCGAAGAACGTCGGCCCCGATGCGGAAAAGCTGCTGGCCGAGGTTATCTCGGCGGTTGGCGAATAGTTCCGCGCTGCTTCCATGTATTCGGCCCCACCTTCTGTTGTCGCCGAGGAATTCACACGCGTTCCGCGTGAGCTCCTCGTCAACGACCGCCCCTCCCCATGGTCCCAGGCTCTCTCTGGACGCCATACCGTTCCCTTCTTCCTCGAAGGTCCGTCTTTCGACAGACAGGGCAATCTGTGGGTGGTCGATATCCCGTGGGGACGCATCTTCCGTATCGCCCCCGACGGTACCTTCGCGCTGGTGTGCACCTACGAGGGCGAGCCGAACGGGCTGAAGTTCCACGCCGATGGCCGCGCCTTCATCACTGACTATCGGCGTGGCCTGATGGTTCTTGACCCGGCGACCGGCGCCATAGAGACCCTGATCGACCGGGCTCATCTGGAGGGGTTCAGGGGGCTGAACGACCTTCATTTCTCGCCGGAGGACGGCACGCTATGGTTTACTGACCAGGGCCACAGCGGGCTGCACGACCCATACGGACGCCTGTTCCGGCTTGATCCGGACGGTACGCTCCACCTCCAGCTCGGCGGGCTTCCGAGTCCGAACGGGCTGGTACTGGATGGGGCGGGGAACACGCTTTACGTCGCCATGACGCGCGACAACTCGGTGTGGCGGGTTCCGCTGCGTCCCAATCGCGGCGTTGGCCGCGTTGGCAGATTCGTAAGCCTTTCAGGCGGCATCGGTCCGGACGGCATGGCAATGGATTCTGCGGGCAACCTGGCGGTCTGCCACCCCGGCGTCGGGTCTGTCTGGCTGTTCGACCCTGCTGGCGAACCGCTGCTGCGTATCAAGTCACCGACGGGACGGATGACCACCAACTGCGCCTTCGGCGGCGCCGAGGGGCGGCATCTCTACATCGTGGAATCGGAAACGGGGTCGATCCTTCGCGCCGAGTGCCCGGCACCGGGCGCCCCGATGTTTTCGCACAAGCAATAGAATTAGGTCCGAGGTTATCAGGATGACCAGCGTGCAAGGCTATCAGAAGGGCGCAAGCCGGGCGGATCTGCCGATTCGACTTGCAATGTATGCCGCGGAATTCGCTCTTCTTTCGATGGTGCTGCTGATTAACGCGGACATATTCTCCAGGAATATCCTCAATAGCCCCATAATTTCGACGGATGAGCTGTCGGGCTATCTCTTGGTCTGCGTCGTGCTGCTGGGGGGCGCGTATTCGCTGAGAAGCGGCTCGTTCCTGAGAATCGAGATGGTGATCGGGGTACTTTCCGCGAAGGCGCAACAGTTCTTCGCCATCCTGTACAACATGGTGGCGATCCTGCTTTGCGTGATCCTGGCTTGGCAGTTCGTCCGGCTGGTCACGCTAAGCTACAGCCGGATGGTTCTTGCGCCGACCTTGCTGGAGACACCCATCTGGATTCCGCAGGTCATCCTGCCGGTCGGGATGGTGCTGCTGATCTATGCGCTGATGCTTGATCTTTGGGATTCGTTCCACGGGAGGCTCCATGCGATGGAGGAGTTTTCCCTAGGAGACGACGCAAACGGGGAAGCGTCGAGATGAGCTGGATTCCCGAGTTGTTCTTGTTCATGGGCATTCTCTTTGCCCTGCTGCTCGGCGGATTGTGGGTACCGTTCTCGATCGGCGTCGCGGGCGTCGTGTCGATCTACCTGGTCGACGGTATCACGGGCTTCCGCGCGCTCGGGCTGGTTACCTGGGGCACCGTCAACAGTTTCACGCTCACCGCCATCCCGCTGTTCATCCTGATGGCGGAGATACTGCAGATAAGCGGCGTGGGCGCGCGGTTTTATCGCGGCCTTGCCTACGTCGTGCGTCCGCTGCCGGGCGGTCTGCTGCAGACCAACGTGGCCAGTTGCGCCATGTTTTCAGCGATCAGCGGCTCCAGCGTCGCGACCGCAGCGGTGATGGCCACCGTTTCGGTACCGCAAATGGACGCCGAGGGCTATGACCGCAGCAGGAGCGCCGGCTCGCTCGCTGCTGGCGGCACACTGGGTATCCTGATCCCGCCCAGCATCCCGCTGATCATCTACGGCGCGTTCACGGAAACGTCTATCGTCAAGCTGTTCATGGCCGGCTTCGTTCCAGGTTTCCTGCTTGCTTTGCTGTTCATGCTGTTCATCGCCGGGCTGTCGCTGCTGCGGCCCTTGCCGCTGCGGCCGACGACCCAGACCACCGGCAGGACGCTGCTGGGGTCGCTGGTGGAACTCATCCCGCTCATGGTGCTGATGTTTGTCGTACTCGGCAGTATCTATACCGGCTTTGCGACGCCGACCGAGGCGGCTGCGCTCGGCTGCGCCATCGCCACGATCGTCGGCGCGATCTGGGGCAGGCTGACGTTCATGGACATCCATTTCGCGCTGCGCCGTTCGATCCAGACGAGCGCGACGCTGCTGTTCATCGTCTCCATGGCTTTCATATTCTCCTACGGCGTGGAAAATGCCGGCCTCGGAAGCAAGCTGACGGAAGCCATTCTCGGGCTGGGGCTGGGAAAGTACAGTTTCCTTTTGACGGTGATCGTGCTCTTCCTCGTGCTTGGCTGCACCCTTGAAAGCGTGGCGATGATGGTGCTGACCGTACCGCTGCTGTTCGGGTCGGTGGTTTCCTACGGGTTCGACCCCATCTGGTTCGGCATCATCCTGGTGCTGCTGTTGGAGTTCGGTATGCTCACCCCTCCGTTCGGCATCAACCTATTCGTGATTCAGGGCGCGTCGAAATATCCGCTGTCTCTTATCGTCAAGGGCACTGTCCCCTACTGGTTCCTGATTCTGGGCTTTGTCGGGTTGCTAACCGTGTTTCCCGAAATCGTGCTGTTCCTGCCGGAGATGATGTCGGGATAAGGCCGAGGGCATTGATCTACTCCCCATCTCTTGGGTAGGTTCTGGTGTAGATCAAGCTACTCTTTTGCTCCTGCTGAGTGGTTCTTGTTCGTCATTTCTCTGCCAATCGACCACGGCTGGGGGGCTGCCAAGGGCGGAGTGGGGGCGCTTTGAGTTCTGGAACTTGATCCGCTTGCCGACGCCGGCTTTTGCCTCTTGGCCGGTCTTCCAGGCGTTCAGGCAGACGCATTCCCATTTCAGGCTCCGCCACAGTCGCTTGACGAAGATGTTTTCGAGGAACCGCCCTTGCCATCCATCGAAGTATGGACGCCGGATCGGCGCAATCGGCCGGTCCAGGGGACGGACGTGAACTGCAAGCCCCGATCGGTGTTCATGATCTCGGGCGGACCGCACTCGGCGATTGCCTCGCTCAGCGCAGCGCCGAGGCATTCGGCTTCGAGCGTGTTGGAGATCCGCCGGCCCGGCATCTTGCGGGTGTACAACCCGTGGTTGCTACCGGATACTGGAGCCCATGCCGCATCGGCGAGTAGGTGATGTCCGCTGCCCGGATGCCAGCGATGGAAGCGGGTCTGACGGATCGTCGCTGGGATATTGCTGATCTGGTGCCGCTGGTGGATACGAACGAGCCTGCGCCCAAGAAACGGGGCCCTTGCAAGAAGCGCCAGACGGAAAAACAAGCTGACCCATCAGCCCGTGATCTCATCCAGAGCGTACAGGGGGCTGAGCAGCGCGCCTTATTCCAGAGATCCGATCTTGCCGGGGTTCATGATATCGTGCGGGTCGATGGCCATCTTGAGCCGGCGCATCAGCTTGAGCGCGGGGCCGTGTTCTTCTTCAAGAAACTTGATCTTTCCCAAGCCTACGCCGTGTTCACCACTGGCTGTGCCATTGCTGGCCAGGGCCCGGCGGACAACTCCGGCGGCCAGGCGCTCGGCCTCGGCGACTTCGGTCTCGTCGCCCGGCATGACGAGATAGTTGACGTGGAAGTTGCCGTCGCCGACATGGCCGTTGATCTTGGTCCGCAGGAACGACCTGTCCGCTTCTTCACGCGCTGCAATGATGTTCTCGGCAAGGGCTGATATCGGCACGCACGCATCGGTCACGAAGGTTGCGCAGCCGGGACGCAGCGCGCGCGTCGCTGGGTTGGAATCGTGCCGCGCTTTCCAGAGCCTGTCACGATCTTCCTGTTGGATCGCCCAGGCGAAGCCCTCGCCACCGTTGTCGGCTGCAAGGGCCTCGACGATTTCGGCCTGTTCCTTTACGCCTTGCTCGGTTCCATGGAACTCAAGGAACAGCGTGGGTGCGACCTTGAGGTTCAGGTTCGAATAGTTGTTGGCGGCCTCGATCGCGACTTCGTCAAGGAACTCGATTCGTGCCATGGGAACACCCGACTGCATGGTCTCGATCACGGTAGTCACCGCACCATCCAGCGAATTGAACGTACAGACCGCCGACGTGATCGCGGCGGGGATCGGGTGCAGGCGTACGGTCAACTCGGTGATGACGCCCAGAGTGCCCTCGGCACCAACGAACAACTTGGTCAGGTCATAGCCCGTCGAGGATTTCCGGGCGCGGCTACCTGTCCGGACAATTTCGCCATCGGGCAGCACGACTTCCAACGCCAGAACGTTTTCGCGCATCGTGCCGTAGCGTACCGCGTTGGTACCGCTGGCGCGGGTCGCCGCCATGCCGCCAATCGAGGCGTCCGCACCGGGATCGACGGGGAAGGTAAGGCCTGTGGCCCGCAAGTATTCGTTCAGTTGCTTGCGGGTCACGCCCGGCTGGACGACCGCGTCGAAATCTTCGGCATGTATCTCGAGAACCTGGTCCATCTGACTCAGGTCAATCGAGATACCGCCCCGAACCGCGTGTGTCTGCCCTTCGATCGAGGTTCCTGTTCCGAAGGGGATGACGGGGGTGCTGGTCTCGTGGCAGATCTTCAGAACCTGGCTGACTTCTTCGGTCGACCGTACGAAGACGACTGCGTCGGGCAGCATGGCGGGAAGGTAGGACAGGTCGTTTCCGTGGTGCTCCCGTACCGCCTGAGCGGTGCTGATCCTGTCTCCGAGGATCTCGCCAAGGCGGGTCAGGGCGTCATTGGTCATCACATCGGCCTTCTTGTTCATTGCGACTGCATCCCCCAGCGACGGATCGTCATCACTTCGATGGTGCGGAAGATGAGGCCCTCGATGATGAGGCCGATGAAGATGACCGTGAGCAGACCTGCAAAGACATTGGCCGTATCCAGCGCGTTGCGGTTCTCGAAGATGAACCAACCCAGGCCGGCCGAACTTCCCGAAACGCCGAACACCAGTTCAGCAGCGATCAGCGTCCGCCAGGCAAAGGCCCAGCCGATCTTCAGACCTGACAGGATCGAGGGGAAGGCCGCGGGGATCAGGATCTTCGCCACGAATTCCAGGCCCCGAAGCCCATAGTTCCGACCAACCATCCGCTGAGTCTGGCTGACCGACAAGAAGCCCGTCAACATGTTCAGCGAGACTGACCAGAGTACGGAATGAACGATCACGAAGATGATGCTTTTGATCCCGAGGCCGAACCACAGAAGGGCAAGCGGCAGGATCGCGATCGAAGGCAGGGGATTCAACATCGCGGTCATCGTTGACAGCAAATCTGTCCCGAACCGCGTGGTGATGGCCAATGTCGTCATGATTACCGACAAACCGACGGCGATCACGTAGCCAAGCAGAAGTACTTGCATCGAGCCATAGATGGCCGAGATCAGTTTGCCGCTGCGCATCCCGTCGATCCATGCCTCGAAGGTTTCCGAAAGTGAGGGAAACATCAGGGGATTTTGTGCGTAGCGCGCATAGCTTTCCCAGATGACAGCAAGCAGGAAGAGGACGAAGGCGCGGCGCACCCATGTCTTGTCGGTCAGGCGCTCCCAGGCTCCCAACTTCTGATTGATGTCACCGATCGTCGCGTTGTCGGAGGTATCGTAGACAATGTCGGGGCGCAGTTGCAGTTCCTCGAACGTCGCAGCGGTTGTTCTTGTCTCAGCCATGTGCGGTTTCCTCCGAGCCGAACAGCATGTGATTGATCTTCTGACTGAAGGCGACGAACTCGTCGCTGCCCGAGCTTTTGAAGCCGAATTGCGTTGCATCCAGTTCCGCGATGATCTGGCCGGGATGCGGGGTCATCACCACAATCCGGCTGGCCAGCACGATCGCCTCCTGAATCGAGTGCGTTACGAAGACGAGCGAAAACTTGGTCTCGGACCACAGGTCCAGAAGCTCCCGCTGCATCCTTCGGCGCGTCAGCGCATCGAGCGCGGCAAAGGGTTCGTCCATCAGCAGTACCGCCGGTTCCATGGCAAGAGCACGGGCGATGGCGACCCGCTGCTTCATCCCGCCCGAAAGCGTATGGGGGTAGCTGTCGGCAAACCGTCCGAGGCCAACCTTTTCCACTGCGCGGCGTGCCCGGTCGTACCATTCCGACTTGGGAAAGCGTTTGGTGGACTTCATGGGGAAGATTACGTTCTGCGTCACCGTGTGCCACGGAAGCAGTTGGTCGAATTCCTGATAGACGATCATGCGATCTGCGCCCGGCTCGCGGATACGTTGACCGTTCAGTTCGATCGTGCCCTCCACCGGTGACAAGAAGCCTCCGATGGCTTTGAGCAGCGTGGACTTGCCACACCCGGAAGGCCCCAGCAGAACGAATCGATCCTGCTCGTTCATGTTGAAGGTAACGCCATGCGTGGCCGTCACGATCCGTTCGCGCGTGTTGTACTGCAGGGTGACATTGTTCACCGACAGCAGGGCGTCGGTTGTCGGGAGTGTGTCGAACATCTTTGAATCCATGTTGCCGGTCCTCCGGGGTCAGTTGGGGCCACGCATGCACGCGTGGCCCCATGCAGGAACCTTGACGAAGGAGGGAGGTCTAGCTGCCTTCGCCCTCGTTGATAGGCGCGAAGAATATATCCTGCCATCTGTCCGGCACTTCGTCGAGAAAGCCCAGCTGATTGGTGAACCGCGCGGTTTCCATGACACCGTTGGGAATGGTCGTGTACTCGTGCGCGTTGTTGCGGATCACCTCGATCTTCGCCTCGTCCGACATGTTTGCGGGCACGGCTTCAAAGTAGATTCTGGCAGTTTCCTCGATATTCTCGGGAATGAACGCGTTGGCCTCGTCCATGGCCGCAAGGAAGACCGAGATGGCTTCGGGGTTGTCGTCGACGAATTCCTTGAGCCCGGCGACAACGCCGTTTGTCATGCCCGGAGGATTGTACTCCTCCGAGGTTCCGATGGCGTGAACCGAGTCGTTGGTGGAAAGCACTTCGTTGTAAGGTGAGGTGGCGAAGTAGACTTGCACCGTGTCGCCGGTCGTCAGGGCCGCCACGGCGTCCGGGTGGGGCAGGGCGACCAGCTGCTTGTCGAAACGCCCGGCCTGATCTTCGCCGAAGATCTGCATCGCGGCGCGGCGCAGGATGAGTGACTGGGATGACGTCGGTCCGGGAACCGCGATCTTGTGCTCGGGCTTGATGTCTGCGATCGACTTCACGTCGGGCACGTTGGTATAGACGGTGTAGGTACCCTTCCAGTAGGCGCTTATTCCGCCCAGGTCGTAGATGCCCTTGCTCTTGGTATATCCGATCAGCAGCGACAGCATCCCCTGGGCGGTGATGTGCAGGTTCTTGCTGAGCAGACCCTCGGTCATAGCGGTAGGGCCGCTGATGCGCGTCATGCTAAAGGTCGAGCCGATCCCCCGGTCTGCGGCGTGCTTGTTGAACAAGTCCATCGCGTCCGCGACGATGAAGCCAAGATAGGGCAGGCCGAACTGGATTCCGATCTTGATATCGGATGTCCGGGCACGGGCAATTCTCGGTGCGAAGGGCAGCGAGGCTCCGCCAGCCAACAGCCCGAGGCTCTGGCGTCTCGTGAAGTTCTTCATATTTCTCCTCCTCGTTGTGTCGTGGGCTTGTGGCCCAGCTTGCCGTTCCTATGTTCATCAGGGATCGGTTCCGCGGAACGCGGGTAGCCTGCAGAACATGCAGGCGGCAATGCCGGCCACTGGTTCGGTCTGACTGCTCCATTCCACCGGCAGTTCGCTCCTCCCTCCGGCTGATGCAGTCGGATAGAGGTATGCTAGTGGAGGCAATGATGAATAAAAGCGAGATAAATTCACTAAATATCATCGAAAATTTTCATCTGTTGGCGGCGCGGGCGAGATTGTGTCAGCGTATCTAAACCCGATTTGGCGGCGGCTGGCGGGGTAGAATGATGAAACCGCGCTGTCCGGCGGCTTGACCCATCGGCAACTCAAGAGTCGCCTGCCGGGACACCGTGCATGGCTGACGGCCAGCTTTGCCAGACGGTGCTTGATGTGAAAACGCGCGGGTGGCCGGTCCTTGATGCAATCTGGTTGACGTCATCGCGGGGTGGGTCGTGCGCTTCTGTCTGTTCCCGAGTGCCGGCACATCGAAAGCCATTCGGAAAAGCGATCACATTTTATAAAAATAGTTCACTTTCCTCATCTGATGTGCCGTGCAAGGGTGAGCGAATTATCGCTGGATCTGCGGATCCTGCTCGGACAAGGAGGATCCATCATGCCCAAATCGACTGCAATCAACTACGAAGATGCACCGGAATCGGTGCGCAAGGTGTACGACGAGATCAAGTCATCCCGAAATCTGGAGGATGTGAACAACTTCTGGAAATATCTGGCCAACGACCCCAAGACCCTGCGCCGAACCTGGGAGAGCGTATCTGAGGTCATGGCCCCCGGCGCGCTGGACGTGCTGACCAAGGAACTGATCTACGTTGCCGTCAGCGTCACGAACAATTGCGGGTATTGCATCGCCAGCCACAGTGCTGCGGCGGCCAAGGCTGGCATGACCACGGAACAGTTCAACGAACTTATCGCCGTTGTCGGCATGGCAAACGAGACAAACCGCCTGGTCAATGGTTACCGCGTACCGATCGACCCGGCATTCGAAGAGTAGATCTTTCGCGGATGATCGTGCCACTGTAGCAATCGCGGGGAAGCCGAGTTCAAGCTGCAACGCGGGAAAGCCATGATCACACTCAAACAGATCGAAGCGGCACATTGGGTTGAAAAGCTCGGAAGCTTTCACGCTGCCGCTTCGCGTCTCAATACGACGCAATCCACGATCTCCAAGCGCATTCTGGAACTCGAACTGACCCTTGGGTTCGAGTTGTTCGACAGGTCTACCAAGACGACCCAGGTGACCTTGAGGGGCCGCGGGGTGCTGGACGACTTTGCCGAGATGTTGAAGCTGCGTCACAAGATCGAGCATAGCTCGACCACGGACGGCGGCTATTCGGGCTACTTTTATCTTGGCGCGACCGAGATGGTGGCGATCACATGGTTGCCCAAACTGATTCGCGCGATCACTGCACGATTTCCCAACCTCAAGCTGCGCACCAGTGTGCAGATGGCGCACCAGCTTCAGCCGGGTCTCGCGGCTTACAAGTTCGACCTGATCATCTGTCCGATGTCATTCGACGGCAAGATGGATGAACTCAGGTCCTTGCCTCTTGATGATCTCCAGTCGCGCTGGATGATCAATCCCGATCTGCCAGAGGCCAGGTCGGGGCTCCTGACCGCGTCAGAATTGGCTTGCCTGCCGCTGCTGACCTATGCCGAGGGATCGCTTCTGCATCAGGTTGTGGTCAAGGCGCTGAGCGAAAATGGGCTAAGGGCACGCCAGACCATCGGGTGCAGCAGTATGATCGCCATTGCCGAACTGGTGCGCGGAGGACTGGGCGTTGCCTATCTTCCGCATGACTACTTCGCCAAGTATCGGGGCGGGCTAAAGGCGCTCGAGACCGAACTGGAAATCCCGCCGCTGCCGTATGGCGCAATATTTCGCGATGACTTCGTCGCCGCCCAGATAGCCCAACTCGCCGAGGATTGTTGCGATTTCTCTGGCGGACTGGACTGATTTCATCGCCTGCGCCGTGGGAAAGCCCGGCAAGCAGGCGGATGAAAAAAAGCAATCACAAGCATCGAAAATAATTCGCTTTATGATCCTTCCGTCACGCCCGAGTATGGCTCCAGGCGACCA
The DNA here is from genome assembly GCA_047975215.1 of Jhaorihella sp. GTDB lineage: Bacteria > Pseudomonadota > Alphaproteobacteria > Rhodobacterales > Rhodobacteraceae > JAGRMG01. Next base: position 14,687 of record JBKEDD010000062.1, read on the forward strand.
TCGAGCGGGGAGGATAGCGAATTGGCTGCAACCGGAACATCTGTTGCCGAGCAACTAAAGTCATATGGGGACCAATTGCTTGGTTTGATCCCCGTGGATCGGATCCGCGCCGTTGAGTTTGAACGCCCCGCGCCAGAGATCATTGCCCGGTATCAGGCGCTCCCCGACCTTACCTCGTCTATTGCAGATATCCTCGACCAATACGGAATTGACAGCGCAATCGCGACGACCTGTCTGGCCCCGATCGCGTCGGGCCAGCGCATGGTCGGACCTGCGGTGACGGTCAAGCACGGGCCGGCCAGGTTCAATGTCGGGCACAACGTTGCCAACAAGTCCTCTCCCCAGCTTGGCGGCCTGGATGAGGTGACGCTGTCGCGGACGGGCGATGTCATGGTAATCGACGGAAGCGCCGTGCCGGAGGCATCGAATATCGGTGGGATCATGGCCACCGCGGTCGCGAAAAAAGGCTTTGCCGGCGTTGTCGTCGACGGCTGCGTGCGTGATGTCGAAAACATGCGTCGCATGGGCCTTCCGGTCTGGTCGCGTGGGGCCACCCCGCGGACGGGCAAGCACCGGATGGAGTTGGTCGAGTTCAACGGCCCGATTTCGATTGCAGGCATCCAGGTGCGTCCCGGTGATCTTGTCCTTGGCGATTCTGACGGAACCATCGTCGTGCCGCTGGATGTCTGCGAGGAAGTGCTGATCCGCGCCGAAGCGGTGGCAGAAAAAGAAAAGGCGCTGTTGGATGCGCTGGAAAGCGGCGCCTCGGCCCAGGACAGTGCCGCGATCATATCGCCGGACAAGTGGTGAACCCGATGACCGGTGCACCCAGACTGGCGTTCCTCGGTTTCGGCGAGGCCGCGACCGAGTTCTCGCGCGGCCTGTCCGGCGCTGGCTTCGTCGATCTGGCGGCCTATGACGTGGCCATCCATGGCGGGCGCGGCGAGGCCCTGTTGCGTGACCGTGCCGCCCAAACCGGCACTCGTCTTCTGACCGACCGCGAGGCCTTCGGAGAGGCGGACGTAATCTTTGCCATGGTGCAACCGTCAGTCGCCGGAGTTGCGGCCGAGGAGACTGCGCCATTCATGCGCCCCGGGGCGTGGTACGTCGATTTTTCCTCGGCGGCGCCTTCGGTCAAACAGGCCGCTGCCGGCGTGATCGAGGCGGCGGGTGCAGGATATGTGGATGCGGGGATCATCGGGTCTGTTCCGACTTCGGGATACCGCGTGCCTATCATCATGTCAGGTATCGGTGCAGCCGGGATCGCCGCGACATTTACCCCGTTCGGCATGAAGATCGACGTGGTCGGTACCACGGTAGGTGCCGCTGCAGGGATCAAGCTGGTCCGTAGCATTCTGGCGAAAGGTATGGAGGCCCTCTATGCCGAGGCGTTGCTCGTCGCGCGCAGGACCGGGGTGAGCGATGAAGTGCTCGACAGTTTCTGTGCGTTTCTGGATGCACGCCCCGCCCACGATACCGCGGGGATTCTGGTTCGGTCGCACGTGATCCATGCGGCCCGTCGTGCCGACGAGGTTGCCATGTCGCGCGACATGGTGCTGGAGGCCGGGGTCAGCCCACATATGACCGATGCAATCATCTCGGTAATGAAGGCGACCGCCGCCACCGGCATTGCCCAGACACTTGGCGGCCAACAGCCCTCTGATCTCGATGCCGCGCTCGATGCTATGGACGCCGCCCTCGCGGCAAACCCTTCGACCAATAGAACCCGGAGAGACTCATGACACTCGATACCCCCATCGACAAAACCGCTGCGCTATGCGCCGAGCTCCTGTCCTTCGGATCCGCAGTAGTCTTTGACGCACAGGGCCGCATCGGCGCGCTCGCATCGGCGATCAAGCCGATCTTTCCGGGCATGACCATTGCCGGCCCCGCCTTCACCTGCCAGTGCGAGCCGGGCGACAACCTGACTCTGCATGCCGCCATGAAGATGGCTCAGCCCGGGGATGTCCTGGCTTGCGACGCCATGGGTGCGACCGAGCAGGGCATGTTCGGAGATGTCATGGCAAGTTGTGCCATGGGCAGGAGGCTGGCAGGTCTTGTGACGGACGGGGGCGTCCGTGACCGCCTCGTCATAAGCGAGGTCGGCTTCCCGGTCTTTGCGGCCAACATCTGCATGAAAGGTACCGTCAAGGAATATCTCGGCCCGCTCAACCGGCCGATCACCCTGAGCGGCGTCCATGTGAACCCTGGTGATCTCATCATTGGTGACGAGGACGGTGTCGTGGTGGTGGTGCGCGATCGCGCCGAAGAGGTGCTGAAGGCCTGTCGTATCCGCGCCGCTCGCGAGGGTGAGATCAAGGCTGCCGTCGCCAGCGGACAGACGCCTTGGGATATCAATGACCTCGGCGGCACGTTGCGCGCCCAGGGTATTTCGATCGAGATCTGACCTGACACGGATTGGCCGGATGGCATGCTGCCATCCGGAAGAGAGGACTAGAATGAAGATCTCCAACATCGAGACAGTATTGTTTCATCCCGGCAGCGGCAAGAACCTGCTGTTTGTCCGGGTTGTGACCTCCGACGGCGTTCATGGCTGGGGCGAGGCCTATGTCGGGGTAAAGAAGGAAAAGATCGTCGAAGGCTATATCACTGCCATGGCGCCCTACCTTGTCGGCCGCGATCCTTTCACCATTCGGCATATGGCGCAGGTGATGTTCGACGATTTTGCCATCCGGCGTACCTCTGTCGATTTCCTGTGCGCCTGGAGTGCAATCGAGATCGCCCTTTGGGACATAGTCGGCAAGTTGGCGGGCCAACCTGTCTACAACCTGTTGGGTGGCCCGTGCCGGGAGAAGGTGCGTATCTATGCAAACGGCTGGTGGTATGGCGTGACGAATATCGACCAGACGGTCGAGCGCGCGTTGCAAGTCAGGGAAATGGGCTATTCCGCCATGAAATGGGATCCGTTTCCCGGCCCCTGGCGAACCTTCATTACCCGAGAGGAAGAGGACTACGCCGTCGACAATGTGCGCGCCATGCGCGAGGCGCTTGGACCCGATGTCGATCTGCTGATCGACGCGCACCGCCGGGTTGCGCCTTATCACTCGATCCGGGTTGCGCGTCGTCTCGAGGAATTCGGAATCTTCTGCTATGAGGAGCCGTGCCTGTCCGACAATCTCGATCTGGTCGCCGAAGTGCGAAGCAAGATCAGCACTCCCGTTGTGACGGGTGAAACGCTCTACACCAAGGAACAGTTCGCGCAGGTTTTCGAAAAACACGCGGCCGACATTCTGAACCCGGATATCTGCGCTGTCGGCGGCATCCTGCAGATGCTCGATATCGCGGCCATGGCGCATCCTCATGCGGTCGCGATCAGTCCGCACAACTACAACAGCCCCGTCGTCGGGCTGGCCGCTACGGTGCATCTGTCGGCCCTGATCCCGAATTTCCTGATCGCCGAGTGCTTTATCAATCTGTCCGATGCCTGCGCCGAGATCGCCTCGCCGGGGCTGGTGATGAAGGACGGCTGGGTCGATCTGCCGACCACTCCGGGTCTGGGCGTCGACCTGGACATCGAGGCGCTGCGGAAGCGTCCCTACAAGGACTTCCCGCACAAGGAAATGCGCCAGTACTGGGAAGAATTCCCGCGCAAGAACTATGAATGGGGCGTGGCCAACGTCACCCGCTGACTCAAGAGGAGAGAGGTTCATGACCACCAAGATTTCCGCAGATATCCTGCAACAATACGAGACCGTGACCGCCGCAACCGCACATGAGGCAATGGGCCGTCTGGGTGCCCTGGACAGCGCAATCAAACCCGTACGCAGTGGTATGCGTGTGCTGGGTCGCGCCTTCACCTGCAAGTGCGAACCGGGTGACAACCTGACGCTGCACGCCGCCCTGAAGATGGCCGAGCCGGGTGATGTCATTGTCTGCAGTGCCGGAGGCTTTTCCGAACAGGGCTTGTTCGGCGATGTGATGGCCAGCTGTGCCAAGGGCAAAGGGATCGCTGGTCTCGTTGTTGACGGAGGCGTGCGTGATGCGGCTGATATCGCGCGGATCGGCTTTCCGGTCTTCAGCCGGTCGATTTCGATCAAGGGTGCGGTCAAGGCAAGCCTTGGCACCCTGAACCAGCCCATCGTTGTCGGTGGTGAACTGATTACCCCTGGTGACCTCATCATCGGTGACGATGATGGCGTGTGCGTCGTTCCGGCCGCGAGAATCGTCGAAACCGCCGAGGCAAGCCATGCGCGCGAGCAGAAGGAAGTGAAGTTCCGTGAACTTCTGATGCAGGGGAACACGACCTGGGAAATGCTGGGTCTGAACGCCCTGATGGAACAGAAGGGCAGCGATTTCCGGCTCTGACCGCATCAACGTGGCCGGTGGGGCGCGATACTTGCCCCCGGGGGGCGAAACAAGGAGCAAATGTCATGTTGCCTGTGCCCGATCAGCATATCGTCGCCACCCACTGGGGCCTTTACCAGCCCCGCCGCGAGGGTGGGCAGGTTGTCGGCCTCGATCCGCTTGCTCTCGACCGCGATCCCGTCCCCCTCGCAGACGGTATTGTCGCGGCCCATTCCGCACCGGCGCGTATTCGCCGCCCGGCGATCCGTCGGGGTTTTCTGGCCGCGCGTGAAGCGGGCCGTACAGACGCGGGAAGTGGTTCGGGCAGGGGGCACGAACCCTTCGTCGAACTGCCTTGGGACGAGGCGCTCGATCTTGCCGCCGCTGAGCTGGAACGCGTCCGGCGCACTCATGGGAATGGCGCGATCTACGGTGGCTCCTACGGCTGGTCTTCGGCCGGACGCTTCCACCACGCACAAAGCCAGATCCACCGGTTTCTGAACTCCATCGGCGGATATACGGCTTCGGTCCAGAATTACAGCTTTGCTGCGGCCGACACGATCCTGCCGCATGTGGTTGGCGACAAGAAGGGGCTGGTTGACGGCCATACGCCCTGGGACAGGATATTGGAGCACGCCGAGATCATTGTCATGTTCGGCGGGACGCCGGTCCGAAATGCTCAGGTTGGTTCGGGAGGGGTCTGCGAGCACATTCTTCCCGAAGCCATGCGGACGGCCGCGCGGCGTAGGCTGCGGTTGGTCTCGATCTCGCCGATCCGGGATGATACCAATAGCGAAGGGGTAGAGTGGCTGCCCATTCGCCCCGGTACGGACACGGCCCTGATCCTGGCCGTGATGCATGTGCTGCTGGACGAAGGCCTGGCCGACTGGTCGTTTCTTGATCGCTATTCCGTTGGGGCCGACCGGCTGGCGGCCTACGTTGCCGGCGACAATGACGGATTGCCCAAGAGTCCCTCGTGGGCGGCGGAGATCTGCGGAATTCCGGCCGATGTGATCGAGACGCTCGCGCGCAGCATGGCCAGGAGCCGCACTTTCCTCATGATGTCCTGGTCCCTGCAGCGTGCCGAGTATGGCGAACAACCGTACTGGGCCTTGATTGCGCTGGCTTCGATGATCGGCCAGATCGGATTGCCGGGCGGCGGATACGGGTTCGGCTATGCCTGTGCCAACGGGGTCGGCAAGGCGGTGCCGCCGATGAAATGGCCCTCGCTTCCGCAGGGGCAGAACGCGATCAGCGATTTCATCCCCGTTGCCCGTATCGCCGACGCGCTGCTTGGGCCCGGCACAGCCTATCAGTTCAACGGCGAAGATCGCGTCTATCCCGATCTGCGTCTGATCTACTGGGCTGGCGGGAATCCTTTTCACCATCATCAGGACATTAACCGCCTACGCCAAGCATGGCGGCGCCCCGAAACGGTTATCGTGCATGAAAGCTGGTGGACTGCGACGGCACGTCACGCCGACATCGTCCTGCCAGCTACCACGACGCTAGAGCGCAACGATATCGCGGCCTCGGCCCGCGATCGTTTTATCTCGGCCTCGCATGCCACGCTTCCTGCGCCGGAAGGTGCGCGCGACGACTACGCCATCTTTTCCGCCCTGGCCGAGCGCCTGGGGGCATTGGATGGCTTCACCGAGGGCCGTGACGTTGAAGCCTGGCTGCGCCATCTCTATGGTCAAGCGCGCCAGCAGGCCGCATCCCTGGACGTTACCCTCCCCGATTTCGAAGAATTCTGGACCCAGGGCATTGCCATGCTGCCGGCCGTGCCGCCTGAGCGCCAGCGCGATCATATGGCCGACTTTCGGGCCGATCCCGATGGGTGTCCGCTCGGCACGCCTTCGGGGCGCATTGAGCTTTTCTCAGAGACGATCGACCGTTTCGGATATGAGGATTTCCCGGGTCATCCAGTATGGATTCCGCCACGCGAATGGCTTGGTGCGCCGTTGGCGGCGCGCTATCCTCTGCACCTGGTTTCGAACCAGCCGAAACACAAGCTTCACAGTCAGTACGATCTTGCCGAAAGCGCGGGCCGCAACAAGCGCGACGAGCGCGAGATCATGCGCATGGCGCCGGATGATGCTGGATCCCGCGGACTGGTCGAGGGTGACATCGTGCGCGTCTTCAACGATCGAGGAGCCTGCCTTGCATCGCTTTCGATCAGTGACGACTTGCTGCCGGGGGTGGTGCAACTGCCGACGGGCGCCTGGTATGATCCTGCATCGGACGACTCTGCGCGGCCACTCGAACTTCATGGCAATCCCAACGTCCTGACCGCCGACATAGGTACATCGCGTCTGGCGCAGGGGCCCAGTGCCCATTCCTGCCTGGTCGAGGTCGAGCGCCTCGACGGGCCGCACCCGCAGGTGCGGGCCTTCGATCCCCCGCATTTCGTCGCGCAGCCCTGATGGCCACGCACTTGGCAACCAGAACGGTCAGAGGAGAGCCACCGCCATGAACAATCAATCCGCCGCCAAGGACCAACAGCTTGAGGCCTTTCGCGGCATTCAGCCAGCTACGGTCTCCGATGCAATGTACTCTCTGGGGTTGAAGGACACCGGCTTTGATCCGATTGTCCGTTTGCAATCGGGCCAGTCTGTCCTGGGGCGTGCGCGCACCGTTGGTCGAACTCCGATCACCGCCAATGCCGGGCAGGTCGAACTTGCTCCTGATTACGGCTTTGCCATTCAGGAGGTGATCGATGGGTGCAGCCAGAACAGTGTTCTGGTGATCGCCACACAGGGTATCGCCAGTCACGCCAACTTTGGCGGGAACATGGCCCATCGGGCAAGCGCACTTGGCGCGGTGGGCCTTGTGACGGATGGCGCGCTGCGTGACCTGGAAGAAATGCCTGGATTTGGCCTGACGATCTTTTCGCAGGGTACTTCGGTGAGGGCCGGCCAGCACCGCTTTGCTACCACGGTCAAGAACGGGCCGGTAATCTGCGGCGGTGTTCTGGTTACTCCCGATGATATCATCCTCGGCGATGCCGATGGCGTGATCCTGATCCCGGCGGAACATGCTGATGAGATCGCCCGCAAGTCATCCGAGCTTCTGGATCTGGAACACCGGATGCAGGCCTTCATGGCCGAGGGAAACAGTCTGTATGATGCAGTGATGAAGTACAAGGTTCGCTGAACGACCACGATTTCAGTGTAATCGCAAAAGGAAACGCCCCGGTCTCATGACCGGGGCGTTTCTGTTTCGGCAGCGGGAAGAAATCAGGCGATATCCACTACGATCTTGCCGCGCATCTTGCCCGAATCCAGAAGGGCATGCGCTTTGCCTGCCTGCTCCAGCGTAAAGCTGTGATCGTCGATCAACGGCTTCAGCTCGCCAGCGTCTGCCAGGGCAGCGACCTGTTGCAGGATTGCTCCGTGCGCTTCGCGGCCCGGCCCCCTCAACATCGGCAGCAACATGAAAACGACGTGCAACGACAGTGCCTTGCCGTGCATGTTGCCCAGATCGACGGTCGCGCGGGCGTTGATTGTTGCCACCCTTCCGCCGACGGCAGCCGCAACGAATGAGTTTTCCAGGTTCGCGCCGCCGACCGTGTCGAAGATGGCATCGAAGCCGGCTCCTCCGGTCAGTTTGGCGACATAATCCTCGACCTTGTCCTCGCGGTGGTTCACGATCTGATCCGCGCCCAACTCCCGAGCGATCTTGGCCGCCTCGTCGGAGCTGACCGTTGCCGTCACCTTCGCGCCCCGTGCCTTGGCGAGCTGGACCGCGACATGGCCGACACCGCCGGTGCCGCCAAGGATCAGAACATGATCGCCTTCGCCGATATCCAATTTGTCCATCGCTTCCCAAGCCGTTATCGACACCAGAGGAAGCGCCGCGGCTTGATGAAAGGAGAGACTTTCCGGTTTCCGCGCCAGCAACCGCGCATCGGCCGCAATGTACTCTGCCAGAGTTCCGCCGTGTCCCTTGACGCCACCGGCACACCCATAGACGGCGTCGCCCGGTGCGAAAGCGGTTACTTCCTCACCCACCGCTTCGACCACGCCGGACAGATCGCAGCCCAAAACCGCCGGCATCTCGGGGCCGACGGGAAGGCCGCCGCGGATCTTGGCATCCACCGGATTGAGCGCCGCCGCGTGGATTTTCACCAGTACCTGGCCTGGTCCGGCTTTCGGTTTCGGCAGATCAGCCATCTGCAGCTTTTCGGGCCCGCCGAACTCCTTAATTACCTGTGCGCGCATGATTTCCTCCTTATTTCTGCCTGAGAGGTATCAGCCGGTCAGTTGCCAATCAAATTCCTAATATTGATGTGAAACAGTAGAATTTTGCATGAGTCGAGGAAGGGCCTCAGGCCTGCATATTTGCCGTTCGGACGCGCCGGATCGGGATCGAGGATTCGATCGATGCCACACCGCGGATCTTGGTCAGTCGACGTGTAAGGAACCGTTCATACTCCTGCAGATCGGCCACCGCGAGTCGCAGAAGGTAGTCACGGGCGCCGGTCATGAGCCAGCATTCCACCACCTCGGGGCAGGTTGCGATCTCTCTTTCGAAGAGTACGAGATTGTCGTCGATCTGGTGTGAAAGCTTGATTGAAATGAAGACGGAAAAGCCCTGGCCCAGCTTCGACTCGTCGATCTGGGCGGTGTATCCGGTGATGAATCCAGCCTGTTCCAGCATCTTGACCCGTCGCGCGCAGGGCGATGGGGACAGGCCAATTTTCTTTCCCAGTTCCTGATGAGTCTGCCGAGAATCCCGGCGCAACTCGGCAATGATTCTCAGGTCTTTTTCGTCCGGTTTAAGCATTGGTATCGATTGGTCTGATCTGCCAGTGATTTAATAAATAGTAGAGAATTGTGCTAAGAACAATCACAACTTCATCGAAGTTTGCCAATTTTGGCCGCATGGAGCGTGTTAGCACGGTTGCAAAATGGGAGATCCAGATGACCGCTCTTGAACCATTCCGGAACGCAGGAGATTCCGATCCAGTCGAAACGGCCGAATGGCGCGATGCACTAGAGGCGCTCGTCGCCGAGGCGGGTGCGGCACGTGCACAGTATGTTCTGGGCGAAGTGCAGGATCAGGCCCGCCGACTGGGGGTGACAACGGCCGGTCTGCCCTATTCAGCCTATCGGAACACGATCCCGCTTGAGCGCCAGCCGGCCTATCCTGGCGATATCGAACTGGAGGAACGGCTCACCGCCATCATACGGTGGAACGCCCTTGCCATGGTGGTGCGGGCGAACAAGGCCTACGGTGAACTGGGCGGGCACATCGCGTCCTATGCTTCGGCCGCGGAGATATTCGAGGTCGGGTTCAATCATTTCTTCCGGGCCCGCTCTGAAGGACACGGGGGTGATCTGGTCTATTTTCAACCACATTCCGCGCCGGGGGTTTATGCGCGTGCTTTCCTCGAGGGGCGCCTCACGGAACAGGACATCGCCAACTACCGCCAGGAGGTGCCCGGCAAGGGCCTGTGTTCCTATCCGCACCCCTGGCTCATGAAGGACTTCTGGCAGGTTCCGACCGGGTCGATGGGGATCGGGCCGCTCAGTGCGGTCTATCAAGCCCGTTTCATGCGCTATCTGCAGGCCCGCGGTTTGGCCGAAACCAGTGACCGGCGCGTCTGGGGGGTGTTCGGTGATGGCGAGATGGACGAACCGGAATCGATCGCCGGCCTGACCCTGGCCGCGCGCGAGAACCTCGACAACCTGACCTTCATCGTGAATTGCAACCTGCAACGTCTTGACGGCCCGGTTCGTGGTAACGGCCAGATCATTCAGGAGCTTGAGGCACTGTTCGTCGGCGCCGGCTGGAACGTCATCAAGGTGCTCTGGGGGTCGGAATGGGACAGCCTGTTTGCGGCTGACAAGAACCATGTTCTGTTGCGGCGCTTTGCTGAAACGGTTGACGGCGCGTATCAGGACCTGGGTTCGAAGGCGGGCGACTACAACCGTGCCAAGTTCTTTGACGTGGATCCCGAAAGTGCGGCGCTGGTTCGCCATCTGAGCGATGATGAAATCCACAAGCTCAAGCGCGGCGGGCATGATCTCAAGAAGCTCCATGCTGCGTTTGCCGAAGCCAGGGCTCACAAGGGCCGCCCGACGGTTATCCTGACCAAGACCAAGAAGGGATATGGTATGGGTGGGGCCGGAGAGTCCCGCATGACCGCGCACCAGGCCAAGAAGCTGGATCTCGGCGCGCTGCTTGCCTTCCGCGATCGGTTCGACCTGCCGCTCTCGGACAAGGCGGTCGAGGCGCTCGAATTCTACAAGCCGGCAGAGGACAGCGAGGAGCTCCGCTATCTAAGGGAGCGCCGGGAAGTGCTTGGCGGCTTTTTGCCATGCCGGGTAGAGAACGCAGAGACAGCGGCCCCCCCCCGCCCGACGCTACAGGCATATGCCGGCTTTGCGCTGGACGCCGAGGGGAAGGAAATGTCGACCACGATGGCGGCGGTCCGGATGCTCAGCAACTTGCTGAAGGACAAGAATTTTGGCCCGCGCATCGTGCCGATTGTCGCCGACGAGGCCCGGACTTTCGGGATGGACAACCTGTTCCGACAAATCGGTATCTATGCGCCGCAGGGGCAACTCTATGTTCCTGAGGACAAGGGTTCCATGCTGTATTACAAGGAATCCGCGAATGGCCAGCTTCTGGAAGAAGGCATCACGGAAGCCGGGGCGCTGAGCTCGTGGACCGCGGCCGGAACCGCCTATTCGGTGCACAACACCGAAATGCTGCCGGTCTATATCTACTACTCGATGTTCGGTTTCCAGCGTGTTGGCGATCTGATCTGGGCCGCCGCAGACCAGCGTACACGCGGGTTCCTGCTCGGTGCCACTGCCGGACGGACGACCCTTTCGGGCGAGGGCTTGCAGCACCAGGACGGCTCGAGCCATGTGATGGCGGCGACGGTACCCAACTGCCGTGCCTACGATCCCGCCTTCGCCGGCGAGCTTGCGGTTATCATGGACTACGGCATGACACGGATGCTGGACGAGAAGCGCGACGAGTTTTTCTACATCACCGTGATGAACGAGAATTACGCCCAGCCGACCCTTCCTGAGGGTGTCGAAGAAGATATCGTGCGCGGGCTCTACAAGTTGCAATCGACGCTGCCGGAGGTGGAAACACGGGTCAGGCTCGTCGGGTCGGGGACGATCCTTCGCGAGGTCATTGCCGCAGCCAGGATTCTGGAGCAGGAGTTTGGGATCGCCGCCGATGTCTTCTCGGCGACTTCCTATACCGAACTTGCCCGTGAGGCGATGGAGATCGAGCGGCGCAATCGGTTCCGCCCTGTCAGCCTGCACGAGACCTGCCATCTGAACCGGTTGCTGGACGGAGACCGGCCCGTCATCGCCGCCAGCGACTATGTGCGGACCTATCCGGGCCAGATCGCGCCCTATTTGCAGGCTCGGATGACGATCCTTGGCACTGATGGTTTTGGGAGGTCTGCGAACCGCGAGGCTTTGCGCCGCTTCTTCGAGGTAGATCGCCAGAACATCGCTTTGGCCGCTGTTCAATCGCTCGTGCAGCAAGGTGAAGTTGAGGAAACGGTGCTGACCAGCGCCATTGAAGCCTTGGGGGTCGACGTCGGCGCCGCTGCCCCCTGGACATTGTGAGCGGAGAGCGAAGATGACGAGTGTTATCGAGATTTGCGTACCCGATATCGGCGACCTCCGGGATGTGCCGATCATCGACATGCCGATAGCGGTGGGGGACGAGATCGGGGCCGATGATACGCTGATCGTTGTCGAGTCAGATAAGGCCACTCTCGACGTTCCCAGCACGCATGCCGGCCGAATCGTCGAAATCCTCGTCGAAATGGGGGGCGTGGTCAGCGCGGGTACCCCGGTTGCCCGTATCGAGGTAGCCGAGGCCGAAGCCTCAGCCGGAATACCTGTGGCAAAACCCGATCCGGTGATCACATCCGAAGAACCCGTGCCAACTGCCGGGGGCGCGGCGCCGGCAATGCCGGCCCCCGCCAAAGCCGGCAACGTGCCGGTAGCCGCGCCTCCGGTCGGTGCCGCCATGCCAGGCAAGCCGGTCTATGCCTCTCCGTCGATCCGCCGCTATGCGCGTGTTCTCGGAGTGACCTTGTCGGAAGTGACGGGCACGGGCCCCAAGGCGCGGATACTTCGCGAGGATGTCGAGGCCTTCGTCAAGGCACGCTTGACGGATTCCACCGTTGCGCCTGCTGGTCAGACAACACCACTGTTGGCGGGATTGCCGGAATGGCCCAGGGAAGCCTACGAGAAGTTCGGCCCGGTCGAACGGCTTCCCCTGAGCCGGATCGTCAGGCTTTCGGGTCCGGCGCTGGCGCGAAACGCATTGGTCATCCCCCACGTTTGCAACTTCGACAAGGCCGATGTGACCGAGATTGAGGCGTTTCGCACGATTCTGAATGCCGAGGCCGAGCCCGGAGAGCCGCGCATCACCATGCTGGCCTTTGCGGTGAAGGCGGTGGTATCTGCGCTGAAGGCTCACCCCAAATTCAATTCTTCGCTCGATGGCGATGATCTGGTGCTACGGAGATACTGGAACATCGGCGTGGCAGCCGACACACCCGAAGGGTTGGTGGTGCCGGTGGTCAAGGCGGCCGACCAGAAAAGCGTGACCGAAATCGCCGCTGAAATGTCAGACCTCGCGACCCGGGCACGCGCGGGAAAGCTGTTGCCGGATGCGATGTCGGGAGCGACCTTCACCATTTCTTCGCTAGGGGGAATTGGCGGGACCGGGTTCACCCCGATCATCAACGCCCCGCAAGTGGCTATTCTGGGTATGGCCCGAGCCGAGGTTCAACCTGTCTGGAAGGATGATGGCGTAGAGCCGCGCCTGATCCAGCCGCTCAGCCTCAGCTGGGATCACCGGGCCGTCGATGGCGTGGCTGCGGCGCGCTTCCTCCGGCATATCGCCCAGGTTCTTGCCGATTTTCGGCGCGTATCAATCTGAGGGGGCAGCAATGATCATAGATATCCGCGTGCCCGATATCGGGGACTTTTCCGATGTTCCGATCATAGAGGTTCTTGTCGCGCAAGGTGACACCATCGCAGTGGACGACGCGATCCTGACGCGGGAAAGCGACAAGGCCACGATCGACGTGCCAAGCCCTGTCACGGGGACGGTTCGTGAGGTGCTCGTTTCAGTAGGCGACAGGGTCGGCGAGGGGCATCTTGTCCTGCGGGTCGAGACCGAAAATGCCTTCGTGCCTTCCGAGATCGCATCGCCTGTCGCTGCTGCGACCGACGATCACGCCTCGCTTGTAGTGATCGGGGGCGGTCCGGGGGGATATACGGCCGCCTTCCGTGCCGCTGACCTTGGGCGTGACGTGACGCTGATCGACCCGCGGCCGACCCTGGGAGGAGTTTGCCTGAACGTGGGCTGTATTCCGTCAAAAGCACTCTTGCACATTGCCAAGGTGGTGGACGAGGCCAGTGCAGTGCGGGCCCATGGGGTGGAGTTCGGGCCACCCCGGATTGAGCTTGATCGTATCCGCGCTTTCAAGGACGAGGTGATCGAACGACTCACGACTGGTCTCGGCTTGCTGGCGCGGCGGCGCAAGATCCGCGTGATCCGGGGAACGGCGAGCTTTGCCGGGCTTAACAGCCTGACCGTCCTCACGGACGACGGACCCCGGACCATCGGGTTCGATCAGGCAATCGTCGCGGTAGGATCATCGCCGGTGCGGCTCCCATTTCTACCGGACGATTCCCGGATTATCGACAGCACGGGAGCCCTGGAACTGGCGAGCGTGCCGGAACGTATGCTGGTTGTCGGTGGCGGAATCATCGGTCTGGAGATGGCTCAGGTCTATCATGCGCTTGGGGCGCAGATCGATATTGTCGAGGCGGCGGAGCAGATCATTCCGGGGGCGGATCCCGATATCGTCGCTCCGCTGGTCAAACGACTGGCCGGTAAGGGGCTGACGATAAGAACGGGCACCAGGGTGACCGGTGTTGTGGCCGGTGACAGGCTGACGGCGGATTTCGAGGGTCCGAACGGAACCGACACCGATAGCTATGATCGTATTCTGGTCGCTGTTGGGCGTCAGCCCAATGGTCACGTTGTTGATCCAGAGCGGGCCGGAATCGAGGTTGCGGATCAAGGGTTCCTGCCCGTGGACGGTCAGATGCGGACCTGCCAGCCGCATATATTCGCCATAGGCGATGTCGTCGGCCAGCCCATGCTTGCCCACAAAGCCGTGCATGAAGCCAAGGTCGCCGCCGAAGCCGCTTGCGGTGAAAAAGTCGCTTTCGAACCGGCCTGTATTCCGTCGGTTGCCTATACCGATCCGGAAATCGCTTGGGTCGGCCTGACCGAGGAAGCCGCCAAGAAACAAGGGATCAAGGTCAAGGCTGCCGGGTTCCCCTGGGTGGCCTCGGGCCGCGCCCTGTCGATGGGTCGGGATGACGGGCGAACCAAACTTGTCTTTGAGCCGGAATCCGGCCGGGTGTTGGGGGGGGCGATTGTCGGTGTCAATGCAGGCGATCTGATCGCCGAAATCGCGCTGGCAATCGAGATGGGAGCAGACGCGGAAGATATCGGCCTGACGATCCACCCGCATCCCACGCTTTCGGAAAGTGTCGGTTTCTCGGCCGAGGCGTTCCTAGGCACGTTGACCGACCTTTAGGTGCGAGTGAACTGGTCCCGGATTTCCGGACATCCCATCGGCTGTTCCAAGGTGTATCGGGTTTAGGTTCCATGCCGCCTGTTGTTGAAGAATGCCACCCGGTTATTGACGACACATCGGGCCCGGAGGCCGTCGCTGATTTCACCGCATCAGCGGGGTGTCCGATCGCCGTGATGATGAGCGTGTGCAGGTCGTGGGGCCTGGCCGGGGCGCGCCTGGACCCGCCCGGCACCACACTGCCGGTTGTCAGGCGAACAGGCCTTGCGGCAGCGGTACCGAGAGCAGGTTGCGAAAGCCAAAGGTGAAGCCAAGGATCACCAGTGCCACCCCGAGAGCGAGCAGTATCCAGCTCCGGGCGCTGCGCCGGTCGTGTTCTGCCGCCAGCATCAGCCCGGCGGCCATGATGATGCCCGAGAGTGCAAAGCCCAGCAGAGGCACCAGCGCCACGCCGATGCCCATTGCTGCGGGCACGGCAAGGCGGCGAATGCTGGAGCCGGAACTGCGGTCTTCGACGACACGCCGGGTGAGCAGCGTCTCAAGGGCGGCCATGGCGCAAAGCACGAGCATTCCCAAAGCGATGGTCCGCGGAAATACCGCCGCCTCGGGATTGAGCGTTGTGCATTGCCAGACAGCGACGGCCCCCACCGCGGCCATCGCGCCGATGCCGGCCAGGTCACGGACGATTGCGCGTGTATCGGCACGGGCCGCCGCGCCATCGGCCGCCGCCCTGTCGGCAACCGCCTCTTGCCCGTCCCGGCGGAATCGCTTCCGGATGGCGGGGGCGAAGGGGTAGAAAAAACTGATCAGGGTGAGCGCGATGATCACCAGCGAAAGCGGGCGGGTAAAAAACTGACCCCAGACATTGCCCATCGCGGTCCCTATGGTCCAGCTCTGCACAAAGCTTTCTTCCGCGATCCGGCCAAGGATCAGCCCGAGCACGATCGGCGAGACCGAAAAGCCGCGCCGGTTCGCAAGCCAGCCGATCACTCCCAGCACCACCATGATGCCTACATCCGAAAGGCTGTTGCGGATCGCAAAGCTGCCGATGACCGTCATGAAGGCGACGACGGGCACCAGCCCGGCCTTGGGGGCCTTTACGATCGTGCGATAGGCGAAGCGCCCGATCAGCAGGCCGACCGGCAGCATCAGGAAGGTCGCGAGGAAGAGACCGAAAATGAAGGTGTAGACGATGTTGGAACCATCCGCGAAGAGTGCAGGCCCGGTCCGCACCCCCTGCACCAGAAGGGCCCCGAGGATGACCGCATCGGGCGGTGTGCCGGGGATGCCAAGTACCAGCGTGGGGATGAACCCGCCGCCGACGGTCGCGTTGTTGGCGGATTCAGTGGCGATGACGCCGCCGGGGTTTCCCTGCCCATAGGCCGGCTCGCGCCGGTTGGCACGGCGGGCCTCGCTATAGGCCACAAGCCCGGCGATGGAACCGCCAGCACCGGGCAGGGCGCCGACAAGAGTACCTATCACCGAGCTTTTCAGCAGGTTTACCTTTTCGCTCAGCAGGGTGCGCACCGCCTCGGAAAGCCGAAAGCCGCGCGGTGTCTCGGGTTCCTTGAGGTGGCGATCCTTGCGTGCTGCAAGATCGATCAGCACCGGAACGCAATAAAGCCCGATCAGCGCAGAGACGGTTTCGACCCCGCCCAGGAGTGTCCGGGAGCCGAAGGTGAAGCGTACCTCGGCGCTGGTTTCCGAGACACCGATCATCGCGATCAGGATGCCAAGGCAGGCTCCGATGAGCCCCTTGAGAAAATCGCCGGTCGAGAGGGCGGCGATAAGCGACAGGCCAAAGATCGCCATCCAGAAATATTCGACCGGGCCGAAGGCGAGGGCTGCCCTTGCCAGTGGCGGCGCGAGCATCAGGAGGGCCGCCGCCCCGACCAGCCCACCAACCAGCGAGGCCAGGCAGGCGAGGGAGACAGCCAGATCGCCGTCGCCCTTCTTGGCCATGGGGTAGCCGTCGAAGGTGGTGCCGATGGCAGAGGGGGTACCCGGCGTATTCAGCAGGATCGCCGCGTAGGCCCCGCCGTAGATCGCGCCGGTATAGATTGCCCCCATCAGGATCAGCGCGCTTTCGGGAGGCATCCCGAAGGTGAGCGGCACCAGGACGGCGACGGCCATGGTCGCGGTCAGCCCGGGGACAGAACCGATGATCGTTCCCGCCGCTACGCCGCCGAGCGCCAGTAGGATGTTGAGCGGCGTGAGGGCCGCAAGGAAATACTCGAACATGGCTCGATCCCGTCAGCCGGTGCGCGCCCCGTCGCATCGCCGGTACGGCCGGCCCGTCCGTGGGGGAGCGGGCCGGCCCATGCCGCCGACAATCCTCTCAGTCGATGACCCCTGCGGCCTTTGCGGCCCCGAGATCCTGCTCGGCCCGCTTGGCCATGAAGGCATCCATCTCAGTGCCGTAAGAGATATCGAGCAGGGCAAATCCGCCGTCGAGCATCTTCTTGCGGAACTCCTCGTTGGCGTTGATCTTGCCGATCGCATCGGCAACGGCTTGCCGGGTTTCTTCCGAGGCGCTCTTGGGTACTGCGATGCCTCGGTAGGCGCCCGACACGATGTCATAGCCCAACTCTCTGAAGGTTGGCACATCGGGGAAGGCGGGGTGACGTTCTTCCATGGCCACGGCCAACAGCCGCACCTCGGTTCCCTGGGCCACGCCCACCGTGGTATAGCCCCATTCCGCGCTTACCTGCCCCCCCAGCATGGCGGTGACGGCCGCGCCGGTGCCCTTGAAGGCGACATAGGTTGTCTCGGTTTCGGCCAACTGGTCGAACTTGATCGAAACCAGGTGATTTGCCGTGCCCTTCCCCGAACCCGAGAAAGTGACCTCGCGGGGGTTCTCCCGGGCATCCGCAATCAGGTCATCGAGCGTCTGGTACGGGCTGTCGGCCTTCACCACTATGGCATCGGGTGTGTAGTGGAACATGTAGACGTTGACGATATCTTCGGTCTGGAAGCCGACATCGCCCTGTTTGGGCTTGACGATGATATGCGGCAGGTTGGTGCCCATGATCACCGAACCATCGTCGGCCATGGTGTTGAGCTGCGACCAGCCCACCGCGCCGCCGCCGCCCGGTTTGTAGGAGACCACGAGCTTGGAACCGTAGATCTCCTCGAAATAGGGCTGTTGCAGCCGCGCCGTGATGTCGGATTCTCCGCCCGGCCCGAAGGGGATGATATAGTCTACCTGATCCGGCGGAAAATCCTGTGCCGACGCGGTGCCGATCTGCGCCATGCCGGTCGCGAGGCCCAGTATCGCGCTCAGAAGTACTGTCTTTCTCATTGCTTTCCTCCCTTTCATCAGTCTTGGTTTGCGGGTTCAACTGCCCGCCATGGCTTTGATCTCGGCCATCAGGTGCGCGGGAACCCTGACGCCGCCCATTCTTTCTGCTGCTTCGCGCCGGGCGAGGCGCGAGTCCCCGGGCAAACGCGTGCCCTCCTGCGCGGTGATTGCCGAAAGCAGGGCCCCGAGCCGGGGGCCAAAGCCGGGCCCGGCCACCGCGCCAGTGTCGAATGCCAGGATCAACTGGCCCACACCGGGCGGTGCGCCTTCGGCATCGAAGAAGGACGTTGCCTCATTCGAGTGATTGGCCCCCGTCAGGGTCGCGGCCAGGATTTCCACCATCAGCGCCAGCGCGGAACCCTTGGCATCGCCTGCCGGTACCATGGTGCCCTTGAGCGCGGCGGAGGGATCCGTGGTGGGGTTGCCCTCCGAATCCAGTGCCCACCCCTCGGGGATCTGCACGCCTGCCTTGGAGGCTGCCATCACCTTTCCGCGCGCCACTTTCGAGAGCGACAGGTCGATGATCAGAGGCGGCGCGCTCGGCCGGGGGGCGGCGAAGGCGATGGGATTGGTGCCGAATAGCGCGTCTTTGCCGCCCCAGGGCGCCATGGCCCTGGGTGAGTTGGCCACCATCAGGGCGGCAAGGCCGGCCTCGGCCAGCCGCTCCACATGCGCGCCGAGCTGCCCGCAGTGGTGTGACCGGCGGATCGCGGCCATGGCTACGCCTGTCTCGGCCGCCACCTCCACGAGATCGCCGATTGCGAGGTCGATCGCGGGAAAGGCAAAGCCGTCACAGGCGTCGATGTCGATCCGGGCACCGCGCCGGCTGGCCACCGGGCTGGCGGCCCCGTCCACCTTGCCGCTGCGGAGTTGCGCGGCGTAGGCGGCCACGCGCGAAAAGCCGTGCCCGCCCTGCCCGTCGATCTCGGCAGCGACGAGTGCGCGCGCCGTGCTGTCGGCGTTGTGGGCCGAAGCGCCGCTGCGCATGAACACACCCGCGATCAGCCGCTCCGCCTCGGCGCGGGGCAGCACGGTATCAGGCGGCTGCATGCGCAAGCTCCCCCAGTACATTCTGTACCGTCACGGTGCTGGTGCGGATGTTGCTCTCGTCGGTCAGTCCGGCCACATGCGGCGTGAGTATCAGGTTGGGTATATCTCTGAACCGTGCGCCCGCCTCGGCGGTCAGCGGCTCGGTCTCGAATACGTCAAGCGCAGCTCCGCCCAGCTTCCCTTCCTTCAGCGCCCGGATAAGAGCTGCCTCATCCACTATTCCCCCCCGCGCTGTATTGATGAGGATTGCGCCCGCTTTCATCCTGGACAGCGCATCCCGCGAGATGAGACCGCGTGTCTCATCCGTCAGCGGGACGTGCAGCGAGAGGACGTCGCATATTGGCAGAAGCTCGTCGATCGTACAGCGCCGGACACCCTGCCAGGCCGCGTCGTCCCCGGGCAGATGGGGATCGAAGGCGGCGATGCCCATGCCAAGGGCGCGGGCGCGGTCTGCTACGGCCCGCGCGATGCTGCCAAGGCCCACGAGGCCCATCACCCTGCCAGCGGCTTCGCGCCCGATCAGCGCGTTGCGCGGCCATTCGCCCGCAACCATCGCGTGGTTCGAGGCATAGGCGCCGCGCAGCAAGGCGAGCGTCGCCGATACCGTGTATTCGGCAACGGCCAGCGTGTTCGCACCGGTCGCCGGTTTCACCGCCACGTCGCGTTGTGCGCATGCGGCCATGTCGATGTTGTCGAGGCCGACGCCAAGCCGGCCCACGACCCGCAGTCCGGGCGCGCGCTCTAGCAGCGCGGCATCGACCCGGGTGCGGTTTCTGACGATCAGGGCATCGGCATTGGAAAGCGCCGCAAGCAGCGCCTCCCTGTTGTCCACGAGGGACGGATCATAGACTATCTCGGCCCGATGCCCGAAGGCTTCCAGCGCATGCTCGTCCATGAACTCCGATACCACGACCTTCATGGTTCAGGCCGACCGGTACAGCTTGGTCAGCGAGAACTCGCGATGGCCCAGCGCCTCGGCGGCGGTGTTGCGCCCGTTGGCGGTGCGAATGATCATCTCGATCAGCGCATCGCCCGCCTGGTCGATGGTCTGCTCACGGGTAAGTACGCCGGTCACATCAACGTCGATATGCTCGGCCATGGTACGCAGGGTGCGCGGGTTGCCCGAAATCTTGATGACCGGGACAATCGGGTTGCCCACCACGTTGCCTTGCCCCGTGGGGAAGGTGTGAATGACATATCCCGCCGCGGCCATCAGCGTGACACATTCCGCCGCCGCGGATGACGTATCCATGTAGTAAAGGCCAGGCCCCTTCGCGGGTGCGACGGCGGGGCCCATCGCGTCGATGTATCTCGACTTCCGGCCAATCTTTTCGAGATTGCCGAGCGCCTTTTCCTCGATGGTCGTCAGGCCGCCAAGGATATTGCCCTTGGTGGGCTGGCTGTCGGACAGGTCGGAGGTCTTGTAGGCCTCGATCACCTCTTCCTGGTAGGCCTGGAAGATCTTCATGAAGGCTTCGCCGGCCTCGGGCGTTGCGGCGCGTTCCTTGCAGATGTGCTCGGCGCCGGTGATCTCTGATGTCTCCCCGAAGCAGCCATAGATTCCCTCGGGCAACAACTTGTCATACATGTTGCCCACGGTGGGGCAGGAGGAGAGGCCGGTGGTCGTGTCGCTCTCGCCGCATTTGGTGGAAATCCACAATTCCGAAAGCTGGCACGTCTCCTTTTGCAGCTCGGTGGCCCAGTGAACGTATTCCTTGGCCTTCCAGCTTGCCTGCCGGATGGTCTCGAAATCACCCTTCTGCTCGATAGAGAACCCGGCGACCGGCTTGCCGGTTTCGGCGATGCCGTCAACGATTGTCTGTGTCCACTCGGGTTCGATGCCAATGACGATGACGGCGGCCACGTTGGGGTTGGCCCCGGTGCCGATCATGGTGCGGAAATGCAGTTCCAGGTCTTCTCCGAACTGCAGGCGCCCGTAGGCATGTGGGATAGCCAGCGTACCCTTCACGTTGTTTGCCACCGCTTCGCAGGCAGCGTTGGAGATGTCGTCGACCGGCAGGATCAGGACATGGTTGCGCACACCGACGCGGCCATTCTCGCGGCGCCATGCGTTGACGGTTACATTGCTGAAATCAAGCGCCATGTCGGGTCACCACCGTTTCGTCTTGCAGTTGTGGGTATGAACGTGCTCGCCAATGGCCGCATTGCCGACCATGCGGCCGATATCCTCGGCGTACTTCACGACAGTATCGCCCGCCGACAGGTTGCTGAGCGCAACCTTGTGGCCGATTGGAATATCGGCCTTGGCAGTCACGGTGAAGTCGGAGTTGTCCGCCGTAACAACGCATAGCATCTCGGTGCCCGCGGTCAGTCCCTCGACCACGACAACGCCGACGTTGTCCTCGTGATCATGTTTCAGAAGATGTGGTTTGCCCACTTTCCGTTCCTCCTGCTTGTCCGGATTAGCCGTCGGAGGGGAGACTAACATGTATATTTATTCTTATACAAGAATTAATATACAGCACTTGCCTCGCCAAATCCACCTGTGCAAGATAATCGAAAGAACTCAGGAGGGTGGGGCATGCCGCCGCCGCTTTATCAGACCGTGATCGACATCATCGTGGGCCGAATCGCTTCCGGCGAGTTGCTCTCAGGGGCGATGCTGCCCAGCGAAACGCAATTGGGCGCCGAGCTGGGGGTAAGCCAGGGCACGGCCCGCAAGGCGCTGATCGAACTGGAGCAACGCGGCCTCGTGCAGCGCGCACAGGGGCGCGGCACCTTCGTGACGGTCCGCACGCCTGAAACCTCTCTCTTCAACTTTTTTCGCCTGCGCCGCCCGGACGGCTCGCTAGAGAGCCCCAGGCTTGAAAGCGAAACCGTCAGACGTCGAGCAAGCACCGATACCGAGCGCGCCGATCTGCATGATGCCCCCCCGGAGGTGATAGAGATCGAGCGGGTGCGCAGCATCGGCGGTCGCCCGGTTGCGCATGAAGTCTCGGTCGTCAGCGCGCTGTTGTTTCCGGGGTTGGCAGATCGCACGCCGCTGCCCAACACGCTCTATGTGTTCTATCAGCAGGCCTATTCCGTCATCATCGTAAGGGCGGATGAGAGGCTTCGGGCAATTGGCGCTTCCGAGGCCAGCGCAGCGGCGCTTGGTCTGGAACCGGGCGCGCCAGTGATGGAGGTGCGCCGCCAGGCGGTGGATGTGCTGGATCACATCGTTGAATTGCGGCGCAGCATCGACCGAACCGACGAACTGGGATACTTCATTTCGCTGTCCTGACGCGTGATCGTGGCGATCACGGGAGCCGGCCCGGACCATCTGGCTTTTCCTGGCGACAGCCTTGGCCGAGAGAGGGAAGGGCGCCTGTGCCCCCGCGCTTGTGGCCCCGCGTGTCCGCCCGGTTTTTCGAGTGCGCGGCCCCGGCCTGCGGGCTTTCATGTCTGTCCGGGCGATGACCGGGATCACCGGGAAGACCCACGGCGACGATCGGGAAAATCGGGAAATTATTCGACAATGTCTATAATTTTGCGAATAATATCCAGACTTGGAGAGATCTGAACGCATCAAATGCGATTCCCTCGTGGAGGCGTTCGATTATCCTGTGTTTCGAACCGAAGGAGTGCAGGTAGATGATCGAGACCCCGTATCTGTTGTTTCTGGGCGATGCTCCCGACCAGTTGGCCGTGAAGGTGGCGCAGGGCATCAAGGACTGGCGCCCGGAAAACGCTCTCGGACAGTACCGGATGGAGGGCTGCAAGGCCGATCTGAAACTTCCCGACATGGATCTGGCCCAGGCCCGCGAGGCCGGGGCGAAGACGCTGGTGATCGGCGTGGCCAATCGCGGCGGCATCATCTCTGCCGCCTGGAAGAAGGTGCTGGTGACAGCCCTGGAGGAGGGGTTCGATCTGGCCTCGGGGCTGCACAACCTTCTGCGCGACGAACCCGACCTGGTGGCGGTGGCCGAGGCGACCGGTCGCAGCCTGCACGATGTGCGGGTTCCGTCCGTCAAGTATCCCATCGCCAACGGCGTCAAGCGGCGCGGCAAGCGCGTGCTTGCAGTCGGCACGGACTGTTCGGTCGGCAAGATGTATACCGGGCTGGCGATGGACACCGAGATGCGCAGCCGCGGCCTGAAGTCGACCTTCCGCAGCACCGGGCAGACCGGCATCCTGATCACCGGCGACGGCGTGCCGCTTGACGCGGTGATCGCCGATTTCATGGCCGGATCAATCGAGTGGCTGACCCCGGATAACGACGACGATCATTGGGATATCATCGAAGGCCAGGGCAGCATCTTTCATGTTTCCTATTCCGGGGTGACGATGGCGCTGATCCATGGCGGCCAGCCCGATGCGCTGATCCTGTCGCACGAACCGACCCGCGAACACATGCGCGGGTTGCCCGGTTATGCGCTGCCCACGCTCGAATTGCTGCGCGACACGGCATTGCCGCTGGCGCGGGTCGCCAACCCGGCCTGCGAGGTCATCGGCGTGTCGGTCAATACCCAGCACATGAACGAGGACGAGGCGGCGGCCTATCTCGGCCAGGTCGAGAAGCGCATGGGCCTGCCGGCCACCGACCCTTACCGTTTCGGCGCGGGCAAGCTCGTGGATGCGCTGGCGGCGTATTGAGGGCTGTCGCATCCGACCCGATCGGCGTAGTCATGCGCCAGGTCTGACCGCGGTCGCGGTCGGGAGAGTCTGGCAACGGAAAGAAAGGCGCAGCAGTGCATATCGAAGTCAGCCGGGACGTATTTGGACTGGCGCAGGTATTCACCATCAGCCGCGGATCGCGGACGCAGGCGCAGGTGCTGACGGTACGGCTGTCGGATGGCGGATACCGGGGCTGGGGCGAATGCGTGCCCTATGCCCGCTATGGCGAATCGCTGGACAGCGTCGAGGCACAGATCGCCGAGTTGCCCGATGCGTTCGACCGGGCGGCACTTGCCGATCTTCTGCCGCCCGGGGCGGCGCGCAACGCCGTCGATTGCGCTCTGTGGGACATGCAGGCCAAGCGCGCCGGGCGGCGGGTCTGGGAACTGGCCGGGCTGCCTGTGCCGGGGCCCGAGATCACGGCCTATACCCTGTCGCTGGACACCCCCGAAGCCATGCGGGAGCAGGCCGCGACACATGCGCACCGGCCGCTTCTCAAAATCAAGCTGGGCACGCCCGATGACATGGCCCGGCTTGAAGCGGTGCGCGCCGGTGCGCCGGATGTGCGCATTATCGTCGATGCCAACGAGGGCTGGTCGGCCGAAATCTATGCCGATCTGGCACCGCATCTGCGCCGCCTGGGCGTGGCGCTGGTGGAACAACCGCTGCCGGCGGGGGATGACGACGCCCTGCTGGGGCTGGATCGGCCGGTACCGGTCTGTGCCGACGAGGCCTGCCATGACCGCGCCAGCCTGCCGGGATTGCGCGGCAAGTACGATGTCGTCAACATCAAGCTGGACAAGACCGGCGGGCTGACCGAGGCGCTTGCCCTGCGCGATGCCGCCCGCGCCGAGGGATACGGCATCATGGTCGGCTGCATGGTCGGATCGTCGCTGGCGATGGCGCCCGCGACGCTGGTTGCGCAGGGTGCGGCCGTGGTGGATCTTGACGGCCCGCTGTTGTTGGCCGAAGACCGCGACCACGCGTTGAAGTTTGATGAACACGGTGTGCATCCCCCCGATGCCGCCCTCTGGGGATAAAGGAAGGACCGGCCCATGCGCACCGTCTATGTGAACGGCGACTACCTGCCGGAAACCGAGGCCAGGATTTCGATCTTCGACCGCGGGTTTCTCATGGCTGACGGCGTCTACGAAGTGACCAGCGTGCTGGGCGGCAAGCTGATCGACTTCGACGGCCACGCGGCGCGGCTGCAACGTTCGCTGGACGAACTGGATATCGTCAATCCGCTCGGCCGCGCCGATCTGCTGGAGATTCACCGCGAACTGGTGCGCCTGAACGGAATTGACGAGGGCCTTGTCTATCTTCAGATCACCCGCGGCGACCCCGGCGACCGCGACTTCGTGTTTCCCGACCCCGAAACGACGGCACCCACGGTCGTTCTGTTCACGCAGGCCAAGCCCGGCCTTGCCGACAGCCCGTCGGCCAGGACAGGCATCCGCGTCATCGGCATCGACGATATCCGCTGGGGCCGGCGCGACATCAAGACGGTGCAGCTTCTCTATCCCAGCATGGGCAAGATGATGGCAAGAAAGGCCGGGGCCGACGATGCCTGGATGATCGAAGACGGGATGGTGACGGAAGGCACGTCCAACAACGCCTATATCGTCAAGGGCAACCGTATCGTCACGCGGGCGCTGTCATCCGACATCCTGCACGGGATCACCCGCGCCGCGGTGTTGCGGTTCGCGGCCGAGGCGCAGATGGAGGTCGAGGAGCGCAGCTTTGGCATTGACGAGGCCAAGGCCGCCGACGAGGCTTTCATCACCTCGGCCAGCGCCTTCGTGACACCGGTGGTCGAGATCGACGGCGTAAGCCTTGGCGGCGGCAAGCCGGGCAGGGTGGCGCAGCGGTTGCGCGAGATCTACCTTGAGGAAAGCCGCAAGACGGCAATCTGAGCCGCCGGCGCCACACGCCTCAGTCCCAGCAACTCACGAGAACGGTCATGCCCGTGGCCTGCCTGCCCAGTTCGACCGGCGGCAGCGCGGCGGTCTCCTGGCTTTCGCCGACGCTCAGCCCCTCGGCCTCGAGAACGTTGCGGATCGCCTGTGCGTCGGCGGCAAAGCTCACGTCCCCGGGCAATTGCCGCGCCGATCGCGCGGGCGGCAGCAACATGCCCAGAACCGCGCCGCCGGCGTCGATCACCGGGCCGCCGGCATCGCCGGGCAGGGGCGCCAGGGCCAGGCGCGTCAGTTCGACCTCGCCGCGCAGGCCCTTGACGTCTTCAAGCTTGCCGAAGGTCAGTGTCGGGGCGCCAAGAATGCCCTCGTAGGAATACCCCGATACCGCGACTTCCGATTGCAGGCGCGGCGGACCGGCGCGCAGCCGTGCCACCGCGATGGGTGCCAGCGGATCGAGCGGGCGAAGCACGGCCACGCCCAGGCCATCGTCGGTGGCGACGATCTCGGCCCGGTGGTCATGGTCCAGAGTGATCCGCGCGCACCCCTCGACCGCCTCGGCGGCGGTAACGACCGTGCCCCGGCCGTCGACGAAAAAGCCCGACCGCGACAGCCGCGGCTTGCGCACCTGCAGTCCTGACACGAGGTCTATGTTCTGTTCGGTGTCCGCCCCCGCGGCCGGATCCAGCACCGTATCGGTGCGGGTGAACCCGGATTTCATTTCTTCCAGCACACGGGCGCGACGGTCTTCGTCACCCTGTGGCCAGACCAGCGTGAAGCCCTTGATCCGGCCGTTCTCAAGCTGCGCCTGGGTATAGGACACGATGCCGTTGCCGCGGCCTTCCAGGGTAAAGCTGTCGCGGCCACGTTCACGCGGACCCTCGAGCGGTACGATCCTGAGCGTCTGCATGATGTCGTACAACCCGAACAGCGTTGCCTGATCGCCCGGCTGGCTGATCAGAATCAGCCGCACCCCCATGTCGCCGACGCTGTCGTAATGCGCGAACGGGGGCTCGTAGCGCGAAAATTTCACGACATCCGTGGGAATCGGCATCTCGATTCCGGCCTGCGGATCCTGGATGCGCTGCATGCCGACCGAGATCAGCGGTGCATTGTATTCGTCCATCAGCGCCTGGCGCTGCATGGTGGTCAGAACACCCGTCGCCTCGTATCCGCGCGCACTT
The DNA here is from genome assembly GCA_047975215.1 of Jhaorihella sp. GTDB lineage: Bacteria > Pseudomonadota > Alphaproteobacteria > Rhodobacterales > Rhodobacteraceae > JAGRMG01. The sequence continues at coordinate 41,669 of JBKEDD010000062.1, forward strand.
TGCCAGTCGGCCATTGAGCGGCGCGTACCCGCTCCGAACGCGCCGTCGATGCCCGAGCGGTAAAAGCCCGCCGCCTGCAACGCGATCTGCAAGTCCTTTCGCTGCTCGGCGCTCAGGTCGCGTTCGCTGCGGCGCGCCTCGGCCGGGGTCTCGTCCGCCGCTTGCGGCTCCGGCGTTGGCGCCGCGGTTGCCGGCGTGCCGGCTTCTTCCGTCAGTGGCGCGGCCACCGTGCCCTGGTTCAGCACGTTCGCACCCACCGGCCAGAACTGCTGACCCAGGCTGCTGGTCTGGGAAATGAACGAATCGAACGGGATCTGCCCCTCGGAGCGATAGATCTGCAACACGCGCTGCGCGTCATCGCGGCTGTAGGGGCCAAGCAGTATGCCATACCAGTTGCCGCCCAGCGAAAACCCGTTCACATCCGCCAGCCGCCCGGAATAGTACCGGGCCCGCTCTTGCGCCGCGCGCAGGCTTGGCTGCGCCTCGACCTGCACCCAGACGGCGGCGCCCCCGCCCTGTTGCGCCGAAACCGCCCCGGCTATCGAACCCAATACAATCAGAACAGCCGCGAACACTTGTCTCATACCCGGTCACTTACCCTTTGGAACTGCAATCTTTGCGGCACATTAAGCAGGAAAACGGGGCGAACGCCATGCCCTTCGCGTCCCCGCGGGCACTCGCGGGCGCGAGGCGTTGCAGGGCCGCACCGGGGCGTTGGCGGATGGCGGCGCGGGGCGAGGCCGCGACCGCGATATGCGCCGTTGACCGTATGCCGCGGCTTGCATAGGTATGGCCCGCATTCGCAGGCCCGCTTGCCAGGAGAAAGAAAGCCATGACCGACAGGACCGGCGCACCGCGATCCTTCCAGGACATCATCCTGCGGCTTCAGTCCTACTGGGCGGCGCAGGGCTGCGCCATCCTGCAACCCTATGATATGGAAGTGGGCGCCGGCACCTTCCACCCTGCCACCACGCTGCGCAGCCTCGGCACCGCGCCCTGGGCCGCCGCCTATGTCCAGCCCTCGCGCCGGCCCACAGACGGGCGGTACGGCGAAAACCCCAACCGGTTGCAGCACTATTACCAGTTCCAGGTGTTGATCAAACCCAGCCCGCCGGATCTGCAGGATCTCTACCTCGGCAGCCTGAAGGCCATCGGCATCGACATGGCGCTGCACGACATCCGCTTTGTCGAGGACGACTGGGAAAGCCCGACGCTGGGCGCCTGGGGCCTGGGCTGGGAGGTCTGGTGCGACGGTATGGAAGTCTCGCAGTTCACCTATTTCCAGCAGGTCGGCGGCCATGACTGCAACCCCGTTTCGGGCGAACTGACCTACGGGCTTGAGCGGCTGGCAATGTATGTGCTGGGCATCGAGCATGTGATGGACATGCCCTTCAACGACCCCGATGCGCCGATCCCGCTAAGCTATGGCGACATCTTCCGCCAGACCGAGGAGGAATACGCGCGCTGGAACTTCGATACCGCCAATACCGAGATGCTGCTGGACCACTTCGAAGAGGCCGAAGCCGAATGCGCCGCCATACTGTCCCAGCCCGCCGACGACCCCAGGACCGGCAAGCGCATCGTCATGGCGCACCCCGCCTATGACCAGTGCATCAAGGCGTCCCATATCTTCAACCTGCTCGATGCGCGGGGCGTGATCTCGGTGACCGAGCGGCAGGCCTATATCGGCAGGGTGAGGGCGCTGGCGAAACAATGCGCTGACGCATTCGTGCAAACCAGGGCGGGTGGCCACACCGCATGAGCGGGAAGATCGTCACGATCGCGATCGTCGTCGGTGCCCTGATCTTCGGCGCGGCGCTCTATTACACGCAGGTCTACGGCTATTATCACGACGTAGCGCCGCGCCCCGGGCAGGATGTGAAACTCGTCTCGCGCGCGACCGGCAGGCCCGAATCCATCCCCTATGCCGGGTTCCGGGCCATCGACGCCGAAAGCAGCCCCCTGCGCTATCGCGCCTGCTTCATCACGTCGGCCGACCCCGACGCGCTGAGCCGAAGCCATGTCGCGGCGCCGGGCAGGCTGCCGCGCTCTGGCCCCGGCTGGTTTGGCTGCTTTGACGCCGAAGCGATCGGGAAGGGCATCGAAACCGGCGCCTTGCGGGTGTTCATGGGGCAGAAGAACATCGCCTATGGCGTGGATCGCATCGTGGCGATATCCGGCGACGGGCACGGCTATGTCTGGCACGACCTGAACCAGTGCGGCGACAAGGCCTGGGACGGCACGCCGCTCGGCGAGGATTGTCCGCCGCGCCCGGACGGGGAAGGGCAATGAGCGCGCCACCCTTGCCATTGCGGCGCGCCGCGCTGTATCCGCAACCCTGCCGTCACTGGCCGAACCGCGCCCGAGGACACCGACAATGCCCGACCTTCTGATCGAACTCTTCTCCGAGGAAATTCCCGCCCGCATGCAGCCACGCGCGGCCGCGGATCTGAAGGCCCGTGTCACCGACGGGCTGGTCGAGGCCGGGCTGACCTATGCCGGGGCGGCCGCATTCGCAACGCCGCGGCGGCTGACGCTGGCGGTCGAGGGGATGGCGGCGCAATCGCCAACCCTGCGCGAGGAACGCAAGGGCCCGCGCGTGGACGCGCCGGACAAGGCGATCGAGGGCTTCCTGCGCGGCGCCGGGCTGGGCCGCGACCAGCTTGAGGAACGCGACACCCCCAAGGGCCGGGTGTTCTTCGCATCCATCGAAAGACCGGGCCGGCCGGCGCGCGATATCGTGGCCGAGGTGCTCGAGGCGGTGATCCGCGGCTTTCCCTGGCCCAAGTCGATGCGCTGGGGCGGCGGAACCTTGCGCTGGGTGCGGCCGTTGCAGTCGATCCTGTGCATCCTGGGCGACGAACACGGGGTCGAGGCGGTGCCGCTGGTGGTGGACGGGATCGCCGCCGCCGACAGCACGCAGGGCCACCGCTTCATGTCTCCGGGCCGGTTTTCCGTCACGGGGTTCGAGGATTACGCGGCAAAGCTCAAGCGTGCGCATGTGATTCTCGAAACCGGGGAACGGGCCGACCGCATCCGGGCGGATGCCACGAACCTGGCCTTCGCGGCCGGGCTCGAGATGGTTGAGGACGCCGCCCTCCTGGCCGAGGTGGCAGGGCTGGTGGAATGGCCGGTGGCGCTGATGGGCGAAATCGGGGCCGAATTCCTGGAACTGCCGCCGGAGGTGTTGCAAACCTCCATGCGCGAGCATCAGAAATTCTTCTCCGTGCGCAATCCGAAAACCGGGCGGATCGAACGCTTCGTGACCGTCGCCAACCGCGAAACGGCAGATGCCGGCGCCACCATCCTGGCGGGCAACCGCAAGGTTCTTTCGGCACGGCTGGCCGATGCCCGGTTCTTCTGGGAAAACGATCTGCGCGTTGCCAAGGATGGCATGAAGATATGGGCGCAATCCCTTGAAGACGTGACATTTCACAACAAGCTCGGCTCGCAGGGCGACCGCATCCGCCGCATCGCCGCTCTGGCCCGCGACCTGGCGCCGGTGACGGGCGCCGACCCGGACCGGGCCGAAACGGCGGCAAGGCTCGCCAAGCTCGACCTGTCCAGCGAGATGGTCTACGAATTTCCGGAACTTCAAGGGCTTATGGGGCGCTATTACGTCGCGTCGGCGGACCATGACGACGCCATAGCGGCGGTCGCGCAAGAGCACTACGCGCCCCTCGGCCCGTCCGATACCGTGCCCACCGCGCCGCTCTCGGTCGCAGTGGCTCTGGCCGACAAGATCGACACGCTGGCCGGCTTCTGGGCCATCGACGAGAAGCCCACCGGCAGCAAGGATCCCTTCGCGCTGCGCCGCGCCGCGCTGGGGGTGATCCGGCTGGTACTGGAGAATGGGCGGCGGTTGAAACTGGCCGAAATCGTGGAAGCCGCGATGGGTCGCGCGATCTTCGACCGAGAAATGGTGGAAGCCCGGCAGGACGACCAGCCCTTCAAGGCAGAGAATCTGATAAGTGGGTTTCCGGACCATTCCATGATTGGGGTAGAGCCTGAGAAAGAAACTGACCTCCTCGCCTTCCTCCACGACCGCCTCAAGGTCCACCTGCGCGAACAGGGCATCCGCCACGACATCATCGACGCCTGCATCGCCATGCCCGGCAGCGACGACCTCGCCCTGCTGGTCAGGCGCGCCCGCGCCCTGCAGGACGTACTGGGCACCGAAAACGGCGAAAACCTGCTGCAAGGCTTCAAGCGCGCCAACAACATCCTCAGCCAGGCCGAGGAAAAGGACGGGGTGGAATATTCCTTCGGGGCGGATGCCAAACTCGCCGAGACCGACAGCGAAAGGGCGCTGTTTGCGGCGCTGAAGACGGCCCAATCCAGGATCGCCCCGGCGCTGCAGGCCGAAGACTTCCCACAGGCCATGGCGGCCATGGCCGATCTGCGCGAACCCATCGACACCTTCTTCGAAGATGTGCAGGTCAATTCCGACAACGCCATCCTGCGCCGCAACCGGCTGAACCTGCTGCACGACATCCGCCGCGTCTGCACCGGCGTCGCCGACCTCACCCGGATCGAAGGATAGCCTGCCCCGGAACACGGACATCTTCTTCTGACCGCAAATATCCTGGGGTGAATGGCCGCCGCAGGCGGGCAGAGGGGCAACGCCCCTCCCGGCACCGCCGATCGCAGCGCCACGGTTTTTCTTGCGCGCCGACCGCCCCGCTCTATGCTGCCCCCGAACCAACAGGTGCCGCAGTGCAGAACAACCCGCATACCACGCTCATCACCGCCAACGCGGCGATTGCCAACGCGACCCATGGCGGGCGCGCCAAATGCCTGCAACGGCTGGTGCGGCTGGATATGCCGGTGCCGCGCACGGTCGCGCTGTCGTTCGATGCGGTGCGCCGCATCGGCGAGGGCGAGATGCCCGACATCGCCGCGGTTCTGGAACAGTTCGAACCCGGCGCGCTGCTCTGTGTGCGCCCGTCCTCGGAAGACCCCGACTGGGGCGGGCCGCGGGCGGTACTCAATGTCGGCATGAACGATGCCGCCTATGTCGAACTCAGCGACACGCTGGGCCGCGACGCCGCGGCGGCGATCTATCTGCGGTTCGTACAATCCTACGGCGTGCACGTGGCCCGGCTCGACCCGGATGTGTTTGACCATGTCGCCGATACCGGCCCGGTCGGTCTGGGCGAGACGCTGCACGCCTATGCCGAGGAAACCGATGAGCCGTTTCCCCAGGATCCGGGCGCGCAGCTGGCGGGCGTGCTGCAATCCATGGCGCGGGCCTGGCAGGGCACGACGGCGCGGCTGTTGCGTCAGGCCAAGGGGGCGCCGGCCGATGCCGGGCTGGGGCTCGTGGTACAGCACATGATTCCCGGCTTCGGCGAGGGTGAATGCGGATCGGGTGTGCTGCAACTGGTCAACCGGCGCACCGGCCAGCCCCAGATCACGGGCCGATACCTGAGCCAGAGCCAGGGCCGCGATGCGCTGGGCGCGGGCGCGGGCGCACTTTATCTGGAACGGGACGCGCGCGGGCCGTCGCTGGAAGAGGCCGCCCCCGAAGCCTTTGCCGCGCTCAAGATCCATGCCGCCCTGATGCGCGAAAGGCTGCGCGAGGAAATGCAGGTCGAGTTCGTGATCGAGAGCGGGCGGGTGCATATCCTGGACGGCGTGCGTGTGCCGCGGACCTCGCGCGCGGCGCTGCGCATCGCGGTGCGGCTGGCCCAGGACGGCATCATCACGCCGCAGGAGGCGGTGATGCGCATAGACCCGCATTCGCTGAACGAACTGCTGCACCGCCAGGTCGACCCCGAGGCGGGCCGCGACGTTCTGGCCACGGGCATCGCAGCCAGCCCCGGCGCCTCGACGGGGCGCATCGTCTTTACCGCGGCCGCGGCCCAGGCCAGCGCGGCGCGCGGCGAGGCCTGTATCCTGGTACGGCGCGAAACCGCGCCCGAGGACATCCGCGGCATGCACGCCGCGGCCGGGGTCCTGACCGAGCGTGGAGGCATGACCAGCCACGCCGCCGTGATCGGCCGGGGGCTTGGGCTGCCCTGTATCGTGGGTGCCTCGTCGATGCAGTTTTCGACCCACGATCAGAGACTGGTGGCGCCGGACGGGCGGGTGTTCGGCGCCGGCGACGTGATCACCATCGATGGCACGTCGGGGCAGATTCTGGCCGGCGAACCGGCGATGCTCGAAGCCGCGCTGGACGATGCGTTCCAGACGCTGATGGGCTGGGCCGACGCGGAACGCGATATCGGCATCCGCGCCAATGCCGACACCCCCGCCGACGCCCAGACCGCGCGCAATTTCGACGCCCAGGGCATCGGCCTGTGCCGGACCGAGCACATGTTCTTCGATACCGGCCGCCTCACGGTGATGCGCGAGATGATCTTTGCCGAAACCAGCGCCGGGCGGGCGGCGGTGCTGGCGCGGCTGCTGCCGATGCAGCGCGAGGATTTCGTTCAGCTATTCCGCATCATGCAGGGTTTGCCGGTCTGTATCCGTCTGTTCGACATGCCGCTGCACGAATTCCTGCCGACGACGCGGACCGGCCAGCGCGAGATGGCCGAGGCGCTTGATCTGCCGGTATCGGACGTGATCCGCCGGGTGCAGGCGATGGGCGAATACAATCCTATGCTGGGCATGCGCGGGGTCCGTCTGGGCGTGACCGTGCCCGAGATCTACGAAATGCAGGCGAGGGCGATCTTCGAGGCCGCGCTTCAGGCCAGCCGCGACCGTGATCCTGTGGTGCCCGAGATCATGATCCCGATGGTCAGTGCCCGGCGCGAGGTGGAACTGGTGCAGGCCCGCATCGACGCGGTCGCCGCCGCGGTGCGCAGCGAGAGCGGGCAGGACTTCGAATACCGCTTTGGCGTCATGGTCGAAACCCCCCGCGCGACCCTGCGCGCCGGCGAGATCGCACCGCATTGCGCGTTCCTCAGCTATGGCACCAACGATCTGACGCAGATGACCTATGGCCTGTCGCGCGACGATGCCGGCCGGTTCATGTCGGACTATGTCAAGCGGGGCGTCTACCCCGAGGATCCGTTCCATGTGCTCGACACCGAAGGGGTCGGCGAGTTGCTGCAACTGGGCGCCGAACGTGGCCGCGCCGCAAACCCCGGCCTCACGCTGTCGATCTGCGGCGAACATGGCGGCAATCCCGAATCAATCGCCTTCTGCCGGGCCGCCGGTTTCGACTATGTCTCCTGTTCCCCTTTTCGGGTGCCGGTGGCGCGGCTTGCCGCTGCACAATTGGCGGTTTCGCACAAAATCGAGGCGGGAAACTAGCCGCAACTGCCAGATGTTGTGGTGGGCACAAAATGGAAATGAGCCGGTTCTTGCTCAGGATCGCGCCGTAAAGCCTTGCATTTTCTGAAAAACTGGACCTTTGCGCTCAACTGGTCTAATGCGCTGGTTGCGTCGTCTGGGGGAAGGTCTGGCGCGAACCGCTGATTGGTGGGGGCAAGATGACCAAATTGACAGTACTGGCCGCATTTCTTGCGGCCCTTTCGATCGCGCATCCGGTGCAGTCCGAAACCGGGCGCGACGGTTTTGCAGCCCGCAACGCGGGGACGCAGGCGCAAACCGTGGGAAAAGGGCTCAGAAGCCTGTTCAACGCGCTCAGGGCGGGTGAGGATTCACGCAGGAAACCCGAACCGGTCAGCTATTCGCAGGACTGGCTTGACCGCCAGCCGACGCCGCAGGGTGATGACAACTGGAAATGCCTGTCCGAGGCATTGTATTTCGAGGCCCGCGGCGAAACCGTGAAGGGCCAGTTCGCGGTCGCCGAGGTGATCATGAACCGGGTGAAAAGCAGCCGCTTTCCGGACACGCCCTGCGCGGTGATCCGGCAGGGTACCGGCAAACGCTTCCAGTGCCAGTTCACCTATACCTGCGATGGCCAACGCGATGTGATCGCCGAACCGCTGGCCTATCGCCGGGTGTCCAAGGTCGCCCGCGCCATCATCGACGGCGCCGCGGAAGACCTCACCGACGGCGCGACCTATTACCACAACACTTCGGTGCGGCCGCGCTGGGCCGAACGCTTTACCAAGACCGCGCGCATCGGCGTTCATCTGTTCTATCGCCCCGGCATCCGTACCGCCAGCAACGACTGAGCGCGGGGCCGGCCCCGGCACGCGCGGGCAGGCGATCAGTCCCGGCGATCAGTCCTTGCGGCCGACATTCTCGGCGAAGGCTTTCTCGAAGGCTGCCTGCTTTTCCGGGCTCGCCGGAGTCTGGTTCCGGGCGCGCCATTCGTCATAGGGCATACCGTAAAAGGCGGCTCGGCCCTCGTCCTTGGTCATCTCGATGCCCCGCGCGTTGGCGGCTTCCTGGTACCAGCGCGACAGGCAGTTGCGGCAGAACCCGGCCAGGTTCATCAGGTCGATGTTCTGAACATCGGGACGGTCCTGCATCAGGTGCTGTTGCAGGCGGCGGAAGGCGGCGGCCTGAATTTCGGTTTCGGTCTGCTTGTCCATGCCTGCGGCTCCTTTTCGGGTGTTGTGGAGGATCTAGGGCGCAACCGGCGCCGTGTCACCCCCGGGCGCCAAAGGGGCGATGGTGCGGTAGGTTCGCAGATGCCGGGCCGATCGGCGGTATCGCACAGCCGCCCGCACGGGGATGCACAGCGCCGACGAGCCGCCACGACATTCACGCCAAGCGCGGTAAACGGCGGCAGGCGGCCCACAAGGGATATTGAGCCAGGCGATCAGGTACTCTATACGCCTGCGGTCACAGAAGGAGATTGATGCACAGAGGTCTTGATTGAACCGCGTGAAGCGGTGTCACCCGGCACATGGTTGCCGACCCTTTTTGCATGATTTCTGTGGAGCTCTCATGAAGACCACAAAGCTCGTGATCCGCCCCTTTGATGCGGCAACGGATCTTGAAAGACTGTCCACCATCTGGTTCGAGGCCTCGGTGCGGGCGCACCCATTCATTGGCGAAACCAGGCTGATCGAGCAGCGATGTCTGATCGAAGAAGAATACCTGCCGAAGGCAGAGACTTCAGTGGCTTGCCTTGACGGGGAGGCTGTCGGGTTCATCAGCCTTCTCGGCAGTTTCATTGGTGGGATCTTCATCGCGCCAGACCGGCAGGGGCTTGGCATCGGGCGCGAACTCATCGCCGATGCACTGGCCCGGAAGGGGGAGTTGTCACTGGAGGTCTACACCGAGAATGAACAGGCGGTTCGCTTCTATGACAGGCTCGGGTTTCAAGAGGTTTCCCGCCGGGCCATAGACGACTTCGGCTATCCGTTCCCGAATGCGACACTAAGCCTTAAAGTCTGAAATCAGGTCGGGCGGGGCTATCGTAGCCTTGCCCGTCTGCATCCCGGTCATCCCGGCAATGCGCGGCACATGTCCGCATGTCTGCCATGCCAGGCCGAGTCCGCCGCTATGACCTGGTTCCGATCCTGGGTTCGGTCCCGGCGCGCAGGCGGGCGATGTTGGTACGGTGGCGCCAGAACACCAGCAGCGTCAGAACCACCCCCAGAACCAGCGTCGTGCCGTATCCCAATAGCACTGCCCAGAGAGTCGACAGTGCCGCCGCCCCCAGTGCGCCCATCGAGGATGTGCGGCTCAGCGCCGCCGCCACCGCCCAGGTGGCGCAGATCGCCAGCCCCACTTGCCAGGCCAGAGCCAGCCATAGCCCGATGAAGGTCGCGACCCCCTTGCCGCCGCGAAAGCCCAGCCACAGCGGATAGCAATGGCCCAAAAATGCCGCCAGGGCTGCCAGTTGCACCGCGTCCGGGGCGGCGAAGGCACGCGCCAGCAATACCGCCGCCGCACCCTTTGCGCCGTCCAGCAGCAGCGTCAGCGCCGCGGCCCGCTTGTTGCCGGTACGCAGGACGTTGGTGGCGCCGATATTGCCCGACCCGATGGCGCGCAGATCGCCCAGGCCCATGATGCGCGCGATCAACAGGCCGAACGGGACCGAGCCAAGGCCATAGCCGATCGCGGCCCACAGGATCAGTTGCGCGGTAGTGCTATCCAGCGGCGGCATTGCTATCTCCGATAGACCGGGGCTCCGGCCACATAGGTTGCAAGAACCCTACCCTGCATCCGCGCCCCGTCAAACGGTGTGTTGCGCGATTTCGAGAGCAGCGCGGTGCGGTCCATCACGAAGGGCATATCGGGATCGAACAGCACCAGGTCGGCGGGTGCCCCCGCCGCCAGCCGCCCGCAGCCCAGCCCCAGCCGTCGCGCCGGGTTCAGCGAAAGGGCCCGGAACAGGCCGGGCAGGTCCAGATGGCCGGCATGGACCAGACGCAAGGCCGCAGGCAGCAGCGTTTCCAGCGCCACGGCGCCGCTCGCGGCTTCCTCGAAGGGCAGCCGCTTGCTTTCCTCGTCCTGCGGCGTGTGCATCGAACTGATAATGTCGATCAGCCCCGAGCCCAGCGCCTCGACCACGGCCAGGCGGTCGTTTTCGGCGCGCAGCGGCGGCTTGACCTTGAAGAAGGTGCGGTAGTCGGCAACATCCATCTCGTTCAGCGTCAGGTGATGGATCGAGACCCCGGCGGTGATGTCCAGCCCGTTGGCCTTGGCGCGTTCCAGCGCGGGCAGGGCGCGGGCGGTGGTGATCTGGTCGGCGTGATAACGCGCGCCGGTCATCTCGATCATGGCGATATCGCGGTCCAGCCCCATGCGCTCGGCCATCGGCGACACGGTGGGCAGGCCGCGCAGCGAGGCGAACTTGCCGCTGGTCGCCGCCGCCCCGGCGCTCAGCCCCGGATCCTGGGGATGCGCGATCACCAGCGCGTCGCAGGAGCGCGCATAGGTCAGGGCACGAGAAAAAACGCGGGTGTCGGTCACGACATGGTCGCAATCGGTGAAGGCGACCGCGCCGGCATCCATCAGAAAGCCGATCTCGGTCATTTCCCGGCCCTCGCGGCCCTTGGTCAGCGCCGCCATCGGCAACACGTTGACAGGTGTATCGGCCTGCGCCCGCCGGGTGACGAATTCCAGCGTTTCGGGGCTGTCGATGGCCGGTGTGGTATCGGGGCGGGTAACGATGGTGGTCACGCCCCCGGCGGCGGCGGCAAGTCCGGCGGACTTGTAGCTTTCCTTGTGCCGTTCGCCCGGTTCGCAGACCTTGACGCCGATATCGACGATGCCCGGCGCCAGGCAGGCGCCGCGGCAATCCACGACCTGTGCGCCGCCCGGCACCGGGATGTCGCGGCCCAGGGCCGCGATGCGGCCGTTTTCGATGGCCAGACTCCCGGGATGGTCGGTTCCGGCCTCGGGGTCGACAAGGCGGGCATTGGTGAAAAGCAGGCTCATGCGTATCGGGTTCCCTGGCTGTGACTGCGGGTTCTGGCGTCGGGTACCGTCATGCCTGCCCCCTGGCGGTGGCCGAGCGGATCGCCGCGACCGTCGCCGCCGGGTCGGATTGGTACTTGATCAGATGCTTGTCGCCGCCGCGGGTGATGATCTGCACGAAGCTGCCGAAAGATCGGATCGTTTCGACCTGCCCAAGCCGGATCTCGCGGCCGCCGGGGCCGATCAGCCGGTCGCTCTCGACGTGCCAGATCGCGGCCAGTTCCTCGGATGCCAGGTACCAGCCGCGCACCGCGATTCCGGCGAGTCCGGCGATCGCGCCGGTCCAGACATGCGGATTGCCGATCAGCCACAGCACCGCCATTGCCGCGCCCATCGCAAGCGCCGCCAGCCATGCCTGGGCGCGCAGATAGGCCGCCCGGTCGGCAGGGAACCGCAGCGCCGCCGTCACTGCGCCACCGCCAGCACGATCACGGCCACGATCAGCATGACCACGGCAAATACCGCGGCCCCGGTATTGCGGGCGCTTGCGCGGGCCTCGCGGGGCGATTTTCGCGTGCCCGCGCCGCCCGGGCGTGCGCTTGCGGTCTCGATCCGGCCCTGTGCCGTCCAGTCGGTGCCGGGTTCGGCATAGACGCCGATCAGGTTCACCCCGGCGGCGGGCGCTATCCGTTCGGCCCTGCCGCCGAAGGCGCGGCTGCGCACCACCATGACCCAGCCCCCGATGGCCCGCAGCCGGGCGCGGTCGGGCGCGACCCGGTCGGGTGCGATGCCCGCGCCCTCGGTCAGGTACCCGTCGAGCCCCAGATCCTCGAGGTCGGACACCGCGAAGATATCCACCTGTCCAGGGTCGAGCGCCTCAAGCCCGAGCGCCTGGGCCGCGGCGCCCGGTTCACGCAGAAAGCGTGCCCGCTTGGGCGCCATGTCAAGCGCGAACAGCCGCACGATGCCCGTCTCGCCGGGGCGGATGGCCAGCGGATCGGCCGGTGGCATCGTCATGCCGGCACCCGGCGCAGATTGCGCGCCAGCAATTCCATCGCCGCCATGCGCACGGCCACGCCCATTTCGACCTGCTCCTGGATCACGCTGCGGTTGATGTCGTCGGCCAGCGTGCCGTCGATTTCGACGCCGCGGTTCATCGGCCCCGGGTGCATGACGATGGCATCGGGTTTGGCGAGCGCCAGCTTCCGGGCATCCAGCCCGTAGCGGTGGTAGTATTCGCGCTCGGACGGGATAAAGCCGCCATCCATGCGTTCCCGTTGCAGACGCAGCATCATCACAACGTCGACATCGGCCAGCCCCTCTTCCATGTCGTCGAACACTTCGACGCCGAATTCCGCGATGCCCGCCGGCATCAGGGTGGGCGGGCCGATCAGACGGATCCGGTTTTCCATCTTGCCCAGCAGCAGGATGTTCGATCGCGCCACGCGGCTATGGGCGATATCGCCGCAGATCGCCACGTTCAGCCGGTGCAGCCGGCCCCTGGCGCGCCGGATCGTCAGCGCATCCAGAAGCGCCTGGGTCGGGTGCTCGTGGCGCCCGTCGCCGGCGTTCAGCACCGCACAGTTGACCTTCTGCGCCAGCAGGTCGACGGCACCCGAATGGGGATGGCGCACCACCAGCAGATCCGGGTGCATGGCGTTCAGCGTCAGCGCGGTGTCGATCAGCGTTTCGCCCTTCTTGATGCTGGATGCCTGCATCGCCATGTTCATAACGTCCGCGCCCAGCCGCTTGCCCGCGATTTCGAAACTGGCCTGGGTGCGGGTCGAGTTCTCGAAGAACATGTTGATCTGGGTAAGGCCCGCCAGCACGTCGGAATGTTTGGAGGCCTGCCGGTTCAGATCGACATAGCTATCGGCCAGATCGAGGATGGTCGCGATGTCGCGCGGGCCAAGCTGTTCGATCCCCAGAAGGTGCCGGTGGTCAAAGGGCTGTTGCTGGGGCATCGGGCCGTCTTTCTGAAATCAAATCCGCGCGCCCTGCTTATAGAAAGCCCCCGGGGCAGGGGCAACATCACAGCAGCGGCACCCTTGCCCGGGACCGGCCGGGCAGGGTGACGCGTCACCATGGCGATGGCTGGTGCGGGATCGGCTTTCGCTTTGCGCCCGGGCGGGTAGAGTGGGCGCATGGAATCGGGGCTAGATCATCAGACCGTGCGCGTGCTGCTGGAATGGCAGTTGGAGATGGGCGTGAGCGAGGCCATCGGTGACGTTCCGGTCAACCGCTATGGCTTGCCCGCGAAGGCGCCGGGCACCGCCGCGAAAGCGGGCGCGGCGCGCGAAAAGGCCGATCCGGTGGCGCGCCGGGTTGCCGGGCCGCCGGCTCCGGCAGGTGGGGCAGGCGGTGATCGGTCAACCGATGCGGTGGCGGCCGCCCGCTCGGCGGCGCAGGCCGCAGGGACGCTGGACGCCCTGCACGCGGCGCTGGCAGGGTTCGAAATGTGCGACCTAAGGAAGGGCGCGCGCAATCTGGTCTTTGCCGATGGCGTGCCCGGTTCGCGCGTGATGATCGTCGGCGAGGCGCCGGGCCGCGACGAGGACAGGGCGGGGCGGCCTTTCGTCGGCCGCGCCGGGCAGTTGCTCGACCGGATGCTGAAGGCGATCGGGCTGAGCCGCGAGCAAAACGTCTATATCACCAACGTCCTGCCGTGGCGGCCGCCGCAGAACCGCGAGCCGAAGCCCGACGAGATCGCGATGATGAAGCCGTTTCTGGAACGCCATGTCGCATTGGCGGCCCCTGACATTCTGGTGTTGATGGGCAATGTGTCATGCGACACGGTGCTGGGCAGGCGCGGCATCACCCGGATGCGCGGCACATGGGAACGCGCGATGGACCGCCCGGTTCTGCCGATGCTGCATCCTGCATATTTGCTGCGCCAGCCGCAGGCCAAGCGCGAGGCCTGGGCCGATCTGCTGGAACTGAACGCGCGGCTGAAGGGGGACGTATGAGAATCCTGGCCTTTTCCGATCTGCACCTGGCGCGCGCCCGCGCCGCCGATCTGGTGGCCGCCAGCGCCGATGCCGATCTGGTAATCGCCGCCGGCGATTTCTGCGGCAAGCGCGAGGGGCTGGAGCAGGCCATGGCGATGCTGGCGGGGCTGGCCGCCCCGGTGGTGGCGGTTCCGGGCAATGGTGAAAGCCTTGAGGAACTGACCGGGGCCGCGCCGGCGGACTGGACCGTCCTGCACGGCGAGGGCGCCAGTATCGGCGGCCTCAGACTGTTCGGCTTGGGCTACGGCGTTCCGGTGACGCCGTTCGGAGAATGGTCGTGCGACCTGACCGAGGACGCGGCGGCGGCGTTGCTGGCGCGGTGCGAAGCCGCCGATGTCCTGATCACCCATTCCCCGCCCAAGGGCATCGGCGACGAGAACTCCGGCGGCCTGTCGCTCGGCTCGGTCTCGGTGCGCGCCGCCATCGAGAGGGTGCAGCCGCAACTGGCGGTCTGCGGCCATATCCATGAAAGCTGGGGCAGGCGCGGCAGGATCGGGCGAACGCAGGTCGTCAATCTCGGCCCTACGGTCAACTGGTTCGAGGTGTCGGCGTGATCGACCCTTTTGTGCTGCTGGCCTATGTACCCGCCGCGCTGGCGCTGAACCTGACGCCGGGGGCGGACATGATGTTCTGCCTTGGCCAGGGGCTGCGCGCGGGGCCGCGCGCAGCGGTGGCGGCAAGCGCGGGCATCGCGGTCGGCGGGATGGTGCATGTGCTTCTGGCCGGGCTGGGGCTGGGTGCGGCCGTGGCGGCGCTGCCCTGGCTGTTCGACGCGATCCGCTGGGTTGGCGTGGCCTACCTGCTGTGGCTGGCCTGGCGTGCTGTCCGTCAGCGGGCCGCGCCGCCCCGGGCGGGTCCGGGCGCGGGGGCGGGCCGGGCCTTTGGTACCGGCCTTGCCGTCAACCTGACCAACCCCAAGGTCATCCTGTTCGTGCTGGCCTTCATCCCGCAATTCGTGGACCCCGACGGGCCGATCCTTGTGCAGTTCCTGATCTTCGGATCGGTGCTGGCGCTGGGCGGATTCCTCATCAACGCCGCCGTGGGCCTGTTTGCGGGCGGCGCCGGGAGGCGGCTGACCGGATCGCCCGCGGCGCGGGCCTGGACCGGCCGCATCAGCGGCACCATCTTCGCATTGCTGGCCCTTCGGCTGGCTCTCATGGAAAGGGCGTGAGACATGGCGCGCATCGACGAAAGCAAGGAATTCATTCCGGTCCGTATCGCGGTGCTGACCGTCTCTGACACCCGGACGCCCGAACAGGATCGCTCGGGCCAGGTGCTGGTGGACCGGCTGACGGCGGCGGGCCACGTTCTGGCCGACCGCCGGATCCTGCGCGACGAGCGCGACGAGATCGCCCGGCAGTTGCGGACCTGGATCGCCGATACGGGCGTCGACGTGGTGATCTCGACGGGCGGCACCGGGCTGACGGGCCGCGATGTCACGGTCGAGGCGCACCGGGACGTATACGAAAAGGAGATCGAGGCGTTCGGCACCGTCTTCACCATCGTATCGATGCAGAAGATCGGCACCTCGGCGGTGCAAAGCCGTGCCACCGGCGGCGTTGCCGGGGGCACCTATCTGTTCGCGCTGCCCGGCAGCCCCGGTGCCTGCAAGGACGCCTGGGACGAGATACTCGAACCGCAGTTCGACTATCGCCACCAGCCCTGCAACTTCGTCGAGATCATGCCGCGTTTGGACGAACATCTGCGACGGAAATAGCCGGCAGTTGCGTATAACCCCTCAAACAGACCTGTAACTTGCTTGTGGCTTGGCATTTTCTGCCGCTCGGTTAATTTTATGACAGGGGCCGAATTCCGTGCTCTGTGGGTGAATAGCGCATGCGTTTCTTGCGGCAAAGTCTGATGGGCCTGTTGCTGGCGTCGCTGACGCTGGCGCTGCTGGTCTATGCCGGCCGGCTGGTGTTCGATGCGGTACAGACCCGCATGAACGACGAGAGGCACTCGCCTCCGGCGCGCGAGCGGGTGTTTGCCGTCAACGTTCGCCGGGCGGAACTGCGCACCGAAACGCCCGTGCTGACCGCCTTCGGACAGATGCAAAGCCGCCGCACGCTTGAGTTGCGTGCCGCTGCAGGCGGGCGCGTGATCTGGCTGGCCGATGCCTTCGAGGAGGGCGGCACGGTGGCGGCCGGCGACGTGCTGGTGCGCCTCGACCCGGCCGATGCGCAATCGGCGCTGGACCGGATCGAAAGCGATCTTCTGGACGCCAGCGCCGAAGAACGCGACGCCGAACGCGCGTTGCTGCTGGCCCGCGACGAACGTGCCGCCGCCGAAGATCAGGCGACCTTGCGCGCGCACGCGTTGCAGCGCCAGCGCGATTTGCAGGATCGCGGCGTCGGCACCGCCGCGGCGGTCGAGACCGCCGAACTGGCCGCCGCGGCGGCGCGTGCGGCGGTGCTGGCCCGGCGCCAGGCGGTGGCGCAGGCCGAGGCGCGTGTGGATCAGGCCGCAACCCGGCTGGCCCGGGCGCGGATCGCGCTGGAAGCGGCCGAACGCGACCTTGCCGAAACCACCATCGTAGCCGCCTTCGACGGCACCCTTAGCGGCGTCAGCCTGGTTGCCGGGCGGCTGGTTTCGGCCAACGAGAAACTGGCCGAACTGGTGGACCCGGCGGCGCTGGAAGTGGCGTTCCGGGTCTCTACGGCGCAATACGCGCGCCTGCTGGACGAAGGCGGGGCGCTGATCGCGCTGCCAGTGTCCGTGGCGCTGGACGCATCGGGCGCCGGGCTGGACGCGCAGGGCACAATCAGCCGCGACAGCGCAGCCGCCGGGGAAGGGCAGTCGGGTCGGTTGATCTTTGCCCGGCTGGGCGCAGCGCCAGGTTTCAAGCCCGGCGATTTCGTTGCCGTCGCGGTCGAGGAGCCTGCCGTTGACCGGGTGGCGCGGCTGCCGGCCTCGGCGCTGGACGCATCGGGCACGGTGCTGGTGCTGGATGGTGAGGACCGGCTCGAGGCGCTGCCGGTGGAACTGGTGCGGAGGCAGGGCGACGATGTGCTGCTGCGCGGCGCCGGACTGGAGGGGCGCGAGGTGGTGATCGGGCGCACGCCGTTGCTGGGCGCGGGTATCCGGGTGCGTCCGGTGCGCGAAGAGGCGGGCGCGGGCGAACCTGAGGCCGTGATGCTTGAACTCAGCGACGAACGGCGTGCGCGGCTGGTGGCGTTCGTCGAAGGCGGCAGGATGCCCGATGACATCAAGGCGCGGGTCCTGGGCCAGCTTGCCGAGGCAAGGGTGCCGGCACGGCTGGTGGCGCGGATCGAATCGCGCATCGGAGGCTGAGGCCATGATGCGCGACATTCCCGGTGCCGCCGGCGGGCTGCTTGGTTACTTCACCCGGCACCGGACGGCGGCGAACCTGCTTTTGATGACGATGCTGGTGCTGGGGGCGGCGGCCATTCCGAACATGCGCGCGCAGTTCTTTCCCGATGTGGTCGTCGACAACGTGCGCATCGACGTGACATGGGAGGGCGCCGGACCCGAGGATGTGGACGGTGCCATCGTGCAGGTTCTCGAACCCGTGCTGCTGGCCGTCGAGGGGGTCGAGACATCGGCGTCGGTCTCGCGCGTGGGCAGCGCGATGGTGGTGCTCGAGTTCGAGCCCGGCTGGGATATGGCGCGTGCCGCCGACGATGTCCAGAACGCGGTGGACTCCGTTACCACCCTGCCCGAGGATGTCGACGATCCGGCGGTGCGGCGCGGCAACTGGTATGACCGTGTTACCGATCTGGTGATCACCGGCCCGATCGCGCCCCGGCAGCTTGCCCTTTTCACCGATGAACTGATCACCCGTCTGTTCGCCGCCGGGGTTACGCGCACCTCGATCCGTGGTGTGGTGGCGCCGCGCACCATCGTCGAGGTGCCCACGGCCAGCCTGATCCAGAACGATGTGAGCATCGCCGAAATAGCGGCTGCCGTTGCGGCCGAGGTGAACGCCGATCCCGCCGGCGATGTCGGGGGCGCCAACGCGCGGGTACGCACCGGCACCGAAAAGCGCAAGCCCGACGATATAGCCGGTATCGTGCTGCGCTCGAACCCGGACGGATCGAAGCTGACCATCGGCGATGTCGCCACCATCCGGGTCGAGGGCGTGGACCGGATGCGCAGCTATTTCGTGGGCGAGAACCCGGCCATGTCGATCCGTGTCGACCGCTCCGACCGGGGCGATGCGATTCGTATCCAGCACCTGGTCGAGGAGGTCGCCGCCGAGATGCAGCAAAGCCTGCCGCAGGGCGTCACCATCGACCTGATCCGTACCCGCGCAGAGGCGATAACCGGGCGGCTGAACATCCTGATCGACAACGGCCTGATGGGGCTGGGCCTGGTGCTGGCGCTGCTGTTCCTGTTCCTGAACGCGCGCACCGCGTTCTGGGTGGCGGCGGGCATTCCGGCGTCGATGATGGCGGCGATTGCGCTGATGTATGCCTTTGGCCTGACGCTCAACATGATCAGCCTGTTCGGCCTCATCATCACGCTGGGCATCGTGGTGGATGACGCAATCGTCGTTGGCGAACACGCCGATTTCCGGGCGCGGCGTCTGGGTGAGGCGCCGGTGGTGGCGGCCGAAAGCGCGGCCCGGCGCATGGCGATGCCGGTCTTCGCCTCGACCCTGACGACGGTGATTGCCTTTTTCGGGCTGACGGCCATTGGCGGGCGGTTCGGCGACATGATCGCCGACATTCCCTTTACCGTGATCGTGGTGTTGCTGGCCTCGCTGGTCGAGTGCTTTCTGATCCTGCCCAATCACATGGTTCACGCCATCGAGCACTCGGCCAAAGCGCATTGGTACGATCTGCCCAACCGGGTCGTGAACGCGGGCTTTCGCCACGTCCGCGACCGTCTGTTCCGGCCGCTGACCGCCCTCGTGATCCGGGTCCGCTATGTGGTTCTGGCCGGCGCCGTGGTGCTGCTGGCGGGACAGATCGCGGCGCTTGTCAGAGGCGATGTGCAATGGCGGTTCTTCAACGCCCCCGAGCGCGGCTCGGTCACGGGAAACTTCATGATGGCCGAGGGCGCGACCCGCGCCGACAGCCTGGCCATGATGCGCGAGATGCAGCGCGCCACCGAGGAACTTGGCCGCGAATACGAAGAACGCCATGGCCGCAATCCGCTGGATTATGTGCTGGCCGAGATCGGTGGCAACGCCGGTCGGGGGCTGAAAGGCGCCGACACCAAGGATGCCGACCAGTTGGGCGCGATTTCGATCGAACTGATCGACGCCGATCTGCGGCCCTATTCCAGCTTTGCCTTCGTCGCCGACCTGCAGGACCGGGTGCGCCGGCATCCCATGACCGAAGCGGTCAGCTTCCAGGGCTGGCGGTCGGGGCCGGGGGGCGATGCGCTCGACGTGCAGTTCCATGGTGCGGACGTGGACGCGCTGAAGGCGGCAAGCGAGGACTTGCAGGCCGCGCTGCTGCGCTTTCCCGAAGTGTCGGCGGTGCAGGACAACCTGGCCTACGACAAGGAGGAACTGATCCTCGATCTCACTCCGCAGGGGCAGGCGCTGGGCTTTACCACCGACGCGCTGGGCCGGGCGCTGCGCCACCGTCTGAACGGGATCGAGGCGGCCACCTATCCCGACGGGCCGCGCAGCGCCGAGATCAGGGTCGAACTTCCCGAAAGCGAACTGACGGCGGACTTCCTTGACCGCACGCTGATGCGCACGCCGCTTGGCGCATATGTGCCGCTGTCCGACATTGTCAGCGTCAAGCGGCGCACGGGCTTTTCCTCGATCCGGCGCGAGAACGGCATCCGCCTGGTCAGCGTTACCGGCGACATATCCGAAGACGATCCGGCACGGGCGAGCGAAATCCAGTCGATTCTGGAGACCGAGATCCTGCCGCGCATCGCCAGCCAGCGGCAGGTCGAATGGCGCCTGTCGGGCCTCAGCGAACAGGAAGACGAGTTTCTGGGCGATGCCGCGACCGGCATGATCCTGTGCCTCGTGGGTATCTACATGGTGCTGGCCTGGATCTTCGCCAACTGGACAAGGCCGCTGGTGGTGATGGCGATCATCCCGTTCGGGCTGGTCGGCGCGATCTGGGGCCATGCCTATTGGGATGTGCCGCTCAGCATGTTCTCGGTTATCGGGCTGATCGGCATGACCGGCATCGTCATCAACGATTCCATCGTGCTGGTCAGCACGGTGGATCAATACGCAACCGACCGCGGGCTGGTTCCCTCCATCGTCGAGGCCACCGCCGACCGGCTGCGCCCGGTGATGCTGACGACGATGACCACGGTGCTGGGACTGGCGCCGCTGTTGTTTGAAACCTCGCAACAGGCCCAGTTCCTCAAACCCACGGTGATCACGCTGGTCTACGGGCTGGGCTTTGGCATGGTGCTGGTGCTGCTTGTGGTGCCCGCGCTGCTGGCCGCGCAATCCGACCTGTCGCGGCCCGTGGCGGCCCTGCGCCGTGCCATGCGCGGCCGCAGCCGCGGCCTGCGCGCCATCGTCGCCGGCACCGGCCTCGCGCTGCTGGCCTGGCTCGGCACGACGCTGGGATGGACCGCTGCCACCGGCGGGCTGTCACCGCTGCTGGCGGGGGTTCCGGCGCTGGAGGGGCTGGCGCCGATGCGCGCCGCGCTGGCGCTGTTCCTGGCGGGCGCCGTTCTGCTGGTGACGCTGGTCTATCTGGTGTCCGCCTCGGGGCTGGCGCTGGCGGCCTCGCGGGCCAGACGGCGCGCCTGAAGCCGGGCTTCGGCGAGTTCCAGAACCGTGTCGACCCGCTCGCTCATCGGCAGGGCGCCGGCACGCACCCGGGGGCAGGGAATCCAGGCCGCGTCGGATACGTCGTCCGCGGCTTGCGGCGTGCCGCCGCGATGCTCGCACAGCACCGCCGCCAGCAGGAAATGCACCGACAGCGTGCCATCGCCCTCACGGTGCAGAACGTCGATATTGGTCAGGTATTCCAGCGGCCGTGCCCGCACTCCGGTTTCCTCGAACAACTCGCGCACTGCCGCTTCCATGGCGGTTTCGCCGGGTTCGACATGACCCCCGGGAAACCCCCACAACCCGGCATCGGGCATGTTGGAGCGCCGCGCCAGCAGGACATGACCGTCCTTAACCAGCACGGCGATGGCGCCCAGCTTCGGAAAATCCCGCATGCGCCCCTCAGCCGGGCAGACAGCCCAGGATATCGACCGCGCGGTCGCTGCCCAGAACCGTGATGCGGATTCGCGAACGGTCCAGCGCGAAAGCACCGCCGCCGGACTGCACCAGAATACCCGAGGCCAGCAGCGTCGCGCCGTCGCGGCCGGTGCGGGTTTGCGAGGCCCATAGCCGCGGATCGCCCGGCTCGATCACGGCATATTCCTGCCCGCCCGCGCTGGGCATGGCGATGCGCGCCTCGATCCGCATGCCCTCCGCGGTCGGGGTCAGCCGGCAGGTGGCGCTTTCCACCCCCGCTTCCGAGGCCGTGTGCGGGCGCTGGGCCATCGCAGCGGCGATGGCCGGGTGGCGGCCCGCGGTCTCGTCGAGCCGGTGATCGAATGTCAGCGTTTCGGGGATGCAGACATCCTTGCACAGCCCCAGTTCCATCTCGCCGCGCAGCCGGACCGGCCGGTCCGCGCGGCCCGGCGTGATCTCGATGGGCAGCACCAGATCCTGCGCATAGCCGATCGAGCGCATGCCGTCCTGTTCGAACACTTCGGGTGCCGGCCAGGTGATCGCCACATCCCCCAGGTTGCGCGACCCGCGCCAGTCGAAGTGCGGCGGAATACCGGCGTCGCCGGGCGCGCGCCAGTAGGTTTTCCAACCCTCAGGGAGCGTCAGGTGCAGCGCCGCCAGATAGGTGCCGCGCCGGGTCATGCCGCCATCCAGCACCTCCAGGCGGGCCGCGTCCGCGATGCCGCCCCCGGCCAGCGCCGGAACGGCCGGCGTGGCGGAAATCAGGGCGGCTGCGGCAAGGCGTAAGATCATGTCACGATAGATGGGCGATCGCTGCGCAAAAGCCAAGTCACGAATCCGTTCGGCGGCCAGCCGGGGGGGCGCGCAATCTTGACGCGTGCGGCGATCCGGTCTTGCACCCGTCGGCAGCGGGGGCCATGTTGAAGGTACGCGAAAGGGGGCGTGTTTGGCTATGGAACTGACCGGCAAGCTGCTCATCGCAATGCCCGGCATGGGCGATCCCCGGTTCGAACACTCGGTCGTCTACCTGTGCAGCCACGGCGATGACGGTGCGATGGGGCTGATCGTCAACAAACCGGCGCCGGACGTTTCGCTGGCCGACCTGCTTGCGCAGCTCGAAATCACGGCCGGCCCCGAGGCCGATCCTCCGGCCGGAACCGGTATCGCTGTCCACTTCGGCGGACCGGTCGAAGGCGCGCGCGGCTTCGTGCTGCATTCCTCGGACTACACGTCGAACCTGCATTCGATGCAGGTATCGCCGGGCTTCAGCATGACCGCGACGCTGGATATCCTCGAAGACATCGCCGCCGGGCGCGGCCCGGAAAGGGCGCTGATGATGCTGGGCTATGCCGGCTGGGGGCCGGGCCAGCTCGAAGGTGAGATCGCCATGAACGGCTGGCTGACGGCCGAGGCCGCTGCCGGTCTGGTGTTCGATCTTCCCGACGACGCGAAGTGGGGCGCCGCCCTCAAGACGCTGGGGGTCGATCCGCTGTCGCTGTCGGCCAGCGCGGGCCATGCCTGAAGCGCCCCGCTTCAGGCTCCCCGGCTTCTTTCTGGTTCCAAATACTCAAACCCCGCGGTCTGGCCCCGGCGCATCGGGCGCGGGCCGCGCGCCGCTCAGCGCGGGGCGGCGGCCCGGCGAAGCCGGTCGTTGATGGCGCGCCCCAGCCCCTCCTCGGGGATCGGCGCCACCGCGATCGGCTGCCCGGTCGCGTCCAGCCGGTGCAGATGGCCGAACAGGTTGGCCGCCGCCTGCGCCAGATCGCCGGCCGGCGACAGGTTCAGATCGCCGCCGATGCCGCCAAAGCCGAGATGCACTTCACCCGGGCGCGCGACGCGCACGTTCAGCCGCACCGATGCCGCGGGTGCGTAATGCGATGCCAGCTGGCCCGGCGCCGCGGGGGCGGCCGCCGCCTCCGCCCGCCCGAGAGGCGCCTTCAGAACCGCCTCCGCCGCCTCGGCCGACAGCCCGCCGGGGCGCAGCAGGACCGGCACGTCGCCGGCCAGTCCGATGATGGTGGATTCCAGCCCCACCGGGCAGGGCCCTGCGTCGATCACCGCGCCGATGCGCCCGTCCAGCCCGGCGAGGACATGGCCCGCCGTGGTCGGGCTGATCCTGCCTGACGGATTGGCCGAGGGCGCGGCCAGCGGCCCGCCGAAGGCCTCCAGCAGCGTCCGCGCCGCGGGATGCGCCGGCACCCGCACCGCCAGCGTGTCCAGCCCGGCCGTTACCAGCGGCGAAATCCCGTGACCCTCGCAAAGCGGCAGAACCAGCGTCAGCGGCCCGGGCCAGAACGCCCGCGACAGGCGGTCCGCGACATCGCTCCAGACGACATGGGCACGCGCGGCCCGCGCCGAATGGACATGCACGATCAGCGGGTTGAAGCTGGGCCTGCCCTTGGCCTCGTAGATCCGCGCGACAGCGGCGCCCGAACGCGCGTCGGCGCCCAGCCCGTAGACGGTTTCGGTCGGAAACGCGACCAGGCCGCCGCCGTCCAGCAGCGCCGCGGCGCGGTCGATGTCGGCGCCGTCGGCCGTCAGAGTCGGTGTAGCGGGGCTGGGCAAGGTATGACGCGGCGTTCCGGTTGCTTGGCGGGGCGGTTTCTCTAGGAAGACGCCCCAGATCTGTTCCATACTCGCGCCATCCGCGGTTGCCAAGCCCGCCACCCGCGTCATTCATGAGGTATCCGATGACCTATCGCGCCCCCGTGCCCGATTACGAATTCATCCTTCGCCATGTGGTCGGTTTTGGCCGGGTCGCGGCGACCGAACGGTTTTCCGAGGCCACCGACGATCTGGTCGGTGCCATCCTGAACGAGGCCGGCAGGATGTGCGAGGAGGTCATGGCGCCGTTGCAGCGCAATGGCGATTTGCACCCGGCGCGGCTTGAAAACGGTGTCGTGCGCGCCTCGCCCGGGTTCGCGGATGGCTGGAAGGCGATTGCCGAAGGCGGATGGCTGGGCATGAGCGGCAGCCCCGACCATGGCGGCATGGGCCTGCCCATGGCTCTGACGAGCGCGGTGAACGAGATGATGAGCGCGGCCTGCCTGTCGCTGCAACTGGCGCCGCTGATGAGCCAGGGCCAGATCGAGGCGCTGGAACATCACGCCAGCGACGAGTTGAAGGCGCTTTACCTGCCGAAACTGATTAGCGGTGAATGGTCGGGCACCATGAACCTGACCGAACCGCAGGCCGGATCGGATGTGGGCGCGCTGAGCACGCGGGCGGTGGCCAACGGCGATGGCACCTACGCCATCAGCGGTCAGAAGATCTTCATCAGCTGGGGCGACAACGACTTTACCGAGAATGCCTGCCACCTGGTGCTGGCGCGTCTTCCCGACGGAGTGGCGGGCACCAAGGGGATCAGCCTGTTCCTGGTGCCGAAATTCATACCCGACGCAGACGGCAGGCCGGGCCCGGCCAATGCCGTGAAGGTGGTCAGCCTCGAACACAAGCTGGGCCTGCACGGCAGCCCGACCTGCGTCATGGAATACGACGGCGCGACCGGCTGGCTCGTGGGCGCCGAACATGGCGGCATGGCGGCGATGTTCACGATGATGAACAATGCCCGCCTCGGGGTCGGCGGCCAGGGGGTCGGTGCGGGCGAAGGCGCCTATCAGCACGCGCTGGGCTTTGCGATGGAACGCCGGCAGGGCAAGACGGCCAGCGGCACGATCGTCGATCACGCCGATGTGCGCCGGATGCTGCTCGAGATGAAGGCCGACCTGTTCGCCGCGCGCGCCATCCTGCTGGCCTGCGCCGTGGCCATCGACATGGGCACGGCCACGGGCGATGCCGACTGGATCGCGCGCGCCGCGCTGCTGACGCCCATCGCCAAGGCGTTCGGCACCGATACCGGCGTCCGCGTGGCCGAAACCGGGGTGCAGGTGCATGGCGGCATGGGCTTTGTCGAGGAAACCGGCGCGGCGCAGTATTACCGCGACGTGCGGGTAACGGCGATCTACGAGGGCACCAACGGCATCCAGGCAATGGATCTCGTGGGCCGCAAGATGATGGATGGCGGCGAGGCGGCGATCCGTCTGCTTGAGGAGATCGAGGCCAAGGCCGAGGCCGCGCGCGCAAAGCTGCCCGATCTGGCGGCCCCGGTCTGGGAGGCCGCCGAGACGCTGCGCGAGGCGACCGAATGGCTGGTGGCGCAAGACGACATGCAGGACCGTTTCGCCGGCGCGGTTCCTTACCTGCGTGCTTTCGCGCGGGTTCTGGGTGGGTATGCGCATCTGGCCGCGGCGCTGGCCGAACCGGGTGGCGGGCGCGAGAAGCTGGCGCGCTTCTACATCACCCGGCTCTTGCCGGAACATGCCTCGCTTCTGGTGCAGGCGCAGGCCGGCGCGGCCGGCCTCTTTGCGCCCAGCCTTGACGAACTGGCGGGCTGAGGCGTGGACGCGGCCGCCGACAAGGGACTTCGCTATCCCTGGCCAGAGCCGCCGCAGCCGGGCGGTTTCGTCGAAGTGGCCGAAGGCGTGCTGTGGATCCGGCTGCCGCTGCCGATGAAGCTCGACCATGTCAACGTATACGCGCTGGACGATGGCGACGGCTGGACAATCGTCGACACCGGCCTGGCCTCGAACAAGACCCGTGGAATCTGGACCGATCTGATGACCGGTCTGCTGGCTGGCCGGCCCGTGCGCCGGGTCGTTGTCACCCACCATCATCCCGACCATATCGGCCTGGCCGGATGGTTTCAGTCCGAACACGGGGCCGAGCTTGTCACCACCCGGACCGCCTGGCTGTTCGCGCGCATGCTGACGCTGGATGTGCAGCAGGAATGGCCCGCCGAAACGCTGGCCTATTACCGCAGCGCCGGGATGGATTCCCGGATTCTGGCCAAGCGGATGGCCGACCGGCCATTCAACTTCGCCGACATGGTGCATCCGATGCCGCTGGGCTTTACCCGGCTGCAGCAGGGCGATCGGCTGCGCATGGGCGGGCGCGACTGGGATGTGCACATGGGCAACGGCCATGCCCCCGAACACGCGACCTTCTGGAGCCGCGACGACAACCTTGTGATCTCGGGAGACCAGATCCTGTCCTCGATCAGCCCCAATGTCGGGGTCTACGCGACCGAACCCATGGCGGATCCGCTGGCCGACTGGCTGGAAAGCTGCGAGCGGCTGCTGCAACTGGCCCGCCACGACCATCTGGCGCTGGGCGGTCACAAGCTGCCCTTCACCGGCTTGCCGTTCCGGATGCGGCAACTGATCGACAACCATCACGGCGCGCTGCGCCGGCTGCTTGAACACCTGGACGAGCCGAAACCTGCGTCGGATTGCTTTGGCACGCTGTTCAAGCGCCACATCGGAGAATCCGAATACGGCCTGGCGCTGGTTGAAGCGGTGGCGCATGTCAACCATCTGTTCCATACTGGAGAAGTGACCCGGACGCGCCGACAGGATGGCGCGTGGCTGTATCGGCGCCGGTAACTTGGGGCAGCAACATTGGCGGGAGCAGCGTGATGGACGACCGGATAGAAACCACTGCCGAGGCGTCGGAGGCCGATGCGCTGCCGCGGATGCACGAGGTGCACGCCGACCCCGGGAACTGTGCCGACCCCGATTGCCTGCCCGAACGCATGAAGGCGCCGGTGGCCAGCAAGAGCCCGGCGCAGTGGGCCTATGAACGGCTGATCCTCTATATCCGCAATTTCGAACAGCAGCTTGACGGCGAACACGAGGTGGCAATGGGCTTTACCGGCACCGAGGCCGGCGTGCTGCGTATCGAGGGGATGGGCTTTTTCGAACCCGATCTCATCACCTTCTACGGCCACGACGGCAATGGCGTGCGCACCCAGCTTGTCCAGCATGTGAGCCAGTTGAACGTTATGCTGCGGGCCCTGCCGAAACCGCGCGACGATGCGCCACCCCACCGTATCGGGTTCCGGCTGGCTGCCGAACTCGAGGATGCCTGACCGGCAAGCCGCGCTTGCCATTTCTTGCGCTGCCGCGTTCAATCGCGGCAATTCGTGAGACGTGGAACCCATGACACATTTCGCCGCGGTCATCGCCGCCTACCGTGACGCCTGGGGGCGCCGGTGGCTGTTCGCGCCGTTATACCTGTCGCTGCGGCTGCTGGTGCTGGCGCTGGTAGCGCCCGGCGTCGCGGCGCTGATCAACGTGGCGGTGTCGCTGTCGGACCAGTCGGCCCTGACCGATCAGGACATCGCGTTGTTCATCCTGTCGCCGGTCGGCTTTGTGGCCGCGTTGACCGTGCTGAGCGTGTTCCTGCTGGCCGAAGTGCTGAGCTTTTCGGTGATGGCCGCCAGCCTGCGCGTGCCGACCGGCAATGTCTGGGCCGCCGGGCGGGCGGCGCTGGCTTTGGTGCTGCGCCGGGCATGGCCGCTTTGGCGTTTTGCGCTGCGTTTCCTGTTGCGGGTGCTGGTGCTGGTGGCGCCGTTCGCCGCCATGGCACTGATCATCGCATGGTGGACGCTGACCAAGTACGACATCAACTACTATCTCACCTTTCATCCGCCCGCCTTCGTCGTCGCGACCGTTCTGATCGGGCTGTTGCTGCTGGCGCTGGCCTTCGTGCTGATCCGGCGGCTTTCGGGCTGGGCGCTGGCCTTGCATCTCGTCTTGTTCGACGGCGCTGCGCCGGGCGCCGCTTTCGGCCAGAGCGAGGCGCGGATGCGCGGCCGGCACGCGATGCTGCGGCGGCGGCTGGTGCTCTGGCTGGTGGTCCGGCTCGCGCTTGGCGCCGCGATCGCCGCGCTGACCAGCGCGATCGTTTCGCTGTTGCCGGATGCGAGGGCGGACAACCTGCCGCTGGTGCTGTGGCTTGGCATGGCGGTCGTCCTGCTGTCGGGGCTGGCGGCGCAGGTCGTGGCGGCAACCGCCCTGGGCGGGCTGGCGATTCTGTTGGACGGGTTCCTTGGGGCGGAAACCCCGCCGGTTCCGGCACCGGCGACCGGATCGGCCGGCCCTCGCGGCGTGCTGCTGGGCGGGCTGGTGCTGGCGGCCGTGGCGCTTCTGGCCGGGGGCTGGGTAGGCGAGAGGTTGCTGGCCCGGGTGGCGGCCCCGGATGATGTTGAGGTGATCGGCCATCGCGGTGCTGCCGGGACGCGTCCGGAAAACACCATGGCTTCGGTCAACAAGGCCATCGAGGATGGCGTCGACTGGGTCGAGATCGACGTACAGGAAACCGCCGATGGCGAGATCCTCGTGATCCATGACAGCGACTTCATGAAACTGGCCGGCAATCCCGTGAAGGCGTGGGAGGTCACGATGGATGACGTGGCCGGGATCGACATCGGAAGTTGGTTCGCCGACGAATTCGCCGATCAGCGCGCGCCGACCCTGCGCGAGGTTCTGGCTGCCGCCGATGGCAAGGCCAAAGTACTGATAGAACTGAAATACTACGGCCACGATGTTGATCTCGAAAACCGCGTCGCGGCCATCGTCGATGAGTTCGCGATGGGCGGCCGGATCGCCCTGATGTCGTTGAAATACCCCGCGGTGCAGAAGGTTCGCGCGATGCGCCCGGGCTGGCGGGCCGGGGTTCTGGCGGCAACGGCGGTGGGTGATCTTTCGGGGCTGGAGGCCGATTTCGTCGCGGTGAGCGCGGGCATGGCCAGCCCCGGGCTGATCCGCCGCGTGCAGGCGTCGGGCAAGGATATCTATGTCTGGACGGACAACGATCCGTTGCAGATGTCGCAGTTGATCGCGATGGGGGTTGATGGCCTGATAACCGACCGGCCGGCCCTGGTGCGCGAGGTGCTGGCGTTTCGCGCAAGCCTCGGCCCGGCCGAGCGGCTGCTTCTGTGGCTGAGCGGAGAATTCGACCTTGGCCCGAGGGACAATGGCGATGGCAGCCCGTAGCGTTGTCGCGGCGGCGCTGATGCTGGCCGCGCCGGCATCGGCGCAGGATCTCGGCCGCGCGCTGGAGCTGCCGGCGCACCGGGCGCTGATGGCCATGCGGGATGGCGCGCCCCTCGCACCGTTTGAAACCGATGGCTGCTCGGGCGGGCTGTCGCATGGCTGGGAGGTGGTGGCCGACGCCTTCCCCCGCTTTGCCGCCGCGCACAAGGATGCGCCGCCCTGGGAAGGCTGCTGCATCACGCACGATCGCGCCTATCATCGCGCTGGCGGTGCCGACACCGCCGGGGCAAGCTGGCAGGCGCGGCTGGATGCCGACGATACGCTGAACGCCTGTGTTGCCGCAACCGCCGGTGAACGCACCGACGATCTGGCCGCGCGCTACGACATGACCCCGGCGCAGGTTCGCGGCGCCTATGCGACGATTGCCGGCGCGATGTACCTTGCGGTGCGCTTTGGCGGCGTTCCGTGTTCCGGCCTGCCCTGGCGTTGGGGCTATGGCTATGCCTCCTGTACCCTGCTGGACGCCATTGGCCCGGCGGGCGATTGACGTGGTGACAGCCGGGGCGGAATCCGCTATCCAGCAACGAAACAACCGCGAACGGAACGTCACAGATGGCTGATTACAAGCACGGCGAAATGGATATCACTGCCCAGACCGAAACTTTCAACGGCTTCGTCAGGTTCATGACCCGGTCGGTCATCGCCATCCTGGCCGTCCTGGTATTCATGGCCATCTTCTTCACCTGATCCATGCGCCCGGCCTTGTTCAGATTTTCAGCCCTGTGCATGCTGGCGCTGACCGTGGCCGGTTGCGCCACCCAGCAGCCCTATGCCGACGATGCCGCCATCGCCGCCGTTTCGTACCGCGATTCGGGACCGGCCTCGCTGACGCTTTACACGATGGTCAACAACCGCACCGGCAAGGGCGGGCACAGCGCGCTTCTGATCAATGCCTCCGAACGGGTGATCTTCGATCCGGCGGGATCGTTCCATGCCGATATCGTGCCCGAACGCAACGATGTGCTGTTCGGCATCACCCCGGCTGTGGAACATGCCTATCGCAGCGCCCATGCCCGCAGCACCTTTCATGTGGACATGCAGACGATCCAGGTATCCCCGGCCCAGGCCGAGACGGCCTATCGGGTGGCGCTGCAAAACGGCGGGGTCATGGGCGGGTTGTGCTCCAACGCCGTTGCCAACCTGCTGCGGCAGGTGCCGGGCTTCGAAAGCCTTGGCCCGACGCTGTATCCCACGCGGCTGGCGGAAGAATTCGGCAAGTTGCCCGGCGTCACGCTCGAGCAGTATTTCGAGGACGACAGCGCCGATCTTCAGGACGGGCTGGCCCAGGGCAACGCTGCGCTGAACCGGATGGCCAAGGCCGGCGGCTGACCGGCCTCTTGCCGGTCAGGTCAGATGCCGCGCCCGCGCGCCCCGTTCGATCGCGGCGGCGTGCAGCCGGTCGATGTTCAGTTCGTATCGCATTTCCTCAAGCAGGCGCAGTTCGGTTTCCGCCAGCGTCCCGTCGGCGGCGGCAACATCGCAGGCCAGCGCGTAGGCGGTTTCGTTCAACCGCTCGGGCAGGTTGTCGCGGATCAGCCCGAACAGCGCATCCAGGCCGTCCTCCTGTTCGAACAGATCGAAGACCAGCCGCGATATGTGCTTGATGCGGTCGATATCGTAATCGGCAAATACCGGCAGCATGTTCACCGCTGACTGGATCTTGACCAGTTCGGCGGTACGGATGTTCTCGTCCGAGGCGGAAACGGCGATCATCAGGGCGACAAGGCAGTCCTGCGCGCTCAGCACATGGGGTTCGGTCTGGGACATGGGCGCGCGGCTCCTTCCGGCATTGCATTGTTGCAGTGCAGAATATTGACGGCTCGCCCCCGGCACAATAGGTAGCGGCCTCAGCCCCGCGCGGCGCGTGCGGCCCAATTCAGTGGAGAAACCGGGATGTCTCAGTTGCGCGAAGCCGCCCTCACTTCGAAGGCCTGGCCGTTCGAGGAAGCGCGCCGGATTCTGAAACGCTATGAAAAGGCGCCGCCCGAAAAGGGGCATGTTCTGTTCGAAACCGGCTATGGGCCGTCGGGCCTGCCCCATATCGGTACCTTCGGAGAGGTGGCGCGCACAACCATGATCCGCCATGCCTTTGCGACCATCAGCGATATCCCGACCCGGCTGATCTGTTTTTCCGACGATCTGGACGGCATGCGCAAGGTGCCCGGCAACGTCCCGAACCCGGACAAGCTGAAGGCGCATCTGCAAAAACCGCTGACCAGCGTGCCCGACCCGTTCGGCGAATACGATAGCTTCGGTGCGCACAACAACGCCATGCTGCGCCGGTTTCTCGACACCTTCGGGTTCGAGTACGAATTCATCAGCGCGACCGAGTTCTACCGCTCGGGCCGGTTCGACACCATCCTGCGCCGCGCCGCCGAACGCTATGACGATATCATGAAGATCATGCTGAAGTCGCTGCGCGAGGAGCGCCGGCAAACCTATTCCATCTTCCTGCCGATCCACCCTGAAACCGGCCGCGTTCTCTATGTGCCGATGAAAGAGGTGAACGCCGCCGAAGGTACGGTCACGTTTGACGACGAGGACGGCCGCGAATGGACTCTGCCGGTGACGGGCGGAAACGTGAAGCTGCAATGGAAACCCGATTTCGGCGCCCGCTGGGCCGCGCTGGGCGTCGATTTCGAGATGTACGGCAAGGATCACTCGACCAACACGCCGATCTATGACGGCATCTGCCGCGCCCTGGGCGAACGCCCGCCCGAGCACTTCACCTACGAGTTGTTTCTTGACGAGAACGGGCAGAAGATATCCAAGTCCTCGGGCAACGGCGTTTCCATCGACGAATGGCTGACCTATGCCAGCGCCGAAAGCCTGTCCTATTTCATGTATCTCAAGCCGAAGACAGCCAAGCGGCTATATTTCGACGTGATCCCCAAGGCGGTGGACGAATACCACCAGCAATTGCGCGCCTATGCCGGGCAGGATGTGACGGCCCGGCTGAACAACCCGGTCTGGCACATCCATGGCGGTGACGTGCCGGTCTCGACGCTGATCGTGCCCTTTGCCATGCTGCTGAACCTGGCCTCGGTTTCCGGCGCGCGGGACAAGGCGCAGCTTTGGGGTTTCATCAACCGCTATGCGCCCCAGGCGGCGCCCGAAACACACCCGGATCTTGACCGCGCGGCAGAGTTCGCGGTGCGCTATTTCAACGACTTCGTGAAGCCGACGCGCGTTTTTCGCGCCCCGACCGAGCCCGAGCGTGCGGCACTGGTGGCGCTGCGCGACGCGCTGGCCGCCTACGATGGGCCGCCCGAGGACGAGGCGCTGCAATCAGTGGTCTATGCCGTTGGGCGGGATCGCTTCGATCCGCTGCGGCAATGGTTCACGGCGCTATACGAAGTGCTTCTGGGCGCCAGCCAGGGGCCGCGGTTTGGCGGGTTCATCGCGCTTTATGGCGTGGCCGAGACGATGGCGCTTATCGACCGGGCGCTGGCGGGCGATCTGGCCTGAGCCGTATCGGGTGGAACTCGCGCCCGGCCCGGCGTTTCCGGCGCTGGCGCTGCGCGTCCGGGCCTGTTATTCAGGGCGCCCGGCCCATACCGTGCCGGGGCATGACGGGCAAGGAAGGTCCAGGACCCGATGAGCGACGATATCCGCCTTGCCTTCGCCCACCCCTCCGAGCGGGCGGCGGCAACCGCGCAGGCCGGTCCGCTGGACCGGATTTCGCTGCGCGATCATATCGTCGAGGTCGAGATCGGCGCCTTCCAGTCCGAACGCGGCACGACACAGCGCGTGTGTTTCAACGTGGTGGTCGAGGTGCAGCCCGTCGGCAGCCCGATTGACGACGATGTCGACCGCATCCTGTCCTACGACCGTGTGACCGAGGCGATTGCGCATGAACTGGCCGAGGAACGGTTGAACCTGCTGGAAACGCTTGCCGAACGCATCGCCGAGCGTATCCTGGCCGAACCGCAGGCGGTGCGCGCCTTCGTGCGCATCGAAAAGCTTGATCGTGGCCCCGGCGCACTGGGCGTCGAGATCGTGCGCGAACGCGGCCGGGTCTGGCACAAGCCGCAGGACGAAGACCGCCCGCACCCGCGGCTGGTCTTCCTGTCCAATGCCGCCATCGCGTCGGACAACCTGGCCGGCTGGATCGACCAGCTTGAACGCGACGGCCGGCCGCTGATCCTGTGCGTCGGTGCGCCCGATGCGGCGGCGCCGCAATCCGGGCATCGTCTGACCCAGCGCCGGATCGACCTTCTGGCCATCGAGCAGACCGCCTGGGTGCTGGCCGCCCGCGATCACCGTTGCGTCGTGACCGCCACCAGGACCGAGCTTGACTGGGCAATGAAGCACGGCCGCATCAGCGTCTGGGCGCCCTCCAAGATCGTGCTCGACGCGGTTGACGGCCCTTCGGCGCATCCCGCCGACGCCGTGGCGCTGGCCGCCTGGTTCGCCACCCATTTTGCAGCACAGGAGATGTTGGTGATCGGGGCCGATCTGCCCGGCAACCCCGGCGTGCCTTTGCGCGCCGTGCCGGTCACGCAGGCGCAGTTGTGAGCGCCTATTTCCGCCCGCTGGTCCAGCATGGCCCGGCCCGCCCCGAAGGCGCGCAGCCCCTGGCTGGCGGCGCGTTGTGGTTCACGCATCTTCAGTCGCTCTCGCGCGATGGTGTGCCGGGGGTCGTCGCCGCCGCGGATCTGCCCGAACCGGTGCTGGCCTGTCTGACCCGGCCGCGCCCGCCGCTTCTGGGTCTGGGCATGGACCGGCCGCAAATCATGGGCATTCTCAACACCACGCCCGACAGCTTTTCCGATGGCGGTCTGCATCATGCGCCCGAGGCCGCGCTCGTGGCGGCGCGCGGCATGATCGCCGCCGGCGCGGCGATCATCGACATTGGCGGCGAATCCACCCGGCCGGGCGCGGCCCCGGTGCCCGAAGCCGACGAGATCGCGCGCACAAGGCCCGTGATCGCGGCGCTGGCCGGCGAAACCGCCACGCCGCTTTCCGTCGACACGCGAAACGCCCCCGTTGCCGCCGCCGCGCTGGATGCGGGGGCGCATCTGGTCAACGACGTGTCGGGCCTGACCCACGATGCGGAAATGGTACGCCTGTGCGCCGCGCGGGGCGTTCCGGTTTGCGTGATGCATGCGCAGGGCGATCCCCAGACCATGCAGGAGAACCCGCGCTACGGCAACGTTCTGCTTGACGTATACGACTTTCTGGAAACGCGGATCGCGGCGCTGGAACGCGCCGGTATACCGCGCGACCGGATCGTTGCCGACCCGGGCATCGGCTTTGGCAAGACGCAGGGCCATAATCTTGCCATATTGCAAAACATCGCCCTGTTTCACGGTTTGGGCTGCGCAATTCTGCTGGGGGTCTCGCGCAAACGCTTTATCGGCACGATCGGCGAGGAACCGCGTGCCGACGCGCGCGCGCCCGGTTCCATCGCCGTCGGGCTTGCGGCCCTGGCCCAAGGCGTGCAAATCCTTCGGGTACACGACGTGGCCGCGACCGCCCAGGCGGTGCGGCTGTGGCAGGCGGTGCGCTAGGAAAGCGGGAACATGCGGAAACTCTTCGGAACCGACGGGGTGCGCGGCACCGCCAACATCCACCCGATGACGGCCGAGATGGCGCTGCGCATCGGCGCCGCGGTCGGGCGGTACTTCCGCCGCGAAGCCGGCGGCGTTCACCGCGTCGTGATCGGCAAGGATACCCGTCTTTCGGGCTACATGTTCGAAAACGCCCTGACCGCCGGGCTGACATCGACCGGCATGAACGTTCTCCTGCTGGGGCCGGTGCCGACCCCGGCGGTCGGCCTCATGACACGTTCGATGCGCGCCGATCTGGGGGTGATGATCTCGGCCAGCCACAACCCTGCACAGGATAACGGCATCAAGTTCTACGGTCCCGACGGCTTCAAGCTGTCGGACCGCGCCGAAGCCGAGATCGAGGCGCTGGTCGAGGCCGGGGTGGAACCGGCGCAACCGGGGCATATCGGCCGCGCCAAGCGGATCGACGACGCGCGGTTCCGGTATGGCGAGCGGGTCAAGTCCTCGCTGCCGCGCGATCTGCGGCTCGACGGGCTGAAGGTGGTCGTCGACTGCGCCAACGGCGGCGCCTACCGCGCGGCGCCCGAGGTGCTGTGGGAACTGGGCGCCGAGGTGATTCCCGTCGGGGTGAGCCCGGACGGTTTCAACATCAACCGCGGCTGCGGCTCGACCCAGCCGCAGGTGGCGGCCGAAACCGTGGTCGCGCACGGTGCCGACGTGGGGATCTGCCTTGATGGCGACGCGGACCGCGCCGTGGTGATCGACGAGACCGGCCGCATCGGCGATGGCGATCAGTTGCTGGCGCTGCTGGCTGACCGCTGGGCCGGCGACGGGCGCCT
This sequence comes from Jhaorihella sp., assembly GCA_047975215.1. Classification (GTDB taxonomy): domain Bacteria; phylum Pseudomonadota; class Alphaproteobacteria; order Rhodobacterales; family Rhodobacteraceae; genus JAGRMG01. Next base: position 77,300 of record JBKEDD010000062.1, read on the forward strand.
GGAGGGCGGGGCGCTGGTGGCCACGGTGATGTCGAACCTGGGGCTCGAGCGGTTTCTGGCCGGACGTGGCATCGGGCTCGAGCGCACCGGCGTCGGCGATCGCTATGTCGTTGAACGGATGCGCGAGGGCGGCTTCAACCTGGGCGGTGAACAGTCCGGCCATATCGTCATGAGCGACTATGCCACCACGGGTGACGGGCTGATGGCGGGGCTGCATTTCCTGTCCGAGATGATACGGACAGGACAGCCCGCCAGCAGGTTGGCCCGCCAGTTCGAGCCGGTCCCGCAATTGTTGAAGAACGTGCGCTATTCGGCCGGCCAGGCGCCGCTGGATCTGCCGCAGGTGCAGACGGCCATTGCCGAGGCGGACACGGCGCTGAACGGCAAGGGGCGGCTGCTGATCCGCAAGTCGGGGACCGAGCCGCTGATCAGGGTGATGGCGGAATGCGAGGATGAGGCGCTGCTTGTTCGCACCGTCGACGGCGTGGTCGATGCCGTGGCGCAGGCGGTTGGCCCCTGAACCGTGCGCGTTTTCGACCCGACCCGCGGCAACGGCCGTCCGGGTGCGCCACACCGGCCGCGTGAATGCCGCCAACGGTTGACATCCATCTGAGGGGCCGGAAGGATCGTCGCGATATCAAGAGAAGGATGTATCGCGATGTATTCAAGACGCTTGTTTTCGGGCATTACTGCCGCGTTTTTGCTGGCGGGGGGCGCGGCATGGGCCGACATGTCGGTGCAGTTGATGGCGCCCTGGACGGGCGGTGCCGTACCCGCCGGGCAGCAATGCAAGCTCCACGGCGGCAACGGCGCGACCCCGCCGATGAAAGTCAGCGGCCTGCCGGCGGGAACCGCCGCCATCCTGGTCGAGTATGACGACAAGAGCTACAAGCCACTGTCGCGCGGGGGCGGGCATGGCTCGATTCTCTATCCGGCAAGCGGTACGTCCGCGACACTGCGGGCGGTGCCGGGCATGACCAACAGGCTGCCGGGGGGGGTGCGTGTCCACAAGCCCGCCAAGTCCAAGGGCGATTACGCCTCGCCGGGCTATCTGCCGCCCTGTTCGGGCGGGAGCGGCAACCGCTATACGGCCACGGTGAAGCCGGTTTCGGCCAAGGGCAAGGTGCTGGGTTCGGTCACGATCACGATCGGCAAGTATTAGTCACCCGAACCCAAAGTTCGCACCATCCGTCAATTGACACCGGATCGCTTGCGATCCGGTTCGCGCCCGACCCCGCCCCGATGGCGGACGCGAACCCAGGTTCTGCCCGGATTCCGGTGTGTCGAACTACGATTCCGCGTCACTGGCGAAAGGTCGCGCAACAGCGGGCGAATTTGTCTGGATGCAACATGCCCGTGGCGTGTCGCGGTCATTCGGCCCGGCGTCCGGATGTGCCAGACCGGTTGGCCTGCAACGCCCATGGGCTTGAACGGATGCGGGGCGCGTCCTTTAAGACGCGCCCCGTCCTGGTTGGGCCGGCCCTGTCTTGCCGCCGATCAGTTCTTGGCCTTGTCGACCATCTTGCCGGCCGAGATCCACGGCATCATGGCGCGCAGCTTCTCGCCCACCTGCTCGATCTGATGCGCGTCGTTCATCCGCCGCGTTCCCTTGAAGAACGGCTGGCCGACCTTGTTCTCGGTCATGAAGTCGCGCACGAACTTGCCGGACTGGATGTCGTGCAGGATCGCCTTCATCTCAGCCTTGGTTTGCTCACGCGGCAGCACGCGCGGGCCAGAGACATATTCACCATACTCGGCGGTGTTCGAAATTGAGTAGTTCATGTTGGCGATGCCGCCCTCGTAGATCAGGTCTACGATAAGTTTCACTTCATGCAGGCACTCGAAATAAGCCATTTCCGGGGCATATCCGGCCTCGACCAGGGTTTCGAACCCCATGCGGATCAGTTCGACCAGGCCGCCGCACAGCACCGCCTGTTCGCCGAACAGGTCGGTTTCGCATTCCTCGCGGAAATTCGTCTCTATGATGCCCGAGCGGCCGCCGCCGATGGCGCTGCAATAGGACAGGCCGATTTCCAGCGCCTTGCCCGAGGCGTCGTTGTCCACCGCCACGAGGCAGGGCACGCCGCCGCCCTTGACGTATTCGCCGCGCACGGTGTGCCCCGGACCTTTCGGCGCCATCATGATGACATCGACGCCGGGTTTGGGCTCGATCAGGCCGAAATGCACGTTCAGCCCGTGTGCGAAGGCGATGGCGGCGCCGTCCTTCAGGTTGTCATGAACGTATTTCTTGTAGGTGTCGGCCTGCAACTCGTCGGGCATGGTGAACATGATCAGGTCGCACCATGCCGCGGCCTCTGCGATGCCCATCACCTTCAGCCCTTCGCCCTCGGCCTTCTTGGCCGAGGCGCTGCCCTCGCGTAGTGCGACCACCAGGTTCTTGGCGCCCGAATCCCGCAGGTTCAGCGCATGGGCATGGCCCTGGCTGCCATAGCCGAGAATGGCTACCTTCTTGTCCTTGATCAGGTTGATGTCGCAATCGCGATCATAATAGACGCGCATGTCTGGCGCTCCTTGTTGCCGGTTTTGTCTGTTTTGCTTGTTACCCGCCGGACGGCGGATTGCGATTTCGGAATTTTTCGGTATCTGTGTCTTGAAAGAAATATCATGTGTGAAACGATGAATGACTGAAAAAATCATTCTCGATGATACCGACCGCCGCATTCTGCGCCAGTTCCAGGCCGCGCCCGATCTGGGCACCGCCGATCTTGCCGGGCGGGCCGGGGTGACGCCAGCCACCTGCTGGCGGCGGCTGGAACGGATGCGGGCGGGCGGAATCATCCTGGCGCAGGAGGCGGTGATCGACTGGGCGGCGCTGGGCTATGCGGTCGAGGTGTCGTTGCGCGTCGCTCTCGACAAGACCCAGCCGCGCGCCTTCGACGAGTTTCTGGCACGGGCGCGCGAGATACCCGAAGTGCTCGAACTCCAGACCTTCATCGGGCGGGTCGATGTCCGCCTGTCGCTGATCGCGCGCGATATGGGCCACTACCAGCAGCTATATCGCGACCGCATCCTGACCCTGCCGCATATCGCCGATATCGAGGCGCTGATGCATATCGCCCGTGTCAAGCGCGACGAGGCGCTGCCGGTATGATCGAACTGGACGCGACCGACCGCCGCCTGCTGCGCGCACTGGCACAGGACGCGACCCAGAGCGCGGGCGCGCTGGGCCGCCGGTTCGGCCTGTCCCAGCCTGCCGCCTGGCGGCGAATTCGGCGGATGCAGGATGGAGGCGTGATCGCCGGCCGGCGGCTGCGGCTGGACGCCGCCGCCCTGGGGTTCGGCGTGACCGTGTTCCTGGGGGTCAAGCTGGCCCGCAAGGGGCAGGTGAGCCTTGAGGATTTCGAACGCGCCGTGGCGGCGATACCCGAGGTGCAGACGGTCGAGCACGTTCTGGGGATGTATGACTACCGCCTGCGCGTGGTGGCACGCGATCTGGCCGATTTCGAGCGCGTGCTGCGCCGCCGCATCATGGCGCTGCCCGGTGCGGGCGAGGTCGACGCCAACGTCCTGCTAAGCGAGGAACGCCGCCCCGGTCCCATCGGCTGAAACAGGTTTTGCCACGCGCGCCGCGGCGCGATAAACCCGCATTGGCCCGCAATCCGGCCCGAAAAGGAGTTTGCCCATGCCCGCCCTGCTCGACACCGTGGATCCCGAAGGTCTTGAAGAATTCTCGGTGGTGTTCACCGACCGGTCGCTGAACCACATGTCGGCCGCATTTCAGGAGGTCATGCGCGACCTGTCGGCGATGTTGAAAGAGGTCTATGCGGCCGACGCCGTGGCGCTTGTCCCCGGTGGCGGCACCTATGCGATGGAGTCGGTTGCGCGCCAGTTCGCCCGCGACGAGGATGTCCTGGTGGTGCGCAACGGCTGGTTTTCCTACCGCTGGAGCCAGATCGTCGAGACCGGCGGCATCGCTGCCTCGGCCACGGTGATGCAGGCGCGCCAGGTCGGCAATTCCGCGCCGCGCCCGTTCGCGCCCGCACCGATCCAGGAGGTAACGGACGCGATCCGCAGCCGCCGGCCCGGCGTGGTCTTTGCGCCGCATGTGGAAACCGCGGCGGGTGTGATCCTGCCTGACGACTACATCGCCGCTCTGGCGGCGGCGGCGCATGAGGTCGGCGCGCTGATGGTTCTGGACTGCATCGCCTCGGGCGCAATCTGGGTGGACATGGCCGCAACCGGCGTCGATGTGCTGATAAGCGCGCCGCAAAAGGGCTGGAGCGCGTCGCCATCGGCGGGGCTGGTGATGCTGTCGGCGCGCGCCGAGGCGCGGCTGGAGCAGACCGTTTCGGACAGTTTCGCGCTGGACCTCAGGACATGGCGGCGGATCATGGCAGCCTACGAGAACGGCGGTCATGCCTATCACGCCACGCTGCCAACCGACGCGCTGCGCGGTTTGCGCGACGCCATGGCCGAAACCCGCGCGCTTGGGTTCGAACGGTTGCGCGAGGCGCAATGGGCGCTGGGCGACGGCGTGCGCGCGATGCTGAAGGAAAAGGGCGTGGTATCGGTTGCCGCCGAGGGCTTCGGCGCGCCGGGCGTGGTGGTCAGCTACACGGATGACCCCGACATCCAGAACGGGCGCAAATTCGCCGCCGAAGGCATGCAGATCGCCGCCGGGGTTCCTCTGCAATGCGACGAACCCGACGATTTCCGCACCTTTCGGCTGGGCCTGTTCGGGCTTGACAAGATCTGCGACGTGGATGCCACCCTGGCGCGGCTGAAACGGGTGATCGACCGGGTGCTCTGAGCGGCCTTCAGCGCAGCCCCAGGCCCATCCGCATCAGCGTCTTGCGTATCGGTGCTGCCGCATATAGCGCCCCTAGCCCCAGCGCGCGCGCATCGCGCAGGGGCCGCGCGCCCGCCATAGAGGCGCGGTTCAGCAGGTCGATGCCGGCCACGCGCAGCCTTACGTCGCCGATGCGCTGCGCGTGATAGGATGTCAGCATGGCGCCGTCGCCCAGCCCGTCGCGCCGGGCGGTGGCAAGATCCAGCAGGCAGGCCAGATCGCGCAGCGACATGTTCAGCCCCTGTGCGCCGATCGGGGGCACCACATGCGCCGCTTCGGCGATCAGCGCGATGCGCTGGCCGCTCAACCGGTCGGCGGACTGGCTGATGATCGGCCAGAGGCTGCGGCGCGAGGCCAGTTTCAGCGGCCCCAGCAATTCGCAGGAGCGTTGCGAGATCGCCGCCTCGAAGCTGGCCGTGTCCATGGCCTGCAAGGCGCGTGCCCGCGGCCCGCTCTCCATCCACACCACCGCCGAACAGGGCGATCCGTCAAGGTCGGGCAGGGGTACCAGCGTGAAGGGGCCGCCGCTGCGGTGGATCTCGGTTGAGACGTTGTGATGCGCGACCGGGTGGGTGACGGCGAAGGCAAGCGCCTTCTGGCCATAGCGCGTTCTGCGCACCCCGATGCCGGCCGCCTGGCGCATTGGCGAATCGCGGCCGTCGGCGGCGATCAGCAGGCGGGTTTCGACCCGGGTTGCGTCGCTCAGCCCGACGCGGGCGCCGGTCTGGCGCGCAAACAGCGTGGTGGTGCCGGTCCCGGGGCGGAAATCGACCTTCGGAAGGGATGCCAGATGCGCGAGAATTTCCCGCCGGATCAGCCAGTTGGGCAGGTTCCAGCCGAACGGTAGCCCGGACAGGTCGGAGGCGCGGAATTCGCGCACCATCCGCGGTTTGGCGTTCACCCCGCCAGCATCCACGATCCGCATGACGTGCAGCGGCGCGGCATGTTCCGCCAGCCTGTCCCAAAGCCCGCAGCGGTCAAGCAGCGCCTGTGCCGGTTGCAGGAAGGCGGTTGTGCGCAGGTCTGACCCGGCGGCGTCGCGTTCCGTCACCGGGGCCGCGGGATCGACACAGATCACATCGAAACCCTCGGCGCCGAATGCCGCCGCCGCGCACAGCCCGGCGATGCCGCCGCCGGAGATCAGGACATCGCACCTGTCGCTCATTCGAACGGCTCCTCGTTGCCTATGCGGTCGCCGGCCGGATCATGCCAGGCGTTTCAGAAAGCCCGGCAGGTCGTCGGTATGGTGATGGATGTGACTGGCATCATCGCGCTCGGGCGCGACATGCACGGTGCGCATCCCCATCTCGTGCGGGGCGGCCAGGTTGCGCGCGTCGTCCTCGAACATCGCGGCGCGCTCGGCCGGAGCGCCGTCAAGGGCGAACACGGCCTCGAAGGCGGCGCGCTGGGGCTTGGGCAGGAATCCCGCATGTTCGACGCCATAGATCGCATCGAACTGCCCCGACAGCCCGCGCGCCTCGATGACCCGTTCGGCGTAGGGTGCGCAGCCATTGGTATAGACGATCTTGCGGCCCGGCAGGGCGGCGATGGCGCGGGCCAGGTCCGCGTCCTTTTCCAGGTGGTCGAGCGAGATATCGTGGACATGCGTCAGATAGGGGGCGGGGTCGACATCGTGTTCATGCATCAAACCCGCCAGCGTGGTGCCATAGAGCTGCCAGTAGTGGCGGCGCAGGCGGTCGGCCTCGCCCCGCGGCACGCCGAGCGCATCCATGACGAACTGCGTCATGCGCAGTTCGATCTGGTCGAACAGGCGGGCCTGTGGCGGATACAGGGTGTTGTCGAGGTCGAACACCCAATGCGTCACGTGAGAGAAGGACTGGCGAACCATGGCGATGATCTAGGACAAGGGCGCGCAGCGTTCAATGGCAGGGTTGATCGCGAGGCGCGCCCGCGGCTAGACAGGGGGCGCATGAAAGAGGCGCAGGCACGGCCATGACTCCCACCAAGCCATCGCAAGGCGACGCCTACAGCATGATCCTCGATGCCATCGACATTGGCATCTACAAGCCTGGCGACCGCCTGGTGGAAAGCGATCTGGCCGAACGGCTGGGCGTGTCGCGCACGCCGGTCCGCGAAGCGTTGCAGCGGCTCGAAACGCAATCCCTGCTGGAACGCGACGGCCGGTCGCTTATCGTGGCGACGCTGGATCACAACCAGATGGCCGAACTTTACGTGGTGCGGCGCGAACTCGAGGGGCTGGCGGCGCGGCTGGCGGCCCAGCATGCGACCGAGGAAGAGGTGCGGGTGCTGCGCGAGATGGTCGGCGAGGACGATGCGCTGGTCTGCGATCCGCCGGCGCTGAGCCGCGCCAACCGCCGGTTTCACGAACAGATCCATCTGGCCTCGCACAACCGCTATCTGGTGCAGCAACTGAACCTGGTGCACCGGACCATGGCGCTGATGGCCACGACCTCGCTGGCGGCGCAGGGGCGTGGCGAACTGGCACAGCGCGAACATGGCGCCATCGTCGCGGCGATCGCGGCGCGCGATTCCAGCGCCGCCGAGGAGGCGCTGCGCCATCACATATCGGCGGCCTTCATGACCCGTCTGAAACAGGATGCCGGCAAGCGCGAGCGGCGCTGAGGGTCGCGGCTTCGCATTCCGGCGACGACTGGCCGTGCGGTGTCTTGTCCCAGAAGAAGGGGCAGAAACACAACTCGAACACGGCCTTGTAGGCCGCGACGACGCCAAGCGGAAAATACAGGATCATCGTCGGTATCCATGCGAGCAGGAAGCGGCGGCCGCTGGCGGAGACCGCCGCCAGCGCGATGCAGAGCGAAAGAAGTTCGGCCAGGATCAGCAGGCCCAGGGTGGCGGCCAGCATCGGCGCGGGAACAAGCCCCGACAGCGGATGAGCGATCCCGAAGGCCATCGGCCAGAAGGTCCACAGAAGGGGCGCCAGCAGGAATTGCCCCAACGTTCCCAGAAAGAACGCCTGGACACCAAGAAATCGCGCCGCACCCAGTTCGGCCCACAGGCGGCGTGGTGCGCGCATATGTACCAGATATGTGACCATGAACCCCTTGAGCCATCGCGAGCGTTGCCGGATCCAGGGCCAGGCGCGGCCGGTCGCTTCCTCGTAGGTCACGGTGTCGATCAGTTCGGTGCGGTAGCCCGCACGCACCAGCCGCACCCCCAGATCGGCGTCTTCGGTGACGTTGTGGGCATCCCATCCGCCAAGTTCCACCAGCTTGTCGCGGCGAAAGAACAGGGTCGTGCCGCCAAGCGGCACCACCAGACCCAGCCGCGCGATGCCGTGCAGAACGATGCGGAACCAGCTCGCGTATTCGATGGTGAAACAGCGGGTTCGCCAGTTGGTGCGCGGGTTGTAGTAATCCAGTATGCCCTGAAGGCAGACCACCTCGGGCGCAGCCCCGGCAAAGCGGCTTACCACATGTTCGATCTGGTCGGGAACCGGCGCGTCCTCGGCGTCCCAGACACCAACGATCTCGCCCCGGCAGAAATCCAGCGCATAGTTCATCGCCCGCGGTTTCGTTGTCAGCCCGCCATCGGCGGGCACCTCGATCACCCGCATCCAGGCGGGCAGGCGCGCGGCGGCCAGCGCCTCACGGGTCACGTCGTCGGCCTGTTCCAGAACCAGGATCACGTCGAGCAGCGCCTTGGGGTAGGTCAGCCGGGCCAGACGTTCGACCAGTTTGCCGGCGATTTCGCGTTCGCGGAACAGCGGTACCAGCACCGAAACGCGCGGCAGGCGCGCGGGCGGCGCGTGCCGGGGCCGGTGTGGCGCCGTCAGCCGGGCATGGCTTTGCACATGCGCGGCGAAACCGGCCAGCCTGAGACCGGCGAAAAGCGCCAGGCTCAGAATCGCCAGTCCAAACAGCAGCATCAGGCCGGCCAGCGGCGCAAGCGCCATCGCCAGCAGCGCGGCCAGAACCGCGATGGCCGCCGCCAGGCGTTTGCGCGCGTTCCAGTTGCGGCAGCTGTAGCGGGGCGCGACGCGGGTACTGGCCGCGGCGGACATCGACGCGCCATGCAGCCCGGCGATGGCGGCGTCGATGTCCATGCCGTTGGCCAGCACCGGGACGGCTGTCGCCCCGGTGTCCGGCAGTTCCGCGCGCAGCCGGTCGAACCGGTCTGGCCGGGCGGTCGCGATCAGCAGTATCGGCCCCAGCCGTTGCCAGGGGATCGCACGGTGGCGCAGCCAGAACTGCCAGGGCATCGTACCGCCCAGCCCGGGATCGGGCGGCTGTTGCGCGAGATCGACCTGTTGCAGCCCGTATTGCGCGGCCAGCGCCGTCTGGACGGCGGTTTCGCCTGCCCAGCCCTCGGCCACGAGAATCTCGCCGATGGGTGCGCGCTGTTGCAGTTGCAACCGCAGCGCCTGTACCAGCCGGTCGCGGCTGATCGCCCCGCTTTCGACCAGCAGCCGCCCGAGCGGGCGGCGCGGCAGATCCGCCGCCGGGGCCGGGCGGGGGGAAAGCAGCCGAAGGCTAAGATCGCTCATCTGACACGTCCGCAAGTTTGCTTCGCGTCAGGGTTGTAGTGCCAGGGTTAATAACGGGTAAACGCAGTCCCGGCGGCGAGAGCTGCGTCAGGCCGCGGCCTTGCGGTCCGCCATGGCCGCGGCGAACCGTTGGAACAGATAGTAACTGTCCTGCGGTCCGGGGCTGGCTTCGGGATGGTATTGCACCGACCAGACCGGGCGGCCGGACACGCGGATGCCGCAGTTCGAACCGTCAAACAGCGAGCGGTGGGTTTCGGCCACGCCATCGGGCAGGCTTTGACCGTCGACGGCAAAGCCGTGGTTCATAGATGTGATCTCGACCTTGCCGGTCTCCAGATCCTTGACGGGATGGTTTGCGCCGTGATGGCCGTGGTTCATCTTGACGGTTCTGGCGCCGAGCGCCAGCGCCAGCATCTGGTGGCCCAGGCAGATGCCGAAGACCGGCAGGTTCGTGTTGTCGAGGATCTTGCGGATCATCGGCACCGCGTAGGCACCGGTGGCCGCCGGGTCGCCGGGCCCGTTCGACAGGAACACGCCGTCGGGTTCATGCGCCAGCACCTCCTCTGCGGTGGCGGTGGCCGGCAGCACCGTGATATCGCAACCGACGCTGGCCAGACAGCGCAGGATATTTCGCTTGGCGCCGTAATCCAGTGCCACGACCTTGAATTCCGGGGCCTCCTGGCGGGAATAGCCATCCGGCCAGGCCCAGCGCATCTCGTCCCAGCGATAGCTTTGCGCGCACGTCACTTCGCGGGCGAGATCCATGCCCTCCAGCCCGGCAAAGCTGCGTGCGGCGGCGACCAGGGCGGCGATGTCGAAGCGGCCCTGCGGGTCATGGGCAAGCGCGACATGGGGCGCGCCCTGCTGGCGGATCGCGCGGGTCAGGCGGCGTGTATCGACGCCGCCGATGGCGATCCGGCCGCGCCGCGCGAGCCAGGTCTTGAGGTCGTCGGTTGCCCGCCAGTTGCTGGGCGCCGTCGGATCCCATTTCACGACCATGCCGCGCGCCACGGGATCGGCGGTTTCGTCATCCTCGGCATTGACGCCGACATTGCCGACATGGGGAAAGGTGAAGGTCACGATCTGCCCGGCATAGGACGGATCGGTCATGATTTCCTGATAGCCGGTCATGGCGGTGTTGAAGCAAAGCTCGGCCACCGTCTGCCCGGTGGCGCCAAAGCCGGTGCCATAAAACACCGTGCCATCGGCAAGCGCCAGGCAGGCGGTGGGGTGGGTCGGGTCGGCGGCGGCCATGGCACGAGTCTCCTGCGGCTGGATCTTGCGATACCTAAGCCCGGAGCGGGATGGGGTCAAGCCCGGGCCGATTCTGCGACATTGTTATATTTCAATAGCTTACAAGAAAATTCTGGTAGTTGTGCCAGCGGTTTTCCTTCTGTATCCTCGGGGCTTCGAGTGCCATGGGGATGGACCAGACATATGGATCTGCGAGAACGCGTCAACACGGCGCTGAAACAGGCAATGAAAGACAAGGCCACCGCGCGCCTCTCGACGCTGCGGCTGATCAGCGCCGCAATCAAGGATCGCGATATTGCCGCGCGTGGCGACGGCACCGATGTTGGCGTCGGCGACGACGAGGTGACGGCAATCCTTGGCAAGATGGTCAGGCAACGCCGTGAAAGCGCGCGTGCCTACGAGGAGGGCGGACGGCTGGATCTGGCCGAGCGCGAGCGCGAGGAAATCGGCATCATCCAGGAATTCCTGCCCAGGCAGCTCGATGACGATCAGGTACGCGCGGCGGTACAGGCCGCTGTCGCCTCGACCGGCGCTGCGTCGATCCGTGACATGGGCAAGGTGATGGCCGAACTGAAGGGGCGCTACAGCGGCCAGATGGATTTTGGCAAGGTCGGCCCGATGGTAAAGGACGAACTTTGCGCCACCGCCGGCGGCCCGTGCTGAACGGCCGGTACGCGGCGCTTCAGCCACGCAGCCGGATCAGCAGTTCGTCATAAAGCGCCAGGCGCTCCTCTTCGGAGAGAAACGCGCCGATCTCGACCTCGCGGCCATTGCCCGACAGCGTGACATAGAAGGGCACCGGGCCGCCGGCGTCGTGCAGGTTCGCCCGTGCCCAGTGGCGGTTGCATTCCCAGTCGCGCGTGGCGCCGCCCGGGTCGCGGCGGACCAGTCGCGCGTGCTCTGCGGTCAGGGTCAGGACCTCGATGATCTGGCCGTCGCGGCGTGACCGGTCAAGCGCCCACCACATGCCGCCGAGTGCCAGCAGCACGAAAGGCAGCAGCCCCCAAAGCAGCACCGAACCGAGCACCGCCAGCAACGGGACAAGCACCAGCGCGAAGCTGCCGGCGATGAACCAGGCATAGCCCCGGGCCGGCAGCGACCGATGCGGCCACAGATGCAATTCCTGCGCGTCGCTGCGCGGATCGGTCTCGACCCATTCATAGGGCATCGCGGGCCGTGCGGGTGGCGGGTGCCCGGAGGACGATGTCACGTTGCATTGCGGAGCTTGTCTTCAGGTGCCTGGCGGTTTCCTGGTGCCGGCAGCCTGTGGCAGGGGCATCGCGGCTGCCAGCCGCAGCCGCCAAAAGGCCCCGGACGGTGCCGGGGCCTTTCGGGTACGGTCCTGTCCGGCCGCTTCAGTGCGCGTGGCCCTTGTCCCAGTCCTCGCGCTTGGGCAACTGCTCGAACGTGTGTTCGGGCGGCGGGCTGGGCAGGGTCCATTCCAGCGTATCGGCGTATTCGTTCCAGTAGTTGTTCTCGGTCACTTTCGCGCCGCGCGTGAGCGACCATATCACGACGCCGATGAAGAACAGGAAGGACGCAAACGACAGGAACGCACCCCAGGACGAGATGTAGTTCCAGTAGGCGAAGGCCTCGGGGTAGTCGATGTAGCGGCGCGGCATACCCTGACGGCCCAGGAAGTGCTGGGGAAAGAAGGTCAGGTTGGTGCCGATGAAGAACATCCAGAAATGCAGATTGGCGGCCCATTCGGGGTATTGCCGGCCGGTGATCTTGCCGAACCAGAAATAGACCCCGGCAAAGATGGCGAACACCGCCCCCAGGCTCATCACATAGTGGAAGTGCGCCACGACATAGTAGGTGTCGTGGTAGGCCCGGTCGATCCCGGCCTGCGCGACCACCACGCCGGTAACGCCGCCGATGGTGAACACGATCAGGAAGCCGAAGGCCCAGAGCATCGGCGCCCGGAACTCGACCGAGCCGCCCCACATGGTAGCGATCCAGCTGAACACCTTTACCCCTGTCGGGACCGCGATGACCATCGTCGCCAGCATGAAATAGACCTGCTGGTTGATGCTCATCCCCACGGTGTACATGTGATGCGCCCAGACCACGAAGCCCAGAAAGCCGATGGTGATCAGCGCCCAGACCATCGGCAGATAGCCGAAGATGGGCTTCTTCGAGAAGGTGGCGATCACATGGCTGATGATGCCAAAGCCCGGCAGGATCACGATGTAGACTTCGGGATGGCCGAAGAACCACAGGATATGCTGGTAAAGCACCGGATCGCCGCCCCCCGAGGCGTCGAAGAAGGTGAAGCCGAAGTTGCGGTCCATCAGCAGCATGGTGATGGCACCGGCAAGAACGGGCAGGGCCAGCAGGATCATCCAGGCGGTGATGAAGATCGCCCACGAGAACAGCGGCACCTTGAACAGGGTCATGCCCGGCGCGCGCATGTTCAGGAAGGTGGTGATCATGTTGATCGCGCCCAGGATCGAGGAAGCGCCGGAAAGGTGCACCGCGAAGATCGCCAGATCCATCGACATGCCGCCCTCGGTGGTCGAAAGCGGCGGGTAGAGCACCCAGCCCACGCCCGAACCGAGCTGGTCGTTGCCGCCCGGGGTCAGCATGGATGCCACACCCAGCGATGTGCCGGCGATATAAAGCCAGAACGACAGGTTGTTCATGCGCGGGAAGGCCATGTCCGGCGCGCCGATCTGCAACGGCATGAAATAGTTGCCGAAACCGCCGAACAGCGCGGGAATCACGACGAAGAACATCATCAGTACGCCGTGATAGGTGATCAGCACGTTCCAGAGATGGCCGTTTGGCGTGCATTCGGCGGAGGCGTCCGACAACAGCCGCGCGCCTTCCATGCACATGTGCTGGACGCCGGGTTCCATCAGTTCCAGCCGCATGAAAACGGTGAAGGTCACTGAAATCAAACCCGCAATCGCCGATGCGACGAGGTATAGGATACCGATGTCCTTGTGGTTGGTGGACATGAACCAACGGGTGAAGAATCCGCGCTCGTCGTCGTGCCCGTGCCCGTGAATGGCCGCGTCTGCCATTGGGTGCCTCCTGTCAGATCCGGGCGTGCGGCGGCAGTCCGGCGCACGCGTTCATTCAGGTTTTAGAATTTCGGGCGGGCCGCATCAATGCCCGAATTTGATCTGGATCAAGAATAATTTCTTTGGCGACTTGATATCGCTGCGCCTTTGCGGCGGCCGGCAGCGTTTCCGATATCGCTTTGCAAGACGGGTTTGGTTCGGGGTGCGCCCTTGACGGCGCAACTGGCCGGTCGCACATACCCGGCGCAGACATCAGCCCGAGGAGCCCCCCATGAGCTACGATCCCCAGAACATCTTTGCCAAGATCCTGCGCGGCGAGATACCGGCGCAAAAGGTGTACGAGGATGCGGCAACGATGGTGTTCATGGACATCATGCCGCGCGCCGACGGCCATTGCCTCGTGATCCCCAAGACCCCCTGCCGCAACGTCCTGGATGCCGGCGCCGACCAGTTGGCGGCGGTGATGATGACGGTTCAGACCATGAGCCGCGCGGTCATGCGGGCTTTCGATGCCGGCGGCGTCACCATCCAGCAGTTCAACGAGGCCGCCGGCGGGCAGGAGGTGTTTCATCTGCACGTTCACGTTCTGCCGCGCCATGACGGCGTGGCGCTGCGCCCGCCGGGGCAGGCGGCGCCGCAGGAAACGATCGCCGCCCATGCCGAACGGATTCGCGCGGCACTGGCCGAGGGCTGAGCGTCCCCGCCGGGGCGACCGCGCGTTAGCGCCGTTCAACGCGTGTCGGCGCGCCGCGCGAAATCGCCAGGCATCCAATCCTGCCCACCCTTGCCCGGATGCGTCGAAATTGCGGTTTCGCTGATGCACGCGCATCGGTATACGGGCGCGGGTTTGACTCGTACCAAGCAAAGGACCGGATATGGCCAACGTCGTCGTTGTCGGCGCCCAGTGGGGCGACGAGGGGAAGGGCAAGATCGTGGACTGGCTCAGCGAACGCGCCGACGTGATCGCGCGCTTCCAGGGCGGTCACAATGCCGGGCATACGCTGGTCATCGACGGCGTGACCTTCAAGCTGCATGCCCTGCCCTCGGGCGTGGTGCGCGGCGGCAAGCTGAGCGTGATAGGCAACGGCGTCGTGCTGGACCCCTGGCACCTGCTGGCCGAGATCGACGCGATTCGCGCGCAGGGCGTGTCCATCACCCCGCAAACCCTGATGATCGCCGAAAATACGCCCCTGATCCTGCCGATTCACGGTGAACTGGACCGCGCCCGCGAAGCGGCAGTGAGTGTCGCAAGGATCGGCACCACCGGGCGCGGCATCGGTCCGGCCTACGAAGACAAGGTTGGCCGCCGGTCGATCCGGGTTGCCGATCTGGCCGATGCGGCGACGCTTGAGATGCGGGTGGACCGCGTGCTTGCCCATCATGACGCGCTGCGCCGCGGGCTGGGGCTGGAGCCCGTTGACCGCGAAGCCCTGATCGCGCGGTTGCAGGACATCGCGCCGAAGATCCTGGAATACGCAGCCCCGGTCTGGAAGGTGATGAGCGAGAAGCGCAAGGCGGGCAAGCGCATCCTGTTCGAGGGCGCGCAGGGCGCGTTGCTGGATATCGACTTTGGCACCTACCCGTTCGTCACCTCGTCGAACGTGATTGCCGGGCAGGCCGCCACGGGCACCGGCATCGGGCCCGGTGCCATCGACTTCGTTCTCGGCATCGTGAAGGCTTACACGACCCGGGTGGGCGAAGGCCCTTTTCCGACCGAACTGGATGATGGGGACGGCGAAAGGCTGGGGCAGCGCGGCGACGAGTTCGGCACCACCACCGGGCGCAAGCGGCGCTGCGGCTGGTTCGATGCGGTGCTGGTGCGCCAGACCTGCGCCACGTCCGGGGTCAACGGCATCGCGCTGACCAAGCTCGACGTGCTGGACGGGTTCGAGACGCTGAAAATCTGCACCGGCTACGATCTGGACGGGCAGCGTATCGACCATCTGCCAACCGCGGCCGAGCAGCAGGCGCGTTGCGTGCCGATCTACGAAGAACTGCCGGGATGGTCGGAATCGACCGAAGGCGCGCGATCCTGGGCCGATCTGCCCGCCAACGCCATCAAGTATGTGCGCCGGGTCGAGGAACTGATCGACTGCCCGGTGGCGATGCTGTCCACTTCGCCCGAACGCGAGGACACCATCCTTGTCACCGACCCGTTTGCCGACTGATGCCGGGCAAACGCGGACTTTCCTACAAGGCGCGCCGGCGCTGGTCGCTGGTGATCCTGCTTATCGGGCTGCCGGCCTATGTCGTGGTGGCGGTGAGTGCGGTGAACTGGCTCGACCGGCCTTCGATCCTGATCGAACTGGCGGTCTATGTGGGCCTGGGATTCTTGTGGATCCTGCCGTTCAGGTTCGTGTTCCGCGGTATCGGCCAGGCCGATCCGGACCGCGAAGGCAGGGGCTGAGCCGGCCTTTGCCGGCCCCCGCATCGGGATGGCCGGGCAGCAGGGAACCCGCCGCCTGAGACGCATGTTGGCGGGCCGTCCCGCCCTGACGCGCCGCGCCATGCCGCGCCCCCCGTCAAGTTTTGCTGACGCGCCGCGCGATTGCCGCTATTGTCGCCCTGCCGCCGGGCCCGCGGGCGCGGCGCGGTATTTCATTAGGGATGTTTCGCTCGTTGCGGCGGCGGATCGAAATTCAATCGGGGGGTTGATAGGATGGTTTGGACCGGCACGATACTGAACTCATCGGCAGAGATGTTCGAGGGTGTCGAAGGCTATTTCGGCGTGCGGAGCTTTTCGACCGGCGGCAGCATTCCGACGGTCGTCGATGCGGTCACCTCGACCCAGGTGATCTTCCGCGCACCCAACTACCTGGGCAGGATCAGCTTTTTCGGCACCGATCTTGCGGTCGGCACGACAACCCTGCCCATCGGAACCTCGTTTCCGGTGTTCACCTCGGGGACGATCACCGGCATCGAGGTGTTCTTCAACTACACGCTGTCGCGCGCCATCGACGCCGGCATAAGCGACCCGAGCCTGTATCTGCCGAGCCTGCTTGAGCCGAGTGCGACGCTGACGTTGCCCAATGTTTCGGCCGCCGCGCTGAGCGAGGCGGTCATGCAAAGCTATGCGGCGCGTTCCAGCGTCCCGCTGGGCGCTTTCTTCAGTCAGGACGGCCACCATTATACCGGGACTGACGGGGTCAACCTGATCGCCGGATTCGACAATGACGATCTGCTGATCGGCGGTGGCGGCAACGACATCCTGCAAGGCAATGGCGGCAACGACACGCTCGATGGCGGGCCCGGAACCGACGGGCTGAGCGGCGGTGCCGGTTCCGATCTCTATCTGCCCGGCCCACCGGCGCCCGGTGTGCCGGTCGGCGACTCGATCAGCGATGACGGCACCGCACCCGGAGAGATCGACACGCTGTCCTATGCCAACGCCACCGGGCCGGTGACGGTCGATCTGAACTTCTTCGACGGCGACCAGAGCGCGGGCTGGGCGAAGGGCGCCGTCATCGGCGGCATCGAACAGGTCATCGGGTCCGCGTTCAGCGACGTGCTGCACGGATCGTCCACGCCCGGTGCCGAGGCCGACACGCTGATCGGCGGGGCGGGCGACGACACACTGATGGGATATGACGGCAGCGACCTGCTCGAGGGCGGGGCGGGCTTTGACGTGCTGGTGGGGGGGCAAAACGGCGGCATCATGGGCCCCGGCCCCGGAGACGCTGCCCGATACGCGGCCTCAAGCACGCAGGTCCAGCTGTTCTTTCCCGGCGACGGTTCGGTTCGCGTGGCCGCGCCCGGCGCCGGGATCGACAGCCTGTTCGGGGTCGAGTTCCTTGCCCTGAGCGACGGCGTGTTCGACATTCGGTCCCTTGCGCCGTCCAGCCGCAACCTGGTGATCGGCGACGAAAGCGACGAACGGCGCGAAGGCGGCACCGGGGCGGACATGATCTTTGGCCGCGGCGGCAACGACACCCTGATCGGCGGCGGGGGCGATGACGTTCTGGAAGGTGGCAAAGGCGACGACCGGATCGCCGGCAGCGCGGGCGACGACACCATCTTTGGCGGTGACGGGGCCGATGTCGTGGTGCTGACCGAAGGGATGGGGCGCGACGTGTTCGCCGATTTCGTGCCGGGCACCGACGGGTTCGATCTTGTTGCGTTGCCCGCCGCGCTTGCGGCGTCGATCGAGAACGTTGCGGGCGCCGACGATCGCACCTTGCGCCTGTCCGATGGCGGCGAACTGGTCTTTGCCGGGTTGCCGGGTAACTTCCTTCCCGAAGGCGGCATTACGCTCGCGGGCACCGCGATCGAAGGCGGCAGCCTGCGCGCGGACGTATCGGCGCTGACCGACCGGGACGGCCTTGGTGCGTTCAGCTACCAATGGTTGCGCGACGGTAGCGCGATCGACGGCGCGACCGGCGACAGCCATGCGCTGGGGAAGGACGATGTGGGCGCCCGAATCTCGGTGCGGGTCAGCTATGTCGACGGCTTCTTCACCGGCGAGCAGGTAAGCAGCGCCGCATCGGGCCCGGTGGCGCCGGAGGTTCTGACCCCCGCGGGCACCGCGGGCGACGATGTTCTGGAAGGTGGTGAAGGCGCCGACCTTCTGGAAGGTCTGGATGGCGCCGACCGTCTGCTGGGCATGGGCGGCGACGACACGCTGGAGGGCGGCGACGGGCCGGACACGATCAACGGCGGCGATGGCGACGACCTGATCCGCGGCGGCGAGACAGATGCCGACAAGCGCGACGTGATCTATGGCGGCGCCGGCAACGACAGCATCGACGGCGGGTATGGCAACGACCTGATCTATGGCCAGGGCGGCAACGACACCATCGCGGGCGGCTTTGGTGCCGACGAGTTGCAGGGCCAGGACGGGAACGACGTGATCACGGGTTCGGCCTTCGGTGACATCGTGTTCGGCAATGCGGGCGACGACTTCGTCAATGGCGGCTTCGGGCACGACCTGATCAACGGCGGCAGCGGGGCGGACAAGTTCTTTCATGTCG